>DASZKP010000091.1:0-17297 GCA_035553395.1 Solirubrobacteraceae bacterium | reverse complement strand
CCACCGCGGTGCGGGCATCGCTGATCGAGCGCGTACCAGCCGGTCCGCGTCTGGAAGACGGCGACCCGACGCCCGTCGATCTCGACCGCCCGGCCCTCGCCGAGCGGGATGTCGTCGACCCTGCACACCCGCCGGGTCATGCCGGCGGACCGACGAGCTCGACGAACTGGCTGGGGTGATAGGGCTCGTCCCGCTCGAGCCAGGGATCCCTGACGGCGGCCTTGGCGATCGCCAGACGCTCGCGCAGGGCGGCGCCCTGCTCCTCGTCGAGCACGATCTCCCGCACCCGGTCGAGACCGATCCGCGGGACGAAGGCGTACATACGCTCCTTGTAGTCGGCGTTCTCCCGATAGAACTGGAGGAACGCGGTCGTCACCCGCAGCGCCTCGGCGGCGCTCTCCACCGTGCAGAGGATGTCCGCCTCCCGAACGCTCGCGCCGGCGGCCCCGCCGATGCGGATCTGCCAACCACCCTCCACGCCGACGACGCCGATGTCCTTGACGGTCGCCTCGGCGCAGTTGCGCGGGCACCCGGACACCCCGCTCTTCACCTTGGCCGGCGTGTGGAGCCCCTCCCAGGCCTTCTCCATCTCGACGCCGAGGCCGATCGAGTTGCCGAGCCCGAAGCGGCAGAAGTCGGTCCCGACACAGGTCTTGACGGTGCGGATCGCCTTCGCGTAGGCGTGGCCCGACGGCATCCCGAGGTCCCGCCAGATCGCCGGCAGATCCTCCCGACGGACGCCGAGCAGGTCGATCCGCTGGCCGCCGGTCACCTTGACCAGCGGCACCTCGTACTTCTCGGCGGCATCGGCGATCCGCCGCAGCTCAGACGGGGTCGTCACGCCACCGTACATCCGCGGTACGACCGAGAACGTCCCGTCGTTCTGGATGTTCGCGTGGACCCGGTCGTTGATGAAGCGGGCGTCACGCTCCTCGCGGTGGCGGTTGCCGTTGATCTCTGAGACGAGGTACGCCAGGGCCGGCTTGCAGGCGCCGCAGTCGTGGCCGGTCCCGCATCGCTCGCCGACCTGACTGACGGCGTCTAGACCCTGCTCGCGGATCACTGCCGCCAGCTCCTCGCGCGTCTGCTTGCGACACGGGCAGAGGTAGTACGGCTCGTTCGCCGCGTCGCCCGAGACCATCGTCACGATCTCGGCGACCAGCGTGCGACACGACCCGCAGCCGGTGCCCGCCCGGGTTGCCGCCATCACCTCGCGCGGTGTCGGCAGGCCGTCGTTGACGGCCTGGACGATCTCGCCCTTGCAGACGCCGTTGCAGTTGCAGACCTGCGCCGCGTCCGGCAGGTCGGCCGCGGTCGCCTCGCCGGCGGCGACCAGGCGTGCGAGCGGGTCGGTCACGAGCTCGCCCGCCCGCACGGCCTCGAGCAGGTTCTCGTGACCACGGATGTCGCCCATCAGGATCGCCCCGCTGATCCGCCCGTCCCGGAGCACGAGCTTGCGGTAGATCCGGTCCTCTCTGAACTCGGCGATCGCCGACTGGTCGGCGTCGGCCTCGCCGATCGAGACGAGGTCGACCCCCATCACCTTCAGCTTGGCCGACGGGATCGATCCGGCGTAGTCGAGTCCGATTCGCCGCAGCAGGGTGTCGGCGGCGACCTTCGCCTGATCGTGGATCGGCGCGACCAGTCCGTAGACGACTCCCCTGTGCTCGGCGCACTCGCCGACCGCGAGCACGCCGGCCGCCGACGTCCGCATCCGGTCGTCGACGACGATCCCCCGCCCGCATGCGATCCCCGCGTCACGGGCGAGCGTCGTCTCGGCACGGATCCCGATCGACACGACGACGAGATCCGCAGCCAGCGAATCGCCGTCAGCGAAGTGCAGCTCGCTGACCCGGCCGTTGCCGGTCAGCGAGGTCGTCTGGCGCCCGAGCTGCACCTCGACGCCGAGGTCGGTCATCGCCGGCGCGAGCATCTCGGCGGCCCCGTGGTCGAGCTGGCGCTCCATCAGGCGACCCATCAGGTGCACCACGGTCACCGGCGCACCCTGCGCGACGACGCCGCGGGCGGCCTCGAGTCCCAGCAGACCGCCGCCGATCACCGCCGCCTGCCGCGACTGCGCCGCAGCCACCCGGATCGACTCGCAGTCCTCCGGGCCGCGAAACGGGAAGACGCCGGGGAGGTCGATGCCCTCGATCGGCGGCATCAGCGGCTGGGAACCGGTCGCAAGCACGAGCTGCGAGTAGGCGAGCGACTCGCCGACGGCCGAACCGCTCGCCAGCGTGATCACCTTCGCACGGGTGTCCAGTCCGGTCACCCAGCACCCGAGGCGGACCTCGACGCCGCGGTCTGCGTACCACTCCGGCGGGCGCAGCGCCAGCTCCTCGGGCGACTCGCCGGAAACGAGGATCTCCGAAAGGCGAACGCGGTCGTAGGGTAGTCGCGGCTCGCCGCAGAGCATCATCAGCGGGACGTCCGGGTCCCGTTCGCGGACCGCCTCGCAGACCGCCTGCCCGGCGATGCCTCCTCCGACGACGATGATTGGCGCAGCTTGCATGCTCATGCGCCGATGCTCTCAGGAGGCCGTTTCCCACCGGTCACCGCATCGTTTCGATCTTATTAACCGCTGCCTCCCGACTCGCCGCGGAGTCGGCGACTGCCGCCCCCGGCTGACTCCAGACCAACCGCGTCGAGATATCCTGGCCCTCGATGGGAGCCGATCCGCCCAGCGTTGGTCGGTCGGTCCTCGGGAGGCTCAGAGCCGGCCTGCTCGCAGAGCCGACCCTGGCCGCGCGCCTGAGAGCGACTACGAGCGAGGACGAGCTCGCGAGCGTGGTGATCGGCGCGGCCGGCGAGCAGGGTTGGGTGTTGGATCGCGCCGCGGTCGCCGAGGCCGTCGCGCAGGCGCGTCGCGAGCGCCTCAGGCAGCACGCGGGGATGGCCGGACGCCCCGGCCGGGCGACGTGGGTCGGGACGGCGGTCGGGGAGCCGGGACCACTCCCGGCGCTGTGCCCGGCCACGGACGTCACCGGCGCCTCGCCGATCGGGATCGGTGTCCGGTGCGGCGAGCTCGTCGTCGAGTGGTGCGACCTGCGCGGCGTGAGCTTCGACGACCCGTTCTTCGGGATGACGGTGTCCCGTGCGCTGGCCGAGCCGTACCGCGCGCTGACGATTCGCTACACCGGGCTGGATGCGCTACTCGCGCTCGACGACGCGGTCGAGCGGTCCCCCGACTGCCTGATCTTCCACGTCTCGCGCTGCGGCTCGACCCTCCTCTCCAGAGTCCTCGGTGCCCTGCCCGGGGCGAGCACGATCTCGGAGGCGCCGGCGATCGACGTGGTGATCGGGGCGCCGGGGATCGACACGGCGACACGCCTGCGGGCTCTTCGCGCCCTCGTCGGAGCCCTCGGTTGCGTCGAGGGGCCCGCCGCGGGACCACGCGTCGTCAAGCTCGACGCCTGGGCGATCCACGACCTCCAGCTGCTCAGTCAGGCGTTCCCGAACACGCCGCGGGTCTTCCTCTACCGCGATCCCCGCGAGGTGATCGCATCTCAGATGCGCATGCGCGGGATCCAGATGATCCCGGGCGCGATCGGCCGGAACGCGCCGCCGGCGGGGATGCACAGCGGCGAGGAGTTCTGCGCGGCCGTGATCGACGGCTTCGCGCAGGCGGCCCTCGCCGGACTGCGCGACGCGGATCTCCTCGTCTCATACGACGAGCTCCCCGGGGCCGTGCTGAAGCGGGTGATGCCACATATCGGCATCGCGCCATCCCCGTCTGCGATCGAGAGGATCCGGGCGACGGCGCTCCGCGACGCGAAGGCGCCGGAATTCCCCTTCGAGGCGCTCGCACACGCCGCGGAGCGGCCGATCACCGCGCGGATCGAGGGGGCCGCCCGCCGTCTCGCCTGGTCGTCGTACGAGCGCCTCGAGCGCCGACGGCTGGCCCAGCTCGCCGCCGAGCCCCTCGCGCGCTGAGGCTGTCCCGGTGGCCCGCGTTTCACGCCCCACCTGTCGCGGCCCGTCGTACCGGCGAGCGATCGGGCCGAGCGCTCAGGAGGCCGTCGATCGACTACCCTGACCCGCGCAGATGCCCGGGATGCTGGCGATCGACACGTTCTTACCGAGGCTCGGCGAGGTCTTCCGGGTCCGGCTCGACGACGGCGCGACGCTCGACCTGCGCCTGGACCGGGCAACGGCCCACGGCGAGCCCTACGTCGCCGGCGGACGGGCTCCATTCGCGATCGAGTTCACCGGCCCGCCGCAGACCATCCTCCCACAGCGCATCTACCGGCTCGAGCACGACGAGCTCGAAGCGCTCGAGATCTTCCTCGTCCCGCTGGCCCCCGATGCCTCGGGGGCCCGCTACGAGGCCGTCTTCAACTGACCCCCGCCGGGGCCGGTCAGTTGCGAGCGGGGAAGATCCCCTGGAGGGCGATGCAGAAGTTGAGCCCCAGGTAGGGCATCAGGTTGTTGTGGGGGGTGTTGCCGCCGACCTGGGAGATGACCGTCGGCGCCATGGAGTTCGCGGCCGGCGTGCCGTAGAGCGACCCGCCGCTGGTCGACGTCAGGGCGGCGCCGGCGACGGGAACCTGAGTCCCCGAGCCACCGCGTCCCTCGAAGGCCTGCAAGGGGTGCGAGTGGGCCGGCATCTCCGTACTCAGCAGCGTGTGGGTGTTCTCACCGCCCGTCTCGCCGAGAACCCGTGGGGTGAGGCCGGGGCCCGAGCCCTGGCCCATCGGAGCGCGGCCGCGGAGGTCGGGCAGCGCGAAGTTCGACGTGCCGTTGCCGCCGTAGGTCGTCCCGAGCAGCGAGAAGAGCGCCGTGTTCTGCGAGATCGGCAGGATCTGACCCGAGCAGAACGCCCATCCGCGGGGCGCGAAGTTAAAGGGAAAGATGTCGATCTCGGCCAGGAATGGGTCGGACATCCGTCACCGGCCTTTCAGTTTCGGGAGGGGAAGATTCCGAACAATGAGATGATGAAGTTGACGCACAGGAACGGCTGCAGGTTGTTGTGCGGCTGTGAGCCGCCGCTCGCGCCGACCGTCGTCGGTGCCATCGCGATGTCCGGGGCCTCCGTCGTGTAAAGGCCCAGGCTGGAGCTTGCGGTCAGCGCGTTGCCCGACGGGCTCGCCTGCGTGCCGGGACTGGTCCCCGCCTGGAGCGCGTGGTTGTGGGCGGGCAGCTGGTTGGTGCTCAGCGTGACGTTCTCCGATCCGGCGAGCTGCCCGAGCACGTACGTCGCCGCACCGTTGTTGCCCTGATGGACAGGGAGGCGGCCGCGGAGGTCCGGCAGGTTGAACGTCTGCACCCCGTCGCCGCCGTACGTCGTCCCGAGTAGGGCGAAGAGGGCGTCGTTTTGGGCGATCGCGAGGGTCCTACCGTCACAGAAGGCCCAACCGTTCGGGGCGAAGGTCCCACCGAACATCCTGATCTCACCGATGAAAGACTCGGACAAGTTCTCCTCCTCGCTTCAGTTTCGGGACGGAAAGATGCCCTGCAGGGCGATGCACGCGTTGATCGTCAGGTAGGGCTGGTGGTTGTCGTGCGGCTGGCCGCCCCCGGCGCTGGCCAGCGAACTCGCCGCCAGCGCCACCGCGCCTGCTACCGGCGGCGCGACGTATGGGCCGCCGGTCGTCGGCGCTCCCAGGAACACCTTCGCGGGAGCCGTGGTCGTGGCCGCCGCCGCCCCGGCGACGACGTGGGTGTGGGCGGGGGTCTCGGCGAGCGTCAGCGTGTGGCTCTCCTCGCCGCCGGTCTGCCCCTCCGTCGGGGTGCCGCCCTGGCTGCCGACGGGGACCCGGCCCTGGAGGTTGGGGAGGGCGAAGTTGGTGGTGCCGTTGCCGCCGTAGGTGGTCCCGAGCAGGGAGAACAGCGCCTGGTTCTGGTTGATCGGGAGGACCTGGCCGTTGGCCATCGCCCAGCCCCTCGGCGCGAAGTTGAAGGCGAAGGTGCTGATCTGGCCTAGAAATGGAGTGGCCATCTGGCCTCCTTGATCATCGTCATGGGGCGGTCGGGCAGGTGGCGTTGGTGAAGCCGTTCGCGGCGCTGTTCTGGATCAGGGCGACCGCCTCGTCATCGGGATCGCTGACGCCGCTCAAGGTGTTGGCGTTGATCTCGAAGGTCTGCACCGCTGCGAGGTCGGTCGCGCCGCCCGTGTAGCCCTGGATCGCGAACGTGCTGTCGCCGGTCTGGCCGTTCTGGACGAGGCTCACGCCGGCGCCGTCGAACGGGAACTGCTCGTTGGACGCCGCGGTACCGGCCGCCGCGGACGTGTTTCCGTTCATGTTCAGGCAGACCGTCGCGTGGTTCGCGGTGTTCGTGCCCGAGACGATCGTGATCCCGTCGGCCGACGTCGCCTGGTCCATGTGGATCGTGTTGCTCGCGACCGTCGCGTTGAGCGTCCCGCCCGCGGTGTTGCCGCCCGCCTGGAGGTCGATCCCGTAGCTGCTCAGGACACGGTCGACCGTGTTGTTGCTGATGTCCGCCGTGACCGTCCCACCGCCATCGGAGGTCACGTCGATGCCCTCGCCGCCGTCGGAGGCGAACTCGCTCGTGTTGGCGTTCGCCGCGTCGCCCTCGATGTTGCCGTGGACGTGCCCGGTGACCGTCCCCGAGCCGTGGAACTCGAGCTGGATCCCGCTCCCGCTCGACCGCGACCCCTGGTAACCGACGTTGTTGCCGGCGATATCGAAGGACCCCGTGAGCGTCGATCCGGCCGTGTACTGCAGGAAGATCTGCGGGCCGACGCTGTTGGTCACCGAGCTGTTGGTCACCGTCAGCCCGTTCGTGTTCGTCGCGAAGATGCCGCTCTCGTCGTCGTTCGCGGTCGACGGATCACCGGTGATCGTCATCTCGTTGAGCGACACCGGGCCCGTGTTGGTCAGCGAGACCTCGGCCGCGCTGACCGACGTCGACTCGACCTTGCTGATCGTCCCGCCCGACCCGGCGCTCCCCGAGCCGGTCACGGCAAACGGCCCTGCTCCGGTACCGCTCAGCACGATGCCCTGCGCCCCGCCGGCGACCGGCGGAGCCGTGAACGGGCCGGCCGAGATCGACCTGAACGTCACGCCGGCGCCGCCGATCGTCGTGCCCGAGACGTTCAGCGCGGTCGCCGTCGTGCTCGTCAGCGTGTTGCCGGCGCAGGTCGTGTCGCCCGCGGTCGGGCACGCGACGCTGACCGTGCCGCCGCCCGTCGCCGTGAACGCAGGGTTCGCACCGGTGCTCAGCGACACGCCGCCCGTGAAGTTGACCGCGCCCGCGTCGCCCGTCAGGCTCACGCCCTGCCCACTCCCCGACACCGGGCCTGAGAACCCATCGGTCCCAGACGCGCCGGAGACCTTCAGCGAGAACCCACCCGTCGCGCTGATCGACGCTCCAACCGTCCAGTTGCCGCTCCCCGACAGGTCGACGCCGTCAGCGCCGGCCGTCGTGTTCGCCACCGTCACATCCGAGCTCGGCCCCGCAGAGCCGAGCGTCAGAGCGCCCGGACTCGATCCCGAGACACCGGGCCCGGCGGTCGCCCCGACGTGCACGCCCCGAATCGTGTTTCCGCTGTTCAACGTGATCCCCGCGCCGGCGCTCGTCGTGATCGACGGCGCGCTCGCCGGCGCCGTGGACGGCAGGGCGTTCGAGAACGTCGGCACGGTGAGACCCGCGATCGACACCAGCGACGCGGACGCGCCCTGTCCCACCACGACCTGGTTGGCGAGCAGCGTCAGCCCGCTCGTGTAGCCCGAGCCCTTGTAGACGAAGATCGCCTGGCCGGCGGCCGGCTGCCCGGCTCCGCCGTCGTTCACCGCGTCGAAGTCCGCGATCGACTTGAACGGGCTGCTCAGGCGACCGTCGTCGCCGGGCGCAGTGGTCGAGCTGTCGATGAACCACACCGGAGCGCTGTCGGTGATCGTCACCTTCGCGCTCGACGTGTTGCCACCCGTGCCGAGCGTGTAGTTGAACGAGTCCGACCCGCTGAACCCGACCGGCGGGTCGTAGGTGAAGCCGCCGGCGCCGGCTCCCGACGTCGTCATCGAAACCGTCCCGCCGTGCGCGGACGTCGCATCGAACGCGCTGATCGAGTTGCCGTTCAGAGTGTCGTTGGCAAGTACGCCGCCCGCGGCCGGCACCGTGATCCCGACGTTGCCGATCGACGAGTACGAATCAGCGACCGCCTGCGGCTGGCTGGCCGTCGTGAACGAGAACACGTAGTTCGCCGCCATCGGCATGCTGCTCGGCGGCGTGCTCGCGACATCGCTGGCCACGACGGTCACCGTGCACACCGTGTTCGCCGGCAGCGGACCCGTCGGCGTCAACGTGAACAACGACGCGTTGCCCGGCGCCGCCGGCGAGAGCGTGAACGGCTCGGGCGTCCCGGTCGGACACTCGATGTCGAACGCGCTGCTCGAGGAGACCGCCACGTTCTCGAAGAAGCTGATCGTCACCGCGCCCGACGGCGAGACGCCGGTCGCGCCGTTGACCGGCGTCGTGCTCGACACCGTCGGCTGGCTGCCGGTCGTGAACGACGCCGTGAAGTCCGCCGCCATCGGGATACCCGCCGCCGCCCCGCTCACGTCCGCGTGGTTAACCGTGACGGTGCACGTCGTCCCCTGCGGCAGCGGACTGCTCGGCGTCAACGTGAACGTCGTGTTCCCATTCAACGGCGTCGGCGTGACCGTGATCGGCTCAGCCGTCGCAGACGGGCACGCCAGCGAGAACGCGCTGGCCGAAGTAACGTTGACCGGCTCGTTGAACGTCACGCTGATCGCCGGCGACAGCGCCTGGTTGGCGGCCCCGTTGGAAGGAGCGGTCGCCGACACGATCGGCGCGACGCCCGTCGTGAACGAGAACACGTCGTTCGCCGCCAGTGGAACATCCCCGGGATCGACGCTCGTCACCCCCGACGCCTTCACGGTGACCGTGCACACGGTCCCCTGCGGCAGCGCGGCGCTCGGAACGATCTGGTAGGCGCTCGACGGCGATGTCGTCGGCACCGTGAACGCGACCGGAGTCCCGCTCGGACACTCCAACGCGAACGAACCCGCCGACGCCTTGACCGGCTCGTTGAACGTCACCGTCACGGCCTGGCCGAGCGGTACGTTCGTCGCCCCGGACGCCGGCGTCGTGCTCGTCACCACCGGCGTCGCCCCCGTCGTAAACGAGAAGACGAAGTCCGCCGCCATCGGCACGCCAGAGCCCGTGGCCGAGACATGACTCGCCACGACCGTCACCGTGCACGTCGTGCCGGCCGGCAACGGACCGCTCGGGACGAGCACGAAAACCGATCCACTCGCCGGAAGGGTCGGACTCGACGTGAAGGCCTTCGCCGTCCCCGCCGGGCATTCGAGCTTGAACGCACCCGCGGTCGCGTCGACGGACTCGTTGAAGTTCACCGTCACAGCCTGGCTGAGCGGCCGCTCCGTCGCCCCACCCGCCGGAACCGTCGACGTCACGACCGGCGGGGCGTTGACGTGGATCGTCACGGTCGCCACATTGGACCCCTGGAAGGCGTCGTGCGCCGTATACGTGAACGAGTCCGTCCCGCTGAAACCCGGCGTCGGCCTGTACGTGAAGGACCCGTCCGCGTTGAAGGTCAACGTCCCGTGCGACGGACCCGCGCCCAGGACCGCAGTCAGCGGGATACCGCCGGGATCCGAATCGTTACCGAGCACGCCCGGCGCCGCGACGCTCAGCGTCGCGCCCTCGTTGACGTCGTAGGAGTCGTTCGCGGCGACCGGCGGCGCGTGGACATGGATCGTCACCGTCGCCACATTCGACCCCTGGAAGGCGTCGTGCGCCGTATACGTGAACGAGTCCGTCCCACTGAAACCCGGCGTCGGCGTGTACGTGAAGGACCCGTTCGAGTTGAACGTCAACGTCCCATGCGACGGACCCGCGCCCAGGACCGCAGACAACGCCAAGCCGCCCGGATCGGAATCGTTGCCGAGCACCCCGGGCGCCGGGACGCTCAGCGTCGCGCCCTCGTTGACGTCGTAGGAGTCGTTGACCGCGACCGGCGGCGCGTGGACGTGGATCGTCACCGTCGCGACGTTCGACCCCTGGAACGCGTCGTGCGCCGTATACGTGAACGAGTCCGTCCCGCTGAACCCGGCCGCCGGCGTGTAGCTGAACGACCCGTTCGAGTTGAACGTCAACGTCCCATGCGACGGACCTGCGCCGAGGACCGCCGTCAACGCAAGGCCCCCCGGATCGCTGTCGTTGCCCAGTACGCCGGGCGCGACGACCGCGAGCGCTCCGTTCTCGTTGACGTCGTAGGAGTCGTTCGCTGCGACCGGCGGCGCGTGGACGTGAATCGTCACGGTCGCGACGTTCGATCCCAGGAACGCGTCGTGCGCCGTGTAGGTGAACGAGTCCGTCCCGCTGAACCCGGGCGTCGGCGTGTACGTGAACGACCCGTCCGAGTTGGACGTCAACGTCCCGTGCGCCGGACCTGTGCCGAGGACCGCCGTCAACGCGAGGCCCCCCGGATCGGAGTCGTTCCCGAGCACCCCGGGCGCCGCGACGCTCAGCGTCGCACCCTCGTTGACGTCGTACGAATCGTTGACGGCCACCGGCGCCCCGTGGACGTGGATCGTCACCGTGGCCACATTCGAGCCCTGGAACGCGTCGTGCGCCGTATACGTGAACGAGTCCGTCCCGTTGAACCCGGCGCTTGCCGCATAGGTGAACGACCCGTTCGCGTTGAACGTCAGGGTCCCGTGCGACGGACCCGAGCCCAGGACCGCCGTCAGCGGGAGACCGCCCGGATCGGAGTCGTTGCCCAGCACGCCCGGTGCCGCGACGGTCAGCGTCGCGCCCGCGTTGACGTCATACGAATCGTTGACCGCCACCGGCGGCGCGTGCACGTGGATCGTCACGGTCGCCGTGTTGGACCCCTGGAAGACGTCGTGCGCCGTGTACGTGAACGAGTCCGTCCCGCTGAACCCGGCCGCCGGCGTGTACGTGAACGACCCGTTCGCGTTCAGCGTCAAAGCCCCGTGCGCAGGGCCCGCGCCGAGCACCGCGGTGATCGCGAGGCCCTCCGGATCGGTGTCGTTGCCCAGCACCCCGGGCGCGGCGACGTTCAGGGTCGCGCCCTCGTTGACGTCGTATGAGTCGTTCGCCGCGACCGGCGGCGCACGGACGTGGATCGTCACGGTCGCGACGTTGGATCCGAGGAACGAGTCGTGCGCCGTGTAGGTGAACGAGTCCGTCCCGTGGAAGCCGGCGGTCGGCGTGTAGGTGAAGGAGCCGTCTGAGTTCAGCGTCAACGTCCCGTGCGACGGCCCGGTCCCGAGGACGGCGCTCAGCGGCAGTCCGCTCGGGTCGGTGTCGTTGCCGAGCACGCCCGGCGCGACGACGGCCAGCGCGCCGTTCTCGAGCACGTCATAGGAGTCGTCGACGGCCACCGGTGGCCCGTTGACCTGGATCGTCGCCGTCGCCGTGTTCGACGCGGCGAGTCCGTCGTTGGCCGTGTAGGTGAAGGAGTCCGACCCGTTGAAGCCGGGGTTCGGCGTGTAGGTGAACGAGCCATCGGCGTTCAGCGTGAGCGTCCCGTGGGCCGGCCCGCTGACCAGCACCGCGGCGAGCGGATGTCCCGCCCCGTCGCTCGACCCCGCGAGCACACCGGGCGCCGGGACGACGAGCGTCTGGTTCTCGGTCACCTGGTAGGAGTGGTCGATCGCGTGCTGGTCGCCCGGGCTGCCGGTCGGCGCACACTGGCCGAGTCCGGCACCGCCCGTCGAGTTCGCCGTCCCGGCGTCGGACGGCTGGGGAGAGTTGCCCGAGCAGGTCAGAGCTCCCGAGACCGTGTTTCCGCTCAGCGTCACGCCGCCGCTGTTGTTCTTCGCCGACAGCGGACCCCCGACGTGATCGCCGACGAGCGTCACGTGGCCGCTGTTGCCGCTGATGATCACGCTCCCCGACGAGAGGTTCGCCAGCCGGACCGACCCGGCGTTGCCGGTGATCTCGACCGATCCCCCGATGCTCAGGCCGACGCCCTGGCCGGCCTCGAGGTCGGTCACGCTTCCGGCGGGCGTGTTCTCGATCTTGACGGCACCGCCGATCGACCCGCCGATGAACCGCGCCGAGCCGCCGTTGATCGTCAGCCCCCCGTTGATGTGCGACGCCCCTCCCGAGCTCGCGTCGAGCGTCCCCTCGACGCTCGCGGCCGAGCTGACCGTCACGGCCTGGAGGACGCACGTGCTCCCGGCCGGGACGTCGAGCAGCGCGACGGTCGTGTGCGAAAGCGTCCCCGAGCACGTCGTCGCGGCGTCAGCGCTGGCGCTCCACCCGAGCCCACCTGCCAGAACTGCCGCCCACACAAGCAGCGAAGATACGACGCGCGGTCTGATTTCCGGAACCTAGCCGTCGCATCACCCCGCGTCAAGCGGGACGGCCCGGAGCCGGATTAAGCTTACGAGTCCAGCATCTCCTCGAGGTCGGCGGCGCATCCCCCGCAGCCGGTTCCGGCCCGCGTCAGGTTGCCGATCTGCGCAAGGGTTCGCAGCCCGCCGTTGCGGATCGCCTTCTCGAGCTCACCACGGCGGACGGCGTTGCACGAGCAGACGATGTCCGACGGCGACGGCGCGACGGGCGGCTCCGGCGTCGCGCCCGGTGCCAGGACCTGCGCCGGCACCGGATCGCCGCTGCGCAGCAGCCCGGACAGCAGGCGGGCCTCCTTCGTCTCACCCACGAGCAGGGCGCCGACCAGACTGTCCCCGGAGAGCACCAGCTTTCGGTAGATCCCCCGGCGGGTGTCACTGTGGACGATCTCGTCGCGGCCTTCGGCGACACCGCCCGCGAACACGTCGACCCCGGCGACCTTCAGCGTGGTCGACGTCACCGTCCCGCGGAACGCTCCCGGCTCGCCCGCGACCACGGCGCCCGCGACCCGCGCCTGCTCGGCGAGCGGCGCCCAGAGTCCGTAGACGGTGCCCCGGTGCTCGGCGCACTCGCCGACCGCCCAGACCCGCGGCGCGCTGGTGCGCAGCTCGTCGTCGACGACGATGCCCCGCCCGCATTCGAGGCCGGCCTCGCGGGCCAGCGTCGTCTCCGCGCGGACGCCGACGGTCAGCACGACGAGGTCGGCCCGCATCCGCTGGCCGCCGGCGAGGATCACGGCGTCCTGCGTGATCTCGGTGACCGACCGCTCGACCAGCGTGATCAGGCCGAGCTTGCGCAGGCTGCGACGCAGGATCGCCGCCGCGCCCTCGTCGAGCTGCTGGGCCATCAGCCGGCCGGCGAGCTCGACGACGGTGACCGTCTTGCCCTGTGCCCGCAGCCCGGCCGCCGCCTCCAGGCCGAGCAGACCGCCACCGACGACGATCGCCGATCGGCCCGGCGCGTGGCGCAGGGCCTCGACGTCCGCGGCCGTGCGGAAGACCCGGACGTGCTTGAGATCCGAGCCGGGGATCGGCGGGACGAACGCCCGCGAGCCGGTCGCCAGGACGAGCGCGTCGTATGGGTGGCGCTCACCGGCGAGGTCGACGACGACGTCCTGGTCGAGATCGAGCCTCGTGGCCGAAAGCCCACCCCGCATGTCGATGCCGTGGGCTGCGTACCAGTCGGCGGTGCGCATCTGGATGTCCCCGTAGCCGGCCGTCCCGGCGAGGATCTTCGAGAGCAGGACCCGGTTGTAGGCCGGGCCGGGCTCCTCGCCGAGCATCGTCACGCGAAGCGTCGGCCGACGCCGGAGCGCCTCTTCGACGACCGCCAGTCCGGCCATCCCTGCTCCGACGACGACAAGTCGCTTGGCGCGCACGCGCCGCGGCGCGCCCGACGCCCGCGCACCGATCCGCTCGACGCGCACGGCGGCGGCCTTCAACTCGGGCTGCCGGGAGACGGGATCGACGGCACCGTGGGTCGCGTTGTTGAGCTGGCCGTCCCCGGCCGGCGCGTGGAGCAGGCCGAAGTGGAAGGGCGCGAAGGCGACCCCCGCCGCCAGCTTCGGCTCGAGTCGGACCCGGGCGACGATCTCCCCGCGCGCCGAGACGATCCGCACCCGCGCGCCGTCCTCGATCCCCGGCGCATCCACCGGGTTGAGCTCGACGAACGGGCCGTCGGTCGCCAGGCCAGCCGCCTTCCCGGTCCGCGTCATCGTGTGCCACTGCTCGGAGATCCGCCCGCTGGTCAGCGTCAGCGGGAAGGCCTCGCTTGGAGCCTCGACCGGCGGCGTGTGCGGCGTCGGCGCGAACTGCGCCCGACCGTCCTCGGTCGGAAAGCGCCGATCGGTGTAGAGCCGGGCGGTGCCCTCGTGACCCGGCGTGGCCGGGCACGGCCACTGAACGCTGCCGGACCGCTTGAGCCGCTCGTGGCTCAAGCCGCTCACGTCGCACGGACGGCCCGCCGTCGAAGCGGCGAAGTCGTCGTAGACGGCGGCCGAGTCCGGCCACGCGAACTGCTCGCCATGCCCGAGGGCGGCCGCCAGCCGAGCGAAGATCTCCCAGTCGGGGAGTGCGTCGCCCGGCGGCGAGATCAGCTTCCCGACGAGTCCGACGCGGCGCTCGGAGTTCGTCATCGTGCCCTCCTTCTCCGGCCACGCGGCCGCCGGAAGCACCGCGTGCGCGAGCGCCGACGTCTCGGTCGGGTGGTGGGCATCCTGGACGACGACGAGCTCCGCGGCCTCGAGCGCCTCCCGGACGCGCGCCGAGTCGGGCATCGACACGGCCGGGTTGGTCGCGACGATCCAGATCGCCTTGAGCCGGCCCGGCTCGAAGATCTCGGTCGCCGTGAGCCCCGGTCGCGAGTCGATCTCGCCGGGCGTCGACCAGTGGGCCTCGATCTCGGCCCGGTCGGACGCCACCGTGACGTCCCGGTAGCCGGGCAGCAGATGGGCCAGACCCCCGGTCTCCCGCCCGCCCATCGCGTTCGGCTGCCCGGTCAGGCTCAGCGGACCCGCGCCCGGCCGTCCGATCTGGCCGCTGGCGAGGCAGAGGTTGATCAGTGCGCGGTTCTTCAGCGTGCCGACCGTCGACTGGTTGGCACCCATCGACCAGAGCGCCATCGCGCCGCCGGCGCTCGCGAACCGATGGGCCGCCTGTTCGATGTCGGCCGACGGGATCCCGCAGACCTCGCCAGCTCGTTCCGGCGGCCAGTCGGCGGCAACCGCGCTCATCGCGGCGAAGCCGCTCGTACCGCGCTCGATGAACGCCTCGTCGAGGAGCCCGTCGCGCTCGATCGTGTGGAGCATCGCGTTGAGCAGCGCCAGATCGGTTCCCGGCCTGAGGGCCAGATGCAGGTTCGCGTCCCGGGCGGTCGGCGTCGGTCGCGGATCGACGCAGATCACGAAGGCCCCCTCGGCCTGCCGCTCGCGGATCCGCGACCAGAGAATCGGATGACATGCCGCGGTGTTCGAGCCGAGCACGAAGACGCAGTCGGTCAGCGCGAGGTCGGCATACGCCGGCGGCGGCCCGTCGAAGCCGAACGCCCCGCGGTAGCCGGCGACCGCGCTCGACATGCACAGGCGCGAGTTGGAATCGAGGTTGTTCGTGCCGAGGAAGCCCTTGACCAGCTTGTTGGCGACGTAGTAGTCCTCGGTCAGGAGCTGGCCCGAGACGTAGAAGGCGATCTCGTCGGGCTCGTAGGAGCGCAGCCGAGCGGCGAGCGTTCCCAGCGCGTCGTCCCAGCTCCGCGCCTCGAAGCGCGAATCCCGGTCCCCGCGAAGCAGCGGCGTGACCGCGCGATCCTCGGCGTAGACGGCAGCCGCCAACTCGAGCGGCTTGCGGCAGGTCCGGCCGTGGTTGACCGGATGGATCGGGTCGCCTTCGATCGCCTCCAGCCGCCCACCCTGCGCGCGGACGACGAGCCCGCAGCCGGTGCCGCAGTAGGGGCAGAGTGTTCTCATCGTCCTGTGAATCGTGGCGTGCGGCCGTTGCCGGGATGGGTCTGTTTGATGAACGCCGGGTGAACGCGACCCCGCGACCCGCCGCCCGGCCGCGTCGTCGATCGACGCCGCCCGGCCAAGGCCCGACCGCGGACGTGACCCGTGTAGCGTGCGGGCGATGGCGAGCGATTCGGAGTTCGTGCTGCGCACGGTCGAGGAGCGCGGCGTCCGCTTCGTGCGGCTCTGGTTCGTCGACGTCCTCGGCCTTCCGAAGTCGATCTCGATCCCCGCGTCCGAGCTCGAGGCTGCGCTCGAGGACGGGATCGGCGTCGACGGCTCGTCGTTGGAGGGGTCGGCCCGGCTCGCCGAGCGGGACGTGATCGCCCGCCCCGACCCTTCGACGTTCCAGATCCTCCCCTGGCGTCCGTCGTCGCTCGTCGCGCGGATGTTCTGCGACACCCGCCTCCCCGACGACTCCCCCTTCCCCGGCGACTCCCGCGAGGCCCTGCGCCGAGTCCTCTCGCACGCCGCCGAGCTCGGCTGGAGCTTCCAGGTCGGCGTCGAGATCGAGTTCTTCCTGTTCGCCGGCGCGCCCGGCCCCGACGTCCCCATCCCGCTCGACGAGGGCGCCTACTTCGACCTCACCCCGCAGGACCTCGGCTCTGACTTCCGCCGGCGGACGATCGAGTACCTCGAGCAGATGGGCATCCCGATCAAGGCGTCCCACCACGAGGCCGCCCCGTCCCAGCACGAGCTCGACCTCGCCTACACCGACGCCCTCTCGATGGCCGACGCCGTGACGACCTTCCGGATCACCGTCAAGGAGGTCGCCCGCGAGCTCGGCCAGTACGCGACGTTCATGCCCCAGCCGCTCGAGCACCAGCCGGGGTCCGGAATGCACACGCACCTCTCCCTGTTCGACTCGACCGGCGCCAACGCGTTCTACAGCCCGACCGCCGACCAACCCCTGTCGGCCACCGGTCGCGCCTTCCTCGCCGGCGTGCTGGGCCACGGCCGGGAGCTGTCGGCGGTGACCAATCAGTGGGTCAACTCCTACAAGCGGCTGGCCAGCGGCTTCGAGGCCCCGTCGCACGTCGCCTGGACCCGCCACGGCGGCGCCGGCCTCGTCCGCGTCCCGTCGCGCCGTCCGTCGCGCGAGTCGGCCGCCCGGATCGAGCTCCGCTCGCCCGACCCGGCGTGCAACCCATACCTCGCCTTCGCGCTGACCCTCGCCGCCGGTCTGCGGGGCATCGAGCGCGGCTATGAGCTCGAGGCCGAGACCACCGAGGAGGCGACCCGCGACGCTCCCCGGCTCCCCGAGGACCTCCACGAGGCGACCGACATCTTCGAGACATCCGAGCTCGCCCGGGAGACGCTCGGCGACCGGCTCTGCGACTGGTACGTGCGCAACAAGCGCCGCGAATGGGCCGAGTACCGGACGACGGTCTCGGCCTTCGAGCGCGGACGCTACCTGCGCCTCTGACCGACCGCCCGGCGCCCGACGCGACCCGCCGGCCCCGAC
>DASZKP010000090.1:0-46578 GCA_035553395.1 Solirubrobacteraceae bacterium | reverse complement strand
ACCTCGACGGTCGGGCCCTTGTGGCGCTTGAGCGCCCGCGTGACGATCACGGTCATCGTGATCGGCGTCAGCTGGTGGGGCGGGCGCAGATCGAAGGGGTCCCGCGGACCGGTCGGGACGGCGCAGTGACCGGAATCGCCGAAGCATCCGCCGTGGCCGAAGACGTGGAACGACCCCGCGTACCCGTGCTCGTCGTCGACCGGCGTGCTCAGCCCGGCGCCCGGGTTCCCCAAGAAGATCCGCGCCTCGAACGACGGGCCCGAGTGATCCACGCCGTAGAAGACGAGGTCCGCCCGGGAGTAGATCCCGGCGTCCGGCGGCAGGGTGATCGGCGCGGATGTGTACCGGTCGGTCCTCGTCATGACTGGTCGGACCCCGGCGCCGGCGCGGGTGGAACGGGGACCGACGACGTCGACGCGTAGTCGTATCCGAGCGACGTCGCGTCGATCGTCTGGGCCACGGTCATCGAGAACGGCGCGAGCGCCTGGCCGAGCAGGCTGGCCGGGACGGTGCTGCCGGGGTTCTGCAGCTGCCACAGCCGCCAGATCCGGTCGATCATGCAGTGATGGGCCCAGAACAGCGGGTCGAACGCCGCGACCGGGATCTCTCCCATGTCGCCGGCGACCCACCCGTGGACGTTGTTGTGGATGTTCTCGATCTGGCTCGAGAAGTCCTGGAAGTCGGTCAGGCCGAGCAGGCCCTGGAGATCGTCGGCGCTCGGGAGGTTCCCCGGCACGTCCGGCTGGCGGACCGTCGTCGCGCCGATCTCGATCCCCTGTGCCGACGCCTGCGAGACTGCCGTCGGGTCGACGGTCGCCGAGACCAGCGGGTTCGGCCCACCCGACGCGTCCGTCTGGTCGGTGTAGGCCTCGGGGACGCCGTTCGCGTGCGACGCGTCCGACGTCCAATCCCACCACGGGAGCGCGAACCCTGGGAGATCGGGGACGGCGTCCCGGAGCGAGAGCTCGAACGAATAGAGGTACGCCCGATGCCACGGGAGGAACAGCGGCGTCCCGTGAGTGCAGTACATCGGCAGCGGCAGGCCGTGGATCCCCGCCCAGTGCTCGTAGCCCCGGTCGTCGGCGATCGCCTGCGACGCGCTGAACGCCTCCCGGACGCCGGCGAGATCGTCCGGCCCGAGCAGATCGACGCTCAGCCGGTGACGGAGCGCCACGGCCGGGCTGGTCGGACTGGCGGTGCCGACGCTCATCGCCTGCGCCCGCCCCGTCGCGAGCCTGCCCTGCCGGGGTTCGGATCGACCGCCATCGACGCGAATATAGCCCTGAGCTCCGGTCTCCCTGTGTGAGATCCGTCACACAGCCGACGGCGTGTCGCGGGCCGTGGGCCCGGCGTCCGGCGGCGGGCCCGGCGACCGAAAAGGCCCGCCGGGAGAGCGGGCCTTTTCTTGGGAGGAGAGTCGTGGCGCTCGTGTGTCTCGACGATCATCACCCATCCCACGCCGAAGTTGTGTGACGTTGGTCACACAAGCCGAGTCGGATACGGTTCGCGCATGGCCAAGCGCCGGCTCGACGCACTGCTGGCCGATCGTGGCCTGTTCGAATCGCGCAGCCGGGCGGCGGCCTCCGTCCTCGCCGGCGAGGTCCGGATCGGGCTCGACGGGGTCCGCGCGGCCAAGCCCGGTCAGCTCGTCTCCGACGACGCCGTGGTCCACCTCGACGACCGGCCGCGATACGTCTCCCGCGGCGGCATCAAACTCGCCAACGCCCTCTCCTCGAGCCGGGTCGACCCCCGCGGCCGGCGCTGCCTCGACGTTGGGGCGTCGACCGGCGGCTTCACCGACTGCCTGCTCCAGGCCGGCGCCGCCCACGTCGTCACGCTCGACGTCGCCTACGGCGAGCTCGCCTGGTCGCTGCGGACCGATCCCAGGGTCACCGTGATCGAGCGGTCCAACGCCCGGTACGTCGACCCGGGGATGCTTCCGTACGCTCCCGACCTGATCGTGGTCGACGTGTCGTTCATCTCCCTGCGCACCGTTCTCGGCCCCGTCCTCGCGACCGCTGCCGCGTCGTTCGACGCGCTCGCGATGGTCAAGCCCCAGTTCGAGCTCGGCCGCGGCCGGGTCGGCAAGGGCGGCGTCGTCGGCAGGTCCGCCGACCGCCGGGAGGCGCTCGTCGCCGTCGGCGACGCCGCCCGCGGTCTCGGTGTCGCGGTGCTCGGCTTCCACTCCTCAGGTCTGCCCGGTCCCAAGGGCAATCGCGAGACGTTCATCGCCCTCGCCGAGCCCGCCCGCGCCGTCGGACTCGGCGAGCCGTCGATCGAGGCGCTCGCGCTCGAGGTCGAGCCCGGATGACCGACCCCGTCCTCCCGTCCACGCAGGCCGCCGGCGCCGGCAGGCCGCGTTTCGTCACCGTCCTGACCCACGCCCGTCCGGCCGAGACCACCGTCGCCCTGCGCCAGCTCGCCGACGTCGCCGCCACGACCGGGGTCATGCTCCGCCTCGACGCCGACGAGACCCTCAAGCACCCCGACGCCCACCCGGCGATCCTCGCCGACGCCGACGTGCTCGACGACGTCGAGCTCTGCGTGACGCTCGGCGGCGACGGGACGATCCTCCGCGGCCTGCGGACCTACGCCATGACCGGCGTCCCCGTGTTCGCCGTCAACTTCGGCGAGGTCGGCTTTCTCGCGACCGTCGAGCCCGAGGACCTGCCCGAGTCGTTCGGACTCGCCCTGCATCGCGAATTCGATCTCCTTCCACTCCCGGCCATCTGCATCGGCCCCTCGACCCGCGAGATCGCGATCAACGACATCTCCATCCAGCGCAAGGTCGGCGACCGGGTCGCCGAGCTGTCGTACGCGATCAGCGGCGAGGAGGTCGGCAGCGTCCGCGCCGACGGGCTCGTCGTCGCCACGCCCGCCGGGTCGACCGGCTACAACCTGGCCAACGGCGGTCCGGTGATGGCCTGGGGCGTCGAGGGGATGGTCGTCTCGTTCATCGCCCCACACTCGCTCAGCGCCCGCGCCCTCGTGATCGCCCCGGCCGACGTCCTGACGCTCCACAACCGCTCGCGGCAGGCCCTCGACTTCTCGATCGACGGCCGGCCCGCCGGCGAGATCGCCCCCGGCGCCGAGCTCGACGCCCGCTTCGTCCAGAACACCGGGACGCTCGCCCAGATGCACGGGTCGAGCTTCTACCGCCGCCTGCGCGAGAAGTTCGGCCGCCTCTCGCGGTGACGCGCCGCTCCTCGCGCCGCTCGACGACGTCCGACGCTCACGCGGCGAGCTCGGGCACCCTCGTGGACTCGCCCGCGACCTGTGCGTCGGTCCCGGCCGCGCCCGCGAGCGCATCCGCCGGGTCGCGGGCCCATTTCGGCAGCAGCGTCGACGCCGCGAGCATCGCCGTCGTCAGGCCGAGCTGCCACCAGAGCGTCCGCTCCAGCCCCGACCCGAAGCCTCCGTGCGACACGGCGGTGAAGAAGACCGTCCCGAGCACCGCCACCCCGATCGCCCCGGCCAGCTGCTGGAGGGCGTTGAGGACACCCGACGCCGACCCGGTCTCCGCGTCGGTGACCGCCGCGAGGATCGTGTCGAACAGCGGCGCGATGAACAGCCCCATGCCGAGCCCGATGACCAGCAGGCCCGGGAGGACGTCCCACGAGCTGACGTGACCCGCCCCGTGGACCGCCGCGATCACCGCGCCGTAGCCCGCGAGCGAGACGACGCCGCCCGCCTGGATCGGGAGCCGGCCGCCGACTCGCGGCATCAGCAGGCCACCGCTCAGCGGCGCTGCGACCGCGACGCCAAGCGACAGCGGGATGAAGGTCAGACCCGCGTGGATCGCCGAGTACCCCTGGCCGATCTGGAGGAAGAGGGTCAGCGCGAGGCTGCTCCCGATCATCCCGACGAAGAACAGCGTCAGCACCAGCAGGCCGCCCGAGTAGCCCCGGTGCGTGAACACGCTCGGTATGACGAGCGGATCGCCGCCGGTCCGCACCCGACGCGCGAGGTGGAGCCAGAACAGCCCGAACGCGGCGACGCTCGCGGCCATCGACACGTACGTCCAGACCGGCCAGCCGAGCTCCCGGCCCTGGATCAGTGGGTAGACGAGGAGGACCGCCGCGGCGCTGACGAGGCCGACCCCGCCGATGTCGAGCTTGGCAGCCTTGTCCGACCGCGACTCAGGGACCAGGCGGACGGCGCCGATCACCGCGGCGATGCCGAGCGGGAGGTTGATGAAGAAGACCATCCGCCACCCGCTGCCGAACAGGTCGAGGCCGATCAGCCCGCCGCCGACGATCGGCCCGAGCAGCGCGGCCGAGCCCATCACCGGCCCGAACACACCGAACGCCTTCGGCAGCTCGTCCCCCGGAAAGACCTCGCGGATGATCCCCAGCCCCTGCGGGAGCATCAGCGCGCCGGCCACCCCCTGGAGGAGTCGCGCGCCGATCAGGGCGCCGGTCGACGGAGCCAGCCCGCAGAGGACCGACGCGAGCGTGAACCCGGCCGCCCCGATCACGAAGAGCCGTCGCCGCCCGAACAGGTCGCCGAGGCGCCCGCCCGTGATCAGGCCCACCGCGATCGCCAGCGGATAGCCACCGATGATCCACTGGAGAGCGGTCGACGACGTCCTCAGGTCGTGGTGGATCGTCGGGGCCGCGACGTTCACGATCGTCCCGTCGAGCAGGTCCATGCATTCGGCGGCGAGGATCACGAAGAGGATCAGCCAGCGGCGGGGGTGGGCGACGGGCATTTTGGCCGGATGCTCCTTGGACGGGTTCGGCGGCGGCGGGGCGGCGGGGCGGCGGGGCGGCGGACGGGTGGCGTAGGGGCGCGGACGGGGGGGACGGACGACTTGGCGCAGGGGGTGGCGGCGGACGTGGCCGCGAGTGGATGTCGAACTGTCTTCCGAGCTCACGAACACCGTTCGTTTGCGAACACCGTTCGTTTGCGAACACCGTTCGCTTCCGAACACCGTTCGCTTCCGAACACTGTTCCAGTCGAACACCGTTCGAGTCAACTACTCTGCCACGCGATGGACGACGACGCGTTCGCCGAATTTCTCGGACACCGTCCCCCCGGGTCCGCCTCGATGCCCCGGGCGCCCCGTCTGCATCCGACCGACCCCGATCCCGACCGTCCGAAGCGAACCCCGCGCCGGAGGACGCTGAGCCAGAAGGCGATTGTCGACGCGGCGGTCCGCGTGCTCGACGAGGAGGGACTCGACGCGATGTCGATGCGCCGGGTCGGCGAGGAGCTCGAGACCGGTGGAGCGACGCTGTATCGGCTCGTCGCGAGCAAGGAGGAGCTCCTCGAGCTGGTGATCGACCGGGTGATCGGCGACCTCGAGCTCCCCGGCGAGCCGGACGCGAACCGCTGGGAGGAGCAGGTCAAGGAGGTCGTCCGGTCGATGCGGGCGGTGCTCGGCGCCCACAAGGACATCGCCCGAGCCTGTCTCGCCCGGATCCCGCTCGGCCCGAACGCGCTCCGGGGGAGCGAGGCCCTGATCGGAGTGATGCGTGCCGGCAGGCTGCCGGACCAGGCGATCGCCTACGCGTGCGACCTGCTCCCGCTGTTTGCCGTGGCGACCGCCTACGAGGAGAGTCTCTACGCGAACCTCGGGCTCGCCGAGGAGGACATGAGCCGGTACACCGACGACATCCGGACGTACTTCGCTGCCCTTCCGCTCGACCGCTTCCCCCACGTCGCGTCGCTGGCCGGACCGCTGACGGCCGGGTCGGGCGGGGACGAGCGGTTCGAGTTCGGGCTCGAGGTGCTCGTCCGCGGACTCGCGAGCCTCGCGCCGCCGGACTCCGCCTGACCGGGGGATCCGTCCCCACCGTCTGCTGAAGTCCAGACCGATGCTGCTCGAGCTTCGTGTCCAGAGCCTGCTCCTGATCGAAGAGGCCAGGATCGAGCTGACCGGCGGGCTGAACGTCCTGACCGGGGAGACCGGCGCCGGCAAGACCGTTCTCGCGCACGCCCTCGACCTCCTGCTCGGCGGCCGGGCCAAGGCGGGGATCGTCCGGCCGGGGGCCTCGGAGGCGTACGTCGAGGGGATCTTCGAGCTCGACGCCGACCAGCTCGCGCCCGGCCTCTCCGAACGTCTGCCCGACGACGCGGAGGAGCTGATCCTCGGCCGCCGGGTCGGTGCCGACGGTCGGACGCGCGCCTACCTCAACGGCCGGTCGATCCCGGTCGGCGAGCTGCGCGAGCTCGCCGGCGGGGTGCTGTCGTTCTACGGCCAGCACGAGCATCGCCGGCTGATGCTGGCGGCTGCCCAGCTCGAGATCCTCGACGGCTTCTGCGGGCCCGGCCAGGCCGGGCTGCGGTCCGAATGCGCGCAGGCGTGGAGGCGCCTGCGGGACGCGCGGGCCGAGCACGAGCGCCTGCGGGAGCTGGCCGGTGCGCGGGAGCGCGAGCTCGACCTGCTGGAGTTCGAGCTCGCGGAGATCGAGCAGCTCGAGCTGCGGGCCGACGAGCGCGACGAGCTGGGCGCCGAGCGCGAGCGGCTGCGACACATCGACGGGCTGCTCGGAGCGGCGCTCGGGGCGTGCGGCCTGATCGCCGACGAGGGCGGCGCCGGCGCCGGTCTGGCGCAGGCGGCGGCCGGGCTGGAGGCGCTCGCCGGGGTCGACCCGGGGCTCGACCCGCTGGTCGACCGGGTCGTCGGGCTGTCGCTCGAGGCGCAGGACGTCGTCTCGGAGCTGCGGTCCTACGCCGAGCGGCTCGAGACCGGCGCGGAGCCCGGCCGGCTCGACGCGGTCGAGGAGCGGCTGGCGGCGATCGCCCGCCTCGAGCGCAAGCACGGCGGCACGCTCGGCCTGGTGTTGGAGCACGCGGCCCGGTGCGCGGCCCGCCGGGACGAGCTGCTGGGAGCGGAGGTGGCGATCGTCGCCGCGCAGGAGCTGATGGCCGGTCTCGGGTCGGCGCACGCGGCGGCGTGCAGCGAGCTGCGTGGTGCTCGAGCGGCTGCGGCGCCCGCGCTCGCCGCGTCGGTCTGCGAGCGGCTGACCGGACTGGCGATGGCCGACGCGAGCTTCGCGGTCGTGCTCGGCGACGCCGAGCCGGGGCCGGGCGGGGCCGACAGCGTGGTCTTCGAGATCGCCCCGAACCCCGGCGTGCCGGCGGCGCCCCTGCGCGAAAGCGCGTCGGGCGGCGAGCTCTCCCGGGTGATGCTGGCGCTGCTGGGGGCGGCGAACGACGGGAGCGACGCGACGCTGGTCTTCGACGAGGTCGACGCCGGGATCGGCGGGCAGACGGCCCGGGCGGTCGGCGAGCAGCTGCGGAGCCTGGCGGCCGGACGCCAGATCCTCTGCATCACCCACCTGCCGCAGGTCGCGTCGTTCGCGGCCCGGCACTTCACGATCGTCAAGGACACGACCGCGCAGACCGCGCGCACGACGGTGACCCGGCTCGACGGGGCGGCGGTCGTCTCGGAGCTCGTGCGGATGCTCGGGGCCGACGACGGGGACACGGCCGCCCGGCGGCACGCCAAGGAGCTGCTGCGGGCTGCGTAGGCGGGCGGCGGGCGCGGTGCGGCTGCATGGGCGGGCGGCGGCGGTGGATTCGCTGAGTCGGGGCGGACCCGGCCGATGAAGCAGCGCGAGGCGCTGGCGATCATGGAGTCGGGCCGGTCGGCCCTGCTGACGGGGGCTGCCGGGTCGGGCAAGACGTACCTGCTCGAGCAGTTCATCCGCGGGGCGCGACGATCGGGCAGGAAGGTCGCGGTGACGGCGACCACGGGTCTGGCGGCGACCCATCTGGGCGGGACGACGATTCACTCGTGGAGCGGGATTGGCGTGGCCGAGAGCCTCCAGCGCGGGCATGTGGGGAAGTTGAGCCGGCAGCGGAGGGCGAACATCGAGGCGACGGACATCCTCGTGATCGACGAGATCTCGATGCTCCACGACTTTCGCCTGGACATGGTCGACGCGGTCTGCCGCGAGGTTCGCGGGGACGCGGGGCCGTTCGGCGGGATCCAGGTGATCCTCTGCGGGGACTTCTTCCAGCTGCCGCCGGTCAACCGGGGCGACGGGCGCAGCGGCGGCTTCGTTACGGGGTCGCGAGCGTGGTCGGAGTCCGAGCTCGCGGTCCTCTATCTGGACGAGCAGCACCGCCAGCGCGACGACCCGGGGTTCACGGAGATCCTCAACGGCCTGCGGCGGGGAGGCCTCGAGAGCGATCAGCTGACCCGGCTGACGAGCCGGATCGGCGCCGACCTGGCGGCGGGAGTGACGGCGACCCGGCTGCACACGGTGAACGTCGATGTCGATGCGGAGAACGAGCGGGAGCTCGGCCGGCTGACGGGTGGGGGGACGAGGTACGAGATGACGTCGTCGGGGTCCAAGCACCATGTCGAGACCCTGAAGCGGTCGTGCCTGGCGCCGGAGGTCCTCCGGCTGAAGGTCGGGGCGCTGGTGATGTTCATCAAGAACGCCCAGGACCGCAGGTACGCGAACGGCAGCCTGGGGGAGGTGACGGGCTTCGAGAAGGTGTCGCTCCTCCCGTTGGTGAGGCTCGCCCAGGGCGGCAGGGTGATCACGGTTCGGCGGGACACGTGGGAGCTCGTCGACGGCGAGAGCCGGCGGGCGCAGTTGACGCAGGTGCCGCTGCGGCTGGCGTGGGCGATCACCGTCCACAAGAGTCAGGGGATGACGCTCGACGCGGCGGACGTCGACCTGCGACGGGCGTTCACGCCGGGCATGGGCTATGTCGCGCTGTCGCGGGTCCGCAGGCTCGACCGCCTCGCACTGCGCGGCCTCGGGGAGATGGCGTTGAGCGTCAGCGGTGAGGCCCTGGAGATCGAGGCCGACCTCCAGGGGGCGTCGGAGCTCGCCCGGCGCGACCACGCCGCGGTGATCGCCGCCGCCGGGCGCAAGCGGCCGCCCGGCAAGGGCGGTAAGCGGGCCGCGCGCCGCCGCCCGGGGTAGGGCCGCGCGCGGCGGGGTCCGGGTAGGGCCGCGTCCGGCGGGGGTCCGGGGAGCCCCCGATAGTCTCGGCGTCGTGTCATGGCAAGAAGGAGGCGCCGGGTCGCTGCGCGGCCGGCCAAAGGTGCGGACGCTGACCGGCCCGGCCCGGCTCGGACGGCGGACGAAGCTCCTGACGAGGCATCTCAGGGGCGGGGATATCGCGGTCATCGACCACGAGAACCTCGACCGCGTGTCGGCCGAGGATCTCGTCGCGGTCGGCGTCAAAGCGGTCCTCAACTGCCGGCCGTCGACCAGCGGGGCATACCCCAACATGGGGCCCCAGCTCGTCGTCGACGGAGGGATCCACCTCGTCGACATGGAGGACGACAGCCTGTTCGACCTCCTGCGCAACGGCGAGCGGATCGTCGTGAGGGGCGGCGAGGTGCTCCGCGGCGAGGAGGTGATCGCCCGGGGGAGGGTGCTCGAGCCAGACCGCGTCCGCGAGCAGACCGACCAGCGGCGGCGGGAGATCGGCGAGGCGCTGGAGCGGTTCGCGCAGAACACGATCGAGCACATGCTCGAGGAGCGGGAGCTCCTCGCCGGGGCGCTCGAGCTGCCGCTGTTCCGGACGGAGTTCCGGGATCGGCCGGTGCTGATCGTCGTCCGGGGCGTCGATCACGCCCGCGACCTGCGGGCCCTGCGACCGTACATCCGCGATCAGCGACCGGTCCTGCTCGGCGTCGACGGCGGGGCCGACGCGATCCGGGAGGCCGGCTTCAAGGTCGACATGATCGTCGGCGACATGGACTCGGCGGCCGAGTCGACGCTCCGGTGCGGGGCCGAGCTGATCCTCCACGCGTATTCCGACGGGCGGGCGCCGGGACGCGAGCGCCTGGACGAGCTCGGTCTGACCTACAGCGAGGTGCCGGCGCCCGGGACGAGTCAGGACGTCGCGATGCTGCTGGCCGCGGAGAAGGGCGCGTCGCTGATCGTCTCGGTCGGCTCGCAGGCGAACCTCGTCGAGTTCCTCGACAAGAACCGCCAAGGCGCGTCGTCGACGTTCCTGACCCGTCTGCGGATCGGCGAGATCCTCGTCGACGCGAAGGGAGTCAGCCGGCTCTACCGGCCGCAGCCGGGCGTCGCGCCGCTGCTGGTCGTGCTGACGGCCGGCGTGCTCACTCTCCTGGCGATCGTCCTCGCGACGCCGGGTCTCCACGACGTGGCAGAGTTGCTCTGGCTGAAGATCCAGGAGCTCCTGGGCATCGGCCAGTGAGAACCGCCCCGTCTTGTTCGACTTCCGCTACCACGCCCTCTCGCTCGCAGCCGTCCTGATCGCGCTCGCGGTCGGTCTGCTGCTGGGCGTGGCGATCGGTGACGCGAACCTCGTGTCGAACGCGGAGAAGCAGGTCGTCAACACGCTCCGGTCGAACCTCGACGGCGCCCGCAACAGGGCGACTGCGCTCAACTCGCAGCTGGCGCTGCGCGACCAGTTCGAGAACGCCGCTTACGCACAGCTCGTCGGCGGGAAGCTGGCCGGCCGGCGGATCGGACTGATCTTCCTCGGGTCGCCGTCGGATCAGCTCAACGCCCTGGTTCGCAGCGCGCTCGAGTCGACCGGCGGCCAGGTCGCCCTGGTGGCCGTCGTCCGCGACCCGCCGAGCCTGCCGGCGGTCGCGGCTGCCGCCGGCGGCGGGCGGTACGCGGCGATCGCATCGGACCCGGCTCTGATCCGGCCGTTCGGCGTGCGGGTCGGCGTCCAGCTGGTGACCGGCGGCAGGCTGCTCGGGAAGGTCGCGAGCCCGCTGCTGTCGACCTACAACGGGACGCTCCAACCGAAGGGCGGTCTCGGGGGGATCGTCATCGTCCGCCAGGCGGGCAACCCGACCGGGCCGGCGGCCGCCGTCCAGACGGCGTTCGAGGACGGTCTCGCCGCGGGCTTCGCCGGGTCGGGCGTGCCGGTCGTCGGTGCCGAGACGAGCACGACCAGCCCGTCTGAGATCCCGTGGTACGAGCAGCAGAACCTGTCGAGCGTCGACGATCTCGACGACATCGCCGGCCGGGTCGCGCTCGCCGAGGTCCTGGCCGGGGGGCACGGCAACTTCGGGCGCAAGGCGACAGCCACGTCCGGGCTGCTGCCGCCGGCTCCTGGGGTCGCCAGTCCGTGAGCACGCGCGGCACAGGCCTGCCGTCGGCCCCCGGCCGGGGAATCGGGGGCCTGTTCAACCAATCAGCGGCCTTGTTCCGGGCCCATCTGTGGATGTTCGTGTCGATCGCCGGCGGCGTCGTCGCGGTCGTCGACCTGATCCTCGGCGTCGGCCTCGGTGAGCTGACGTCCCGCTACAGGTCGCAGGCGGCGAGCGGCGTCGGGGCGATCACGCTGGCGGCGTCGGCCTTCGTGACGACGCCGCTGATCACGGCGATGCTCGCCCAGGCGGTGATCGACATCCGCGCCGGCGGCGAGCCGTCGACGTCGGGGGCGGTCCAGCGGGGCCTCGACCTGTTCGCGCCGATCCTGCTCGTCCTGGTCCTCTACCTGGCGGCCGTCCTGGCGGGGTTCTTCGCCTTCGTCGTGCCCGGCGTGTTCGTCGCCGTGAGCTGGTACTTCGTCGCCCAGGCGGTCGTCGTCGACGGCGCCCGGGGGTTCGCGGCCCTCGCCCGGAGCAGCGAGCTGGTCCGCGGCAACTGGTGGCGGGCGCTGGCGACCGGCCTGGTCTTCAACATCGCGGTCGCGATTCCGTCGTCGGTCGTCAACATCGTCTTCGAGCTGGCCGGCCGCGCGGTCGACGCGGAGGCCGTCGTGGTCGTCGGCGACATCGTTTACCAGGCGTTCGCCCTGCCGTTCGTCGCGGTCGGCGCGACCCTCTTCTACCTCCAGCTCCGCGACGAGCCCCGCCCGGTCCGCACCCGCCGGTGACCCGGCCGCGTCCGCCGGTGACCCGCCGTGTTCGCCGGCCCGGGGACCGCGTCCGGTTGTGGCCGCGTCCGGTCGCCGGGCTGAGGCCGCGTCCGGCGGCGGCGGTACGGTGGCTCGGGTGGAGGCCCTGCCATTCGTGACCGCGATGTTCGCCGCGTTCCTGATCGCTCCGGCGGCTGTACGGACCCTGGGGGCCGGGCCACTGGCGCGGGAGAACTACCGCGGCCGGGTGCTGGCGTGCCCGCTGGGCCTCGTGATCGTCGCCGCGGCGGTCGTCGCGCTCGCCCCGCTGGCGGTCGCCCAGCAGCTCGCCGGGACGACGGTCCTGCGGCCGGAGTTCGGGTGGGTCGCCGTCTACGTGCTCGGCGTGGCGCTGCTCGGGCTGGCCGACGATGTCCTCGCCGACCGGGCGCGGGGCTGGCGGGGGCACGGGGCGGCGGTGCTCGGCGGCGAGTTCAGCACCGGAGCGCTGAAGGCGGCGGGTTCGACGGGTCTGGCGCTCTACGTGATGGCCCAGCCGGGGGTCGGGACGACCCGCTTCGTGCTCGGCGCGGCGGTTCTCGTTTTGGCGACGAACGCCTTCAACCTGCTGGACCTGCGGCCGGGACGGGCGGCGAAGGTGTTCGTCGTGCTCGGCGTCCTGCTGACGCTGGGGAGCGGCCGGCTCGGCCCGCTGTGGGCGGTCGGCGTGTTCGCCGGACCGGTGGTCGTCGTCGCCTACTACGACGTGCGTGAGCTCGGCCTGCTCGGCGACACCGGATCCAACCTGGTCGGGGCGGTCGCGGGCGCCTGGCTGGTGCTCAGCCTGTCGAACCTCGGCCTGGCGATCGCCGTGGCGGCGCTGGCGGGAATGACGGCGTACGGCGAGTTCCGCTCGATCTCCGAGCTGATCGCGCGGACGCCGGGACTTCGTGAAATAGACTCACTCGGGAGACCAAACGGATGACACACTCGGATGACGGCCACGGCGGTGCCGGCGAACCGCGCTACGGGAAGGACCGCGTGAGCTCACTGCGGCAGGGGTCGTTCGACCGGCGGGACGGGTCGCGTTTCATCTTCGTCACGGGTGGCGTCGTCTCGTCACTCGGGAAGGGGATCGCCGCAGCCTCGATCGGACGGCTGCTCGTCGCGAGGGGCCTGACGGTCGGCCTCCAGAAGTTCGACCCGTACATCAACGTCGATCCGGGGACGATGTCCCCGTACCAGCACGGCGAGGTCTTCGTGACCGAGGACGGGGCGGAGACCGACCTCGACCTCGGCCACTACGAGCGCTTCACCGACTCGAACACGACGCGGGCGTCGAACGTGACGGCCGGCGGCGTCTACAACTCGGTGATCCGCCGGGAGCGGCGGGGCGACTACCTCGGGGCGACGGTTCAGGTCGTTCCGCACATCACCGACGAGATCAAGCAGCGGATCACGCTGATCGCCGAGGCCAGCGATGTCGACGTCGTGATCACGGAGATCGGCGGGACGGTCGGGGACATCGAGTCGCTCCCGTTCCTCGAGGCGATCCGCCAGTTCCCGGTCGACGTCGGCCGGCGGCGGTGCATGTTCATCCACCTGACGCTCGTCCCGTACATCGGTCACGCCGGCGAGTTGAAGACCAAGCCCACCCAGCACTCGGTCAACGAGCTGCGGCGGATCGGGATCGCTCCGGACATGATCATGGCCCGGTCGGAATCGCCGCTCTCGCGGGACATCCGCAAGAAGATCGCCCTGTTCGCGAGCCTGCCGATCGAGGCGGTCGTGTCGGCGCGCGATGTCGACAACACCTACAAGGTCCCGCTCGGCTTCCGCGACGAGGGGGTCGACGAGTTCATCCTCGAACACTTCGGCTGGACGGCCCCGCCGCCGGACCTGACCGGCTGGGAGGAGCTGACGCGGCGGGCGGACGCGGCGACCGACACGGTGCGGATCGCGCTGGTCGGGAAGTACGTCGCTCTCGAGGACGCGTACCTGTCGGTGTCCGAGTCGCTGCGCCACGCGGCCTTCCTCCACGGGATCCGAGTCGAGATCGACTGGGTCGACGCGGAGACGCTGTCCGACGACTCGTGGGAGCGTCAGGCCGCGGCCGAGGAGCGGTTGGCCGGCGCGGATGGGATCCTGATCCCCGGAGGCTTCGGCGGCCGGGGGATCGAGGGCAAGATCAACGCGGCGCGGATCGCCCGAGAGCGGGGCATCCCGTTTCTGGGGATCTGCCTCGGGATGCAGATCGCGGTCTGCGAGTTCGCGCGGAACGTCGCTGGGATGGAGGGGGCCAACTCGACCGAGTTCGACCTCGAGACGCCGTTTCCGGTGATCGACCTGCTGCCCGAGCAGAAGGAGGTCGCCGACCTCGGCGGGACGATGCGCCTCGGAGCCGATCCGGTCAAGCTGCACGTCGACTCGCGGGCTCGGGAGCTCTACGGTGAGGCAGTCATCTACGAGCGCCACCGGCACCGGTACGAGGTGAACAACCTCCTGCGCAAGCGCCTGGAGTCGGCCGGACTGGTCGTGTCGGGGACGTCGCCGGACGAGCGGCTGGTCGAGGTCATCGAGCTCGAGAGCCACCCGTTCTTCGTCGCGTCCCAGTACCACCCGGAGTTCAAGTCGCGTCCGGAGCGCCCGGCACCGCTCTTCCGGGAGTTCGTGTCGGCCGCGCTCACCCAGGCGCGGGCGACCCGGGCGCAGACCACCGGCTGAGCGTGGCCGGCGGATGACCCGCGCCGGCGAGCTGGAGCGAAGCGTCCTCCACGAGGACTTCGCCCGGCTGTGCGCGGTGCTCAGCCCGTCCCGCGGCGAGCGGGCCTGCGCCGACGTGGTTCGCGGCGAGCTGGTCGGGCTGGGCCTGTCGGTCGAGGAGGACGGGGCAGCCAGAGCGGTGGGCGGCGACTGCGGCAACCTCGTCGCACGGGTTCCCGGGACGGGGGACGGGTGGCTGGTGATCTGCACTCACCTTGACACGGTTCCCCCGTCGGGTCCGATCGAGCCGGTCGTGGTCGACGGGGGTTGGGTGAACGCGGGCGATGGGATCCTCGGCGCCGACAACAAGGCCGCCGTCGCGGTCGCCCTCGGTCTGGCGCGGCGATTTGCGGCCGAGCCGGCGGAGGTCGGGCTGGAGCTGGTCTTCACGGTCGTCGAGGAGGACGCCCTCGCCGGAGCGAAGGCGCTCGACCGGGGAGGACTGCGGAGCCGGATCGGGTACACGTTCGACCACGCGTCGCCGATCGGGGAGATCGTCGTCGCATCGCCGACCTACTACCGGCTGGTCGCCGACCTGTCGGGCGTCGCGGCTCACGCGGGGATCCGGCCGGAGGACGGCCGCAGCGCGGTGCTCGCGGGCGCCCGGGCGGTCGCGTCGATGCGTCTCGGCCGGCTCGACGACGAGACGACGGCGAACGTCGGCGTCTTCGAGGGCGGGACGGCGGCCAACGTCGTCCCGGACCGGTGCCGGATCGTCGGCGAGGCGCGGAGCCTGGATCCCGTGAAGGCCGAGCAGGCAGTCACGGCGATGGTCGACCGTCTGGGCGACGCGGCCAACGCGCCGGACTGCGAATGCGACCTCGATGTCTCGGTCGCCCGCCTGTTCGACGGCTACCGAACCCGCCGCACGGCGGCCGAGGTCCGCCTGGCCGAGGCCGCCCTGCGGGAGTGCGGCTACGAGCCCGAGTCGATCGTCACAGGCGGCGGGTCCGACGCGAACGCGCTGATCGTCAAGGGCCTGAGCTGCGTCAACCTGGCCAACGGAACCGAGCGCAACCACCAGCCCGACGAACGGGTCAGCCTGGCCGCCCTTGAGGGCATGCTGGACGTCGGCCTCGCGCTTGTCCGGCGGGCAGCCGAGTTCGTCTGATGCCGCGGACGGAACGGCCTCGACGGGTGACCGGGTGTTGAGGCTCCGCCGAGGCGTTGTCGTCGCGGCCGGCGACGGTCCCGAGCAGGATGTCGTCGTCGAGTTGGCCGACGGCCGCCATCCGGGGGTTGCCGATGTCGGGCTGGTCGGCCGGTGCGAGCCGGGGGACGTCGTGATCGTCAATGTCGAGGCGCGGGAGCTCGGCCTCGGGTCGGGGGGCTTCGACATCGTCCACGTCAACCTGACCCGCGGCCTGGATCGACCAGGTCGGCCGGGGGCGGCGGTGATGAAGCTCAACTACACGAGCATCCAGCATGCGACGATCGCGATCGAGGCCGAGGCCGGCGGGTCGCCCCGCCCCGGGCGAGGGCCGGCGGGCCCGGTCGCGGTGATCGCGCTCCACGGCCAACTCGCGCCGCTCGCGTGGGCCGCGGCGCAGGCGCGTCCGGGGATCCGCCTGGGCTACGTGCAGACGGCCGGCGGGGCACTCCCGGGGAGTCATTCGGCGGTCGCCCGGGGTCTCCGCGAGCGGCGTCTCCTGGCATCCCACGTCACGGCCGGGCCGTGCTACGGAGGCCCGGACGGGGACGCGGTGACGACGATCGGTGCGATCGACCACCTGCTCGGCGAGCGCGGCCTCGACGGGGTCGTCTGCGGTCCGGGGCCGGGGATCATCGGATCGGCGTCGGCCCTCGGCCACGGGGGGATGGCGGCGCTCGACTCGGCCCACGCGGCGCTGGCCCTCGGACTGGAGACGCTGATCGTCCCGCGGATGTCCGGCGGCGACCGGCGTCCGCGCCATCAGGGGATCTCCCACCACAGCCGGACGGTGCTCGAGTTGATGCTCGGGCGGGTCGGCGTCGCGCTCCCGCCGGATGCCGAGGCGCCCGACTGGGGAGGCCGCCACCAGTGGCGGCGCGGACGGGCCGATCTCGACGGCTACGCCGGCAGCGGTCTACCGGTGAGCACGATGGGCCGCAGGCTCGAGGACGACCCGATCTTCTTCGCCGTCGCCCTCGCGGCCGGTGACGTCCTCGCGGCGACCGCGCGCGCCGTGCCGGCGAGGTAGGTAGGCAGGCCGGTCAGGGGCAACCGCACAACATCGGGCCGCGCGGGGCGTTGGAGTATGTGCGGGGCAGCGCGTGCGTGTGAGGTCCGCCCGTCAACGCGACACGTCTTCAAGGAGCAGATCTCGATGGCCGAACCCCGCCCCGCCCGGCTCCCGGCATGGAAGCGTGGGCGGCCGGCCGGACTCACGGCACTCGCGGCCGTCGTCGTGAGCGCCGTCTCGGCGGCGGTCTCGGTCTGCGACGTCGCCCTCGCGGACGGTCCGGCGGTCTGGTCGACGCCGGCCGTGGTCGTCGGGTCGACACGTCCCGCTGGGTCGCTGCCGACATCCGGTCCGGGTGTGCTCCAGCTCGGCTTCACGCCGACCGGCCTGGGCGTCGTCTCCCTCCCGGCCGGCGGCCTGGTCATCCCCCTGCCGCCGGCCAAGCCGAGCGAGGACCTCGGGACGCTGTCGGCGCCGATCGTCGGCGACTCGGTCGGCCCGGCGAGCCGCCTGAGCGCCCGAACCGTCCTGCACCTCGTCACCGTGGGGCCGGATTCCGTGCTCGCCGCGTTGTCGCCGATCGGTTCGAGCACGCGCCCGGTGGTCGCGGAGGGTCCGATCGGAGGTGCGCTCGGCCGGGTCGAGACGATCGGGCAGCCGGGACAGTCGATCAAGGCACTGGTCGCGGACGCGCGAGGCGACGTCGCGGCGCTGCTCGAGAGCTGCGCCCCCGGCGGCGGTCACTGCGGCCGGCATCACCTGTCGGTCGCCGTCCGCCTGGCCGGCGGCCGATTCGCCAAGCCGTCCCTGCTGGCCGGGAGCGCGGGGTCGGTGACGCCGGGGCTGGCGATCGGGCCGACCGGCGACGTCCTCGTCGCCTGGGTCGCGCGGACCGGGTCGAGCCGCCACGTGTTCGCGCGGTTGCGCTTCGTCTCCGGCCGGGTCGGCCCGGCGCAGCTGCTCGGCCCGACGCTCGACGAGGGCTCGATCGCGCCGGTGCTCGGCGCCGGAGACAGCGCGATCGTCGGCTGGTCGAGTGCGAGCTACGGGCTTGACGGCGCCGGCTCGCCGGCGACCTTCCGGATTGCGATAGCCGGCGAGGGCGGGAGGTTCCGAAGCGTCCACACGCTCGACTCGTGGAACGTCCCGGGGACGTACACGCCGGCGCCGATCTACGTCGTGTCGACTCCTGACGGCGCCGGCCTGGTCGCCTGGCAGGGTCACACGGCCGCGGGATTCGACGTGGCCGTCGCCCGCGTCGTCGGAGTCGAGGTCCTGCCGCCGGAGCTCTCGCCGCCGGGCGGCGACGCGACGCTCGAGGGTCTGGCTGCCGGCCCGCACGGGGCGTCGATCGTGGTGTGGTCGGAGGGTGGCGACCTCGAGGCCGGGAGCGCCCCGCCAACCCAGCCCCTCACCGGGCCGGAGCTCGTCGCCGGCGGGGGAGCAGGTGTGTACGGCGTGAGCGCGGCGTTCGATCCGGTCACCGGCCGACCGCTAGTCGCGTGGTACGGCTCGGACGAGCAGAGCGTCGAGTACTCGGTCCGCAGTCCGATCTGACGCCCCAAAGTTCAGGGGGCGGGTGCATGATGACGAATCGGAAGATCGCGCAGGACCTCTTCGTCACGCCGAAGACCGTCGAGTCGCACCTGTCGAACGTCTACCGCAAGCTCGGCATCACCTCGCGACGCCAGCTCACCGGACTGCTCGACGACGCGGGCGGCGCCGCCGACGCCGCGACCGCGTCGGCATCCGCCGCGTCGCACTGAGCGTCGCCCCTCTCCCCGGACGGAGGCCGATCGGGTTCGACGGGGAAGGGACCGGACGCCGGCCCACGAAGAAGGTTCCATGGCAACCGTCGTCGCCCCCACCACGCCCTTCGCCGGTCTGCTCGGTGACTTTCTCGTGTACCTCGGGTCCGAGCGCGGACTCTCGCGCAACACGCTTGACGCCTACCGGTCGGACCTCCTCCAGTTCGCCGCCCACCTCGAGCGCCACGGCCGGGACGCGGCGGCTGCCGGGTCGGCCGAACTCGAGCTGTTCATGGCCGAGCTCGCCGGCGGCGACGAGTCCCACCCGCCGGTCTCGCCGGCCACGCTCCAGCGCAAGGCCGCCTGCCTGCGGTCCTTCTACCGCCACCTCCGCCGGACGGGGGTGATCGAAGACGACCCGACCGGTGAGCTGCGCGGGCCTCCGAAGGCGCCCCGCCTGCCGCAGGTGCTGACCACCGACGAGATCGCCCTGCTCCTCGCCAGTCCTGACGGCGACGATCCGGGCGCGCTCCGCGACCGAGCCCTGCTCGCCGTGATGTGCGAATGCGGGCTGCGGGCGTCCGAGGCGATCGGGCTCCGCGTCGGCGACATCGACCTTCGCAGGAAGGTCCTCCGGACCGGAGGCGACGGCCCGCGCCAGCGCACCGTCCCGGTCGGCGCCGAGGCCGTGCGCGCGATCAGGGTCTACCTCGAGCGCGCCCGACCCGCGATCGTCGGCAGCCGCCCCGAGACCCACATGTTCGTCAACCGCCGGGGGTCGGGACTGACCCGCCAGGGCCTCTACAAGATCGTCCAGGGACACGCGCGGGTCGCCGGCCTCGAGGACCGGATGAGCCCGCACACGCTCCGCCACACGTTCGCCGCCCGGCTGCTGGCCGGCGGGTCGGACCTCAGGTCGGTCCAGGAGCTGCTCGGGCACGCGGACATCGCGACGACCCAGATCTACGCCCAGCTCCGCGACGAGGCAGGCATCCACCAGTAGCCTGCCCGGCCGCCCGACCCCGGACGCGCCGGACCCCCTAGCATCGCGGGGTGGCCTCTCGGATGCTCCTCCTCGCGTGCGCCTGCGCCGTCGTCGCGGGTTGCGGCGACTCCCGCACCCAGCCGCCCGACCTGTCGACCCCGGCCACGCCCGACGGCTTCATGCATGTCGCGTATCCGGCGGCCGGCCTGCGCTTCAACGTGCCGCGCGACTGGCGGGTGATCCCCGGAACCCCGCCACAGGTCGTCGTCCTCCAGTCGGGGCTCGCCACGATCGGCATCTGGCGCTACCCACGAGACGGCTCGCTCCCGCACACCAGGCCTGCCCTGACCAGCGCCCTCCACTCGCTAGTCGCGCTCGTCGCGCGGACCGACCCGACCTTCCGGCGGGAGGGCGGCGCGGTCGTCGCGGTCGCCCACCACGAGGCGATCCAGATTCGCGGCCTCGAGACTGTGGACGGCCTGCGCCGTGAGGTCCGCTCGACCCACATGTTCGTCAACCGCAGCGAGGTCGTGATCGACGCGTTCGCCCCACCGGCGATGTTCACCCGAGTCGACACCCAGGTCTTCCACCCGCTGCTCCGCTCGCTGCGCATCGAGCGGGTCGTCGGATGACGCGGGACTGAGCATGCCCGAGCTCCCCGAGGTCGAGACGATCGTACGAGCGCTCCGCCCGGCCGTCGAGGGCACGACGATCGACCGTCTGGAGATCCTCGACCCCCGCTGGTCGAGCCCGCTCGATCCCGCGGTCCTGGCCGCTGCCACCGCCGGCCGGACCGTCCGCCGGCTCTGGCGGCGCGGGAAGTACATCGTCTGGGAGCTCGATGACCAGGTCCACCTCCTGATGCACCTGCGGATGACCGGGACACTCCTGCTCGACCCACCGGTCGTCCCGCCTCACACCCGTGTCGTGCTCGAACTCGGCCGGGCCCGCGAACTCGGCCGGGCCCGCGTCGTCTTCGTCGACCCCCGCCGCTTCGGGACCGGCGAACTCGTCGTCGGACTCGCCCCGCTCGAGCGGTTCTTCGCCGCCCGGCTCGGCGTCGAGCCGCTCGACGGCGAGTTCACGCCGGCATACCTGCGGGCGGTCGCCCGCGGTCGGCGCGGGCCGATCAAGCCGTTCCTGCTCGACCAGCGCAACGTCGCCGGCGTCGGGAACATCTACGCCGACGAGGCTCTCTTCCGCGCCGGGATCCACCCACTCCGGCCGGCCGGAGCGCTCACACCCAAGCAGTACGTCGGGCTCCACGAAGCCGTGATCGCGTCGCTCGAGGCCGGGATCGACGCCCAGGGGGCCTCGATCGACGACTTCCGCCATCCCGACGGCGTCCGCGGCAGCTTCCAGGACCAATTCCTCGTCCACCGGCGGGAGGGCCTCGCATGTCCGGTCTGCGGCACACCCGTCCGCAAGCTGGTCGTCGCCGGCCGGGGGACCTACGTCTGCGAGCGCTGCCAGCCGAGGCCACGACCGCGACGCACGCGGGCGCTACAGCCCGGCCGTCCTGCGACTACTTCAGGCGGCAACCAGCTCGAGGAGACGGCCGGATTGGTCGGCGGCGCGAACTTCGTCGTACCCGCCGAGGAGCTCCTCGTCGATGATCACCTGGGGGAAGGTCATCAGTCCGGTCTGCTCGACGAGCTCGTACCGCGCACCGGGATCGTCTGAGAGATCGATCTCCTCGAACTGGATGCCCCGCTTCGCGAGCAGGGACTTCACCATGCGGCAGTAGGGGCACGGATCAATTGTGAACACCATTACGCTCTTCATCACTATCAAAAGTATAGCTGGACAAGGATCGGTTCGATGAGCGGTTCGGTGAAGACCGAGGCGGTCGTCCTGCGCTCGCTCCGCTACGGCGAGGCCGACCGGATTCTCCACCTCTACACCCCGGACCGAGGGCGGATCGGGGCGATCGCCAAGGGCGTCCGGCGGACCCGAAGCCGGTTCGGCGGACGGCTCGAGCCGTTCTTCCGCGTCCGTCTCGTCCTCTACGAGGGACGCAGCGAGCTGTTGACGGTGACCTCGGTCGAGACGGTCGATCCACACGCCCGCCTGCGCGTCGACGCCGGCGGCCTCGACTCGGCGGCCCGCGCCTGCGACGCGGTCAGCCGGGTCTTCGAGACGACCGAGCCGCATCCGGCGGTCTACAACCTGCTCTGCAACCAACTCGCCCTGCTCGACACCGATCCGACCAGGGCGACCCATGCGAACGCACTCGCCTTCCGCGTCAAGCTGTTGATCGCCGCCGGCCTCGTCCCCCAGCTCGCAGCGTGCGCCACCTGCGGCTCGGCAGAGCATCTCGTCGGCTTCTCGGCCGCCGCCGGCGGCGTCGTGTGCAGCGCGTGCGAGGCGGCTTCCTTTCCGCTCGACGAGTCGACCCACGCGTTCATGACAGCCGCCGTCTCCCGACCCCTGGCCGACGTCCCGGGCGCCGATCCGCGGTCGCTTCGCCAGGCCGAGCGGGCGATCGGCGAGATGCTCGAGCACCACGCCCACCTGCGGCTCCGCCCGGCCGCTCGGCCGGCATGACGGGTTCCGGCCCGCTACGAACGCAGCCGGGCGAGGGCGCGCGAGCCGAGCCGGCGGGTCCCGTCGCGACCGCCTACGCCGCGCGGCGCCGAGCCTTCGAGGCGCAATGGCTCTCGCCGCTGGCCACATCCAGCTACCCGGCAGCCCGGGCTCGGCCGGAGCCCGACTGCGGCCTGCGGACGCCGTTCGCCCGCGATCGCGACAGGATCGTCCACAGCAAGGCGTTCCGCCGCCTGAAGCACAAGACGCAGGTCTTCGTCGCTCCGCTCGGCGACCACTACCGAACGCGTCTGACGCACACGCTCGAGGTGACCCAGATCTCGCGGACCGTCGCCCGCGCGCTGCGTCTCAACGAGGACCTCGTCGAGGCGATCGGGCTCGGCCACGACCTCGGACACCCGCCGTTCGGACACATCGGCGAGGAGGTCCTCGACCGGTGTCTGCGCGAGCGGTTCGGCGGCGACGGGTTTCGCCACTACGAGCACTCGCTCCGCGTCGTCGACTCGCTCGAGCGCGACGGCACCGGACTCAACCTGACCGATCCGGTCCGCGACGGGATCGTCCATCACTCGGGCCGAGCGGATCCGCCCGCGACGCTCGAGGGGGCGATCGTCCGACTGACCGACCGCTTCGCCTACATCAACCACGACATCGACGACGCCGTCCGCGCCGGGATCCTCCACGCCGGAGATCTCCCGGCCGAGCCGATCCGCGAGCTCGGCCGCACCGGCTCCGAGCGGATCGACACCCTCGTCCACGATCTGGTCGAGCACTCCGAGGCGGCCGGCGCGATCGTCCAGGGCGACGCCGCCGCCCAGGCGATGTCGGAGCTGCGGGCGTTCATGTTCGAGCGGGTCTACCTCGGACCGACCGCCCGCCAGGAGCACGGCAAGGTCGACACCGTCGTGCGGACGCTCTTCGACCACTACTGCCGGCGACCGGACGCCCTGCCTCGGGGCCTCTCGGCCGAAGCGCCGATCGACCGGCGGGTGACCGACTACATCGCCGGGATGACCGACCGGTACTGCATCGCGGCGTTCGAGGAGCTGACCGTTCCCCGGGCCTTCGGCGGCGTCATCTTCGCGTCGGCCGGGGACGACTGAGCGGATGCGCCGCGGACCGGGGCTCGGCCGTCGGTGGCGCTAGGCTCGGCGGGTGGCGCTCTACACGGCTGAATCGAAGGACCGGGTCCGCGACGCCGTCGACATGGTCGACCTGATCGGCTCGCGGACCGAGCTCCGGCGGGCGGGCGTCGAGCGCTTCACGGGGCTATGTCCGTTCCACGACGAGCGGACCCCGTCGTTCAGCGTCTCGCCGATCAAGAAGGCCTACTACTGCTTCGGCTGCGGCGCCGCCGGCGACCCGATCAGCTTCGTCCGTGAGCTCGACGGCCTCGACTTCCGCGAGGCGCTCGAGTTTCTCGCCGATCGCTACAACGTCGCCCTGGAGACCGAGGACGAGGATCCGGCCGCCGCCGCACGCCAGGCCCGCAGCGATCGCCTGCTGGCCGTGCTCGAGCGGACCTGCGGCTACTACGAGCGCTACCTCTGGGAGTCGACCGAAGCCCGCCGGGCCCGGTCCTACCTGCTCGACCGCGGCCTCGACGAGGCGACCCTGCGCAAGTTCCGCGTCGGCTACGCGCCCAGCGCCTGGGACCGGGTCCTGGTCGCCTCGCGCCAGGGCGGCTACACCGAGCAGGAGCTCTACGACGCCGGCCTCGTCCAGCGCTCGCAGGAGCGCGGCCGCGGCTTCTACGACCGTTTTCGCGCCCGGATCATGTTCCCCCTCGCCGACCAGCGCGGACGGGTGCGGGGCTTCGGCGCGCGGGCGACGAGCGGCGATCAGACCGCCAAGTACATCAACACGGCAGACAACGACGTCTACCACAAGGGTCAGTACGTCTACGGAGCCCACCTCGCCCGGACGGCCGCCGCCAAGCAGGCCAGCGTGATCGTCTGCGAGGGCTACACCGACGTGATCGCGATGCACCAGGCCGGCCGCGCGAACGCCGTCGGCCTGATGGGCACGGCCCTGACCGACGAGCAGCTCGGCGCCCTCCAGCGGATGGCTCCGACCGTGACGCTCGCCCTCGACGCCGACAAGGCCGGCCAGGAGGCGATGCTCCGAGCCGCGCGACTCGCCGCCAAGCGGCGCCTCGAGCTGCGGGTCGTCGGCCTGCCCAAGGGCTCTGACCCGGCCGAGCTCCTCCAGGCCGGCGGGCCGGACGCCGTCCGCGCCCTGGTCGAGCGTTCGGTCCCGTTCGTCCGCTTCCGCGTCGAGCGCGTCCTCGAAGCCGGGACGATCGGCACGGCCGACGGCCGCGACCGGATGCTCGCCGAGCTGACGCCGATCCTCGGGGAGGTTCCCGCGGGTGCGATGCGAGCCGACCTCGAGCGGCTCGTCGCCGGTCGCCTCGAGTTGCCCCAGCCGACGATCGCCAGCCTGCTCGCCGGCGCCGACGGTCGCCGATCGGGACCTCGCCCGGCCGATGCGCCGCTGACCCGGGCGCTCGACGTTCGCGAGCGGGCCGAGCAGGCCTTCCTCGCGCTCTGCATCGCCCTCCCCGACGCCGGCCGCCAGGCACTCGAAGATCTCGACGTCGAGGCGATCTTCACCGGCGAGGTCAACCGCCGGGCGGCGCTCCACCTGCGGCGCAACATCCACTCCCCCGGGGCGGGGCTCGACGACGACGCCGAGCTCGCCGCCCTGCTCGCCGAGCTGGCCGTCCGCGCGACCCAAGCGCCGGCCCACGTCGTCCAGCTCGACGTCGAGCGCCTCCAGCTCGAGCTCTCGCGGATCGATCGCGAACTCGCCGCCGCCCGCGCCGCCGGAAACGGCGGGTTGAGCGACCTCGCGGCCCGTCGCCGGCCGGTCATGGCCGACCTCGAGCGGGCGCTCGTGCGGGCGCTCGAGGAGACCGCCGACCGCCGCGACTAGGCCCGGCCGCCGCCGACCGGGCGAGCCGGTGCAGGAGGGTGGGGCGAGTTCGAAACATAAGGGAGGACGTCGAGACCCCGGGGAGATAGCTGCCTGAGTCAGGCAGCTTGTTTTTCGACACGACACACACCGAGGACCCCGCGGCTGACGTCGACGACATCCCCGGCCCGGCGCCGCCCCCCCGACGCACCCGCCCAGACCTCTCACCGCGACCTCGATCGTGTGGCCGGTGAGGGTCACTTGTCCGGCCGCCGGGGCGCCACTCGAGCCTGCGCGGACGGTATGCTCCGACGTCTACGCCGAGGTGGAGGCCGGCCCGGAGGCCGCGTCCAGCGCAGCTCGAGTGGACGGTCCGGGGTAGCTCAATGGCAGAGCGAACGGCTGTTAACCGTTAGGTTGTGGGTTCGAGTCCCACCCCCGGAGCTTCAACTTCCCCTGTAAAACCGGACTATTCTTGCGGCCCGGGTAACGATTCAGGTATGAGTTGCCTGGACAGAGGTCGGCCCTCGCGGAGCGGACGACCGGTTCCTCGGGCGAGCTGAGCATCGACCGGCGATCCACGGTGGGCCGAGCAATCATCGGTAGAGGCGCTTCTGTGCTCCTCTCAGTTCGTCCCGCAGGGCGTCGTCTATGTCGGCGACGACAACCTCGATACCCGCAGATCGCAGCGCCACTGCGAGCCAACTCCGCCCGATCGTGAAGGCGGCCGCTTCGGCATCGGCAAACGCGATAACCAGGCGGGCATTGGGGTGCTCCCTGCCCAGCGTAATCAGTTTGAGGGCGTCGTTGCTGACCTTGTGCCGCTGGCCACCCTTGAGCCGCCCGACGTGCGCGAAGACTTCGACGAACACCGACCGGTCGGCGTCCACTCCATCGACATCGACACGAGCGGTGCCGCCAACCTGCATCGGATCCCGCGTGAGCTTGACGCCAAGCCGCTCGGCGACGAGCGCGAGAATGATCGGCTCAGCCCTGCGGCATTCGAGAGCGTCGCCGAGAGGCGGGTCCGCCAGCACCAACCCGGCTGGCTGATCCGGCGGTTCGTTGGGTTTCGTCCGTTGCTGGCCCATGCAACTGCATCGGCGGGCAGGCAGCTGGCCTGTAATCCCCATGCAGATGCGGCGCGCTCGCCGGCCGCTGGCCGGAGGAGGTCGCTGATGGCCCTACGTCTGACCGGGACCAGGCAAAACGGGCTTCGGGGTCGGCTCCCTCCGCCCGGAGAGCCGCTCGAAGTCGGGCAGGATGTGGTCGATTCGCCGCTATTGCCACTGTCGTCGGCGTGGGCGCGTGGGTTTGTCGGAGGGCTGGCCGCCGGTCCACGGATAGCTGGGCGAACCTACGTATGGCGACCTGGGACGCGCGGACCGCTTGTAGCCCCACCCATTGGTCCCATGCCAGCAGCCGCGCCAGCGCTAACGATTTGGGTAACACTTGCCCGAACCGTGCCGAACTGAGCGAAACTGAAACCGTCGAATAGCAGGGAATTTAACCTGGCGGCACCCTACCTTGTGGGTTCGAGTCCCACCCCCGGAGCTTCTCACCGCCCGCGGGCGGCGAGACCCTCGACCAGCACCGCCGCCCGCGCCCCGGCCCCTGCGGCCACACCTGAGGCGGCGAAGCCCGCGGCCCGCGATCTCAGCGCCGGGTCGCCGAGCGCTCGGAGCACCGCCAGCCTGACGCTGAGCGGCCCGACCAACCGCCGGGGCACCCGCACGCCGACTCCCGCCCAGTCGACCCGCGCCGCGTTCTCGTTCATGTCGCCCGCGGACGGGCACGCGACGACCGCCGCCCCGCAGCTCAGCGCCCGCGCGACCGTCCCGTGTCCGCCGTGGCAGACGACGACGGCCGCCCCCGGCATCGTCTGCGCGTACGAGAGCCACTCGAGCACCAGCGCATTTCCCGGGCTCGGCAGCGGCCGTCCCGGCGGCCTGCGGTTCCATGTTCCGAGCACACGCAGCGGCAGCCCGTCGAGGCCGCTCAGAGCCGCCCGCAGGAGGCTCTGGTCGGGGTCCTGGGACGTCGACGGCGCGACCACGACGAGCGGCTCAGGCCCCTCCGGAACCGCCGTCTCACCGGACGGCGGCTGCCACAGGAGCGGTCCGACGACGTGCTCGTGCGCCTCCCACCCCCGCGGGTACTCGAGCGCCGGGAACGTCCCGACGAGGCACAGCTGCCGGCTGATCCCCCCGTGGTGGTGGGCCTGCGGTGGGAGACCGAGGCGCCGGCGGGTCTCGTTGAGCTCCCTGCGACCCTGCTCGAGCCCGACCCGCAGCGGTCGCTCCAGCGCTCGCCAGAGCGCCCGGCCGGCCGCCGTCCGCGGCAGCCGCGCGCCGGCCGAGTACGCCGGGAAGCCAGGGGGAGACGACGGGTGGACGTGGGGGATCAGCGTCGCCACCCGGACCCCCGCCAGCTCGCCGGCCAACGCCGGCGCCAGCGTCAGGATGTCTGCGACGATCACGTCCGGACGGAGCGCTTCGATCACAGGACCGGCCTCCCGCGCCGCCCGGACGACCGCCTCGTACGGCTTCAGCGGCCGGTTCATCGTCGGGAAGACGTGGTACTCCGGCGCCGGCGAAAAGCTCATCCCCTCACGCTCGACGTCGGCCTGCCACCGGCTCCACGTCTGGACCGTTACGTCGTGGCCCCGCGCCCGCAGGGCCCGGCCGAGCCCGATCATCGGGAACGCGTGGCCCGGGTCGCCGAACGCCCCCAGCAGCACGCGCAGCCGCCGGGCCGGCGGCTCAGCCGGCAAGCGCCGCCAGCTGGCGGAGTTGGTCGATCCGCTCGGCGGCCGTCCACGCCAGCGGCGCCACCCCGAGCGTCCCGACCCCAGCCGCCCGGTAGACGTCGAGCCGGTCGCGGACGTGGTCGGCCGACCCGCACAGCGAGACCGCGTCGATCAGCGCGTCCGGCACGGCCGCGACCGCCGCGTCCCGCTGCCCGTCGAGGTAGAGCGCCTGGATCTCGGCGGCCGCGTCGGCGAAGCCGTATCGGGAGACCAGCCGGTTGTAGAAGTTCTGCTTCGCCGAGCCCATCCCCCCGACGTAGAGGGCGATCAGCGGGCGGACGGCGTCCCGCGCCGCGTCGACGTCGTCGCTGATCAGGAGGTTGACGCTCGGAGCGATGTCGAATCCCTCGAGCGATCGGCCACTCCTCGCCGCGCCCTCCGCGAGCAGCGACCTTGCATCCGCGAGGTGCTCCGGCGAGAGCAGCATCGGGATCCACCCGTCGGCGATCTCCCCGGCCAGCGCCGTGTTCCTCGGGCCGATCGCCGCCAGGTAGATCGGGATCTCCGCCTGGACCGGAGAGATCGTCAGCTTCAACGCCTTGCCGGGTCCGTCGGCGAGCGGCAGCTCGAGCGTCTCCCCGTGGAACTCCACCCGCTCCCGGGCCAGCGCCATCCGCACGACCGCGACGTACTCCCGCGTCCGCTGGAGCTGTCCCCCGAATCGCTGGCCGTGCCACCCCTCGGCGACCTGCGGGCCCGAGGACCCGATCCCCAGCAGCATTCGACCGCCCGACAGCTGGTCGATCGTCGCCGCCGTCATCGCCGTCATCGCCGCGCTCCGACCCGGCATCTGGAAGATCGCCGAGCCCAGCTTGATGCGGGTCGTCGCCGCGGCCAGCCATCCGAGCACGCTCGCCGCGTCGGACCCGTAAGCCTCTGACGCCCAGACCGAGTCGAAGCCGAGCCGCTCGGCCTCGAGCACGATCTCCAGCTGGTCGGCCGCGCTCAGGCCGAGGCCCCAGTACCCGATGTGGACGCCGAGCTTCATCGACCGCCCATCCAACCACACGCGCGCCCGCCGGCCTCCCCCGCAAGCCCGCCATCGTCGGCGCCCCACGAAGAAAGCCCCGCCGGAGCGGGGCTTTCTCGGTGAGACGGGCTACGCGCGAAGCGACCGCGCGGAGGGTGCTAGATCTTCTTGCCGGCCCTTGTCTTGACCGTCAGACTCAGGACCTGCTTCGACGTGACGTGCGTCGAGTTGAGCTTCCCGCGGTAGTCGTACTCGATGCTCCGCGACGTCAGGTTCAACGGCAGGATCAGCGTCAGGAGACCGCCGGGCCGCGAACGCAGTCCGGTCTTGATCAGGTGGCGCGTGCCGTTGACGATGTGGATCACGTCGATCCGGGCTCCGACGATCGACTTCGGCTTGGAGCCGCAGCTGACGATCCGGCCGCGGGTCACCTGCCGCTGCCCATACGTGTCCGTGAGGGACTTCGTGTGGTTGGCGACGAAGTACATCGTCAGGTGTCCGCAGGTCGCCTGCGGCCCGTTCGAGCTACCGATGTTGCCGTTGTACGCCTGGTTGGTGAGGCCGACACCGCTGTTGGAGCTGTTGGTGCCGCCCGACCCGACGATGCCCGGCGGAATCACGTACTGGGCGTTCGGGTTGCAGACGTTCGGATCGAAGCCGCCGACCGCCTGGCCGACGATCAGGTCCACGACCGGCGCGTTGGTCGTCGAGTTGAGGATCGTGATGTGCAGGGCGTTGACCGTCAGGCCGGTCGCCGTGCGGATCTGCTCGTTGACCTTGATGCTGATGATCTCGTGCAACGGCGCGAGCAGCTGCGAGACCGCCGTGAGCAGCGGATCCAGCGACAGGACCGATCCGCCGAGCGTCAGGTTGACCGCCTGGCTCTGGCCGGTCAGCGTCGGAGTCGAGCCCTTGCACGTACCCGTCACCGATGCGTTGGCCGCACCGACGCCGAGGATCGTCGTCGGCCCGCCCAGGTTCAGGGCGAGGTTCTCGACGCCGCCCTTGGACACGAACGTCTGCTGGATCGACGGGCCGATCTCAGGCGAGATCGTCGTCGACGCATCAGCGGTCGGGGCCGACAGGAAGTTCGCCGGAAGTCCGACCGGCGTCGCGAGGTTGTTCTCACCGACGTCGGAGTTGACGCACTGCGCGTAATTCGGGCTGGCACCGTTTCCGGTGTCCGGGTTGCCGTTCGCGACCACCGGCTCGACCCGGTTCTGGCCGCTGACCGACGCTGACAGCGCGCTGCCGCGGCAGGTCCAGAGGGGGCTGCTGGTGAAGGCGCTGGCGGGCGCACTCCCGATCATCAGTCCCCCGACGATCGTCGCTGCGCCGATCAGGCCGGTACGGGCCGTGTATCGCGACAGCACTCGTGCAAACTTGCCGGCGCCGAGCGCGCGGCCTTTAGAGTCATCCATCGAACCTTCCCTTCTCCTGCGTTGTTCTGGTCGGTTTCTGGGCTGCCGACGGCGTCCATACCCCATTTACCCCGCGAGAGATCCCGGAGGGCTTGAGCCTACCCTAGCGCGCAGACGCGACGATACGTCGTAAGCTCCCCGCCGGAGCGCGGATTGCGCCCCGGCGAGGAGTTCGGCGAGGCGGCGAGGGATGGGCCAGGCAGGACTCGAACCTGCGCGCCACGGGTTATGAGCCCGGTGCTCTAACCAACTGAGCTACTGGCCCGTACGCCGGGATGATCCCAGTCGAGGCGGTCGACCGGGCCGCGACGCCCGCGCAACGCCCGACGCCGCCCGAGCGGGCCGTCCACCGGCCAGCGGCAACCCCGTTCAATGTGCGTGGGGATGGCGTGCGTGTGACTCGACCGCGGCCGACCGGTCCTCGTCGGCGCAGCTCCGGCAGAGGCCGACCAGCGGGAAATGGGTGAAGCGGACCTCGTATCCGAAATCCCGCCGCAGCCGGTCGCGGATCGGGTCGAGCTGCTCGGGCTCCAGGGGGGTGACCGTCGCGCACCGGTCGCAATACAGGTACTCGTGCTCGCCCCGCCCGACGAGGACGTAAAGGCCGGGGCCGTGCCCGAGGTGCACGTGGTGGACCAGGCCGTGCCGTTCGAGCATCTCGAGGTTCCGGTAGACCGACGCTACGTCGATCCCCAGGGTCTGCCCGACATGCTCGGCCGAGACCGGATCCGCCTCCCTGAAGAGCAGCTCGAGGACCATGCGCCGCGCGATCGACAGGCGCAGACCGCGCGCCCGCAGCGCGTCGACGGCGTCGTCGATGTTCTCGAAGGCAAGCGCGGCTACCTGTGGCGCGGTGGTCACGGCACGCCGATTCTACGAGCTGCCGACGATGACTCCGATCGCCAGGACGATCGCCCCGCCCAGCGTGACCACGATCAGCGACGACCGCATGCTCACGTGGAGGAACCTGTGGCGGACCCACGCGATCGCGAACAGCTCGATCGAGACGACGATTCCCGCGACGACGAGCGCCTTGTTGACGTCGGCGATCAGGAACGGCAGCGAGTGGAAGATCCCGCCGAGCGCCGTCGACCCCCCCGTGATCACCCCGCGGGCCAGGGCCGGTCCCCGGCCGGTCTGCTCACCCGTGTCCGAGAGGGCCTCCGACATGCCCATGCTCACGCCCGCGCCCAGGGCGGTTGCCACGCCGACGAGCAGCGCCGTGTGCGAGCTCGTCGAGACCGCCGCCGCGAAGATCGGCGCCAGCGTCGAGACCGTCCCGTCGATCAGGCCGACCAGCGACGGCTGGACGATCTGCAGGACGAAGTCCGCCTCGTCGGTTCGCGTCAGCCGCTTCAGCAGCCGCCCGAGCAGCGAGCTCGAACCCGTCGGCCGTCCCGGTTTCGACCCGCCCGGCCGCCCCTTGTCCTTCGTGTCCGCCGTCTCCTCCGAGGTTCCCATTGACGAAAGTTATAGCATCCAATTTCAAATAAGGTGCACCTAATAACAACTAATGAGCGGCAATCAGGTAGGATCCGGTGGATGCAGACGCACCCGGCCGACCAGCTCCTCGCCGACAAGCTCCGCGCCGGCGGCCACCGCGTCACGTCGCAGCGCCTGGTGATCCACCGCGAGCTCTATGCCCGCAAGCAGCACGTCACCGCCGACCAGCTGCTCGACGCCGTCCTTCCGGCCCTCCCGGGGATCGCGATCCCCACCGTCTACGCGACGCTCGTCCTGCTCGAGGACCTCGGTCTCGTCCGACGCGTCAGCACCGGGACCGGAGCCGTCGTCTTCGACTCCCACGTCGAGCCCCACGCCCACACGATCTGCCGCGGCTGCGGCACGCTCGCCGACCTCGACGGCCACGGTTCCCACCCCGACGCCCTCCGGGCGGCCGCCGCCTCCGGATTCTCGCCCGATCACGCCCAGGTCCTGATCTGGGGTCTCTGCGCCGACTGCCGGCTCCCGCCCGGCAGCTGACGTCGGTCGGACCCCGACGACGCGCTCGTCGCGTCGATCCGGGTCGGGCCCACGGACGCACGAACGATGATCTCCCGCTACGGATTCCTCTCCACCTGGTGCCTCGACGCGCCGATCGACGATGTCTGGCGGGTGCTCGGCGATTCGCTCGGCTACCCGAAGTGGTGGGCTGCCGTGCGCAGCGTCGAGCCGCTCACACACGGAGACGACGATGGCGTCGGCCGGGTCGACCGCTTCTCCTGGCGGGGTCGCCTCCCGTACACCCTCCACTTCGACATGCGCGTCACCCACGTCGAGCCCGGCCGCCTGATCCAGGCCACGGCGACCGGCGAGCTCGAGGGTGTCGGCACCTGGCGCCTGTATGCCGGCGCGGGAACCGCCGTGATCTACGACTGGCGAGTCCACACGACCCCGACCTGGATGAACGTCGTCGGCCCGCTCGCCCGCCCGGTGTTCGCCTGGAATCACGATCTCGTGATGCGTCAGGGAGCCCGCGGCCTCGCCGACGCCCTCAGCGCGCGGCTGATCGCCCAGAACTGATGGACCTCAGCGGCGCCACCGCCCTCGTCACCGGTGCCAACCGCGGAATCGGCCTCGCCCTCTCCGAGCGACTCGCCCGCGAGCCGGTCGCCCTGCTGCTGATGGGGATGCGCCGACCCGACGACGAGGCCGCCGCCAGGCTTGTCGCGAGGGTCTCCGCGGGGGCCGGGGCGGGTGAGATCCGGGCGGTCGGCATGGACCTCAGCTCACGCGACTCGATCGAGCGCTCGTGGGCCGGGCTTGGGCCGGCGTCTGCGGAGATCGACGTCCTGATCAACAACGCCGGGCTGATCACCGGCGGCCTGCTCGAGGACCAGGACCTGGCCGAGGTGTACGCGATGTTCCAGGTCAACCTCGTCGCCGTCGCCCACCTCAGCTCCCTCGCGCTGCCCGGGATGATCCTTCGCCGCCGGGGGAAGATCGTCAACAACGCGTCGATCTCCGGGTACGCCCACCTTCCCGGAGCATCGACATATGCCGCATCCAAAGCCGGTGTCGTCGCCCTCACCCAGTCGCTGCGCCGCGAGCTGCGGGGGACCGGCGTCAGCACGCTCCACCTGATCACGCCGGGAGTCGCCACCGACATGATGGATGCGACGCAGGCCGTCTACGGTCGTCACATGGATACCTCCGGCTGGGAGAACCAGCCGCCCGAGGAGTGGGCTGAGAAGGTCGTCGGGGCGATCCTCTCCGACCGAACGACCCTCCAGCCGGGCGGCAAGGTCGCCTGGGCGGTGAGGGCGTCCCGCGGGCCGGCGTTCCTGCTCGACCTGGCAAGCCGGCGGATGTTCAGCCGCGGCACACGGCGATAGGTTCCTCGGGTCGAGGTCGACGGGCCTGACGCGGCGGTCGCGGGTCGAGGTCGACGAGCGCGACGCGCCAGTCGCGGGTCGCGCTCCCTCCGACGGTGCATTTCGGTTTCGTGGTCAGCGGAATCGGCGAATCACAGGCTGGGAAGGGTGCGGGGTGCAAGCATGCGAACCGTTCGGCGCACGTGTTGTTGCGAGTGGCGTACGTCGTATGCGTAACATGGTTACCCTCACCAAACTGACAACTATTCGAAGGACGTTTCGTGCCTGACATCAAGACCATCCAAGACGACATCCGCGCTCGCCTGACCGAAGTGGAGCAGCTGATCGCGCCGCTGCGGGTCGAAGCCGACCAGCTGACGAAGCTCGCCGCGTCGTTTGACAGCCGATCCGCGGCCCCGGTCGCGGCGGCGGCGCCGTCCCGCTCGCGCACGAGGACCGGTCGCAAGACTGCGGTGCGTGCCTCGCGTCCGGCGAATCCTGCCGTCCGCGCGAAGCGCGGCCGTCCGGCCGGTGGCGGTAACCGCGCCCAGCAGGCAGTCGAGCAGATCATCAAGCAGCCGGGCATCACCGCGTCAGAGTTGGCCGCGGCGATGGGCATCGGCCCGAACTACCTCTACCGGGTCCTGCCGCAACTCCAGAAGGAGTCGAAGATCACGAAGCTGGGCAAGGGGTATCACCCCGCCGGCGACGCCCAGGCGTCCGCGCAGACGAACGGCCACGCCGTCACCGTCTGATCGGGTACCCGATCCCGCTCGGAGCCTCTCCCGGCGTTTGGGCCGGGAGGGCGCTCCCTCGGGGGCCGCTGCTATTTCAGGGAGACTCCGGCGCGCTACTTCGGGGTCACGCCGGCGGTGACCAGCTGGCGTGCGCCGAGTGCCGTGCCGACCCCGATGACGGTGGTGACGAGGCTGACCAGCGCACTCGTCTGCGCAGCCGACAGGTTCCACCACCCGAACCCGCTGCCCAACGCGATCGTGGCCGAGAGGGCTGCCGTGAACGTCGCCGCGAGTGCGACCGGCTCTCGCTTGGTGTCCGGCCACAGGTCGGCAACCACTGCGCTCGCGAGACCGACCACCGCCACCGACTCAGCCGTGACGAGAGCCGTCTGCGATGCCGTCCAGCCGACTATCGTAAACGTCGTCAGGATCGTGATCACCGCGCCCGCCAGTGCCCCGACGGATACCAACGCAGCCTTGGCCGACGTCGCCATACAGCACCCCCAGTAAGCCGAAGTAAGAATTTCCGTCATCGTTGCAGAGCCATCCGGCGAGCGCCAGTGGCTCGGCCGCGTGAACCTCGCGTGCGGACGCCCGCCTGCGAGGGGGTGTATCGCCGGCAGGTCGAGTGGTACCTCGCACACCTCGAGGTCCTCCTCGGAGGCGACGCGGACGCCGGCCGCCGGGCTCGGATCGCGCTCAGCACCCGGGTCGGCGCGGTGCTGGTCGCCCGCGCCCTCGACGATCGCGACCGTCCGAGATCAGAACCTCCGGGACGTGCGTGATGCTCTCAGGTCACCGGGTTCTCGAGTGTGTTGGTCCGCTTCGAAAGGTAACTGCCTGACTCAGGCAGCCAGTTTGCGGGAGGGTCAACGCATGCTGTACTTCGTCGCCTCGCCCCCTTCGCCGCCTCGCCCCCTTCGCCGCCTCGCCCCCCTCCGCGGCCTCGCCCCCCTCCGCCGCCTCGCCCCCCCGCCGCTCTACACCGGCCCGGAGTCCCACCCGCTGGAGGCGTCCGTGAGCCCTTCCGCATCCTCGGTGCGCCCGGCTGCCGCGTAAGCGTTGGCGAGGTTGTTGCGACTGCCGAGGGCGTCGGGGTGGTCGGCGCCGAGGACCCGCTCGAGGTCGGCGACGAGCGGCTCGAGGATCGCGATCGCGTCGTCGACGCGGCCGGCATCCTGGAGGGCGCTGGCGAGGTTGTTGCGCCCGCCGAGCGTGTTCGGGTGCTCGGGGCCGAGGATCCGCTCGAGGTCGGCGATCAACGGCTCGAAGGTCCTGATCGCGTCGTCGACGCGGCCGGCGTCCTGGTAGGCGTTGGCGAGCAGGTTGCGGCTGTTGAGCGTGGTCGTGTGCTCGGCCCCGTGGATCTGCTCGAGGTCGGCGATCAGCGGCTCGAGGACCGCGATCGCGTCGTCGATCCGCCCCGCCTCCTGGTAGGCGCCGGCGAGGTAGCCGCGGCTGGCGAGCGTCGTCGGGTGGGTGGGGCCGAGGATCCGCTCCCGGTCGAGGACCAGTGGCTCGAGGATCCCGATCGCGTCGGGCGTCCGCTGGGCGGCCTGGTAGGCGCCGGCGAGGTTGCCGCGGCTGGCGAGCGTGTCCGGGTGCTCGACGCCGAGGATCCGCTCGCGGTCGGCGAGCAGGGGCTCGAAGATCGCGATCGCGTCCTGGGTGCGATGGGCCGCGTGGTAGGCGTTGGCGAGGTTGCCGCGGCTGGCGAGCGTGTCGGGGTGGTCTGGGCCGAGCGTGCGTTCGAGGTCGGCGGCGAGTGGTTCGAGGATCTCGATCGCGTCGGGCGTGCGGCCGGCGGCCTGGTAGGCGTTGGCGAGGTTGCCGCGGCTGGCGAGCGTGTCGGGGTGCTCGGGACCGACCGTCCGCTCGTGGTCGGTGACGAGCGGTTCGAGGATCTCGATCGCGTCCTGGGCCCGGCCGGCGTGCTGATAGGCGTTGGCGAGGTTGCTCCGGGTGTTGAGCGTGTTCGGGTGCCGGGCGCCGAGGATCGCGTCGCGGTCGGTCAGCAGGGGCTCGTAGATCAGGATCGCGTCGCCGGTGCGCCCGGCTGCCTGGTAGGCGTTGGCGAGGTTGCCGCGGGTGCTCAGGGTGTTCGGGTGCTGGGCGCCGAGGATCCGCTCGTGGTTGGTAAGCAGGGGCTCGTAGATTGCGATCGCGTCGTTCGTGCGGCCGGCTGCCTGGTAGGCGTTGGCGAGGTTGCCGCGGGTGCTCAGGGTGTTCGGGTGCTGGGCCCCGAGCACCCGTTCGTGGTCGGCGGCGAGCGGCTCGAGGATCCCGATCGCGTCGTTCGTACGGCCGGCGGCCTGGTAGGCGTTGGCGAGGTTGCCGCGGGTTCCGAGTGTGTTGGGGTGCTCGGGGCCGAGCAGCGGCTCGAGGTCGACGAGCAGCGGCGCGAGGATCGTGATCGCGTCCTGGGTGCGCCCGGCTGCCAGGTAGGCCGTCGCGAGGTTGCTGCGGCCGGCCAGCGCGCTCGGGTGCGTGGCCCCGAGGATTCGTCTCTGGTCGGCGACCAGGGGCTCGTAGATCGCGATCGCGTCGTGTGCGCGCCCGGCCTGCGCGTGGGCGATCGCGAGGTTCTGGCGCAGCTCGAGCGTCAGCCGGTCGACCCCAGAGCCGCCCCCGGCCCCCCGGGCGCTGTCGGCGAGCCTGAGGCCGCGCTCGGCCAGCCGGATCGCCGCGTCGCCGCGGCCAACTGCGTTGACGTAGCCGCAGGCCCGGGTGATCAGCTCGACAAGGCGGTCGGCGGCCTCGGGGGGATCGAGCGTTTCGGAGAGGGCGACGACATGGGGGAGGAGGGCGTCGCACCGCGGCCAGGTCGCGGGCAGGCGGGTGTCGCCGGGGAAGGCGGCGCTGACGGCGGCCAGGGCACGTAGGCCGCCGGTGGCGTCGTGGCGGGCGTCGGCGTCGTCGCGGATCGTCGCGGCGACGGACTGGTCGAGGGTGATCGTCGCGTCGTCGACGGTGGCGAGCTCGAACCGGACGAGGGCCTTGAAGGCGTCGGCGAGGTGCTTGCGGCCGGCCGGCGTCGAGGTGTCGGTGAGTCCGGCGAACAGGGTCCTGGGGATCGGGTCGGCGGCGAGGTGGGCGGCGAGCCGGAGCAGGTCGGGGACGAGCGGGGCGGCGGCGGCAGCGGCGTCGATCGACGTGGTCGAGGTCGAGGTCGACGTCGAGGCGATCGTCTGGGCGGAGGCGTCGGCGTCGGCGGCGAACCGGGCGTCACGCTGGTCGGTCATGTTCGGGCTCCCGCATTTCGAAGATCAGATCCACGACGATTCACGTTAGCCGCCGGCCGGCAACCCTATGCGGGGAGCGACGACGGCGGTGGGGTCGAGTCGTCGGGGGCTCACGCGGAGACGTCGTCGAGCGTGCGGTCGGAGACGACCGACCGAGGCTCGTCGGCGACGACGTCGGACCCGGGCCGGGCAAGGTCGTCGCGGCGCTTGATCAGCAGCCATTGGGGCTTGGGACCGGGACGGGTCCGCTGGAGGGCGAAGCCGCCGCGGAGCTTGTGGCCGTGGAGGACGAAGACTGCGTGGCCGCGGTCGATCGCCTCGGGCCAGGCGACGCGGCCGCCCTGCTCGTAGGTGCCGCGGTCCCAGACGATCACGCGGCCGGCGCCGAGGACGCCCTCGAAGGTGTTGTGGTCGAGCGAGTGGTCTCCGGACTCGACGGCGAGGCGCTTGACTGCGGGGTCCATCGACGGGCCCTTGGGGATCGCCCACGAGCGCATCACGCGGCCGACCTCGAGGCGGAGATCGAAATGGTGGGCGGTCGCGGCGTGCTCCTGGACGACGAAGACGCCGGCGGGGACGCCGCGGACGGCGAACTGCTCGTGACCCTCGACCGCGACGGGGGTCACGTCGACTGCGGCGACGCGGGCGAGGGGTGGTCCTTCACGCAGGAAGGCGACGAGGTCGTCGAGCTGGGACTGGCCGCCCTCGGCGTGGACGCGCAGGCTTCCGTCGGCATCGTTTCGGACCCAGCCGGTCAGGCGGAGATAGCCGGCCCGATGAACCGTGGCGTCGCGGAAGCCGACGTCGTGGACGTCGCCGCGAACGATCACGCGGATTGCCGCGGGGGCGGTCATGCGAAAGCGGTGCGAGCGGGGTCGGGCGGACCCGGCCTCAGTCGAGGCCGGCGGTGATCAGCCGGGGGGCGGGGTCGGGGGCGAGTGGGACGAATCGGGGCTTGGCGAGAACGAGCTGGAGGGTGCTGATCCGGCGGGCGTCGAAGCCGCCCTCGCAGTATGCGAGATAGAGCTCCCAGAGGCGCTGGAAGCGTCCGTCGTAGCCGAGCGCGCGAACGCGATCGATTTGGGCGAGGAAGTTCTCGCGCCAGCAGCGCAGCGTCCGGACGTAGTGTGTCGTGATGTCCTCGAGATCGACGGCTCGGAGATCGCCGGTGCGGGCGAGTGAGCGGGTGATGACCTTGAGGGAGGGGAGGCAGCCGCCGGGGAAGATGTGTGTGTTGGCGAAGCTGCGGGTCGCCTTCTCGACCTCGTAGGCGGCGTCGTCGATCGTGATCGCCTGGAGCAGCATGGCGCCGTCGGGGTTCAGGAGGGAGCCGCACTGGTCGAAGAAGGTGTCGAAGTACTGCCAGCCGACGGCCTCGATCATCTCGATCGAGACGAGCTTGTCGTAGCTGCCGCGGAGGTTGCGGTAGTCCTCGAGCAGGAGCGTGATGCGGTCCTCGAGCCCGGCTTCGCGGACCCGGTCACGAGCGAGTGCGAGCTGCTCGGCGGAGATCGTCGTCGTCGTGACGCGGCAGCCGTAGTTGGCGGCCGCGTGGATCGCGAAGCCGCCCCAGCCGGTGCCGATCTCGAGCACGTGGTCATCGGGTGAGAGGTTGAGCTTCTGGCAGATCCGGTCGAGCTTGGCGATCTGTGCGTCATGGAGGCTCGAGTCGTCGGACTCGAAGATCCCGCAGGAGTACATCATCGTAGGGTCGAGCATCAGGCCGAAGAGGTCGTTGCCGAGGTCGTAGTGGGCGGAGATCTGCTTGCGCGAGCGGGCCGGCGTGTTGCGTCCGCTCCAGCGGGCGGCGCTCTGGGGAAGGGCGACGAGGGGTCGGATGCCGCGGCGCCAGCGGTCGAGCTGGGGCATGTTGAGGGCGGCGAGGCGGGCGAGCTCGGGGAGGTCGCGGCAGTCGAACATGCGGTCCATGTAGGCCTCGCTGAGGCCGATCGACCCCTTCAGGAGGGCCCGGTAGAAGCCGATGTCGTGGATCCGGACGGTGACCATCGGGGCGCCGGGCTCGCGGTCGCCGAAGCGACGGGTGCGCGAGCCCTCGACGAGCGTCAGCGAGCCGTGCCGGGTCCGGCTGAGCAGGCCGAGGACGAGGCGGCGGGCGGCGCGATCCTTCATGCGACCGTCTCGCGGGAGGCCCGCGCGGATTCGCGCCGGGCACGGCCGAGCAGGGGGGCTCCGGAGGGATTCGGGAAGTACGTGGCGTGCTTGAGACGGAGGCGGACTGCGTGCATGTAGATCTGGGCCACGACGCGGAGGGTGATCGCTGGGTGGCGGATCAGGAGGCCGGTGGCGATCGGGCGGCGCTGGAGGGACAGCGTGGCGTCGAAGGCGTGGACGCCGGCGTGCTCGGAGTCGATGTTGACGATCAGCTTCTCGCCGGGGTCCGTGAGGCGCCAGTCGTAGGTGTGGTCCATGCCCATGAACGGCGAGACGTGGAACTCCTTGGCCATCCGGCCCTTGAGGACGCCACCGGCAGGCCGGTCGGGGTCGGCCGCCATCACGTAGGCGTGACGCTCGCCCCAGGGGGTGTTGGTGACCTCGGCGACGACGGCGTCGACGCGGCGGCCGTCGGGGGCGAAGCAGTAGTAGAAGCTGACGGGGTTGAAGCAGTGGCCGAGGTAGCGGAGGTTCGTGAGCAGGCGGATCGGCCCGTCGGGGCGGGTGCCGGTCCGCTGGGCGACGAGCGCGCGCACCGACTCGTCGAGGGGTTCGGAGGGGTCGCCGAGGTGATCGGTGCGCAGGAAGCGGGCGAGGGCGGGTCGGCTGGTGGACCAGAGGGGCATCCGGTCGAAGACGGTGTCGAGCTCGTCGAGGTCGAGGTAGACCATGAAGACGGGGTAGCGGAGCTCGTGCTCGACGTCGCCGTGGCGACGGTGGCGGACCCAGCCCTCGTAAGCGCAGCTGGCGTTCCGGGCCGATGTCGGGGAGACCGGGGCGGTCGGGCTCATGCGCGCACCCGGAATCCGAAGGCCTCGCAGGCGCGCTGGGCGGAGACGACGCCGTCCTCGTGGAAGCCCCAGCCCCAGTAGGCGCCGCAGTAGTGGGTCCGGCGGACGCCGGAGATCTCCCGCCATCGACCCTGGGCGGCGACCCCGGCCTGGGTGTAGACCGGATGGGCGTAGGGGATGACCTCGATGATCTTCGACGGGTCGATGCGGTCGGTCATGTTGAGTGTTACGCAGAACTCGACCGGAGCGGTCAATTTCTGGAGATGATTCATGTAATACGTGACCGTGGTCATCGGGCGGGGCTCGGCGAAGAGGTGGTAGTTCCAGGCCTGCCAGGTCGCGCGGCGGCGGGGGAGGAGCGTCGCGTCGGTGTGGAGGACGGCCTCGTTTGGCTGGTAAGGGAACGCGCGGAGCAGGTCGTGCTCGGCCGGGGAGGGGTCGTCGAGCATGGCGAGGGCCTGGTCTGAGTGGCAGGCGAGGATCACCTCGTCGAAGCGTTCAGTCGACCCGCCGGCGTGGACGTCGACGCCGTGCTCGTCGCGGCGGATCCGGGTGACCGGCGTGGCGAGGCGGATCCGGTCGGCGAACTCGGCGCTGAGGGCGCGGACGTAGGTCTGGGAGCCACCGACGACGGTCTGCCACTGGGGGCGATCGCGGAAGCCGAGCATGCCGTGGTTGGAGAAGAACTCGGCGAGGAAGCGGGCGGGGAAGGCCCACATCGAGGCGGGGTCGGCCGACCAGACGGCGGAGGCCTGGGGGACGATCAGGCGGTCGATGAAGGCCTTCGAGTAGCCGTTGTCTTCCACCCAGTCGCCGAGCGACGGGCCGGGTTCGGTGCAGTCGAGGAGGTGGGGGAGCTCGCGGTTGAAGCGGACCATGTCCGAGAGCATCCGCCAGAACGTGGGATCGACGATGTTGCGTCGCTGGGCGAAGACGCCTGTCGGCGTGCCGGCGTACTCGAAGTCGGTGTCCTCGCCCTTGACGGAGAAGCCCATGTGGGTCGACTGGATCGGGACGCCGGCGTCGGCGAGGATGCGGTTGAAGTTGGGGTAGTTGCGGTCGTTGAGGACGATGAACCCGGTGTCGACGTCCCAGGTGCCGTCGTCGCGGTCGACGCGGATCGTATGCGTGTGGCCGCCGAGGTAGCCGGCGGCCTCGAACAGGGTGATCTCGTGCTGGCGATGGAGGAGGTGGGCGGCGATCAGGCCGGAGACTCCGCCGCCGACGATCGCGATCCTCATGAGGCCGTCGTCGGCTGGCCGGCCCGCCGGTAGGCTACGACCGGCCGGTCGCGGGTGGGACCGGGGGCTGGGCGGTGGAGGCGGTGCATCACGTCGAACCTATGTAGCGCGCGGGCCGGATTCACGGATCACCCGGGCGTTATGGAGGAAGACCGGCAAGTGCCGTCGAAACAACCGCTCGCTGATGAAACGAACCGGATCCACTCCAGCCCCACCTCCGCGCAGCGGCCCGAGCACTCCGCCGCAGACGCTGTCAACGTACATCCAGTCGCGGTTCGACGAGTGCTCGCGGTCGCAGAAGGATGTCGCCCAGTACATCATCGACCACCTCGACGAGGCGGCCTTCCAGACGGCGGAGGAGCTCGCGCGGCGGGCGAACACGTCGAGCTCGACGGTCGTCCGCTTCTCACAGGCCCTGGGCTTCGACGGGTTTCCGGAGCTCCAGCACGCGGCACGGGAGGAGTACCGGCGGGCGAACGCGCCGGGCGCGCGAGCCGACGGGGAGCGCTCGACGCCGCTGTTCTCGCTGGACCAGACGGATTTCGAGACTGCGCTGGCTGCGGACCACGTGAACGTCGAGGAGACGGCGCGGAAGGTTTCGCGGGCGAACATCGAGCGGGCGATCGAGTCGATCGCGACGGCCAACCGGATCCTGATCGCCGGGACCGACCAGATGGCGTTCTTCGCGAGCTATCTGCGCCACCTGCTGATGCTGCTCGACCTGCGGGCCGAGCTCGTGGCCAGCCCGTCGCAGGAGGCACTCAGCCGGCTGGGGCGGATCGACTCGGACACGCTGGTGATCGGCTTGTCAGCCGGCCGGCCGCACGCCCTTGTCCTGCGGGCGATGAAGCTCGCGCGCCACCGGAAGGCGCCGACGATCGCGATCACCGATGCGACTCTGTCGGAGGTGGCGAAGCTGGCGCGGATCAAGCTCTACTACTCGTCGAACAGCCCGGCCTTCGTCCGGTCGCACACGGCTCTGCTGGGGATGATCCAGGCGATCGCGTACGGGGTCTACTCGCGCGACGAGGAGCAATACGCCGACCGGATCAAGGCTTTCCGCCTCAAATAGGGGCGTTCGCGGGGCGTTCGCGGAGTCCGCGTCCTCGGCGCCTGACTCGCTTCGCTGGTCTTGTTGAGTGAGGGCTCGGGTGGCGTCAGTCGCTTGCTCGGGGCGCCTGCGGGTCGGACTCCACTCTCTTGAGAGGGGTGGCGCTTGTGGGATGGGTGGTGGCTTGGGCCGTCAGGAACATCCGATGCTGGACGACGATCAGCTTCGCCTCGACATCGCGCGTGGAGCGCACGCGCGCGTCGCCGACGCGAGCACGGAGCTCCGGGCTCCCGGTCAGACGGCGAAGGTCGAGCGCGTGATCGCTGGCCGCAACTCGATCGATGACGCTTCAGGACGCGATGCCTGATCTGTAGGCCGACTCGTCAAATGAGGATGAGCCGACGCTTGAGGCGAGCACCGCACGTCGTGGACGACCGAACGACCAAAGCCGCATCCAGGTGTGGGCGCCGCCGGCTGAATAGTGATCCCACGTGCGCCGGTCCAAATGTGACCCGTCTGGCGCGGGGTCGGGGTTGTCCGGCCGGGTCTTGACCCTCGGCTTGGTCATCGTGATCGAGCCGGGGAGGAAGAGCGGATGGTTGACGTGGAGCTGTGGGCGGAGATCAGGCGGTTGCATCGGGTCGAGCAGTTGTCGATCCGGAAAATCAGCGGGCGGACGGGGTTGCATCGCAAGACGGTCCGGCGGGCGTTGACGGCGACGGTGCCGCCGAGGTACTCGCGGCCGGGGGCGGTCTCGAAGGTCGATCCGTTCAAGGACTGGATCTGCGAGCAGCTTCAGGCTGATCCGCGGATCGCGTCGCAGCGGTTGCGGGAGATGGCGAGCGAGATCGGCTATGAGGGCGGGAAATCGATCTTCGACGGCTATGTTCGGGAGGTCCGGCCGAGGTTCGTGGTGGTGCGGACGTTTCAGCGGACGATCTACCGGCCCGGGGAGCTGGTGCAGTGCGATCTGTGGGAGCCGAGGGAGCACGTCCCTGTCGGTCATCGGCAGCTGCGTCGCGGGTGGGTCGTACGTGCGAGGTGTGCTGGTCGCGCGTGATCGCGGGCACGCTGATCTTCAGCAAGGAGGCGCCGGACATCCTGTGGGGTCTGGGGCGGAACCTCAGCCGGTTGGGGGCGTTGCCGGAGAAGCTGGTCTGGGATCGCGAGTCGGCGATCGCCGCGGGCGGCCGGCCGACGAGCGCGTTCGCCGCGTTCTGCGGCGCGCTCGAACTTGGCTGGGTGATTCTCGAAGCACGCGATCCGCAGGCGAAGATAAGGCGAGAAGGGGTAATAGCCCGCCTGGGCGGTCCTGAAGGTAAGGCTGCGTCGCGGCGGCCGACGACAGGCCTGGGGGCTCAAACTCGGACCGGATCTGCTCTCGCGCCCTTGAGATGCCCTGCCGGGACGGCTCTGACCACCTATTACACCTTTTGGGCTTACCTTGGTCGTACCCTGAGTAGCGCCGCGGCATCGCTACCTCCGGCGCCGCACGCCGCCGGAGGTGACCCCTGAAGTATGCTGCTGCCGCCGGCCGGGGCGCGCCGGAATCTGAACGGGGCGTGATCGTGGTGAGGGGGACACATCGGTGGGTCCGGCGATGCCTCGCGGCGGCAGCGTCGACGACTCTGGTCTCGCTCAGTCCCGGGATCGCCGTGTCCGAGCCGATCGGCGGGCGACCGGTGGCACGCGTGCAACCGGCGCCGGCTGCCGGACGATCCGCGGTGCGAGTCAGGCATGTCCGACCGCCGCCGCCGCCGCCGCTGTTCGCCGCGATCGCCCCGCAGTCGACCACGGCGGCTCTGTCCACCCTGCTCGGCGGCGTCACCTTCTCGTTCTCGTGCTCGGCCGGCGCCTACGGCACGATCACGCTGGCGGCTGGTGACGTCAGCCAGCTGGTCTACATCTACAACTGCTCCGGCCTTGGCGAGGCGGTGACGATCCCTCCCAGCCAGGCGCTCGCCGCCGCACTGCGCAGCGGAGCCGCCGAGGTCACGCTCACGCTCGACGTCCCGATGATCTTCATCCACGCCACGACGCCCGGCATCGCCAGCGCGACGATCGCTGTCGCCGGTGTGCATCCCGCGGCCGCGGCGAGCTCGCTGGTCGGACCGCTCGACTCGGCGGCGGACTTGATCCCGGCGCGGCCGGTGGCTCGGGCGGCGAACGTCAGCCACGCCGGCTGGCCGGTCATCGACGGAGACCTCGTGATCGCCCCGGACGCCGTGCCGGTCGGAGACCGCCTCCACCACGACTACACCTGGGCGATCCTCGAGGGCACGGTCAACAACGACGAGCTGCTCGGAGGCGCCAACAACGACATCATCTTCGGCGGCACCGGCAACGACGTGATCTGGGGCGACCAGACGCCCGGCCCCGGAGTCCCGGGCCAGCACGACGAGCTCTACGGCGGACCGGGCAACGACATCATCTACACGAGCCACAGCTACAACTACGTCAACGGCGGCCCCGGCGACGACCTGGTCCACGCCGAGGTCGGGTACGGGACGATCAACTGCGGCCCCGGCGACGACACCGTGCTGCTCACGCCGGCCACCGTGCATCGCTACACGCTGACGAGCTGCGAGCACGTGCGCACCGTCCCCGCCCGCGCCTGAGCGTCGTCCCCTCGACGCGGGCGATCCCCGGCCGTCGTCAGATCATCAGCGATCAGCCCGTCACGCACGCGCTCCGAGCGGCACTCGCCTGAGGCGACACGGTCGCCAGCCACGCGGCCAGCTCGTGGCGGTCTCGTCGGTGTGACGACGAGCGGCGGACCCGCGTTGATCGGCGGATGCGATGCGCGACTCGAGGTCGCCGACGCGACTGGCGTGCACGCTGTCGCGCCGGTCGGCGTGAGCGACCTGGCGGTCGGGGCGCCCACGTCTACTGGTGGACGGGTCGGGTGATCGGCGCGGCCACAGCGATAGGCCACCCCCAGGGCTCGTTCCAAGCCTCGGGCCGCTGCGGCTGACACGCTCTGCGTCGCCAGAACCGACCCCGCCGAGCGTCGTCGGTTCTGGCGGTGCGACCGCTCGCGGGCGAGCAGCCGCTGCGCGGCATCGCGCCTACGAGGCGTCTTGGTTCCTTGGATGTGAGCGGCCGGGCGGTGGCCCGCGAAGGGCGACCGTGACGCGGCGAACCGCGTCGGGGGGATCTCGCGAGCGCGTTCCCTGTTTCGTCGGGCCCCGAACGCGCCTCATCAGGCATCCGGCAAAGGTACCCGGCGGCGAGCTGCTCGCTCGCGCGTGGAAGCAGCCGTCGCACTAGGAGCGTGGGTCGCTATCGGGCTGGAGGCGCCGTGAGAGCCGGCGCCAGCGGTGGCTGGCGCTGGGTGAGGCGCAGGGCCGGGGGTTCTCCTCGGGCCGGCGCCGGCCCGGTCCAGGGAGCTGGCGCGCTTCGGCTGGGGGTCAATGGGCTGAGGAGCCCCCTGTCGGGGTGCTATCCGGGGCTCAGGAGGCCCAGGCCGCCGTTGCGGTGAAGCTTCAACAGGTTGTGTACCGCGCACGCGAAGGACCACTGGTCACGCGCGGCTGGCTCGCCGCGTAGCAGTAGCCGTCGACCGTTCTGGACGGTGTCGATCTGGCCGAACACCGGTTCGACGATCGCTTTGCGATGGGCGTAAACAGCGCGGCCCTTCTTCGTGCGGACCTTGCGCGCCATCCGCTGTTTGGTGGTCGCGTTCTTCGGGGATCGGGCCGCGGCGAGCGAGTGCTGGTGGCTCTCCGGTCTTGAAGCGACCGGACGCGATATGCGGATCAAGGCCATGAGCCTTCGTCGTCGTGACGTTCGCCTCGGAGAGATACCCGGCGTCCGCGGTTAACTGATATGGAGAGACGTTTGTCAAGTGGGGATCGTGAAGTTCTCGCATCTGGGCGCTCCGTTGCTGGGTGGGTGTAGGGACGACTGGGCGGGTGGCGGTCCGGCGTCGCTGTGCGCGACGCGGGTCAGACTGATATACGCG
>DASZKP010000089.1:0-45197 GCA_035553395.1 Solirubrobacteraceae bacterium | reverse complement strand
TCCCAAGGGTTGGGCTGTTCGCCCATTAAAGCGGTACGCGAGCTGGGTTCAGAACGTCGTGAGACAGTTCGGTCCCTATCTGCCGTGGGCGTTGGAGAATTGAGAGGATTTGTCCCTAGTACGAGAGGACCGGGATGAACGGACCTCTGGTGTATCTGTTGTCGTGCCAACGGCATAGCAGATTAGCTACGTCTGGATCGGATAACCGCTGAAAGCATCTAAGCGGGAAGCCGGCCTCGAGATGAGTTCTCCCATCCCCATGAGGGAGTAAGGTCCCTGGTAGACCACCAGGTTGATAGGCCAGATCTGTAAGGACGGCAACGTTCGTAGGAGACTGGTACTAATGGACCGAGGGCTTGACGGATTTTTGTTTTCCCCATTGTGTGGCGACTGTGCAGTTTTGAAGGACCGTGGGGCGGGGTCTCTCACCGTTTTCCGGTGGCTATGGCGAGGGGGAAACACCTCTTCCCATTCCGAACAGAGCAGTTAAGCCCCTCAGCGCCGATGGTACTTGGCCCGCAAGGGCCTGGGAGAGTAGGTCGCCGCCGGTTTCTTCAGTCAGACGCCGGTCGTCCCGTTCGGGGGGCGGCCGGCGTTTCTGCGTTGGGGGGCCGTGACCGCTGCGGACTGCTGCCGGGACGTTGGTGGGCGCCGGCGCGCGACGCGGTCGAGGCGAGCCGACCGACCTAGCCGAAACGGCCGGTGACGTAGTCGTTCGTGCGCTGGTCGACCGGACGACTGAAGATCGTCTCCGTGTCTGCGTATTCGACCAGCGTCCCCGTCTGCCTCCCGGCGTGGAGCCCGAGGCTGAAGAACGCCGTCCGATCGGCGACGCGTGCGGCCTGCTGCATGTTGTGCGTCACGATGACGATCGTGTATTCCCGCTTGAGCTCGCGGATCAGCCGCTCGATCGACGCTGTCGCGATCGGATCCAGGGCCGATGCCGGCTCGTCGAGCAGCAGGACGTCGGGCTCGATCGCCAAGGCCCGGGCGATGCACAGCCGCTGCTGCTGCCCGCCCGAGAGGCCGAGCGCGCTGTCGCGCAACCGGCCCTTGACCTCATCCCAGAGGGCGGCCGACCGGAGGGCACGCTCGACGCGTTCGTCGAGCCCTGTCTTCATCCCGAGGTTGCGGGGCGCCCAGGCGATGTTGTCGTAGATCGACTTGGCGAACGGGTTCGGTTTCTGGAAGACCATCCCGATCCTCCTGCGAACCTCCACCCGGTCGACTCCCTGGCCGTGGATGTCGTGCCCGTGGTAGAGGATCCTGCCGTCGATGCGCAGGCCGGGGATCGAGTCGCTCATCCTGTTGAGGCTCCGCAGGAACGTCGTCTTCCCGCAGCCGGATGGACCGATCACGGCCGTGACGAGGTTCCGGTGGATCTTGAGCGAGACGTCCGCCAGCGCGACCTGGCCCGCGTAGGAGACCGTGAGGTCCTGCACGTCGAAGACCGCCTCGCCGACCGGCGACTCCGCGTGTGGGCGGTCGCCGGGGAGGCGGGGGACCGTTTGACCCGCTGGGGTGTCGGTCTGCAGGCGGACCCGCGGTCGGATCGCGCGCGTGCGGTCGGTGCCGGCGAGTGTGTCGGCCGTGTTCATCGTGCGAGTTTCGCGCGCGTCCGCCCGAGCAGGATTCTCCCGGCGAGCCCAGACACGAGGATGAAGACCAGTAGGACGAGCGCGGCTCCCCAGGCCCGCGTGAACCCGTCGGGATCGGCGTCCTCGGAGAGGCTGAAGATCGTCACGGGGATGTTCGGGAGGGCCTTGTCGAAGAAGTTGACGGCGACGGTCTGCCCGGATATCGAGCACAGCAGGATCAGTGGGGCCGTCTCACCGGCGGCCCTGGCCACCGCGAGGACTGTCGCCGTGAGGATGCCGCCGACGGCGTTCGGCAGGAGGACTCCGCGGACCGTTCGCCAGCGGGCCACGCCCAGTGCGTCGGCGGCGTCGCTGAGGCTCTTCGGCACGAGTTGAAGGACCTCCGCCGCCGAGCGGGCGATCAGCGGGAGCATGATGATCGCGAGCGCGAGCGACGCGGCGAACCCGCTCTGGCCGCGGCCGGCGACGAGTAGGCCGAACATGAAGATGCCGATCACGATCGTCGGCAGCCCGTTGAGCAGGTCGAGGGCGGCGCCGACCACGCGGGCTCCGCGTCGGCTGGCGAACTCCGTCGTGTAGAGCGCGACGAGGATCGCGATCGGGGCCGCGACCACTGTCGCGACCCCGACGATCAACGCCGTCCCGGCGATCGCCGGGCCGATGCCGCCGCCCGACCCGACCAGTCCCACCGGTGGAGGCTGCGTCAGAAAGGCGAAGCTGATCGCGCTGCCACCGTTGCGGACGACCGAGAAGACGACGATCCCGAGCACTGCGACCGCGAGGCCCGCGGCCGCCGTCGCGACCGACTCGGCGAGGCGGTTGATCGCCAGGCGCCGCCGGAGGTTCCCGGACGGCGTCAGGGGGCGGGCGTGATCGACCGTCACGCTCACCGCGTGAACGCCGCCTGCTGGCCGAAGCGGCCGGAGATCACCTGGGCGAGGAGGTTGGTCACGACGCCGATCACGAGGAGCATCAGCGCCAGGTAGAAGAGCGACGCCGTCTGGAGCGCGTTCTCGGCGCCGGCGAACTGGAGGGCGATCCGGCTGGCCATCGTGTCTCCGGTCTTGAACAGCGACCCGTGGATCGCGTTGCCGCCACCGATCACCTGAGTCACCGCGATCGCCTCGCCGAGGGCTCGGCCCAGCCCGAGGAATGCCGCGGCGCTCACCCCTGACGCCGTACTCGGCAGCACGATCCCGCGAATCGTCTCCCAGCGCGTCGCGCCCAGGGCCGCGGCGCCGTCCTGGAGTTCGCCGGGGACCGTCAGGAAAAGGTCGCGGCTCAGCGAGGCGACGATCGGGATGATCATGATCGTGAGGATGATCGTCGCGTTGAACACACTGCTGCCCGTCGTCTGCGGCGCTCCGAAGAGGGGGATGAAGCCGAAGTTGCTGTGCAGCCACGGCTCGACGTGCTTGGCGAGAAACGGCCCGAGCACGAGGATTCCCCAGAACCCGAGGATCACAGTCGGGATCGCGGCGATCATCTCGACCAGTGGGCTGATCACGCCGCGGATGGCCCGCGGCGCCAACATGCTCAGGTAGAGGCCGATCCCGATCCCGATCGGCGTCGCGACGACGAGGGCGAGGAACGAAGTAACGACCGTTCCGTAGAGAAACGTCCCGGCGCCGAAGATGTAGAAGTTCGGCCGCCATGCCGTGTGGCCGATGAAGCCGAGTCCGAACCGGGAGATCGACGGCAGGGCTCCGGCGACGACCTCGTACGCGATCAGGCCGATCACGACGACCGCGAGGATGGCTGCCGCGAGGCAGATGCCGAAGAGGACTCCGTCGCCGACGCTTGTGCTCAAGCGCCGCCGTCCCAGCCCGACGAACATCGCTCTGGCCGCGCTCACCGGTCTGACCCTAACGGAGCCCGGGGCCGCGTCAACCACTTTTACAGAATGACTACAAAACGGCGACTTCACAGGATGGTTACACCGGTGATCCGTCGAGTGCCGGACCGCCTGGTTAACCGATATTGAGGTTTCACAAGATGAACACACGCCGGGGGTACACGTCGTTGATGCTGCGGCGGTTGGCTCGGCAGGCCGCGACATACGCGTAGCCGATGCGACGGGCTGCACGCGAATTCAACAAGGAGGAGCACAGTGAAGGGAAATAGGCTTACCGGCCTAGCGGCCTCGGTCGTCGCCGTGGGGATGATGATCGGGGCGGCGGCGACGGCGCAGGCATCGGGTGCGAACGGCACCCTGGTTGGCGCAGGGTCGACTTTGATCGCCCCGCTGATGACCCAGTGGCAGAATGACTTCGGCAACCGCGATGGCATCACCGTCAACTACGGGGCCGTCGGTTCGGGCACCGGCATCGCTCAGATCAGCGCCCGCACGGTCGACTTCGGGGCATCCGACGCGCCGCTCAGCGCGGCCCAGGCGAGGGCGTGCAACGGCTGCGTACAGATGCCGTGGGCGCTCACCGCGACGGGGATCGCGTTCAACCTTCCTGGCGTCTCCTACCTGAGGGTCACGGGTCCGATCCTGGCTGCGATCTACACGGGGCAGATCAAGACGTGGAACGCGCCCCAGCTGGTCAAGATCAACCCGCACACGAAGCTGCCGGCGCTGGCGATCACGCCGGTCTACCGGAGTGACGGTTCCGGCGACACGTACGCGTTCACCAACTACCTCTCGGACATCAGCTCGTCCTGGCGCAGCCAGGTCGGCTTCGGCACCGCCGTCAGCTTTCCGTCCGGCGTCGGCGGCAAGGGCAACGCCGGGGTGAAGGCCATCGTCAGCTCGACACCGGGAGCGATCGGCTACATCTCCGCCTCGTACATCATCGCCGCCCGCAACCTGTCCGCCGCAGCGGTACAGAACGCCGCTGGTGCGTACGAGCTGCCGAACCTCAAGAACATCGCGAATGCGGCGTCGGAGATCAAGTCAGTCCCGGCCAACAACGAGCTCCACATCGTCGACCCGAAGGCCAAGTACAAGACCGCGTATCCGATCTCGACGTTCACATACGTGATCGTCCCGAAGGTGTCGCCCAACGCGAAGAACCTCACCAAGTTCATCGAGTACGCGTTGACGACCGGCGCCGCGTTTGGTCCGCAGCTCGACTTCCCGGCGGTTCCGGCGGTCGTCCGCGAGGCGGCGTTCGCGACTGCGCAGTCGCTCGTCACCTGAGGAGCTGTCGACCGAAGAGAAGAAGTAACTCACCGGGCCGGCGGCGGGAAGTCTGTCCCGCGCCGGCCCGGAGTTGTCACACAATGCCGATCAGAGCAATCGGCGGCCGTCGGTATCCGGCCGCCGAGTGGTTGCTACCGACCGGTCTTGGATGGCAATCTTGCGAGCGCCGCCCGCAGGTCATCGACACCGTCGAACGAGAGCGACGCGAAGTTCGCATGTCGATGGGCGATCCTGCCGTCCTCGTCGACGACGAAGACCGTGCGCTTGGCCAGTTTGAGGCGCTTCGCGTAGACCCCGTAGGCGGTCGCGACCTCGCCCGCCGGGTCGGCGAGCAGCCGCGTCGTGAGGCCGTGCTTGGTCGCGAAGGCGACCTTCGACGCCAGATCCTGGGTCGAGATCCCGACGACGACGGCGTCAAGCTCGTCCATCTGAGACCCGGCGTCCCGGTAGGAGCAGAACTGTTTCGTGCAGACGGTCGTGTCGTCGCCAGGGTAGAAGAGGACGACAACTCGCTCGCCTCGGTGCTCGCTCAGGGTGAAGCGGCCGCCCGGGCCGTCGAGGGTGAAGTCAGGTGCGTGGTCGCCGATCTCCAATCCGCTCATGTCTGCCTTCTACGTCGTGATCGGCCGGTTGGATGAGTCTCCGTCTACTCGTCGTGCGCGACCCTCAACGCGAGCACTCCGCCGAAGGCGAGCAGGCCGAGGCCGGCGATTGCGTCGGCCAGTCGAATCGCGCGGCTTCCGAGCGCTCGACCGACGGCCGTCACGCCGGTCGCCAGCAGGCTGCCCCAGGTCAGGCTCCCGACCGCGACCCCGCCGACCATGAGGATCGCCGCGCTCGAGGTCGTCACGCCACCCCCGACGTCAGCCGTCGCGAAGACGGCCGCCCACGACGCGATCGTCAACGGATTCGACGCGGTTCCGGCTACCGACGTCATAAACGCCCGCGAGGGAGTCGCGACCTCGGCATCCACCTCCCAGCCGAGTCGGACGCGCATCGCGCTGCGGAGCGTCCGCACACCGATCCCGATCAGGACGACCGCACCGACCAGTCCGAGCACGAGGCGGACCGGCTCGATCGCCAGGAGCTGCCCGACCCCGGCCGCTCCGCACGCCGCGTAGACGCCGTCGACGAGGGCGATTCCGCCGCCTATCGCCAATCCGACGCCCCACCCCCCGCGGAGCGTCGAGCGGATCAGGAACAGCGACATGGGGCCGAGCTGCAGCGCCACCAGAAACCCAAGCCCGAACCCCAGGAGCGCTGCGTGCATGGCGCAATTGTCCCAGCCGGGAGCCGGCCGTCGCTGGCCGGCTGCCGACCGGCGGGCCGGTCACCCCTTCGCGTTGTAGACGCCCGTGTCGAAGACCGGCAGGCCGGCCGACCCGGCATAGCCGATGTTCGGCAGGCTGAAGAGGTCCTGGACGCTCGCAAGCAGCGAGAAGTGGTTGTAGTCGGTCTGATTGACGCTGCCCCGCTTGACGAACTGCGAAATCAAAAGGAGGCCGACCCGACCGCCGCCACCCGTCGCCGTGATCGGCGCCTGGACCGTCGTTCCGCTGGCCCCGGTGCTGCCGGTCGCTCCCGTGGTTGTTCCCGTGGTTCCCGTTGTTCCGGTGCTCCCGGCAGACGTTGTCGCTCCCCCGGGCGCACTCGCGCCCGTCGCGGCGGCCGCGACGACCGGCGCCGGGGTCCCCGCGGCTGCCGACGTCGAATTCGGGCCTGTGGTCGAACCGGCCAATCCGGTCGGACCCGTGGCTCCGGTTGCGCCGCTCGGACCTGTCCTCCCGGCCGCGAGATTCGGGTAGGCCGGCGTGCCGCAACACGCGGTCGAATCCGCCCCCGGTCCGGTCTGGGGTGCCTGGTCGAACGTGATCGCGATCAGGCCGCCGTTCTTGTAGGCCGGTGAAGCCATGATCTCGGGGACCAGCGTCCGCAGGAAGGCGTCGCTCGCGCCAAGTCCGGCCGGCGCGCCCGGCGCGCACGGAACCGCCGACCCGTCGTGGCAGCGGTTGGGCACGATGTAGGCGAACGACGGGGTCGTCTTGTCCGTCTTCAGATCGGTCGTCAGCTGGTCGAGGCCGACATCGTCGGTCGCGCAGGCGGGCGTGTCGATCACGCTGTGGAAGTAGACGGTCGGGTCGCCCCAGGTGACGTACGCGTCGCCGGGCAGCGGCGTCTGATCGGGGTCGGCGGCGCCCAAGGCCGGATGCCGGCACGTCGCGGGTACGCCGGGTCCGCCGTTGCCGGCGTCCTCGGCGTACGTCTTCCACGTGTCCCCGCTGGCCGACAGCTCGTCAAGCAGGGTCTTCGTCGTTGGCGGGTAGACGCAGCCGCTCCCCAGTGTCTGGCCCTGCGTGCCGAGCGTGCTCGGGGTGAGCTCGGTGTACTGCGGACAGTCGACCGCCGTCTGCGGCGTCGGGCCCTGGCCGCTGATCACGGCGATCTCGTTGGCAAGCTCGCCGGATGCGACCGCGTAGTAGTTCGGTAGGAGCTCGCCCTCGCTGGGCAGTGTCTGCGCGAGATACCGGGAGGCCGAGGTCGGCCCGAAGGCCGCGTCGTAGGCGGTGTCGGTCAGCATGACGAGGAAGATGTGGTTCACGCTCGGCAGGGGTGGTGGCGCCGGGACCCCGACTGGCGCGGGAGTGGCCTTCGTGGGCTTCGGAGCGGACTTCGCCTTCGCCACCGGGACGACAGCCGGGGTGGGCGCCGGCGTGGGCGTCGGGGCGGCGGGAGTCGTACTCGGGATCGGGATCGGGATCGGCGTCGGCGCCGTCGCGCTCGCCGTCGCCTGCACTGCCGCCGCTGCTGCCAGTGCGCCGGCGTGTTCCCGGGAGACGGCAATCGACTGGCTGACGGCTGCCAGCAGGCGCGCGTCGAGCGCCGATCGGTGGGCTGGCCCGGCGGCGTTTCCGGCGACGACGCCGAGGCCGAGCGCACAGATTGCCGCCAGCGTCGCCGCGCAGACGCTCGCCGGCGGGACCCCGGAACCCCGGCGGGGCTGGTCATGTCGGGGGAGTGGCGCGACCGACTCGGCCGGCGCCCTGGACGGGCCGGTTGCCCCGGCTGCGATCAGGCTGATCAGGGCGGCGATCTCGGCGGGCAACGGATCCCGTCTGGTCCCACAGTCCACGCAGTAGCGCTGGTCGTAGGCCAGCGGCGCGCGGCAGAGGTCGCACAGGAACAGCGAGCCGTCGCCGGCCCCGGTTCGAGTCCCCTCCACACCCCGAGTCTCGCCGGTGGGGATGCGCCTCGTGTGAAGATCCTGCGCGGTCCGTCGATAACAGGGCGTTTACAACGCGGGACGGTCCGGCCCCGATACTCCGGGACCGTGCCGAATCCGCCAGCCGCCATGCCAGCCGAGACGACCAGCGTGATGTCGTCATCCACGGCGGACACCGCCGTCCAGGCCGCGCCGGTCGTGCTCGCGATCGCCGCCGACTCGTGTGCGTCCTGCGGCGTCCGGCTGGCGGCCGACCAGCGCTACTGCGTCGAGTGCGGACACCCCCGGGGGGCCGCTCGCCTCCCGGTCGCCGCGGTCGCAGATCCGGGCGACGAGGTGACGCCGGTCGCCGGTTCGCCGCCGCGGGCAGGTCCGACTGCGGGGCTGCGGGGGACGTCGGCGTGGCGCTCGCCGAACGCGACCGTGTTCGCCGTGGTCGGTTCCCTGCTCCTCGCGTTGGGGATCGGCGTCCTGATCGGACGGTCCGACAGCGGCATGCCAGCCAACGGACCCCAGCGGGTGACCGTCGTCCTCTCAGGATCCGGCGCCGCCGCCGGCGCGGTCGCTCCGACTCCGGCGGCGAGCGTCGCCGCGACCGGCGCGACTGGCACGACCGCGAGCTCGGCGGGGTCGTCGACCGCCAAGAAGACGGCCGCCAAGACGCCCGTGAAGGCCAGGACGGCGCCGCCGAAAGCTGTCAAGGTCGGGAGCTCGGGCACCGGGCCCGGCTACCAGGGGGGCAAGTTCACCGGCAACTTCTTCGGTGGCGGAGGATGAGCAGTCCGGGCCTGCCTCCGCGTCGGAGCGACGTGCCGTCCGCGACGGTTGCGCTCGAGCCGCGTCGCCGCGAGTTGGCCGCCGCGGTCGCCGAGCTCCAATGGGATCTCGGGGGGCTCGTATACGAGATGGCGATCCGCGACCACATCCGCCTCGACCTGCTGATTGCGCGCGCCGCGGCGATGCAGGCGCTCGACGCCGAGCTCGGCGAGGTCGAGCGGCTGATGCGAATGGAACAGGCCGGCGCCGCCGGCGCCTGCCCGGCGTGCTCTGCGCTGCACTCCCGGGGCGCGGTCTTCTGCTGGCAGTGCGGGCAGTCCCTCGTCGGGCAGGCCCGTAGTTCGCCCGCCGAGGATCTGGCCGCCGACGCCGGCTGAGCACGGCCCCCTTCGACCGGGTCTCTCGAGGCGGGACCCCTGCACCGCTCACTCACCCACCCGCGGCGGTCCGCCCCACCTCGGGGACGGACCTTCCGCGGGCGATCTGTGTGTGGCCGAGCCTCCCAGCTCTCAACCGCGTCCTGCCCGCACGGTCGAAGCCGGCGGGCGGGCTCGGGGTCGAGCCACGGGCGAGATGCAGACCTGCGGCGCCGGCGACGGCGCCCCGCGCCGCCGCCGGCCAGGTCGGCGGGTCAGCGCGGTCCGGTGAGGGTGGGCCTGGCCCGCGCTTAACGGGGCTTCGGGCCGGGCGACGCGCTCGGCGTCGAAGACGCCTCCAGACCCGGCCGATCCGCAGTCTCCGGCGGTGACCAGGCACCCGCCGCGCTGTGGATCGACCGGATTCCCAGGGGTGTGGGGTCCCCTGGGTCTGGTGGGTGCCGGCCGGCTCGCGGAGGCAAGGAAGGCCTGCGCGAGTGGGGTGGATCGCGGACGCGGCGTAGGCTCCTGGGCGTGGTCGCGGGGCTCGAGATCGTCCTCGAGCAGCATGAATGCGCGGACCAGGCCGAAGGCGCGTTGAACGGCGCTTGGGGTGGTTGTCGGGGTGACGCGCCAGAACATACGTTCGTAAGCTAGGACCCCCGGCGGACGGAGGCTCTCGGCACGCCGAAAGGTCGGCGAAACCGGCTCTCCAGAGCCGTTGTGGGTGCAACGGGAGTTGCACGAGGCGGGCGCCGAGAACCGCGGGGGCGAGTGCGGGCGAGTTCCCTTTGTGCTCGACCTGATCGCCGAGAATCGAGACTCGTCTCCAAGCGCGCGACGAGCCGAACAACGTTCGCGCGTGTCGACTCGAACACCGTTCGCAACCGAACACCGTTCGCAACCGAACACCGTTCGCAACCGAACACCGTTCGAGTCCTCCGGCACGACTGAGCGACATGGGCATTCTCGCGAGAAGGCCAGCCTCGGCCTGGTCGCGCTCGATGCGGGCACCGGCCCGCAAAGGGCCGGCCGACTACGGCCTCGCCGCTTGGGGAGCGGGGATCCGGGGAAGGCCAGGGCGACCCAAAGATCTCGCGGCGCCCGACCAGGTTCGGCAGGGTAGCCGGGCCGGCCGGCGAAAGGCACTGGGAATGGACGAGACGGATCGCCGGACGGAGACCACGCAGGCCGGGATCGGGAGGGTGGAGGCCGGGATGGCTGTTACCCTTCGCGGGCGCTCGGGCACCTCGCGACTGCGGGCTTGGCGGGTGCGCAAACCACTTATGGAGAAGTTCGTCATCCACGGCGGCGTGCCGCTCTCAGGCACGATCGTCCCGGCCGGGAACAAGAACAGCGCCCTGCCGCTGCTTGCGGCGTCGGTCCTGACCGAGGACGAGGTCGTCGTCGACAACGTCCCGCGGATCCGCGACGTCGACGCGATGGTCGCGATCCTCGAGGACATCGGCGTCCGGGTCCGGTGGACAGGCGAGCACGAGGTCTCGCTGTGCGCGGCCGACGTCCACTCGACGACGATCGAGCGGTCCCTGTCGGAGAAGATCCGCGCGTCGTTCCTGCTCGCCGGCCCCCTCCTCGCCCGCTTCGGAAGGGCCGTGATGCCGCCGCCCGGAGGAGACGTGATCGGTCGCCGGCGCCTGGATCCCCACCTCGACGCGTTCTGCGCGCTCGGAGCGACGGCCGAGCACACCGGGGACATCGTGCTGAGCGCGCCCGGGGGTCTGAAGGCCGGGGACGTCTTCATGGACGAGGCGTCGGTGATGGCCACCGAGAACGTCCTGATGGCCGCTGCGCTCACTCCGGGAGCGACGGTGATCGGCAACGCGGCGTGCGAGCCGCACGTCCAGGATCTCGCGCGGATGCTCGTCAAGATGGGCGCCGACATCCAGGGGATCGGGTCGAACCTGATCACCGTCAACGGGTCCGAGCAGCTCCGAGGCGCCCGCCACACGGTCGCGCCCGACCACATCGAGATCGGCAGCTTCATCGCCCTGGCGGGGGTGACGGGAGGCCAGCTGCGAATCAAGGACACGATCCCCGGCGACCTGCGGATGATCTGCCTGGTGTTCGACCAGCTCGGCCTGCGCACGGAGTTCGAGGGCAACGACGTGATCGTCCCCGGCAGCCAGCGCCTCGTCGTCCGGTCGGACGCCGGCGACTACAAGCGCAAGATCCAGGACGGGCCGTGGCCGGCGTTCCCCGCCGACCTGACGAGCATCGCCGTGGCCCTGGCGACCCAGGCCGAGGGGTCGGTCCTGATCCACGAGTGGATGTTCGAGAACCGACTCGTGTTCACCGACAAGCTGACGAGCATGGGCGCCGACATCGTGCTCTGCGATCCGCACAGGGCGATCGTGATGGGCCCCCGCCGGATGCGCGGCGGCCCGCTCGAGTCGCCGGACATCCGCGCCGGCATGGCGATGCTGATCGCCGCGCTGTGCGCCGACGGGCGGAGCGAGATCAGCAACATCCGCCAGATCGACCGCGGGTATGAGCGGATCGACGAGCGGCTTCGGGAGCTCGGCGCGCGGATCGAGCGCGTGGCGACCGAGCCCGCCGTCGCGGTGTAGGCGACCGACCCGGTCGTCGCGGTGTCGATGATCGATCCGTCCACGCCCTCGTCGACCGGCTGAGCACATCTCGCCGGGGGTCCCAGGCCGGCAGTACGTCTTCGGCTACGGGTCGCTGGTCGCCCGCACTGACCGCGACGGCGGCGCGGAGCCCCGCCGGCTGCTGCACCTGACCGGGTTCCGGCGGGCGTGGAGCGTGGCAATGGACAACAGCGTGGAGATCCCCGGCTACAAGTACTACGTAGACCCTCTGACGGGCAGCCGGCCGGACGTCTTCGTCGCCTTTCTGAACATCGCGGCCTCCCCGGGCGGCCGGGTGAACGGCAGGCTGACTGAGGTCTCGCCCGGCGAGCTTGCCGAGCTGGATCGGCGTGAGCGCAACTACGCCCGGGTCGACGTGACCGACGGCATGGCCGGCGCCGTCGGTGGGACGGTCTGGTCCTACGTCGGCACTCGAGAGGCTCGCGACCGCTTCACGCGGGGGCTGGGTACCGGTCGGGTCGTCGTCCAGGAGGACTACTACGAACAGGTCAGGCGAGCGTTCGCCGACGCCGCCCCCGACGGCCTGGCCGACTTCGAGCGCCTGACGGCACCCCCGTCGTGCCCGATCATCGGGCTACGACGTGTCGATCTGTGACCCCCGGCACGCCCCCGGCGATCCTCCGACTCCTCATCCGTCGCCCCCGGGCGCGCCGCGCGATCCTCCCACCGGTCGTGCCTCGCCCCCACCGGTCCCAGCCCAGCCCGGCGCTGTCTCGTCGAGCGGCCCAGGCCCAGCCCGGTGCTGTCTCGTCGAGCGGCCCAGGCCCAGCCCGGTGCTGTCTCGTGGAGCGGACCAGGCCCAAACCCGGCGCTGTCCCGTGGACCGCGAAAGGGGCCGCCCGGAGGCGGCCCCTGCGCACGACCTGGCACGACGCCCGGCAGACCAGCCGGGGCCTCAGCCAGCCGGGGCCTCAGCCAACCGGGGCCTCAGCCAACCGGGGCCCCAGCCAACCGGGGCCCCAGCCAGCCGGGGACAGCCAGTCGGGGCCCCAGCCAGCCGGGGTCAGCCAGCCCGGAGTCAGCCGCCGATCGTCGACCCGACGGTCGCCGCGCCCGACACCGACGGGAGGGCGGTCGCCGGGGCGGGGGTCACGGTGATCGCGATCGGCGCGCCTGCCGCGCCGACGTTCTCGGGACCGCCGGGGATCAGGACGCGGAAGACGCCGGTATCGAACACCCGGTGGACGATGGTGTACGTCGAGCCGGCGCCGACGCGGGCGACCTGGAGCGTGTGGAAGCCGGACCCGCTGGCGTCCTGACGCTGGAGGTAGATCACGTGGCCGGTCTTGTCCGGTCCGACGCCGCCCGAGAACGTCACCGTCTGGCCCTCGGTCACGGTCGTCGCGGAAACGCTCACCGAAAGGGCGTCCTTGACGCCCTCGAAGACCTGGGCCGACGTGCGGCCGGCGGCCCGGACCTCGTAGAACGTGCTGTTGACGGGTGACCGCGGACCGAGCGCGTAGTTCCCGGCGGCGTCGGTCGTGACCTGGGCGACGGGGCTGTAGCCCTGGCCGTCGGTGTGGGCGAGCAGCGTGACCGGCTGGCTCACACCACCGGCGAGCACGCCGGTGATCGCGGCCGACTGACCGAACGTCAACGGGTCGGGCGTGACGTTGACCGTCAGGGCCGGATTCTGGGCCTGGTCGATCTGGTACTCGAGGACGCTCGACGGGCTCGCGAGGTTGCGGGCGTCCCGCCGGACGAGGACGCGGATGCTCGCGGCGCCGGGGTCGACGAACGTGTGGGTGATCGAGAACCCACCGCCCGAACCGATCCTGGCGTGGCCGATCGTGTTCCACGAGTCTCCGGTGGACGCGCTGTTCTGGCGCTGGAGGAGGACGGTGTCACCGCTCTGGAAGGGGCTGGCGGTCCCGGTGAAGGTGACGGCGTGGGCGGGTCCGGTCTCGAGCGTGGAGCCGGTCGGTGGTCCGTTGAGCGTGACGAGCGCGTAGACGTTCTCGTGGACGGTCCGGCTCTGGGCGTTCAATGAACGGACGTACCAGTTGCGGTTGGACGTCACGACGCCGTCGGCCCGGCTGATCGCGTAGAAGCCGGCGGCGTCGGTGGTCGTCCGCTGGACGACGGTGAAACGCGCGGCGGGATCGACGCGGTGCCAGAGGGTGACCGTCCGCCCGGCATCGTTGGGACCGATCAGGCGGCCGTAGATCGTCAGCGGATCGCCGGCGACGACGGGGTTCTCGGAGACGTTGATCGAGATCGAGTGACGGCCGCTCGGGCTGGGCGCCTTGCGGGCGAGCGCGGCGGTCGGGGCGAGCATCGAGACTGATAGCAGGGCCACAGTGACTGGGCCGATTCTGCGAGTGGACACCTGGTGATCCTCCTGTGGCCGGTGGGGAGCTTCTGCCTGTGCCGATGAGACCGGTCGCCGGCCCCGCAGGTTGGCCGGTTGTCCAGTGAGCGGGGCGCCCGCGCGCTCAAGTACCGTCCCCGGGGTGATCCACCCGATTCCCAGCGGCACGCGGGACGTGCTGCCCGACGAGATGCGCGAGCTCCGCCAGATCACGGAGTCGCTCCGCGGGGTGTTCGACGCGGCCGGCTACGGGGAGGTCTACACGCCGGCGCTCGAGTACGAGTCTGTCCTCGCGCGCGGAGACATGGACGAGGCACGGCCGGCATACCGGGTCTTCGACGAGGCGGGCGAGGTCCTCGTCCTGCGCTCGGACATGACGGTCCCGATCGCCCGGGTCGTAGCGACCCGCTACCCGACGGCCGAGCCGCCGCTGCGCTTCTGCTACTTCGCCCACTCCTACCGCGGCGTGCGTCCCCAACGCGGCCAGCCGCGGGAGTTCCTCCAGGCCGGGATCGAGCTGATCGGGGCGCCGGCTCCCCACGGCACGGCGGAGGTCCTCGGCGTGATCTGCTCCGCGCTCGACGCGCTCGGCCTGACCACGTACAAGGTCGGCCTCGGCGACGCCGGCCTGTATCCGTCCCTGCTCGACGGCTTCGGGGTGGCTCCCGAGACCCGGGCCCGGCTGCTGGCCGAGCTGACGCGGGGGGACTTCGTCGGCCTCGAGGCCGAGCTGCGGGGGCTCGAGCTCGACGACGAGCAGATCGACCTGCTGCTTGCGGTCCCGCAGATGCGGGGTGGGCCCGACGTGCTCGAGGTCCCGCCGGGCCCGATCGCCGATGTCGTCGCCGGCCTGCGGGGCGTCCACGCCCTGCTCGAGGGCTCGGTCGCCGACCGGGTGATCTTCGACCTCGGCCTGTCGCTGCGGTCGATCGGCTACTACACGGGGGCGATCTTCGAGATCTACGACCCGGCGGTCGGCATGCCGATCGGTGGCGGGGGCCGCTACGACGACCTGCTCGGCCGGTTCGGCGAGAGCCAGCCCGCGGTCGGCTTCGCGCTCGCCGTCGACCGCCTGCACCTCGCCCTGGCAGGAGAGGAAGCGACCGCGGCGCCGATCGAAGCCGAGCGATCGCCCGACGGGGCGGCGCCGGTGATCGCGTCGTGAGCCCGACCAACGGCCTGACGATCGCCGTTCCGCGGGGCGCGCTCTTCAAGGGCACGCTCGATCGGCTCGACGGCCTCGGGGTCGACACGAGCGAGGTCAGGGCGAACGATCGCAAGCTGCTGTTCGCCGACGTCGGCCTGATCACGATGCGCCCGTCCGACGTCCCGACCTACGTCGCGGCGGGGGCGGCCGACCTGGGGATCACGGGCAAGGACGTGCTCATGGAGCAGGCCGACTCGGCGTCGCCGGGCCTGGGCCGGGAGGTCTACGAGCTGCTGGACCTGGGCTTCGGCCGGTGCGTGATGGTCCTCGCGACGACGGCCGGGCCCGACCCGGCGGCCGAGGCGCTGCGCCGGCTGGGGGTGATGCGGGTCGCGACGAAGTACCCGCGGATCGCCCTGCGCCACTTCGAGAAGACAGGCCGCCAGGCGGAGATCGTCGAGGTCAAGGGGTCGGTCGAGCTTGCGCCGCTGACCGGCCTGGTCGACGCGATCGTCGACCTGACGGCGACGGGGACGACGCTGCGGGAGAACAACCTCGTGATCCGCGAGGAGATCTGCGTCTGCACGGCCCGGCTGATCGCCAACCCGGTGGCGCACAAGCTGAAGGCAGCGGCCATCGACGAGGTCTTGGAACGTCTCCGTGCCCAGTGACGTAGTTCTTCTGGACCGGTTCGATGAGGGTTGAGCGCTTCCGGCTGGAAGATCCCGACGCGTTGGTCGGGCAGGTCCGGGACCTGATACCCGCCGGCGAGTCGGTGGCGGCCGCGGCCGGCGCGATCGTCGACGACGTCCGCGACCGGGGCGACGCCGCGGTGATCGAGTACACGGATCGCTTCGATGTCCCGGGGACCGACCTGCGGGTCGGTCCGGACGAGCTCGCGGCGGCACTGGCCGGACTCGACGAGGCGGTCCGCCGGGGTCTGGAGGTCGCGATCTCGAACGTCGCGGAGGTCGCCAACGCCGGGGTCGGCGAGGACCGGGAGGTCCTCTTGGCACAGGGTCACAGGGTGCTCCTGCGGGAGGTCGCCGTCCGCCGGGCGGCGGTCTACGTCCCCGGCGGGGCGGCGCCGTACCCGAGCACGGTGGTGATGGGCGTCGTCACGGCGCGGTCGGCGGGGGTCGAGGAGGTCGTCATCTGTACGCCACCGCCGGTCGCGCCCGTCCTGCTCGCGACGTGTGCGCTCTGCGGGATCGATGTCGTCTACCGGATCGGCGGGGCCCAGGCGGTCGCGGCGCTCGCGTACGGGACGGAGACGGTCGGGGCGGTCGACGTGATCGTCGGACCGGGCAACCTCTACGTCCAGGAGGCCAAGCGGCTCGTCTCGGGCCAGGTCGGGATCGACGGGTTCGCGGGTCCGAGCGACCTCCTGGTGATCTTCGACGCCGGCGACCTCGGGTCGCTGCGGCTGATCGGGCTCGACCTGCTGGCCCAGGCCGAGCACGGGGCGCAGAGCCTCGTGCTGGCGGTCTCCGACGACCCGAGCCTGCTCGACGCGCTGGCCGTCGAGTTGACCAGCCTGGCCGAGCTGCGACCGCGGCGGGACTCGGCGCCGTGCGTGTTGGTCGAGGCCGACTCGCTCGACGCGGCCCTGGCGTTCTCGGATGCCTACGCACCCGAGCACCTCGAGCTGATCGGCCCGGGCGCGGAGGCGCTCGCGTCGCGGGTGCGCTGCGCCGGGGCCGTCTTCGTCGGCTGGCCGGGGGCGACTGCGTTCGGCGACTACGTCGCCGGGTCCAACCACGTCCTGCCGACCGGCGGGTCGGCCCGCTTCGCGTCGTCGCTCTCGCCCCGGCACTTCCGCCGGCGGATGGCCGAGATCCGGATCCCGGCGGGTGCGCTCGCGCCGCTGGCGCAGGCCGGCGCGGCGATCGCGCTGGCCGAGGGCTTCCCGGTCCACGCCGAGTCGATGCTCGCCCGGGCGCCCGAGCTCGGGGAGAATCCGGCCGGATGAGCCGTACCGCCAGAATGAAGCGATGAGCAGCAGCGCAGGAGACCAGGCCGGATGAGCCGGACGGCGGCGATCGACCGGACGACGAAGGAGACCGACGTCAAGCTGAGCCTGACGCTCGACGGGACGGGCGCCGGCGAGCGGTCGACGGGGGTCGGCTTCCTCGACCACATGCTCGACCTGCTCGCCCGCCACGGCCGGCTCGACCTCGACGTCGAGGTCGCCGGGGATCTCGAGACCGGCGGACACCACACCGTCGAGGACACGGGGATCGTGCTCGGCCAGGCGCTCGACCAGGCGCTCGGCGACCGGTCTGGAATCTTCCGCTATGGGGACGCGATCGTCCCGATGGACGAGGCCCGGGCGGTCTGTGCGATCGACGTGTCCGGCCGGCCGTACCTCCGCTTCGACGCCGTCCTGCCGCCGGGGGCGACCGGCGACCTCGACCACGAGCTGGTCGAGGAGTTCTTCCGTGCGGTCGTCAACAACGCCAGGCTGACCGTCCACGTCGACGTCCAGGCCGGGGCGAACGCCCACCACGTGATCGAGGCGATCTTCAAGGCCTTCGCCCGAGCCCTGCGGACGGCGATCGCGATCGACCCGACGGAGACCGGCGTCCCGAGCACGAAGGGGACGCTGAGTTGATCGCCGTCACCGCGAGCTCGGCCGAGGGGACGCGGAGTTGACCGGGACGACCGCAGGCTCGGCCCAGGGTCCGGTGATCGGAATCGCCGACTACGGGATGGGCAACCGCCGGTCGGTCGAGAAGGCCCTCGTGCGGATCGGCGCCCGGCCGGTGTTGAGCTCCGACCACGAGACGCTGCGGCGGACCGACGGCCTGATCGTCCCGGGCGTCGGCGCCTTTCGCCAGGCGATGCTCCGGCTCGAGGATCTCGGCCTCGACGACCTGATCCGCGAGCAGGTCGCCGCGGACGTTCCGGCGCTCGGGATCTGCCTGGGGATGCAGCTCGCCTTCGACCACTCGACCGAGCTCGGCGGGGCCGACGGCCTGGGGATCGTCCCGGGCGTGGTGCGCGAGCTCGCGGCCGGCGACCTGAAGGTCCCGCACATCGGCTGGAGCGCCGTCCAATGGCGACCGCCGTCGCCGCCGGCGTGCCCGAGCCGCGGCCGGACCAAGGCCCACGGCGCGCTGGTCGACGGCCTGCCGGACGGGTCGACCTTCTACCACGTGCACAGCTTCGTCACCGACCCGACCGACCCGGCCGACCCGCTGGGGAGCGCCGAGCACGGCGAGCGGTTCGTCACCGCGGTCGCCCGCGGCTCGTTCTTCGGGGTCCAGTTCCACCCGGAGAAGTCGTCGACCGCCGGTCTGCGCCTGCTCGCCAACTTCGCGGCGATCTGCGCCGCGAGGTCCGCGGCGCTCCGCCCGGCGTCCGCGGCGTGAGCGTTGCCACGGGGAATCGCCGGGCCGTGACCCGATCCCCGGCGAACGCCCGCCCGTGATCCTCTACCCCGCAGACACCCGCCCGTGATCCTGTATCCGGCGATCGACATGCTCGGCGGCAGCGCCGTGCGGCTCGTCCAGGGCGACTTCGACCGGTCGACCCGCTACGAGGCCGACCCGCTCGACGCGGCCCGCGGCTGGGTCGCGGCCGGGGCGCGGCGGCTGCACGTCGTCGACCTCGACGGGGCCAGGGCCGGCCGCCCGGTCAACCTCGAGCATGTCCGGCGGATCGCGACGCAGACCGGCCTGCCGGTCCAGCTCGGCGGCGGCCTGCGCTCGCCCGAGGCGCTTGACGCGGCGCTCGCCGCCGGCGCGTCGCGCCTCGTCCTGGGAACGGCCGCCTTCACCGACCTGCTCGAAGTCGCGCTCGCCGCCCACGGTGAGCGCCTCGTCGTCTCGATCGACGTCAGGTCGGGCCGCGTCAGCACAGCCGGCTGGACCCAGACGACCCAGCTACGCGCACGGGAAGCGATCGAGGCGCTCCAGGACCGTGGTGTCCGCAACTTTGTCTATACCGACGTCGACCGTGACGGGATGCTCGGGGGTCTCGACGATGCCGACATCGCCGGTGTAGCCGACGCCGTCGGGGCTGCCGGCGGGGAGTTGCTCTACTCGGGCGGAATCGGCGAGCTCGCCGACCTCGAGGGCCTGCGCCGGCTGGGTCATCCGGCGCTGGTCGGCGTGATCGTCGGCAAGGCGCTCTACGAACGGCGCTTCACGATCGCCGAGGCCGACGAGGTTCTGTGCAGCTGAGGCGGATCATCCCGTGCCTCGACGTCGACGCCGGCCGCGTCGTCAAGGGGACCAACTTCGTCGACATCCGCGACGCCGGGGACCCCGTCGAGCTGGCCGCCCGCTACGACCGCGAGGGGGCCGACGAGATCGTCTTCCTCGACATCACGGCGACCCACCAGAAGCGCGAGACGATCGTCGAGCTCGCACGCAAGGCCGCGGATGCCGTGTTCGTGCCGTTCACGATCGGCGGTGGGATCCGCGCGGTCGCCGACGCCCAGGCGGTCCTGGATGCCGGCGCCGACAAGGTCGCGGTCAACTCGGCGGCCGTCGAGCGGCCCGAGCTGATCGGCGAGCTCGCCGAGGTCTTCGGCGCCCAGTGCGTCGTCCTGGCGATCGACGCGAAGGCCCGCGTCGGCGGCGATGGTTGGGAGGTCTTCGTCGCCGGCGGGCGGACCCCGACCGGCCGGGACGTCGTCGAGTGGGCGGTCGAGGGCGTCAGGCGGGGTGCCGGGGAGATCCTCCTGACCAGCATGGACCGGGACGGGACCAACGACGGCTATGACCTTTCGCTGACTCGGGCGGTCAGCGACGCCGTCGGCGTGCCGGTGATCGCCTCGGGTGGGGCCGGCGAGCTCTCGCACCTCGTCGACGCGCTCGAGGTCGGCGCGTCGGCCGTGCTGTGCGCGTCGATCTTCCACTATGGCGCCCACACCGTCGGCGAGGCGAAGGCCCACCTCGACGCGGCGGGGATCCCCGTCAGGTTGGGGTAGGCCGGGGGTCGGGGGTGTGTGTGTTGTGTCCTGAAAAGTAGTTGACTGAGTCAGGCAGCGAGTTTGACTTTGGAGTGCTCACATACTCCACCCGGGGAGCATCCTGACCGCCCGGCAGTCGTGAGGAGGCCAGTGGAGGACCAGACCGAAGACAGGAACGACGCCGGCCGCGCCGTGCTCGCGGCCCTCGCCTCGCTGCCCGCCGGCCCGGCGCTCGGCCGGGCGGCCGCCCGGACCACGGGCGTCCACCTCGTGGGCGGGGCAGTTCGCGACCTCCTGCTCGGAGGCCGCCCGCGCGAGCTCGACATCGTCGTCGACGGCGACCCGGCCGAGCTGATCGCGGACCTCGTCGGGGACGACGCGGCGGACGTCGCGCCAGAGGTCGTCCGCCACGCCCGCTTCGGCACGGCGACCTTCGAGCTCGACGGCGGCCGGGTCGACATCGCCCGGTCTCGCCGGGAGCGATACGCCGGTCCGGGCGCGTTGCCCGAGGTCGAGCCGGCGCCACTCGCCGAGGACCTGCGGCGACGGGACTTCACGGTCAACGCGATCGCCGTCAGCCTGCCCGACGGTCGGGTCGAGGCGGTGCCCGAGGCGTTCGCGGATCTCGCGGCCGGCCGGCTCCGCGTGCTCCACGACGCCAGCTTCCGGGACGACCCGACCCGCTTGCTCCGGCTCGCGCGGCTGCGCGTCCGGCTGGGATTCGTCGTCGAGGAGCGGACCGCCGGGCTCGCCGCCGACGCCGATCTGCGGACGGTCAGCGGCGCGCGGATCGGCGCCGAGCTCCGCCTCGCGCTGGCCGAGCCCGACCCGGTCGACGCGCTCGCCGCCTACGCCCGGCTCCCCGGCCTCCCGCTCGACGTCGATCGACGGCTGATCGGCCGAGCCTGCGACCTGCTCGGCACGGCCGGGTCACGCGATCTCCTGCTGCTCGCGGCGGCCACCCGCCGGCGGGCGGATCCAGCCTGGCTGGCCGGGCTCGAGCTGACCTCGGCCGAGCGCGAGGTCGTGCTCGCCGGGTGGGAGGCCGGTCCGCTGGCCAGGGCGATCGCCGCGGCCGCGAACCCGTCCGAGCTGCGCGGCCTGCTCGCCCGCGTGCCGGTCGAGGCGATCGCCCTGGCCGGGGCGCTCGGTCCGTCGGGGGCGGCCGGACGCTGGCTGGACGAGCTGCGCCACGTCGGACTCGAGATCGACGGGGACGACCTGATCGCCGCTGGCATCCCGCCTGGCCCGGAGCTCGGCCGCCGCCTGGAGTGGACGCTCGCCCGCAAGCTCGACGGCCTGCTCCCGGACGGACCGCAGGCCGAGCTGGCCAGCGCCCTGTCGGACGCGGCGATCGGCGCCGAGTCCCCTCCGCAGGCCGGGTCGGCCCGGCCCGGCCCGCGACCGGCCGGTCACCGCCGGTTGCAGGCCCCCGACCGGCGGCGGGCGAAGGGCTGGCTCTGATGAGCGCCGCGCCACCCGGGCTCGACCTGCGTCTGTCGGGTGCCCGCGTCCGCTTCACGACACAGGCCGACGGCGACCTCGGCCTGACCGAGCCCGGCGAGCCGGACCCGGTGGTCGCGGCAAACCGGATGCGCCTGCTCGACGGCCTGGGCCTGCCCGCCGTCGTCGTCGGCCACCAGATCCACGAGGCTCGTGTCGCGGTCGTAGGTGACGCCCGTCCGGGGTATCTGGTCGGCGGTGAGCGCTCCGACGGCCAGGCGACGCGCCTGCGCGGGGTGGGAGTCGGGATCCACGCGGCCGACTGTCTGCCGATCGCGCTGGCCGGCGACGGCGGCGTCGCGATGGTCCACGCCGGGTGGCGCGGGCTCGCCGGCGGTGTGATCGCGTCCGGCGTGGATGCCCTGCGCGAGCTCGGCGTCGTCGGGCCGATCGACGCGGTGATCGGCCCGGGTGCCGGGGGCTGCTGCTATGAGACCGGCTCGGAGGTCCGCGACGCGCTCGGCGGGCCGGATGCGCCTGGCGAGGGTCGGCGCGTCGACCTCAAGGAGGTCGCCCGTCGCCAGCTGTCGGCGGCCGGCGTCGACGTCGTCCGCGATGTCGGGATCTGCACGCTGTGCGCCGCGCCGGGTCTCGTCTTCTCCCATCGCCGCGACGGCCCGGCGACCGGGCGCCACGCGGGGATCGTCTGGCGCGACTGACCCGCGGGCGGTGGACCGGGCCGGTGATCAGCCGGCGAGGACGATCGTGGCGCCGGCGATCTCGTAGGTCGGCCTGGCGCGAACATCACGCGTGGCCAGCAGCGCGCCGTGTCCGGCGGCGGCGAGGCCGACGAGGGCGTCGTATACCGCGCCGCCGGCGATCTCGAGCCGGCTCAGCGTGTCGGGGAGCCTGGCGGCGGCCGCGGCGGACAGCAGCAGCGGCGGGGCGAACCGGTCACCCAGGAGGCGGGCGGCGTCGGACGGCGCAAGCCGCAGGTCGCCGGGCAGCCGGGTCAGGACGGAGTATGTCTCGGCCAGCGCGTGGCCGCACAGGGCGATCTCGCGGCCATCCCACCAGCGGACGACCGCGTCGTGGGCGTCGTGTGTGGCGACGAGCAGGGGGATCGCAACGCTCGTGTCCAGGCCGACGACGGTCACCGCCGTCCGGCGTCGATCAGACCGAACACGACGTCGTCGTCGATCGGGGTCTCCCCGGTTGCCACGAGCACGCCGGACTCGTCGATCAGCCGGGCGGTCCGCCCGGTCGCGACCAGCTGGATGCCCGGCCCGTAGCGCGAGACGTCGAGTGTCGATCCGGTCCTCAGGCCGAGGGCGTCGCGCAGGGGCTTGGGGATCACGATCCGCCCGACGGAGTCCATGGATACCCGCATTTGGGAAGATCCTACCAGTCGCTTCCCAGTAGGCTGGGAGGCGTGGTCGAGCGGGTCAGCGGACTCACGCCGAAACGTGTCCGGGGGAACCTCGAGGCCGTCCGGGCGCGCGTCGACGCAGCCGCGGCGCGGGTCGGCCGCAGCGGCGGGGACGTGCGGATCCTCGCGGCCGTGAAGTACGTCCCGGTCGGAGAGCTCGGCGTTCTCGCCCGGGCCGGAGTCGAGCTCGTCGGCGAGAACCGTGCGCAGGACCTGGTCGAGAAGGTCGACGCCCACGGGGATGACTTTCGCTGGCACTTCATCGGGCAGCTCCAGAGCCGGAAGGTCAAGCGGATCGCCCCGCTTGTCGAGCTGATCCACTCGGTCGGCAGCGAGTCGGCGATTCGCGAGCTCGAACGCCACGGCAGGCCGGGTCTCGAGGTCCTGATCGAGGTCAACCTCGCCGGCGAGGCCGGGAAGGCCGGCGTCAGCCCGGACGAGCTCGACGGGATGATCGGGAGATGCCCGGTCCCGGTGGTCGGTCTGATGACGATGCCGCCGTACGGCGGTGGCCAGAGTCGGCGGTGCTTTGCCGGCCTGCGTGAGCTCGCCGTCGACCGGGGCCTGCCCGAGCTCTCGATGGGCACGACGCAGGATTTCGAGACGGCGGTCGAGGAGGGTGCAACAATAGTGCGAATCGGCACGAGCCTCTACGGGTAATGTTGGCTCGTGCAGGGAAACCCGACCCCTGCGGCGAAATGACTCAAAGCTGATGGCTCTCCGCGACTCATGGCACAGTGCGCTCGTCTACTTCGGCCTGGCCGACGACCACGCGCACGACGATCGGGACTACGACCCCGACCCCGACCCCGAACCGGCCGATCGCTATCGCGAGCCCGCGGCGGCGCCCGCCGTCCGGCGGCTGCCGGCCCGCCGCCGGCGGGACGAGTTCGACGACATCTTCGCCGACGACGAGCCGGTCGCCGGTCGCCAGACGGCGGTCCTCCGGTCGGTGCCCCAAGCGCCGGCCCGACCGGCCAACGGACGTGGTGGGGGAGACCTGCGCGTGCACCTCGTGCTTCCGAAGTCGTTCAACGACGCCCAGCAGGTCGCCGACAAGTTCAAGGACGGCGTGCCGGTCATCCTCAATCTCCAGGGCGTCGACAACGACCTCGCCAAGCGACTCGTCGATTTCGCCAGCGGACTGACCTACGCGCTCGACGGGGGGATGCAGCGGATCGCCGACAAGGTGTTCATGCTGACCCCGCGGAACGTCGAGATCTCGGCCGAGGAACGCGCCCGCCTGATCGAGAAGGGCTTCTTCAACCAGAGCTGATCCCGGTCGGATCTGCCTGCTAAGGTCGACCGGCTGTGGGCGTGGGCGGGTTGACAAACGGGCGACGGGTTCGCTGGCGGACGGCCTGGTCGGTCGGCCTGATCGGCGTCGCCGTCGCCGTCGCCGTCGCCGTCGCCGGCTGCGGGAGTTCTTCGTCGTCCACCTCGAGTAGCGCGCTCACGCCACCGGCCGGCTCGAGCGCGCCGGCCGGATCGACCGGCGCGGCGGGACCGACCGCGGGGGCGGGCGCGGCGCCCGGCGGGTCGATCAACCCCCCGCCGTCGAGCGGCGCGACCGGAACGCCGAGCCCGACGAGTCCGGCGAAGGCGAGGTTCATCGCCCAGGCCGATCAGATCTGCGCGGCGGCCGACGCCGCGCTGACGGCGCCGCAGGTCAACGTCAACACCGCGCTCAAGGCCGAGCAGACCAAGGGCACGGCGGCACATCGCGATGCGCTTGCCGCCGCCGTGCGGGCCGAGGCCGGCGTCGCGGCCGCCGAGGTCACGCAGCTGCGCCGCCTACACGCACCGGCCGCGGGCGGGACGGGCGCCGGCGCCTACGTCGCGGCGGTCGCCAGCCAGGTCCGGCTGATCGATCAGTTGGCCGCGGACGTGGCGGCCGACGACGGGTCGGCGCTGAAGACGATCGGCAACACGCTGGCGGCCGGCAAGACGCGGGTCGATCAGCTCGCCGGGGTGTACGGCTTCAAGGTCTGCGGGAACGTCCCGACCTGAGCCGATCCGCTCGGCCAGCTTGCTTTAGGACCTGGCGGGGCATATCCTCGCCAGCGCGGTCTCGGGCGCGTGACGTCCTACATCCTGACCCGTGGGCGGCCTGCATCCTGAGGTGCGGGGGCTCCAAAATGTCGTGGACATCGACTTGGCTTGCGGCTCCGCCTGCCCGGTTGTGGCCCATCTGAGGGGATCTGGGATGCGGATGTCAGGGGTGGGTTCACGTCGCGGCCATGCGTTCGCGGGTCGCTGTCGATCGGGCCTCGTGCTCGTGGCGGCCGCGTGTGGCGTCGCGGCGGCGAGCCCGGCCGAGGCGAGTGCCGCGACGCAGACATTCGTCGCCAGCCAGTTCGATTCGACCTCGCCGTGCGCGCAGCACACGGGGCCGGTCGCCGCCTACACGGTGCCGGCCGACGTCGCCGACGTCAGCATCGTCGCGGTCGGGCAGGGCGGCGGGACGGGCGGCTCCACGAGCTCGCACGGCGGCGGCACTGGGGGGCAGCCCGGTGAGGTCACCGCGCACGTCTCGGTAATGCCGGGCCAGGTTCTCTACATCTCGTCGGCTCCCGGCGCCGCCGGGCGGACCGACGTGTCGAGCCACCCCGGCGGCCCCGGCGCGCCCGGAGGCTACGCGACCTTCGTCTCGCTCGACGCCGCGTGCGGCCAGTCGTCTCAGTTCCCCGCCGATCCGGTGCTCGTCGCCGCCGGTGGCGGTGGCGGCGGGACCGGCGGGGAGGGCGGACCCGGGGGGACCGGCGGGAACGCCGGCGGTGGTGGTGGCAACCCCGGCGGAAACAACGGTCAGACTGCGGGCGGGGGAGGCTTCGGCGCGACGAGCAGCGCAGGCGGCGTCGGGGGCACGGCCGGCCACGGCCAGGGCTTCACCGCTGGCGCGGGCGCGAAGGGAGGGGCCTTCGGGGGCGGGCTCGGTGGTCGAGACGACAACGGGCTCCCCTCCGGCGGTGGCGGCGGCGGCGGTTACTTCGGTGGTGGGGGCGGCGGTGGGCAGCTTGACAGCGGCAGCTCTGCCGACGGGGGCGGAGGTGGCGGCGGCGGCGGCAGCGACTACGCCGAGCCGGCGGCTACGACCGTCGTGACGAAGTTGGGGACGGTCGCTCCGTCGGTCAGCTTCACGCCGGACGGGTTCTTCTACGGGACCTCGACGACGCTCGTGTCCTCGGCTCCTGTGCAGTCGAACCCGAGTCAGAGCATCGCGTATACAGCGACCGTGACGGCTGACGCCGGCGCGCCGCTGAGCGCGCAGGTCGTCTTCACGGCCAGCGATGGCGTGTCGAGCGTCAACATGGGGTCGGGACCGCTCGTCGGCGGATCTGCGCTCATCAGCTACGCGCTGCCGCCTGGCCGGTGGAGCGTGAGCGCCCGGTACATCGGCGACGGGTTCGAGGCGGGGAGCTCGTCGGACGGGCTTCTCACCGAGACCGTCCTGCCCGCGGCGCCGGTGGCGAGCGTCACGCGGGGCGGGACGGTGGCCGTGGTCTCCTGGTCGGAGGCCCAGTTCGGCGGCGCGCCGGTCACGGGATTCAACGTCTACGAGGGGACCAGCTCGGGTGGGGAGTCGTCCACCCCGGTCAACCTGACGCCGATCACGACTGACAACTATCCGCTGATGGGCCTGAGCCCCGGCACGACGTACTACTTCACGGTGGTCGCGATGACTGCGACCGACTCTTCGCTTGCGTCTGCCGAGCTCTCAGCGGGGCCGTTGCGCGCGTCGACCGGCGTGTCGCTGTCGGTTGCGCCGCCGCCGGCGCCCGACGTGTTCGTCGCCGACGCGACCAACAAGCAGGTCGTCGAGGTGCCGGGCGGCGGCGGGCCGCAGAGCGCGCCCTGGCAGGGGCCGGGGGCGTCGACGGGAGTCGCGGTCGATACGAGCGGCGATCTGTTCATCGCCGACAGCTTCAGCCAGCGGGTGGTCGAGGTGCCGGCCGGCGGAACGTTGACGCCGATCTCGTCTGGCGGCTACCAGTTCGGGACGCTGGGTGGGCTGGCTGTCGATCGCGCGGGCGACATCTTCGTGGTCGACGTGACGCACTCGGCGCTCGTCGTGATTCCGCCGGGTGGCGTCCCGGCCTTCGCGTTCCTCAGCGGGCTCACATCTCCGCACGGCGTCGCCGTCGACGTCGCGGGAGACATCTTCTTCACCGAGGGCGACAGGGTTGTCGAGAAGCCCCGCCAGGGGCCGCAGATCACGATCGGCGCTGGCTTCTCGGGGCCGCAGGGAGTCGCGGTTGACGCATCGGGCGACGTGTTCGTCGCCGACACCGGAAATGGTCGCGTGGTCGAGGTTCCGGCGGGCCAGGCGACGCAGCGGACCGTCGCGACGGGGCTCTCTCGTCCGGTCGCCGTGTCGGTCGACGCCGCGGGCGACGTGTTCGTCGTCGGTGCGACCAGCGTCGAGCTGCCAACGGGCGGGGGCGCGCCGAGGACGATCGGTCAGGGGTTCTCGTCGGCGAGTGGAGTCGCGACCGGCGCGCCTGCGGCGACGTCCACGGTTGGTGCCGGGGTGACGCTGAGCGCGACGGTGATGAGCACGCCGCTCGGCGGCGCTCCGACGGGGGCCGTCACGTTCTCAAGCGGCGCCACGAGGTTGGGCGCCGCCCAGCTCACGGGCGGGTCTCCGGACACCGCGACGTTGACGACGAGTGCCCTGCCCGTCGGCGGCAATCAGGTGACCGCGAGCTACGGCGGTGATGCCAACAACGTCGGCGCGCCCGACGGCGCGCCGCCGAGCTCGCCGATCACCGTGATCGTCGACCCGACCCAGGTCGCGGGGTCGCTGGCTGCGGGCGGGATCTTGTCGCTGAACGCGACGCCGAGCGCCGGGGATCCGGTCGGGGTGTCGGTGACGACGCCCAACGCCGGGGCCGTCTCGATCTCCAGCCTGGCACCGACGCGGGCGCCACCGACCGGGTTCGCGCTGCTCGGCAGGCAGGTTCAGATCTCGGCGCCCGCGGCGAGCGTGACGGCGCCGCTGCGGTTGGTGTTCACCGTCGACCAGTCACTGCTGCCACCCGGCGATACCCAGGCGATGGTCTCGGTGTTTCGCGACGGCGTGCGCATCGTGGATTGCGTCGACGCGTCGGGCAGCGCCAACCCGGACCCGTGCGTCGCTTCACGTGATACGACGGCCGGCGGCGCGCTGCGCTTCACGGTCTTGAGCTCGCACGCCAGCACGTGGAACTTCGCGGTCGCGAACCCGCCGGTGTGCCAGGCGCAGAACGTCGCGGCCGCGCTGGGCATGGCGGTCGTCGTGCAGTTGCAGTGCTCGGACTCGACGCAGCAGGCGTTGAGCTACACGATCGATCAGCCGCCCGCCGACGGGACGCTCACGACACCGTCGCCGAGCGGCACGCTGTCCTACACCCCCACCGGCGGGTTTGCGGGCCTCGACAGCTTCACCTATCACGCCGCCAGCGTGAACGGCACGGCGACGACGAAGACTGTCTCGATCGCGGTCGCCGGCCGGCCCACGGCGGCGATCTCCGCGCCGGCCGACAAGCCCGCCTATGCGCTGAACCAGTCGGCGAGCGCGGCCTACTCGTGCTCGCCGGGCCCGTTCGGCGGCATCCCCAAGAGCTGCTCGGGAACGGTCGCGACCGGGGCACAGTTCGACACGGCTCATGCCGGCACTCACACCTTCACGGTCATCGCAGCCGACACCGACGGCCTGTCGGCGTCGGTGTCGACGAAATACACCGTCAACAGGGGAACGCCGACGATCACGTGGCCCAACCCCGCGCAGATCGCCTACGGGACCGCGCTCTCCCCAACGCAGCTGGACGCGTCAGCCACGGTCTCGGGGAGCTTCACCTACGCCCCCGCGCTGGGAGCGGTGCTCGACGCCGGACCGGGCCAGACGCTGACGGCGACGTTCACGCCGACGGACGCGGCCGATTACAACCCGGTCAGCGCGACCGCCGTGATCACCGTCGTCAAGGCTGATCAGACGATCACGTTCGTCTCACCGAGTGGAGTGACCTACGGCGATCCGGACACGGCGCTCGCCGCGGCGGCGTCGTCGGGGCTGGCGGTCGGCTACGCGAGCACGACAACGAGCGTATGCACGATCGTCGGCGGCAGGCTGCACACCGTCGCTGCCGGCGGCTGCACGATTACCGCCGACCAGGCGGGCGGCGCGAACTACAACGCGGCGCCGGAGGTGCAGCGGACGTTCACGATCGCCAAGGGGCCGTCGAGCACCGTCGTGAGCGCCAGCCCGGCCCCTGCTCGTTTCGGCTCGCCCGTGACATTCACCGCGACGGTCAGCGCGACACCGGGCGGGCTGGCGACCGGCACGGTCGCGTTCTTCCTCGACGGTCAGACCGCACCGGTGACCAGCACGACGCTCCAGGGCGCCGGGGCGAGCTTCACGACGTCGGGCCTGGGTGCCGGGACGCACACGATCACCGCGCGCTACACCGGCGACAACAACTCAGTCGGCTCGACATCGCCACCCGCGGCGGTGACGATCACCGCCGACAGGACGCTCACGGGAGCGCAAGCGGGCGCGGTGATCGTCGCGCCGGGCACGACGCTCCTGCTGCGCAACGCGAACGTCAGCGGGGCGCTCGACGTCAAGGCCGGCGGCGCGGTCGAGCTCGAGAGCTCGACGGTCAACGGCTCGCTGACGGCCTCCGGACCGTCCGCGGTGCGGGTCTGTGCGAGCACAGTTCACGGGGCCGTGGACATAAGTGGCGCGGGCGGCGGGGTTCTCGTCGGCGACCAGCTCGACGGCTGCAACCCGAACACGATCGGCGGGTCGCTGATCCTGCGCAACAACACCCACGGGCTCCAGGCCGTCGGCAACCGCGTCGCCGCGGCACTCAGCGCCTCCGGCAACTCCGGCGCCGGCCCATTCCCCGACGACCCGACCGCCCAGGTCACCGGCAACGGCCCCAACGCGTAGCTGCGGCCGGGTTGCTCTGACTTCTGACTGTGCCGGCCTTTTTCTCGCATACGCTCCCGGGGTGAGCATCGATTTGCGACCGTGGGCCGGCTCCCGGGTGGCGTGCGTGGTGCTCGCCCTCGTCGTGACACTCGGTGGCGGACTTGCGTCGGCCGGCGCGGCGGGTGGGCCGACGGCGGGCGCGATCGCAAACGCGGTGGTGCGTAACTACAGGACAGCGGTCGCCGGAACGACGGCTGAGCTCTCGGGAGATATCTTCCTGTGTGTGAAGGGCACGACGAGCTCGACGATCACGGGCGCGCCGTCCGTGCTCGATCCAAAGCACCGCAGTTGCTACCGCCAAGCGCATCAGCACGATACGTCCGTGCTCTCCGGCGGGGCCGAGCTCGGCCTCGACGAGGTGACGACCGCGCCCGGCATGCCGTCGCTCGAGTTCCTGTCCGAGCGGGCGAGCCGCTCGGCTCCTCTGGCGACCTACATGCGACTGTCGACCGCGTCGTGCTGGTCTCGCGTGCTTGTCGGGGGTGGTTCGCTGCCCGACCAGTTCGTCTCCTACGGCGGGGAGCACCTGTCGATCGCCGCCCGGCACGGCACGACGGTCGACCTGAAAGGCACGGCCAGCTCGCACGGGAGCCGCTACACCGAGCACGACATCATCGACACGACGACCGACCTGATCTCCCGCATCGACTCGCTGACGATCGGTCCGGGCGCCAACCGACTCAGGCTCGTCACGCGTTTCCAGCCGCTGCGCGCGGCCCCGACGCTGCCCGACCCGACGCCCCTGTGCGGCGCCGGAAGCTGAGGCGCACGGGCGCGCCCTGTCCCGCGCGAGGGCGGGTCAGTTGCTGCCCGTCGAACGCGCGAGCCGCAGGCGCAATCCGCCGGCGAGAAGCGACGCGGCCGCCCACGTAGCGAGGACCCCGAGGCCGGCCCACGGGGCGATCGGCTGGGAGCGGAGCTTGATGGTGGCCTGGATGGCGAGTCCGGCGCTCATCGGAGCGATCTGGAGGAGGTGGCGACGCAGCGGGTCGGCGACTGCCTGGGCGAGGATCGGGGGGAGGTAGAGCAGGCCGAGCACGACGCCGATCGATGCGGCGGTGTCGCGGATGACTGTGGCCACGCCGAGGCTGAGCAGGCCGATCAGGACGAGGTAGAGGACGGTGCCGGCAAGCCGCGCGCAGTGTTCGGCTTTGGCCGATCGAGACGAGCGCGTAACCGTGGGCCGGGTCGAGGCCGGCGGCTGGGAGGAGGAGCCGGCCGGCGAGCAGACAGCCGGCGACGGCGAGCAGACCGGCGAGCGACGCCAGCCCGGCCACGTTGGCGGCCTTCGCGGCGAGGAGCACGACGCGGCGTGGCACGGCGGCGAGGGTGACGCGGATCATGCCCGTGGCGTACTCCTCGGAGATCGTCACGACGGCGAGGACGGCGATCACCGCTTGGCCGAGGTCGATGCCGGTCAGGGCGAGCTTGGTCGGGTCCTGGCCACCGCGGGAGGACACGTTCGTGGCGGCGATCACGCCGGCGCTCGCCGCCACGGTCAGAGCGACGGCTCCGACGACCAGCCAGCCGGTGGCGGCCAGCGTGCGCAGCTTGGTCCACTCGGCGTGCAGGGCCTCGGTCATGCGTCTCTGCGGCGAAGCAGTGAGGTCGCGATCGCGACCGCGACGGCGGCGTACGCGCACAGGACGAGGAGGCCGGCGCCGGGGGCGAGTGGGTAGTAGCCGTTGGCCATCGTGTACGGGTAGCTGACCTGCGCTGAGTGGGGCATCGCTCCGAGCACGGCGAAGCCGGCGGCCGGAGTGACGCGGAACAACCACTCCGCGGCGCCTCCGGAGATGCTCGAGCCGATGATGTACGGCAGGATGAACACGACGATGGCGCCGGTGACGGCATCGGCGCTCCTGCGGAGAATCGTGCCGACGGCGACCGCGGCGACGGCGGTGACGGCGACCAACGCTCCGCTGCCGAGGATGATGCGCGCGACCGTGAGGGTGCTGCTGGGGAAGACGTAGTCGCCGTTGTCGTTGAGGATGTGCTCCCCGAGCGGGACGGCGAGTGCCGCGGCCAGGGCACCGATCGCGAAGGCGGCGGCGCCGATCACGACGGCCTTGGCGGCGAGCACCCGGCCCCGGTTGGGGGTGGCGGTGAACGTCGTGCGGATCAGGCCGCGGCGGTACTCGACGGTGATGAACATCGTCGCGATCACGATCACCACGATCAGCCCGACGATCAGCCCGAACAGGAGGCTGTTGGACGCGGTGTCGCCGCCCGCCAAGCCGACGGCGGGCGCGATGTCACCGGAGCCGCTGAGGACCAGCGAGGGTCCGGAGCGGCGATAGCCGCCGGTGCCCAGCGTCGGGTAGAAGTCGTTCGCGCCGGTCCCGATGCTGCGGCCCTGCAAGTCGTCTGAGATCGCGTGGCCGTTGAGGGTCACGTGGTCGAACGTCGCGGTGGCCTGGGTGGCGGCCCCGCCGCTCGAGCCTTGGAAGGACACGGGTGAGGTGACGAGGAGCCCGACGATCACCGTGGCGGGCAGGCCGGCCAGGTGGGCGACGCCGATCTCGTGCCACGTCGTGCCGTCGGCGGAGTCGTAGCCGGTGAGCGCGTCCCCGCTGCGGGTCAGTCGCACCCAGCTTGGGGCGGCGCCAGAGACCGCTCCGGGCAGGCCGGCGCGGTCGTGGGTGTAGTCGTACTGGAAGCGGATGCCGTGGCTGCCGGTCGCGATGACCGCGGCGTAGGGGGATCCCTGCGTGGTGCTCGGCGTGATCAGGATGCCCGCCTTGGCCCACGGTGCGAGCCCGGGACGGGTGGCCGCGATGGAGGGCGCGACGTCGACGGGATTGGTCGAGGTGAGGCCGGTCAGCGAGCTGACCCGGGCCGTGATCGTCCCGTCGCCGCTGAGGGGTCGGTCGACGAGCTGATAGCTGTCGGCGACGGCCTCGCCGTCCGGGCCGGTCGGCACGAAGGGATGACCGGTGTAGCAGCCGGACCCCGGCGAGTTCGGGCCGGAGCCGGGCGACGGGGGGCCGGTGCAGCCGCCCTCGTGCTTGCCGTTGGCGACGAGGAACGTGAACGCGACGCACAACCCGGCGGCGGCGACGAGGCCGATCACCCAGCCTCGGACGGTGCGGAACTTGCTCCACTCCGACCAGATCACCGAGCGGAACCTTCCGCCGGCGGGCTTGATCGGCGGGTGTGGCGCTGCTGTGGCGGTGGCGGTCATCGCGGCAGCGCCCCGTCCGAGCCGGCTCGGAACTCGGCCTCGCCGCTGGTCAGCTGGAGGTAGACGTCCTCGAGCGTCGCGCGTTGTGCCGTGACCTCGGAGAACGGAACGCGCGCCTCACCGAGCATCGCCACTACGTTCTGCGCCGCGACCCCGGACACGCTGAGCGTGTTGGCGTCGATCGCAGATGCGGCGACGCCGGCACGTTGGAGCACGCTCGCCGCGTCGGCCGGTGCCGGCGTGCGAAGCAGGACTTGGTCACCCGACGCGCGGGCAAGCAGCTCGTCGACGCTGGCGTCGGCGAGAACCCTGCCGCGTCCGATCACCACGACGTGATCGGCGACGTCCTGGAGCTCGCTCATCAGGTGGCTGGAGACGAGGATCGCGCGCCCGTCGGCCGCGAGTGTGCGGAGGAAGCCGCGCATCCAGATGATCCCCTCCGGATCCATGCCGTTGGACGGCTCGTCCATGATCAGCACGGGCGGGTCGCCGAGCATCGCGGCCGCGATCCCGAGGCGCTGACGCATGCCGAGCGAGAAGCCGCCGGCCTTGCGGCGAGCCGCCGAGCCGAGACCGACCAGGTCGATCACGGCGTCGACCCGGCTCGCGGTCATGCGCTGGGAGCGGGCCATCCACAACAGGTGGTTGCGGGCGGTCCGGCTGGGCTGGAGGGCCCCGGCGTCCAGCAGCGAGCCGACGTGGCGCAGCGGATGCTCGAGGCTCGCGTACGGCCGCCCGCCGATCAGCGCGCTGCCCTCGTCGACCGCGTCCAGGCCGAGGATGACCCGCATCGTCGTCGACTTGCCGGCGCCGTTTGGCCCCACGAACCCGGTCACGCTCCCAGGCGCGACCGTGAAGGAGAGCCCGTCGAGGGCCACGGTCTGACCGAACCGCTTGCGCAGGTCGCTGACGACAATCGTCGCTTCGTTCACGTAAGAGCCCTTTCTCGATCCGGGATGCCAAGCCGTTTGTACGGGGCGGCGGGTGTCAACCCGGTGTCAGCCGCTGACACCCAGTTGACACCGACGACCTGCCATCGTCCCCGCCGTTCCCCGCCGTTCCCCGCCGTTCCCCGCTGTCCCCGCTGTCCCCGCCGCCCCTGCGCCCCGCCGTCCCTGCCGGCCGTCACGCCGTCGCCCCTCAGCCGCCCAGGGCGGCCAGGCGGCGCCCCAGTCAAAGGAGGATCACGAGACATGAGAGTCCTGGTCGTCGAGGACTTCGAGGTCCTGGCCCGCTCGATCGGAACCGGGCTTCGCCGAGAGGGCATCGCGGTCGATGTCGTCCTCAACGGCAACGACGCGCTGGCCCACCTCGCGCTGACCCGATACGACGTCGTCGTGTTGGACCGTGACCTCCCCGGAGTGCACGGCGACGAGGTCTGCCGACAGATCGTCTCGGGGCGGGCCGAAAGCCGAATCCTGATGCTGACGGCCGCAAGTACGGTCAAGGACCGCGTCGACGGCCTCGGACTGGGCGCCGACGACTACCTGCCCAAGCCCTTCGACTTCTCCGAGCTCGTGGCACGCGTCCGCGCCCTCGCACGGCGGTGCGCCACCCCGCAGGCGCCGACCCTGGAACGTGGCGAGCTGAGTCTCGACTCGAGCCGCCGGGTCGCGTCTCGGGCGGGCCGACGCCTGGAGCTCAGCCCGAAGGAGTTCGCCCTGCTCGAATGCCTGCTCTGCGCCGGGGATCGCCCGGTCTCGGCGGAGGAGCTGCTGCAACGAGTCTGGGACGAGCACACCGACCCCTTCACCACGACCGTCAAGACAACCGTGCGCCGGCTTCGCGCCAAGCTCGGCGAGCCGCCGCTCATCGAGACCGTCCGCGAGGGCGGCTACCGGATCGGAGGACTGTGATGCCCTCGCCGCAGACGGCAATCTCGCTCCTGCGCCTGAGACGCCCAGTGTTGCGGATGCAGCTCACGCTGCTCTACTCGGGCCTGTTCATCGGTCTGCTGGCCGCGGTGCTCCTCGCCACCGGGGACCTGATTCGCAGGAGCGCGATGCGGGCGCCGCAGGGTGGCGCCGGCGTCGTCCAGCAGGCCGCCTCGAGGCAGTTCGACGTTGGTCCGGCGCTGATCGCGCTCGTCGCGGTGGCCGGCGCGTCGGTGATCGCCTGGTGGCTCGCGGGCAGGTTCCTCCGTCCGCTCCGCGCGATGACGACCACGGCGCAGGAGATCTCCGCGACGAACCTGCACCGACGGCTCAGCCTGAGCGGCCCCGACGACGAGTTGACCGAGCTCGGAAGAACGCTCGACGATCTGTTCGGGCGGCTGGAGTCATCGTTCGAGGCGCAGCGCCACTTCGTGGCCAACGCGTCCCACGAACTGCGCACGCCGCTTGCCGGGCAGCGAACCCTCCTCCAGGTCGCGCTCGCCGACCCGGAGGCCGACGCGCAAACCCTGCGGTCCACCTGTGAGCAGGCCCTGCAGCTCGGCGCCCAACAGGAACGGCTGATCGACGCGCTCCTCACGCTCGCGACCAGCGAGCGAGGTGTCGAGCGCTGGGAGTCCTTCGATCTCGGCGCGCTCGCCGAGGACATCGTCCTGCGCCGTCAAGCGGACGCCGAGCACCAGGGCATCCACATCGATACAGCGCTCACGCAGGCCACCGCGACCGGCGACCGAAGCCTCGTGGAGAGCCTGCTGGCCAACCTGATCGACAACGCGATACGCCACAACCAGGCCGGAGGTCGCGTGGACATCTCGACTACGACCAGAGCTGGACGAGCAGTCGTTTCGGTGGGCAACACCGGCGCGGTGATTCCGCCCGACCAGGTGGACCGCCTCTTCCAGCCGTTCCAGCACGTGGGCAGGGAGCGAATCCGCCTGGCCAATGGACACGGCCTCGGCCTCGCGATCGTTCGGGCGATAGCCACCGCCCACTGCGCCACCCTGTCGGCGAGCGCTCGACCCGAAGGCGGCCTCGACGTCGAAATCAGCCTTCCCGCACCGGCCGATTCGCGGAAAGCCGCGTAACTCGAGTCCGCCGCCCGAGCTCCGTGCGTCGAGGCCCGCATCCTCGGAGGATGGTCGGAACAACATCTAGCCCCGAGGGCCCCCGTCACGTCGCTTGCGGCGCGTGGTGGGGGCCCGCGACGCCGGCCTCGACGAGGTCGTGTGCCGGGTTGGAGGTGAGCGGCGCCCGGTCCAGCTGGGCGATCCTCGCCACCGCGGGGCTGGTGGCGGGGCGATCGGGCGCCAGGCAGACCATGCCGTCGCTGAAGCCGGCCGACGCGATCCCGAACGCGGCGTTGAACCGATCGAGGTTGACGACCGTCAGCAGTGCGGTGATCTCGACGAGCTGCTCGGCGCTGAAGTGGTCGCTCATCCGAGCGAACAGCTCGTCGGTGACCTCGACCGGTGTCCGCATCACGGCGACCGCGTAGTCGAGCGCGAGCTTCTCGCGTTCGGTGAACAGGTCGCTCTGGCGATGGTGCGGCAACGCCTGGAGCTCAGCATCGGAGAAGCCGGCCTTGCGACAGATCTGCGAGCCGAGATCGACGCAGAACTCGCATCCGATCATCTGGGCGCCCTTCAGCTCGACCAGGTTCTTGAGCCGCTCGTCGACGGTGTGCGCCTTCCGCACGGCCTGCTGGAACCTGCCCATGCCGCTGAGCAGCTTTGGCTGGTGGGCCCAGACCTCGATCGGTTCGATGCCCGACCGACCGGCAGCCGGTGCGCGGCCTGTCATCTTGACCATCCCCTTGCGCATGAACCAGTAGACGAGCTTGACCTTCAGGCCGGCGTCAGCCTGCTGCACTCCGTTGATGCGTGCCATCGGGCATCTCCTGTCACATTGGGTGGGGTTTGGGGGTCTAACCCGTATGACCCGCGAGACCTGGACGTTGTGACGGCGATGGACGAACTCGAGCTGGCGAGAAGATTCGACCGTCAGCGGCCCCGGATGCGCGCGGTCGCCTACCGGATCCTCGGCTCGTTGAGCGAGGCCGACGACGCCGTGCAGGAGGCGTGGCTACGACTGGGGCGGACCGACGCCGAGCAGATCGACAGCCTCGAGCCGTGGCTGACGACGGTCGTCTCCCGGATCTGCCTGAACATGCTCCGGGGCCGCCGGACCCGGAGCGAGCAGCCGCTGGACGGCTTCCGGTCGGAGCCGCTGATCGATGACCCGGCGGTCGGGACCGATCCCGAGCACGAGGCGCTGTTGGCGGCGGCGGTCGGGATCGCCATACAGGTCGTGCTGGACACGCTCAGCCCGGCCGAGCGGCTGGCGTTCGTGCTGCACGACATGTTCGCGGTGCCGTTCGACGAAATCGCGGCGATGCTCGACCGCTCGCCGGACGCGACCCGCCAGCTCGCCAGCCGCGGCCGCCGCCGCGTGCGGGCGGCGGCCCCCCTTCCGGACCCGGACCTGACTCGCCAGCGGGCGGTTGTCGACGCGTATTTCACGGCCGCTCGCGAGGGCGACCTCGACGCGCTGGTGGCGCTGCTCGACCCGGACGTCGTCCTTCGCGCCCACCGCCGCGACGGCGCGCCGGTCGAGCTGCGTGGCGCGGCGCGAGTCGCGCGCGGGGCGATGGCGGCCCGGCGTTTCGCGCCGTATGCTCGTCCGGCCCTGGTCAACGGGGCCGCCGGCGTGGTCGCGTTCGACGGGGGCCGGCCGTTCGCGGTGCTCGCGTTCACGGTCGTCGGCGACCGGGCGGTGGCGATCGACGTGTTCAACGACGCCGAGCTGGTCGCGAAGCTCGACATCCACGGGATCACGGCCTGAGTGCACGCCCCGCCGAGCTCGTCCAGCAGTGCTGACGGGAACCCGGATCGGGTCGATCGCTCGACGATTCAGCCAGCCGGAGCCGGGCTCGGATCGGTCAGGCGGCCGGCGAAGATCATCGCGCCGGTTCTGGTGTCGATCAGGTAGAACGGGAACGGCCGGTCGAAGTTGAGCCTCACGATCGGCCTCGGGGGTACCTCGACCGCCGTCGCGCTGATCCCGCCGACTGTTGCCGCGGTGGCGATCGTGCCCGCCTCGTCGACGGTGAAGTCGGCGTCGTGCTGGACGAACGCCAGGTAGAGCGGGGTGCTGGAGATTCCCCGGAAGTCGGCCACGCCCGGGCGGAATGCGTCGGGCATGCCGAGGCGCTCGAGCGGGGTGTCGAGGTTGGCGGCGAGCGAGATGTGAAAACGCGGCATGCTCAACGCGACTTCGGCTGGCCGCAGACGAGCCCGCACCCGCGCGAGTACCGCCGGGGTCACCGTCCTCTCGAACGCCGCATCGCCGGTCGTCGGCTTGAGCACGAGGAGCGCGAGCGTCGAGCTCTGGTAGGGCAACTCGACCGCCTGATAGCCGGGACCGCGGGCATAGGCGAGTGAGTCGGTCTCGTTCATGAAGCGCGCCGTCTGTGTCCCCCGAAGCCCGTGGAAAGCCGCCGACGCGGTCGCCGCGACCTCGAAGGGGTGCGTCCAGCTCGCCTTGAGGTAGATCGCGTTTACGAGCGCCAGCCGGGTGCTCGTGTCGACCTGGCCGGGCGAGAGGATCTCGGGGATCACGCCGGCGGTGTGGCTCGAGACGAACTGATTGATCGCCGCGGTCGCGCCCGTCGGGTCGTGCTCGAAGTCCACCGGCTGGGGCCCGGCGCCGAACGCACTGGCCAGGGTCTGGGTGAACGTCGGCAGCACCGGAAAACCCTGCTGGAGGAACAGCCCATTGGCCAGATCCAGCTCGGGCGCGCCAGTCGCGCCGCCCGCGGCAGCCGCCTGCTCGCGGGCGAGCGTCGCCGACAGGGAGCCGATCCCGGCCACGGCTGCCGCCGACCGGGCGTGGAGGACACGCGCGATCTGCGAAGCCGTCGCACCCGACGCGCCGGCACCGGCCATCGCGACGACGCTGGCGACGCTGTACGGCGAGAAGACCATGTTTCCCGACCCGCCGATCCGCGACATCAGATCGATCCCGAACGCCGTGACCGCACCGGCGGGAGTCGTCGCCGGGCGAGGCGCGGCCGGTCGGGTGGATCTCGCCGATCGACCCGCGCCGGCTCCCGCGGCGGACCGGCCCCCGGCCGCGAGGCTGCCCCCGGCGGCGGCGAACGTGATCGCCCCGACGAGGACGACGGCGATCGACATCGGGAGCACGCGGCGACGCATCGACGCATCTTCCCACTCCGGCCGCCGCCGTCGGTCGGCTCGATCTGAGGGCTCAGCCGCGTAAAAGTCGTCGGCCGCCAGCTTGGGGTCCAGGCGGCGCGGCGTCAAAGTTCGCCGTGTGGAGCGCGAACGGATCACGATCGGCTCAGCGACCCGCGGCGCGGACGAGTTCCGGCCGCTGTGGGATGCGGTGACCGACCACCACGCGGGTCTGCGGACGCCCGACGCCAACCCGGCGATGCCGACCTGGGAGAGCGAGCGGAAGCTGCTGAGCGCGGCGCTCGGCGGGGGCGGACGGGGGTTCGTGGTCGTTGCCGAGCGGTCGGACGAGCTGACCGGCTACGCGCGGGTCGAGATCCGGGCGGGCGGTCTGACGATCTGGCCGCCTGTCGACCGAGTGGGCACGCTCGAGACGCTGTCGGTCGAGGCTCGCGTCCGGGGGGAGGGCATCGGCCGGACGCTGATCGGGGCGGTCGTCAGCGAGCTCGGGGCCCGCCGGGTGCCGGTGGTCTTCGTGAGCCTCTGGTGGGAGAACGTCGGCGCCCGCCGGTTCTACGAGCGGTGTGGCTTTCGGGCCGATGCGAGGGGCCGCTACCGGCGGTCATGTCCGTGACGGCGCCGGAGCTCAGCCGGGCCCGACGGGCTCGGCCGGACCGGGCGGCCGGGGGAGACGGAGGGCGAGTGGTGCGCCGAAGGCTGAGACGAGCGCCATCGCGAGGAAGGCGGCGAGGGGATGGTGGACGAGGATCTGGACGATCACGGCGACGACGAGGCCGCCGAGATTGCCGGCCATCCAGACGATCGCGCCGGCCGTCCCGGCGGCCGCGGTTCCGGCGAGCTGCTCGGCGCCGCTGAGGACGACGGGGAGGGCGGGGAGGAGGAAGAGGCCCATCGCGGCGAGGGCGACCGCCCGGCCGCCGACCCAGGGGATCGCGCCGAGGGCGACGGAGCCGACGAGGCTGGCGGCGACGACGCCGAGCATGAAGCGCCGCTCGGAGTGGCGGCGGTCGACGAGGGGTGGGAGGACGGCGCAGCCGACGACGCCGGCGATGATCGTGCCGACGAGGAGGATGCCGGCGGTGGTGTCGGAGACGTGGGACGGGTGGAGGAGGGTCTGGAGCCAGGTCGCGAGTGCGACGAAGACGCCGAAGCCGAGGAAGACGAGGCCGCAGAGTGTGCGCATCTGCGGCTTGGCCCAGAGCGCCCGGGCCGTGCCCCGAACGATCAGGGCCGGCTCGCCGTGGAAGCGGCCGGGCCGGCGGAGGCTGAGGGCGAGGGCGAGGGTGGGGAGGACGGCGAGCAGGGCCTCGACGACGAGCAGGCGCTCGAGGTGGCCGTGATCGCCGAGCGTCGGCCCGAGTAGGAGGGCGACGAGCATGCCGACGAAGCTGCCGGCCGACCCGACCGCGATCCCGGTCGCCCGGTCGTCGGGGGTCAGGTACTCGCCGGCGAGCTTGCCGACCGCACTGAGCACGACGGGCTGGGCGAGGGCGACGAGGATCTGACCGGCGAGGGCCCAGGCGAACGTCTCACCGCCGAGGCGGACCAGCCCGCCGGCGGCGACGAGCAGGCCGCCGAGGGCGAGGGCCGGGCGAAACCACCGGTCGAGGAGGATGCCGGCGGGAATCGCGAGGACGACGTAGAGGAGGGGAAAGATCTCCGACAGCCAGCCGACCGTGCTGGTCGAGACGCCGTAGCGAGCGGCCGTCTGGTCGGTGATCGGCGCATACGTCAGCCAGAGCATCTGGGTCGCGGCGGCGACCAGGGCGTAGGCGACGACCACGCTCCAGACGGACCCCGCCTTCCGGGCCGAGGTCGTCGTGGGCTCGGCGAGCGTGGCCATCGGCGGTCAGTGGGGGGTGGGCCGGTCTTTGAGGAGACCCTTGAAGGCGTCGTGGACGACCTTCAAGCGGAGGCGCCGGGGGCCGCCGAGTAGATTGAAGACGGCCTTCAGATGGGGTCTGTCGATGACCACGACCGGCGCGCGGCCGGCCGCGGCACGCTCGATCGCGTGCGCGACTCGGGCGGGCGACATCGCCTTCTCGAAGGCGGCGCCGCCGGTCGGGCCCCACTTGATCTCCTCGGCGAGCTGGTCGGTCGCGACGTCACCGGGGCAGACGACACACGCGCGGACGGGGCTGCCGGCGAGCTCGTGATGGAGGACCTCGGCGAGGCCGACGAGGGCCCACTTGCTCGTGCAGTAGGACGTGTACGACGGTCCGCCGATCAGGCCGAGCTCGGACGAGACGAGGACGATCCGGCCGTAGCCGCGGGCCCGCATCCCGGCGAGCACGGCCTGTGTCAGCCAGAGCCCGGCACCGGCGTGGAGGCGATAGCTCTGCTCGAAGTCGGCCGGCGTGACGTCCTCGACGAAGTCCCGGCGCAGGACGCCGGCGCAGCTGATCAGGACGTCGATCGGGCCGAGCTCGGCCTCGACCTCGGCCACGGCGCGGGCGCACTCGGCGGGGTCGGTCAGATCGGCGGCGACGGCATGTGTCCCGGCAGGGAGCTTGGCCTGGGCCTTGTGGAGTCCGTCGATGCCGCTGGCGACGAGGCCGACGTCGGCGCCGAGTCCGGCGAAGTGCTCGGCCGTCGCAAGGCCGATCCCGCGCGAGGCGCCGGTGACCAGGACCGTCCTGCCGGCGAACTCCGATGCCCCCACCGCTGCCTCCATTTTCGAATCCGGATCCCCGGTGGCCGGGCGGGATCTCCGGCCCAGCTGTGCCGCGACAGCCTACCCGGCAGACCGGCCGCGGGCAGGTTACTCGTAGAGCAGTGCGGTCGCCTCGATCTCGACGAGCATCCACGGCTCGAGCAGGGCGGTGACACCATACATCCCGGTGGTCGGCATGACATCGGCGAAGAACGCTCCGTGGGCCCGGCCGACGGCATCGGCGTGCGCGGGAATGTCCACGACGAACATCCGCGTCCGGACGATGTCACCCCGGCCGCCGCCGAGATCCTCGACGGCCGCGCGAATGATCTCGAGGGCGGCCTGGGCCTGCTCGAAGGCATCCGCGCCGGGGGCGGTCGTCCCCGACACCTCGATCACCTCGCCCCGGCGGATCGCCCGGCTGTAGGAGATCCTCGTGCCGGACTCGTTGGCCGTGGCGACGCGCTGCATCCACTGATCGTAGTCCGGCCGGCCGGCGCGCCGTCGGCCGGGCGCCGGGGGAGCCGGCAGGCCGGCCGTGTGGGCCGAGATCGGGTCGCCGTGGATCCGGCGAGGATCGACGCGATCGGAGGGATCGCGCGACTTTGTCGCCGGCCCGACGTTGTAGTGGGTGTGCGGGTGTTGGTGATCACGATGGCGGCGGCCCTTGTACTGACCGGCGCGAGCGCCCAGGCCGCGTCGTTCGGTCCGGTCGCGACCGTCGGCAGCGCGCCGACGCTGGCGAGCGCGGCGGTGGCGGGCGCGGGCGGCACGTTCGCGTTCGTCGCCCGGCAGGAGGCCGGGATCGTCGGGGCGGTACGGCGGGGGCCGGGGGCGGCGTGGGAGACGCACACGCTGGCGGCGGGCAGCGACTTCTCGATGCGCGATGCGCAGATCGTGATCGACGCGACCGGCACGGTCACGGCGTTGTGGACCTCCGAGCAGCCCTACCCGTCGCTCGTCGCCGCGCGCGCACCCGCCGGGAAGGCGTTCGGCACCGGGCATGTCGTCGCGCGGCTGAACGACGCGACCGGGGCCAGTCCGCGGATGGTCGTGCTGCCGTCGGGGCGGGTGCTCGTCGTGTTCGAGGACCGCGCGTTTACAGGGCCGCGGATGCTCAGCTCGAGCGTCCGGCTGAAGACGATCGTGCTCGACGCGGGTCGGGCGTCGGCGGCCCACGACCTCGGCGTCGTCGGTGCGTTCCCGGCGATCGGTCGCGTCGGCGGCGGGGCGGTCGTTGGGTTCGTCGCGGGGACGGCCCGCTGCACTCTGTCGGTGTGTGCCGCCCGGCCGCTGCGGGCGACCCTGCTGGATGCGGCCGGCCGCCGGTCGGGGCCGACGGTCACGGTCGCGGGCGACGCGGCTGCGACCTTCTACCCGCCGCGTGTCACTACCACGGGTTCGCTGGCCGTCTTCGCGTGGGTCCGGCCGGGCCACGGTGTGGGCTCGCCGCCGAAGCCGTTCACGCGCGCCTTCTCGACACGGCCGCTCCGTGCGTCGGAGGTCGCCCGGCCGTTTCCGATCTTCGGCGGCCCGGGCGTCGGCACGCCGGCGGTCGCGATCCTCCCGGGCGGCGGCCTGCTGGGTGCGGACGTCGGTGCCGGGGCGCCCGGTGGGGCTTTCGGCGGCGAGGCGCAGGTGAGCGTCGCGCCGGTCGGCGGGGTGTGGCAGACGCCGAGCGTTCTGACGAGTCCGTCGGGCTGGACGACCGTGCCGCGCCTCAACGTCCTCGGCGACGGTCAGGCGCTCGCGATCTTCGCGCGGGCGCGGGACGTACCGGGGCCGGCTGCATACGACGTCATCGCAGCGGAGGGATCGCCGACCGGCGCGTTGACACAGACGACGCTGGGGTCGTCGCTGGCGACCGATGACGCCGGCGGCCTGTCGAGCTCGGTCGCCCCCGACGGTCAGGCGATCGTCACGTGGCCGGACTTCAACGGCGGCGTCGACGTCGTCCTGGGTACCTGACGCCTACGTCACCGAGCCGGTGGGTGCGTTGGGAGGCGTCTTGAATGGGCTCGTCGGCCAGATGTACGTAGGTCCCTGGCTGGGTCCGCGCCGTAAAGCCGCGACGACGCGGCCGAAGATCACCGGGCCGCCGGCGTCATGCCCCATCGTGGAACGACGCGTGCGCAAGGACGACGTCGAGCGCGAACAACACGACGATCATCGCGAGACCGATGCCGAAGGCCCAGACGATCGGCGCGACGCTGCGGAGATGGACCGCCGCGATCGTGGCGCAGACGACGACGACGACCGGCAAAGCGAAAATGCCGGCTACCAGTCCGTCGCCGTGGCTCCGGGAATCCGCGTAGGGGTGGAGAGCCAGCGTCTCGCAGTAGGCGCTGAACGTCCAATCCGGGTTGGTCGTGTCGCCGTCGGGATTGCTGTTGCAGTTCGACGCGGTGGCGACCAGCGCGAGCCCGGACGGAAGCGCCGTAACCACACCCGCCGCTCCCCCGGCGACCAGCAGGGCCGAGCGCGGCACCGTCGACGCTGACGAGACGGGTGAGCCGTCTGACTGCGTCATCGCTGCTCACGTTCTGCTCGAATCTCGAACGGCATCCGTTGAGTATCGCGACTGGGCTCGCACGGCTTGCCGGCCCGAGCACCGGGGGGCGCGGACTAGGCACGTTCGCGGGCTGAGCGCTCGACGCGACGTGACTGTTGCCGTTGCCCCTACCCGTACGAGGCGCCCTTCCAGCCGGTGCTTCAGCTGCCCGGGCTGACGAGCACCAGCCTCCGTGCGAGCCCAGCTCAAGTGCGTGCTGCGTCGTCGAGCGCAGTGGGACCAGTTCGCCGTCGGCCCCGGTACGCGCAGCGAGTGCACCGAATCCCGACTGGGCAGCCGTCGTGCGCATCCTGCTCGACGCCGGGTCCTCGACCGACGCGATCACCTGGCCTCCGGCGAGCCCAAGCAGCCGAGTCCGGAGGTCGCGGACCTACGATCAGTCACCTCAGGCGATCCGGCCCGCGGGCGAACGTCACGGGGCCGATGACGCCGTGCCGGCACCCGGGCCGCCGCGCCGGGCGTCCCACTCGTTGTCCAGCAACGCGTAGACGACGAGATCGGCCCATGCCCCCTTGAACATCTCAGACCGGCGATGGTGGGCCTCCCGGCGCATTCCCAGCCGGGACGCCAGGCGCGCCGAGGAGGTGTTGCGGGCGTCCATCCGCGCGACCAACCGGTGCAGTCCCAGGCCGTCGCAACGGTCGAACGCGAGCTTCAGTACCGCCGCGCACGCCTCGGCGGCGTACCCCCGGCCGGCGACGTCGGGGTGGAAGACGTAGCCGATCT
>DASZKP010000088.1:0-18370 GCA_035553395.1 Solirubrobacteraceae bacterium | reverse complement strand
ACGGCGGGCGCGGGACGCGGGAGGGCGGAGCAGCGAAGACGACGCATACCCTCCTTACGACCGCCGGCGCCCGAGAAGTCCCGCAGAACCCGCGGTAGACTGACACCGTGTCGACGCTGGTGCTCGGGAGCCCTCCACCGGAGCTCAAAGCTCTGCTCGAACGACGCCGGCGGGCCGGCGTCGACCGGCTCGACGAGATCTGGGAGGGCGTCCATCACATGGTTCCCGGGCCGACCTTCGAGCACGCGCACGTCGCGCAGCAGCTCGCGGTACTGCTAGACGCGCCCGCCCGGACGGCTGGGCTCGTGCCGACGATGCACGAGTTCAACCTCGGCGAGTCCGAGCATGACTTCCGGGTGCCGGACGGCGGACTGCATCGGCCGGGAGCGGTCGGCACGTGGCAGGCGACCGCCGCGCTCGTCGTGGAGATCGTCTCCCCGGGCGACGAGACCTGGCAGAAGCTCCCGTTCTACGGCGCCCACGACGTCGACGAGGTCCTGATCGTCGACCCGACCGGCCGGACGGTCGCCTGGCTGGGCCTGCGGGATAGCGAGTACCACGCGCTCGACCGAAGCGGACTGGTCGACCTCGTACCCGCGGAGCTCGCGGAGCGGCTCGACTGGCCCTGAGCCGACGCCCGGCCGGAGGTTCGACCGGATCGGCCGACGTTCAGCGCAGACGCCGCAGGCCGAGGCGGGCGGCCGCGCCGAATAGGACGACGAGCCCGGCGAGGTGGGCCAGGGCGACTCCCAGGCTGGGCGACGTGTCGTTGATCGCGGCGTTGACGGCCTCGAGCGCCGGGGCGAACGGGAAGATCGCCGAGATCGCCCGGATCGCGTGGTAGATGCCTGGGGCCACCGACCCGCTCGGGACGAGCGCGAGGAAGGCCAGCGGCAGGGAGAGTAGGAAGGCCAGCAGCGACGCCGCGCGGACCTCCCGGGCAAGGCTCCCGATCGCCACGCCGAGCGCCGCGAAGGCGAGTGCCCCGCCGACGAGGGCGGCGATCCACTCACCTACGCGTGCCCAGTCGAGCGGCACGAACACGCTCACGCCGGCGAGCATCACGAACGCGACGGGCGCGGCGCAGGCGGCCGCGAGCGCGACCTTCGCCGCCAGCAGGCGTCCCGGAGCGATCAGGCCCCTGGTCAGGCGGGCGAACGTGTTCTCCTCCCGCTCGAGCGCGATCAGTCCGGACGCGAGCAGGACGCAGACGAACATCAGCGACACGGTGACAGCGACCGCCACGGCGAACGTGTCGAGCGGCGCCCGCCGGCCCGAGAGGACGGTGTCGGTCTCCCCGACCGGTCGCTCGACCGCGCTGAGGACATCCTTGAAGCGGATGAAGTTCGTCGCCCCGATCGACATGAAGCTCTGCACCGGCGCGAGCGTCCGTCGCGTCGCCGGACTCGGTCTGTCGGCGAGCACGCGATCGACGGCAGACAGCGTGTCCTTGATCCCCAGCAGCTTGAACTGGAGGCCCAGGGCGGTGATCGTCCCCCCGTCGGCGATCGTCTCGATGTACCCGCCGGCGACCTGGTCGAGCTGCTCCGCGAGCCCGGCGTTGGCCTGGGCGAGGGCCGCCGTGACCGTCGAACGGACGAACGACTGCTTGAGGGCGTCGCCGTTGTAGACGACCTCGACCGTCGGGCTGACGTCGAACCCGGCTCCCGACAGCTTGATCAGGAAGTCTGGCGGGATGATCAGAGCCGCCAGCACGGCCCCCGAGCGGACCTCGCCGAGCGCCTGCTGGCGGCTGGCCAGCGGGACCTCGGTGACCGCGGTGAACAGCTTGCGCGTATATGAGCTGAGATCGAGCTTCGTGCTGCCCAGCGCGATCGTCGACTGACCCGGCGGGATCTCGTCGACGAAGGCGACCCGCGGCTTGGTCGGCGCGCTCGACAGGGCCAGGCCGATCAGCAGGGCGATCGCGATCGGGTAGGCGATCAGCAGGCCGACGAGCATCTTCGACCGGCGGAGGATCTGGAGGTCCTTGACCAGCAGCCAGCGCACGTCAGTGACCGCCGGCCTTGAGGAAGGCCACGAAGGCCTCTTCGAGGTCGCCGTCGCCGACGGCCGCGGCCGATGTCTTGAGGGCGTTCGGCGTGCCGTCGAAGAGCAACTCGCCGTCGGCGAGCACCAGCACGCGGTCGGCGTGGCGCTCGGCCTCGGCGATGTCGTGGGTCGCGAAGATGACGGCCGTCCCCCGGTCGGTCAGCGTCGTGATGAACGCCCACAGACGCTGGCGCTGGCGCGGATCGAGCGCGGCCGACGGCTCGTCGAGCAGCAGCACGGCCGGGTCGGCGAGCAGGCCGACGGCGATGTTCACTCGCTGGCGGTTGCCGCCCGACAGTTGCCCGAGCTCGTCGTTCGCGCGGGCAGCGAGGTCCGTCTGCTCGAGCATCCGAGTGACGGTCATGTGCGGATCGGCGACCTGCTCGAGGCGCGCGAACAGCCGGAGGTTCTCGGCGACCGTGAGCTTCGAGTAGACCGCAGTCCGCTGCGGCACCCAGCCGACTCGCCCGCCCCCGTCGGCGGCTTGCTCGATCGTCCCGCCGTCGGCCTCCTGGACCCCCGCGAGGATCGACAGCAGGGTCGTCTTGCCGGCGCCGTTGGGCCCGATGATCGCCAGCAGCTCGCCCCGGCCGACGTCGAAGTCGACGCCTCCGACGGCGGTCCGCGTGCCGAAGCGCTTGGTGATCCCGCGGACGACGAGCACGGCCGCGCCCGGCGCGCCCCCTCCGCCGCCGGTCACTCGCCGCGCTCGGCCGGAGTCCGGTTCTTGTAGGCGGCGCCCCTCAACAGGAGGTAGGCGTCGTGGTAAGGGAGCCGCTGGCTGAGGACGGTGATCGTCTGCGGCTGGTCGACCTGGCTGACGTCGAGCTCGGCGTCGACGCTCAGGCCCGCGATCCCGCCGAGCAGCTTGCGGTCGGACGGGCTCATCGTCAGGGCGATGTGCATTCGCGCCTCCCGGAGCACGTGATCGGACGCCCCGATGTACAGGTCGCCGCCCGCGCTGGTCACCGACCGGACCAGGGCGGCCTGGGCGGCCGGCCCGATCTCCTGCGGCAGGCCGGCCAGCTGGGTCACCTGGAGCGAGGTCAGGAAGTGGGTGAACCGGCTCGCGTCGAGGAAGACCCGCGCCGTGTCGATGCCCGCGCTGATGTGGTCGACGTCGACCCCGGCCAGCGTCGTCGTGCCGACCAGCCGGGGCGCCTTGACCCACAGGTCCGGGCGGATGTCGAAGGCGCCGACGGCCCGCATCAGCCCGTTGTGCGCCGTGCTCGCTGCCTGCGTCATCAGGCCGACCTGCGCTCTGGGAACGGCATAGGCGGCCGTGCCGATGTCGAAGAACACCTTGTCGGCGGATGTCGTCATCCCCGCGCCATACCCGTCGATGCTGACCTGCTGGTCGGAGTCCGGAAGGCTCGTCGCGCCGGCGTCGGTGAACGGACCGCTGGTCGTCAGGGCGATCGGTTTGGCGAAGCGGGGGATGCCCCTGACGGCGATGTTGATCGTCCCGCTGACGACGCCGGACACGGCCTTCGGGTTCGGCCCGAAGGCCTCGGTCAGCAGGGCGGTGGTCTGTCGCGCCTGGGCCGCGCCCGCCGCGGCCGACCCGTTGCCGGACGCTCCGCCTCCGCCGCCACACGCCGTCAGCCCGCAGCCGATCGCGACGGCCGCCAAGCCGAGCCTGTTGCTCCGCATCGTCTCTCCTCGCATTCGCATACCGAAGGTATTCATACACCAGCGGTATCTGGCGTTCAAGCCGGTCGGCTGCGGCGGTCCGTCCGGAGCGCGTCCGAGCTGATCGCCGCGATCGATGCAATCACCCGTGAAGAGCGACCCGAACACCGTTCGCAACCGAACACCGTTCGCAACCGAACACCGTTCGCAACCGAACACCGTTCGCAACCGAACACCGTTCGAGCCCGCGACCGTGGACACACGCACATACCTCCAGACCCGACACACCACATTCTCGAGACCCGCGATCGGCGGGCGAGGCGATCGCCAACCGGCACCTTGCCACACGGCTAGAGTCGCCGGGGATGGACGCCGACGCCCACCGCCTCGAGAGCCTCGACGCCTGGGAGGCCGCGGCCGCCGGCTGGGCCAGGCGGGCCGACTGGTTCGCCGGGGCGACGCTGCCGATCTCCCACTGGATGGTCGACGCCGTCGGCCTCCAGCCGGGCCATCGCGTGCTCGAGCTGGCCGCCGGCGCCGGCGAGACCGGCTTCCTCGCGGCGGAGCTGATCGCTCCCGGTGGCCGGCTGATCTGCTCCGACCAGGCCAGCGGAATGCTCGAGCTCGCGCGTGCTCGGGCAGCCGGGCTCGGCCTGACGAACGTCGAATTCAAGGTGATCGACGCCGAGTGGATCGACCTGCCGCTCGCGTCGCTCGACGCCGTTCTCTGTCGCTTCGGCTACATGCTGATGGCCGACCCGGCGGCCGCGCTCCGCGAGACTCGCCGCGTCCTCGCCCCCGGTGGCCGCGTGGCGCTCGCCGTCTGGGACCGACCCGAGGCGAACCCGTGGTCCCTGATCAGCCGCGACGCACTCGTGGGCCACGGCCTGCGCAAGCCGCCGGACCCCGGCACGCCGGGACCGTTCGTGCTCGGCGACCCCAACCGGGTCGGCGAGCTGCTCGAAGAGGCCGGCTTCACCGATGTCGAGCTCGACGCGATCGACATCGTCCAGCGCGATCCCGACTTCGAGACATGGTGGGCCGGCCACCTCGACATGTCGACGCTCGCGCGGACCGCCGTCGAGCAGGGAGATCCCGAAACGGTCGCCGCCGCCAAGTCCGAGATCCGTGCGAGCCTCGCCCCGTACACCGCCGACGACGGCACCCTGGAGATCCCCGGGCGGGCGATCCTCGCCGCCGCTGCCGCCTGACCAAGGCAGCCCCGCCGCGGCCGGCTCGCGCCGTCGAACACCGCCGGAGCCCGAAGGGCGGAGGCCTTAATCAGTACCCTCCCCGGCATGTTCTATGACGACGACGCAGATCTCGGGCTGCTCGACGGCAAGACCGTCGCGATCATCGGGTACGGCTCGCAGGGCCACGCCCATGCCCTCAATTTGAAGGACTCCGGAGTCGACGTGGTCGTCGGCCTGCGCGACGGCTCCGCGTCGATCGAGAAGGCCCGCGAGCAGGGACTCGAGGTGGCGCCGATCGTCGAGGCCGCCAGCCGCGGCGACGTCGTGATGATCCTCGCCCCCGACGAGCTCCACCGCCAGGTCTTCGAGAACGACGTAGCCGACGGGATCGCCCCCGGCAACCTCCTGCTCTTCAGCCACGGCTTCTCCGTCCACTACAACGAGGTCGCGCCGCCGCCCGGCGTCGATGTCGCGCTCGTCGCCCCGAAGGGCCCCGGCCACCTCGTCCGCCGGCAGTTCGTCGAGGGATCCGGCGTTCCCGGCCTCGTCGCCGTCGCCCAGGACGCGACCGGCGACGCAAAGGCGATCGCCCTCGCCTACGCCAAGGGGATCGGCTGCACGCGCGGCGGCGTGATCGAGACGACCTTCAAGGACGAGACCGAGACAGACCTCTTCGGCGAGCAGGCCGTGTTGTGTGGCGGTGCGTCCGAGCTCGTCCAGGCCGGCTTCGAGACTCTGGTCGAGGCCGGGTATGACCCGCAGATGGCGTACTTCGAGTGCCTCCACGAGCTCAAGCTGATCGTCGACCTGATGTACGAGAAGGGTCTCGCGGGGATGCGGTACTCGATCTCCAACACGGCCGAGTACGGCGACTACACCCGCGGCAAGCGGGTCATCACCGACGACACCCGCGCGAACATGAAGCAGATCCTCAGCGAGATCCAGTCTGGCGACTTCGCCCGCGAGTGGATCGCCGAGAACCGAGCCGGCCAGGAGAACTTCCTCCGCATGCGTGAGGAGCAGGCCGCCAGCCAGGTCGAGAGCACGGGCAGGGAGCTCCGCTCTCACATGGACTGGATCAAGCCCAGCTTCTGAGTCGACAGTGAGCGAACCCACCACCACCGGGCCGGGGCTCCAGATCCCCGAGCACCTCCTGCCGTCCGACGGCCGGTTCGGCTGCGGGCCGTCGAAGGTCCGCACCGAGCATGTCGTGCGGCTCGCCGACGCCGACCTCCTGCTGGGCACCTCCCACCGCAAGGCCCCGGTCAAGGCCCTGGTCGGCAGGGTTCGCGCAGGGATGAGGGAGCTGTTTCGCCTCCCCGACGAATATGCCGTCGTGCTCGGCAACGGCGGGGCGTCCGCGTTCTGGGACATCGCGACCTTCTGTCTGGCCGAGAATCGCGCCCTCCACCTCGATTGTGGGGCGTTCTCGCACAAGTTCGCCCAGATCACCGACGCGGCTCCGTTCCTCGACGAGTCGATCGTCCTGCGATCCGAGAATGGCGATGCCCCCGACCCGGCGGCGATCCCACCGTCGGGCGCCGACGTCCTCGCCTGGCCGCAGAACGAGACGTCGACCGGAGTGATGCTTCCGGTCATGCGGCCGACCGGCTCCGACGACGCCCTCGTCCTGATCGACGCGACCTCCGGCGCCGGCGGCCTGCCGATCGACGTGACCCAGGCCGACGCCTACTACTTCGCTCCCCAGAAGTGCTTCGGCGCCGAGTCCGGTCTCTGGCTGGCGCTGCTCAGCCCGGCTGCGCTCGAGCGGGCGGTCGAGCTCGAGGCATCAGGTCGATACGTCCCGTCGTCGCTGTCCCTCGTCGCGGCGATCGCCAGCTCAGCCAAGGACGAGACGACGAACACGCCGTCGGTCGCGACGCTCTTCCTGATCGCCGAGCAGCTCGAATGGATGCTGGCCAACGGCGGCCTCGACTGGTGCGTCGCCCGCGCCCGCCAGTCGTCCGATCACCTCTACGCCTGGGCCGCCCAGGCACCGCTCGCGTCTGCCTTCGTCAAGGACCCGAAGCTTCGGTCGCTCGTCGTCGGCACGATCGAGCTCGATCCGTCGATCGACGCCTCCGCGCTGGCCAAGACGCTCCGCGCCAACGGGATCGTCGACGTCGACCCCTACCGCGGCGTCGGCGGCAATCAGCTGCGGATCGCCATGTTCCCGTCGATCGAGCCGGCCGACATCCAGGCGCTGACGGCCTGCATCGACTGGGTCATCGAGCGGTCCGTATGACCGACCGTCCGCGGGTACTCGTCCGCGAGGACGTCGGCGATCCTGGGGTCGACCTGCTGCGCGAGCACTTCGACGTCGAGCTCGGCTTCGACTGGACGCTGGACGAGCTGACCGACCGGATCGGCGGGTACGACGGGATCCTGATCCGGTCAGCCACGAAGCTGACCGCCGACCTGATCACGCGCGGTACCGCACTCCGAGTGATCGCCCGGGCCGGCGTCGGGGTCGACAACGTCGATGTCGACGCGGCGACCAAGCGGGGGATCGTCGTCGCCAACGCGCCACAGTCGAATGTCGTCACGGCCGCCGAGCACACGATGGCGATGCTCCTGGCCCTGGCCCGCAACATTCCCCAGGCGCACGCGTCGTTGATCGCCGGCCGGTGGGACCGGTCGAAGTTCTCGGGCATCGAGCTGTACGAGAAGGCGCTCGGCGTGCTCGGCTTCGGCCGGATCGGCCAGCTCGTCGCCCAGCGGGCGCGGGGCTTCGGGATGCGGGTCGTCGCGTTCGATCCGTACATGTCGCCCGAGCGCTTCCGCGAGGTCGGCGTCGAGCGGGCCGAGAGCACGACCGCCCTCTACGGGGAGGCCGATTTCCTGACGATCCACCTTCCCCAGACCGCGGACACCCGCGGGTCGCTCGACGCGTGGGCATTCGCCGCGATGAAGGACGGCGTCCGCATCATCAACGTCGCCCGCGGCGGTCTGATCGACGACCAGGCGCTCAAGGATGCGCTCGACTCCGGCAAGGTCGCCGGCGCCGCGCTCGACGTCTTCCCGTCGGAGCCGATCACCGACTATCCGCTGTTCACCGGGTACCCCAACGTCATCGTCACGCCCCACCTCGGCGCGTCGACGGCCGAGGCGACCGACCGGGCCGGCCTCCAGAGCGCCGAGCAGCTCGTCGCCGCGCTGACCGGTGGAGTCGTCTCGACGGCCGTCAACATCCCGTCGATCGGCGCCGAGGACATGGCCGTCCTGCGGCCCTTCATACCCCTCGCCGAACGGCTCGGCCGGCTCGCGATCGGGTTGGCGGAGACGACCTCGCTCGAGCGGATCGAGACCACCTTCTACGGCAAGTTCGGCGAGTTCGACACGCGGCTGCTGACCAGCGCCGTGCTGCAGGGCGCGCTCCGCGGGCAGACCGACGAGTCGGTCAACTTCGTCAACGCGCCGGCCCTCGCCGAGGAGCGGGGGATCGTCGTCTCGGAGAAGACCGTCTCCGCCGCCGAGGACTTCAACGAGCTGATTCGCGTGACCGTCGTCGCCGGCGGACAGCGCCTGACCGTCGGCGGCACGGGCATGGGGCCCGCCCAGGTCCCCCACCTCGTCGAGGTCTGGGGCCAGCGGTTCACGATCGAGCTCGAGCCGTTCGTCACGGTGTTCCGCTACCGGGATCTCCCCGGCATGCTCGGCCGGGTCGGGACGATCTTCGGCGCCCACGGCATCAACATCGCCTCCGCCGCGGTCGGCCGCCAGCCGCCGGTCGGCAGCGAGGCGGCCGAGGTGCCGGACACGGAGCCCATGCCGGGCGTCGGCGCCGATGCTGTCGGAGGGAGCGGAGGGAGCGGAGGCGGGTTGGCCGCGATGGTCGTCACGACTCGCCAGTCGGTGCCGGACGCGGTGCTCCAGGAGATCATCGCCGCGGACGGCTGGGTAGCTGCGCGGAGCGTCGCCCTGTAGTCCGATCGACCTTCGGTCGACTCGGAGCACGCGCTTCGGCGCTTGGGCGCTGCGCTCCCGGGGCTCCCAGCTTCGCGCGTTTTCTCGCTGCGCTTCTGAGGCCGCCCGGATTCGGCCGTGTGTGTAGTTGCTCGGTGAGAAGTAGCTGCTTGCGTCAGCCAACTACCAAGATGATTCGTTACCGAAAGCAACTACAGAAGTAGCTGCCTGCCTGAGGCAGCTACTTTGCGGAAGGTCCTCACACCCCGAATCGGGATCCCGGCGCCCGACTCTCGGGCCCCGCTCCCCACGACTCGAGCCCCTGCCCCTGGCCCCTCGAGCCCCTGCCCCTGGCCCCTCGAGCCCCGTCCCCGAACCCCAGCCCTCAGCGCGGGCGCGAGCTCCCGTCGAAGGCCTAATCGGCTGGACTGATCAGCCCCGTCTCGTAGGCGTAGATCACCGCCTGGACGCGATCACGAAGGCCGAGCTTGCCGAGCAGATGCGACACGTGCGTCTTGACGGTCGCCTCGGAGACGACGAGCGCGGCGGCGATCTCGGCGTTCGAGAGGCCGGCGGCCAACAACCTCAGGACCTCGCGCTCGCGGTCGGTCAGGGCGGCGAGATCGGCGGGCACGCGGGAGACGGCGGCCGGCAGGCGGCGGCCGACCTGGTCGAGCAGCTGGCGGGTGACCGTCGCCGAGAGCACGGCGTCGCCGGCGGCGACCGCACGGACGGCGGCGACGACCTCGGCGGTCGGTGCGTCCTTGAGCAGGAAGCCGCTGGCGCCGGCTCGCAGGGCGTCGATGATGTACTCGTCGAGGCCGAACGTCGTCAGGATCAGGACGCGCTGGCGGGGCAGCCTGCGGGTCGCCTCGATCCCGTCCATCACGGGCATCCGGATGTCCATCAGGATCACGTCGGGTGCGTGCTCGCCGGCCAGCCGGACGGCCTCGGATCCGTTGGCCGCCTCGGCGACCACGACGATGTCGCCGGTCGCCTCGAGCACGGCCCGGAAGCCGGCCCGCATCATCGGCTGGTCGTCGGCGATCACGACGCGCAGGACGCCCATGCTCAGGACCCGGGGTCGGTGTAGGGGAGGATCGCCGTGACCTCGAAGCCGTGGTCGAGGCGCGGCTGGGCGGTCAGCGTCCCGCCGAAGAGGGCGGCCCGCTCGCGCATCCCGATCACGCCGTGCCCGTCGACCGGGGCGTGATCGTCGTCGGATTCGAGCAGCGGCCCCGGGAGGCGGCCGTGCCCGCTGTCGGTGATCCGCAGCTCGAGCCCGTCGTTCCGGTAGGCGACGGTCACGCTGGTGTGGGCGCGCCCGGCGTGCTTGATGACATTGGTCAGGGCCTCCTGGACGATCCGGAAGGCTGAGAGCTCGACGGTCTGGGCCAGCGGGCGGGGCTCGCCCTCGATCGTCAGGTCGACCTCCATGCCGCTGGCCCGCGACTGCTCGATCAGCTTGTCGAGGTTGGCCAGGCTCGGCTGGGGCGCCCGGTCGGCGGCCTCGAGGTCGTGGTCGCGAAGCAGGCGGAGCGTCCGGTGCATCTCGGTCATCGCCTGACGGCCGAGGTCGGCGATCGCGTCGGTGGCGGTCCGGACGCGCTCGTCGTCGACGGTCACGCCGAGCGCCTGGGCTCCGACGACCATCAGGCTGACGTTGTGGGCGACGACGTCGTGGAGGTCCTGGGCGATCCGCAGGCGCTCCTGTGCGACGGCCCTGTCGGCGAGCAGCTCGCGCTCGCGGTCGGCCCGGTCGGCGCGGTCGCGGAGGGCGTCGAGTGTGGTGCGTCGGGCTCCGGTGTAGAGGCCGAGGGCGACGGCCGCCGAGCACTCGACGGCGATCCCGATCGAGCTGACGACCCGCTCGGGGTGGGTCGAGACGAGCTTGGCGACGGCGGTCGCGAGGACGACGGCGATCGCCGGGAGGGCGGGAGCCGGCCAGGGCTGCCGCGTAGCGAGCGTGTAGAGGATCACCAGGCCGGGGACCACGCCGGTACCGACGTCCGGGAGGACGATCCCGATCCCGATCGCGACGGCGAGTGCGAGGATCGGCTGGGCCCGGCGGGCGAAGATCGTGGCGATAGCGCCGAGGCCGAGCAGGCCGTCGAGCACCTGGGGCGGGCCGCCGGAGGCCCGCCCGATCGCCGTGCCGAGCACCGGGCCGGCGAGCAACAGCGCGATCGCCAGGTCGATCGTCCACGGGGCGGGGTGGCGGACGCGCTGGACGAGGGCCGGGGACATCGGCTGAGACTATCCCTGGCCCTCTGCGGGCTGCCGGTGAGTCGGCGCGGGGCTGTCGGCCCAGGTCATCCGGATCCTAGATCTCGTGCGTCTTGGTCCGCCAGGCCCCGGCGGCGAAGGCGGCGCCGGCCCAGGCGAGCAGGACGATGATCGAGGTCCCGAGTGCCATCGGCACGCTGAGGTGCGGGCCGTTGGCGATCCGGTCGAGCGCGTTGGACGGGATGATCTGGCGGACCGCACCTAGGAACCCGATGCTCGAGAGGAGCGGGGAGATCGCGAGCTCGAAGCCGAGCAGCATCGCGATCACCGGTCCGCGGGAGCCGATCAGGGCGGCCAACCCGACGGCGACGGCGCAGCCGAGCGTGGCCGAGGCGACGAGGGCCAGCGTTCCGCTGATGATCGCTGCGGCGGTTGGGGCGGCGAGCGATCCGGCCAGCGCGATCGACATGCCTGCGGTCAAGACGGCGGTCAGCGCGACGATCGGCAGGAGGATCACCAGCGAACCGGTGATCCGCGATCCGAACAGGGCGATCCGGCTGCGGCCGGTGGCCGCGAGGTCACGGAAGACGCCGGTCTCGATGTCCTGGGATCCGGCGGTCGAGCCGACGATCACTGCGACGATGAAGGTCATCACGGCGAGGAAGGCGATCGAGTTCTGGTAGTTGTGGAGGCCTCCGGCAGCCCCGTACCTGGTGGCGTTGGTGAGGTGTCGGATGGCGGTCACGGAGTAGACGATGGCGGCTATGCCGACGGTCAGGAACATTGAGATGGCGAGCATCCCGTAGCGGCGGCCGAGCTTGAGTGCGTCGGCGCGGATCAGTCTCAGGTCGAACATCAGCTCCGGTCCTCCAGGCGTGTGGTCATGGTCAGGAAGCGCTCTTCGAGTGAGTGGGTGACGGGGACGACCCGTCCGACGGCGATCCCCTCGTTGAGCAGGCGGGTCAACAGGGCGGTGACGATCTCCCGGTCGACGGGCGCCTCCGGCGTCAGCGTGACCCGCAGGAGGTCGTCGTTGTCGGTCGCGCTGCCGACGCCGTGGACGGCGGCGAGGATGCCGGCGGCGCGGGAGCGGCTGTCGCAGTCGATATCGATCGCCCGCGGCCGGTGGCCGCCGTTGCGCAGCTCGGCGATCGAGCCCTGGGCGACGATCCGGCCGTTGTCGACGATCGCCGCGGCGTCGCAGGTCTTCTCGACCTCGTCGAGCAGGTGGGATGAGAGCATCACGGTCCGGCCCTCGTCGACGAGGTCGCGGATCAGGCCGCGGAGCTCGAGGATGCCGGCCGGGTCGAGCCCGTTCATCGGCTCGTCGAGGATCAGCAGCTCGGGATCGGCGAGCAGGCAGCGGGCGATCCCCAGGCGCTGGCGCATGCCGAGCGAGTAGGTCTTGACCTTGTCGTCGGCCCGCGCGGTCAGGCCGACCCGCTCGAGCGACGCCGGGATCCGTGCGGCGGCCGAGCGGTCGCGGGCGGCCGCGTGGACGGCGAGGTTCTCGCGGCCGGTGAGGTGGGCGTGGAAGCGCGGCTCCTCGATGATCGCCCCGACCCGGGCCAGCGCGTCGGCCCGGTGCTCGGGGAGGTCTCGGCCGAGCAGGCGCATCGACCCGGAGGTCGGCTCGGCGAGGCCGAGCAGCATCCTGATCAACGTCGTCTTGCCGGCCCCGTTCGGCCCGAGGAAGCCGAACGCCGTGCCCCGGGAGACCTGGAGGTCGATGCTCTCGAGCGCGGCTCGGGACCCGAACCGCTTGCCGAGATCCTGCGTGTGGATCGCGAGGGAGTCTTCGCGAATGTCTGTGGTGGAGGTCATGGATGGAACCTACGGTCGGGCGGGGAATCGCACATCGGGCTGCCGGCTGAAGCTGGGCTCGGGCGGGGGAGTGATCCGCGGGCGGGTTCTCATCCTTTGTATGGAGCGGTCATCGGTGGGCACGCCCCGGGGCGAGCAGTTGTCGCGGCGGTGGGCGGCCGGCGGTTGAGCCGAAGCCCGGCCCTTGATACTCTGCCCCGGAGATGACGTTCCCGCAGTCCCTTTCGCTCCTTCTTCTGCTCCCCCGCAAGGGGGACTAATGCGTGGCGGCCGCCAGCCGCAAACTCAGCCGAGAAGAAGCCCGAAAGACGACTAACAAGTCAGCGAGGAACCTATGACTGAGCCGGACCCCAACCGAGTACTGATCTTCGACACGACGCTGCGCGACGGCGAGCAGTCGCCGGGCATCTCACTCAACGCGACCGAGAAGCTCGAGATCGCCCAGCAGCTGGCCAGGCTCGGCGTCGACATCATCGAGGCCGGCTTCCCGATCAGCTCGCCCGGCGACTTCGAGGCCGTCCGGACGATCGCGCGGGCGGTCGAGGGTCCGGTGATCGCCGGCCTGGCGCGGACACACCTCGCCGATATCGACGCGGTCTGGAACGCAGTCCGGGATTCCCAGCGGCCGCGGATCCACACGTTCATCTCGACGTCTGACATCCACATCGTCCACCAGCTGCAGACGACGCGGGAGGACGTGCTCGGCCTGGCGCGGGCGGCCGTTGCCCATGCCAAGGGCTACCTCGACGACGTCGAGTTCTCGCCGATGGACGCGACCAGGTCTGAGGTCGAGTTCACAGCCGAGGTCGTGGCCGCGGCGATCGAGGAGGGCGCGACGACGATCAACATCCCGGATACGGTCGGCTACACGATGCCGCACGAGTTCGGCGTATGGCTGGGGCGGCTGTACGAGCTGGTGCCGGCGCTGCGGGACGTGACGCTCTCAGTTCACTGCCACGACGATCTCGGCATGGCGGTCGCGAACTCGCTGGCCGGGGCGCTGGCCGGGGCACGGCAGGTCGAGTGCTCGATCAACGGGATCGGCGAGCGAGCGGGGAACGCGTCGCTGGAGGAGATCGCGATGCTGCTGCACACGCGGCGCGAGGCGATCGGCCTGTACTCGGCAGTCAACACGCGGGAGATCGCCCGGACCAGCCGCCTGGTCTCGCGCATGACGGGGTACGTCGTGCAGCCGAACAAGGCGATCGTGGGTCGCAACGCGTTCGCCCACGAGTCGGGCATCCATCAGGACGGCGTGCTCAAGGAGCGGACGACCTACGAGATCATGGATGCGACGACGGTCGGCCTCGAGGCGAACTCGCTGGTGCTCGGCAAGCACAGCGGACGCCACGCCCTGCGCCAGGCGCTCGAGCAGCTCGGCTTCGAGGTTTCGGGGGCGGCCCTGAACACCGCGTTCAAGCGGTTCAAGGAGATCGCCGACCGCAAGAAGACGGTCAGCGCGATGGATCTCGAGGCGCTCGTGACCGACGAGCTGCGCAGCGAGCTTGCCGTCTACCAGCTCGAGTGGTACGAGGTCGAGGCGTCGTCGACGCGGCCGCCGCATGCGAGCGTGTCGGTCGTGATGCCCGACGGCGACACGGTCCGGGGGAACTTCACCGGCGACGGCCCGGTCGACGCGGTCTTCCACGCGCTGAACGCGGCGATCGGGGTCGACGCGCGCCTGCGCGAGTTCCGGATCGACGCGGTCACCGAGGGCCAGGACGCGCTCGGCGAGGTCTCGGTCGTGATCGAGCTGGACGGCAGGTCGGCGTCCGGCCAGGGAGTCGCGACGGACATCATCGAGGCGGCGGCCCATGCCTACCTCCGGGCGCTCTCCAACGGTCTGCGCCGGGCCCAGCTCGAGGCCGACGCGCCGGCCGACACAACCGGGGCGGAGCTCGCCCGCACGCCGTAGGGCCGACCCGGAACGCAATGTGGCTGGGCCGCTGCGGGAGCCTCTCGCCGCGCCGAGGGTGGCATACCGTGGTACGAACTACCGGGGTTAGGATTGGTCCATGAAGGTCGACAAGATCAGCGTGTCGTTCGATCACGAGCTGGGCGACGCCGTCCGCGGGGCGGCGTCGCGGCTCGGCCAGCCACTGTCGTCGTGGCTGGCCGATGCGGCCGCGAGCAAGCTCCGGGCCGCTGCCCTGGGCGAGTTCCTGGCCGCCTGGGAGTCCGAGCACGGGGCGATCACGGCGGCGGAGATCGCCCGCGCGGAGCTTGAGCTCGGCCTGAGCTCCGGCCACGCGCCGGCATGAGCACGCTGGTCCTCGACGCGGGTGCGCTGGTTGCCGTCGACCGCGGAGATCGGGCAGTGCTTGCTCGTCTACGGGCCGCCGACCGCCACGGCGTGGGTTTGCGGACGAACGCGATCGTCGTCGCACAGGTCTGGCGCGGCCATCGGGGCCGGCAGGCGACGCTCGCCAAGCTGCTGGCGGCGGTCGACATCCGAGCGGTCGACGAGGCGGTCGGTCGGGCGGCGGGAGTCCTGCTCGCGCAGGCTGGGACGTCGGATCCGATCGATGCGACGGTCGTCCTCCTGGCCGAGCCCGGCGATCGGATCCTCACGGGCGACCCGGACGATCTCACGGGATTGGCGGTCGCGGCAAAGCGTCAGGTCGTGATTCTCGGCTGCTGATCGCCGGATTGCGCCCCGGCAGAGCGACCGGCTGCCGCTACCGGATCGCGTGTGCCCGCGTGATCGAGGTTGCGGCGCGGAGCGACTGCGTCCGGTGCGGCGCCGAGCAAGTCACGGGGGCTTCAGTCCGCGCGACCAAGCGCGAGGCCCTGGGCGTAGCCGGCGTGGAGGACCGCCTCCCGAGGGCCGGGATCCATCAGGTTGGGGGCCATCAGGCGGGCCGCGGCTGGGGCCGGCCCGATCGTCCGGACGCGGGCCCCCCGGCTGCGGACCAGCGCCAGCTCGAGCGACTCGCGGGCGCGACCGGCGAGACTCGCGAGGCCGAGCTTTGAGATCGGCGCGACCGGGAGGCCGCGGATCGGGTTGAGGCACAGCAGCTCGGTCCGCCGGCCGACCGGGGCGGCGTCGAGGTTGGTCATGCTCCAGACGCCGCCGTCGACGTACTCGCGGCCGGCGATCTCGATCGGGTGGAAGTAGCCCGGGATCGAGCAGGAGGCGACGACGGCCTGGGCGACCGACGCCGGGGGAGCCCCGGGCGCACCGAAGACGACCCGCCGCCCGCTGCGGCGGTCGACGCCGACGATCCGCAGGCGGCCGTCGAAGCGGCCGTGATCGCGTTCGATCGCGTGTTCGAGCTCGCCGAGCGAGCGTGTCCCGTCCGGGAGGATCGCGAGAACGCCGCTGCGGAGCATCTCTCCGGGCCGCCGCTCGAGGCGCAGGGCCGGCCGGATGATCGGCGCGAGCACCTGGCCGGCCGTCCGCTCGAGCCAGTCGAGGGCCCCGGGCTCGGCGGAGGCGGAGGCCGCGGGGAGCAGATCCGGGTGGATCGCCCCCGCGGGAGCGTCGGGATCGACGGCATGCTGGATCGATCGGGGCCGGCGCAGGCTGGTGCCGGCCGCGAGCCGGGCGGCGACGATCGAGCCGGCAGAGGTGCCGACGAAGCACTCCGTCTGGGAGAGGTTCAGGCCGCCGGCGTCCTCGATCCCGGCGAGCAGTCCGGTCATCCAGGCCTCGCCGAGGGTGCCGCCGCCGGCGAGCACGAGAACATCGGGGCGAGTCAGGGGCGGACCGGGCACGTGGCGCCAGACTATGGCATTCCCTCACCGGCGTACGTGATAGCGTACAGACGTATGGCCTCCTCTGAGCGCGACGACCTCCATCAGGCGAGCACCGTCGGTCCGCGGGTGCGCGCCCTGCGCGACGCGATGGGCCTCTCGCTGCGCGAGCTGGCCGTCCGTTCGGGCGTCAGCGCGCCGATGCTGTCGCAGGTCGAGCGGGGTGAGACGAGCCCGACTCTGCACGTCGCGGCGCGGATCGCCCGCGGCCTCGACCTCCGCCTTTCGCAGCTGCTGCGCCTCGACGAGGACGGCGCCGTGACCGTGGTCAAGGCGAGCGACCGGCGGCCGGGGGGCAACGCCCGGCGAGGCCATCGCTACGAGCTGCTCAGCGCTCCGCGACCCGGACAGCGAGCCGAGCTCTCGCGCCACACGCTGGCCGCCGGGTCGTCGACCGGAGGTCGGGAGGACCCGCCGATCCACGAGCCGGGGAGCGTCGAGACGGCGCTCGTCGAGCAGGGCGAGGTCGTGCTGGTCTGCGATGGCGAGAGCTACCGGTTGACCGAGGGCGACTGCGTGACCTTCGACTCCGACCTGCCCCACCACTTCGAGAATCCCGGGCCCGGCGAGGCACGGCTCCTGGCCGTGCTGGCCGCGGGCCTGCGCCGGAGCTGACCGCTGTCCAGTAAAGAGAGGTTTCGATGCCCAAGACGCTGCTCGACAAGATCTGGTCGGCCCACGAGGTGGCGCCCGGCCTGCTGTTCATCGACCTGCATCTCGTCCACGAGGTGACCAGCCCGCAGGCCTTCGACGGACTCCGGCTGGCCGGGCGGGTCGTCCACCGACCCGACCGGACGCTGGCGACGGCAGACCACAACGTGCCGACCGACGGGACGCCGGTGGCCGCGCGGATCCGCGACGAGCTCTCGCGGGTGCAGGTCGAGACGCTCGAGCGCAACTGCAAGGAGTTCCACGTCCCGGTCTACTCGCTGGGCTCCGACCGCCAGGGCATCGTCCACGTGATCGGTCCGGAGCTGGGCGTCACCCAGCCGGGCATGACGATCGTCTGCGGCGACTCCCACACGGCGACCCACGGAGCGTTCGGGGCGCTGGCGTTCGGGATCGGGACGAGCGAGGTCGAGCACGTCCTGGCGACGCAGTGCCTGGCCCAGCCCAAGCCGCGGTCGATGTCGATCCGCTACGAGGGCGGTCTGGGATTCGGCGTCACGGCCAAGGACCTGATCCTCGCGACGATCGGCCAGATCGGCGTGTCCGGGGCGACCGGGCACGTCGTCGAGTATGCGGGCCCGGCGATCGAGGCCCTTTCGATGGAGGGGCGGATGACGGTCTGCAACATGACGATCGAGGCCGGCGGCCGGGCGGGGATGGTTGCTCCGGACGACGTCACCTTCGAGTGGTTCGAGCGCGACGGCCGCCCGGGGACGCCGGCAGACCTCGAGGCGGCGGTCGCCGACTGGCGCGAGCTGCGCAGCGATCAGGGAGCGACGTTCGATCGCGAGGTCGTGCTTGACGCGTCGAACGTCTCGCCGCAGGTGACCTGGGGCACGACACCCGGCATGGTCGTCGGGGTCGGCGACGCGGTTCCGAGCCCGGGTGACTTCGCCGGGTCCGACGACCAGGAGGCGGCCGAGCGGGCGCTCGTCTACATGGGCCTCGAGGCGGGAACGCCGATGCAGGACGTGAAGCTCGACCGGGTCTTCATCGGCTCGTGCACGAACTCCCGGATCGGTGACCTGCGGGCGGCGGCGGCGGTCGTCAAGGGCCGCAAGGTCGCGGGTCACGTCAACGCGATGGTCGTCCCGGGTTCCCAGCAGGTCAGC
>DASZKP010000087.1:0-3904 GCA_035553395.1 Solirubrobacteraceae bacterium | reverse complement strand
GACCATGGCGACGTTGGGCGAGATCCGGGCGCGGGTGACGGGTATCCTCGTGCAGGCGCTGGGCGTCGAGGCGGGCGACGTCACGCCGTCCGCGACGCTGTTCGGCGACCTCGGCGCGGAGTCGATCGACCTCCTGGACATCGTGTTCCGCCTGGGGCGCGGATTCGGGGTCAAGATCCCGCGCGGCGAGCTCTTCATCGAGCCGTTCTTCCGGGAGGACTCGGAGTTCGTGCAGGACGGCCGATGGACCGAGGAGGGCCTGGAGGCGCTCCGTGAGCAGATGCCCTATGCCGACCTGGGGCACGACGCGCCGCCGGGCGGGATCGCCGAGCTGTTCACGGTCGACCTGCTCGTCCGCTACATCGCCTGGAAGCTCGAGGGCCGCGGCGGGGCCGTCGCCTGCTCGACGGCGACGGCCCCAGTCATGTCGGGCCCGACCCCTCGTTGACGCGACGGGGGCGAGGCGGAGGGGGCGCGGCCCGACGGGATCGGCCCTTGACCGATTCGGGTCACTGAATTATGATTTGCATTCCCGATACGTGTCGACGTCACGACCCGGGCCACGCCCTGTTCCGGCGACCCGCGCCGCCTCGCGACCCCTCGACCGGTGGTGCCGTGGCGGCGACCGGCGAGCCTCGACCCGACGTCGGCGAGCTCCCGGATGGTCCCGACGGACGAGCCCCGCTACGGTTCGTCGTCCGGCTGGGCGTGGCCCTGCTCCTGACCGTCGGCTTCGCCGCCGGCATCGAAGTTTGCCTCGGGGCCGGCAACGCCCGCCCGCTCATCGACCCGACCGTCCAGCATGCCGGCGTCGCGTTCTTCGGGTGGTGCCTGGTCCTCATCGTCCTCGACGAGCATCCCTGAGTCCGGGACGCTCGACGGCCCCTCGTCGCGAGCGTCCCGCCCCGGAGCCAAGCCATGAGCGCCGCTTCCGCGCAGACGACCCCGGCGACGCCGGCGTCCCCGGCCGCGAGCCCTCCCGCGGCAGGGCAACGAGCGAGTCACCGGCTCCTGCCCTGGATCCGACGGGCGATCGTCCTTGTGGTCATCGTGTCGCTGGCGGCGCCGGGATTCCTGGCCGCCGCCCGCTGGTGGCGGGACCGCACCGCGACGTCGATGACCGACGACGCCTTCGTCGAGGCCCACATCGTCAACGTCGCGCCCGAGGCGGTCTCGGGCCGCATCGTCCGGTTCCTGGTCGACGAGGACGACCGGGTCGGGCGCGGCCAGTTGCTCGCGGAGATCGACCCGGTCCCGTATCGCGACCGCGTGCGGCTGGCCGCGTCGAAGCTCGAGGCCGCGAAGCGGGAGCTGACGCGGCAGGAGGCCGACCTCGCGCGGTTGCGGCGCGAGGTGCCGATCCAGGTCGAGATCGCCAGGCGGGCGCACGCGTCCGCGGAGGCCGACCGGGCCCGGGCGGAGGCGTCGCTGGAGCTGACCCGGGACAGCGTCGAGAAGGGGATCGACGAGGCCCGCGCCGCGAGGAAGGCCGCCGTCGCCGACCTCGTCCTGGCCCGGGCGGACCACGCCCGGTTCGACGACCTCGTGCGCAGGGGGTCGTCGACCCTCCACGAGCTGGACATGATCACCCGGTCGCGGGATTCCTCGCAGGCCCACGTCGAGCTCGCCGACGCCAAGCTGGCCAAGGCGATCGCCGATCGGACGCAGGTCGAGGTCGCCCGCCGGTCGCTCGAGGCGGCGCGGACCGCCGCCCAGAAGGCGGCCAAGTCGATCGACCTCGCCGAGACGGGCGACGACCAGGTCCGCGTCACGGAGCTGCTCGTCGAGGTCAAGAAGGAGGCCGTGGAGGAGGCGCGGCGCTCGCTCGAGGCCGCGGAGCACGACCTGTCCTACACCGAGGTCCGCGCCCCGTTCTCGGGGGTGGTCGTCCGGCGCTACCGGCATCTCGGCGACTTCGCCTCCGCGGGCGTCGCCCTGCTCAGCATGTACAACCCGGACCTCGTCTACGTCACGGCCAACCTGGAGGAGACCCGCCTCCCCGGCGTCGCGCCGGGCTGCGACGTCCGGCTCGACGTCGACGCCTTCCCGGCGCCGTTCCGGGGTCACGTCGTCTGGATCAACAAGTCGACCGGGGCCCAGTTCGCCTTGATGCCGCGCAACGTCGTCTCGGGCGAGTTCACCAAGGTCGTGCAGCGCGTCCCGGTCCGCATCTGGGTCGATCGCGACGACCCGCGCTGGCCGCAGCTCCGGGCCGGGCTCTCGGTCCACGTGTCGATCGCGCACGGCCCGGGCGACCCGTCCTGGGCCGCGCAGGCCGCGCGCCGGCTGGCCGAGGTCGAGGCCCGGTTCAACCAGCCCGCCTCGCCGGCGCCAGCGGAATCCTCCGGGGAGGCGGCCCGATGACCGCGACCGCCGCCCAGGCGCCGCCAGCGACGGCCCCCCAGGCCCCCGGGGTGCGGCATCCGATCCTGATGGCGCTGGCCGTCGTGCCGGTGCTGGCGACCGTCTACCAGACGATCGTCCTGACCGACGTGACCGGCGACGTGATCCGCAAAGGGGTCGAGGGCGACTCGTACCAGATGCTCTGGACGAGCCTGACCTGGGGGATCGCGACCCTCTACGGCCTCTTCCTCGGGTTGTGGGCGATGGCCCGGATCGGGGCGCGGCACACGATCTCGATCGGCCTCATCATCTTCGCGATCGGCAACGGGCTCTGCGGCGCGAGTGTCGACGTCCCCTCGCTGGCGTTCGCGCGACTGGTCGAGGGGATCGGCAAGGGGATGACGATCGCCCTCTACCGGTCCACCCTGTACCGCCAGTTCGACCGGGCGATCCTCGTCGCCGTCGCGATCTACGGCGTCATCGCCTATTCGACCCGCCCTTTCACTCCGCTGGTCACGGCCGTCGTCAACGACGGGCTCTCCTGGCGCTGGATCTACTGGGTCAACGTGCCGATCGCCTTGCTGGGCCTCGTGCTGGTGCGCGGGACCTTCCTGCCGGACCGGCCGCCGACGCCGCTGCCGTTGCGGATCGACTGGTTCGCCGTGACGCTCTTCGCGGCCTGGGTGTCGTGCCTCCTGTTCACGTGCGGCTGGTACCGGCGTTGGGGCGGCGGGACCTCCGACACCTTCGCCGTGACCGCGACGCTCTCCGCCGTCCTGCCGTTGGTGTTGCTCGCCTGGTCCGCCTCGGGGCTGTCGCCGGACGAGCACCTGGCCCGGCTGATCCGGGTGCGGGGGTACGTGCTGGCGATGTGCGTGCGGATGCTGCTGCTGGTCAACTTCTCGGCGGTGCTGGCGGTGCTGGGCAAGTACCTCGTCGAGCTCCGAGACTACCCGCGCGAGGTCGCCGGCTGGGTGATCGCCCCGGCGGGCGCGGCGATGGCGGCCACGACGCTCCTGACGACCTGCTTCCAGCGTCGGGCGTTGCGGCCCGTCTGGCTGCTGGTGGCCGTCCTCGGCAGCGCGGGCAGCCTCTGGTGGCTCTCGGGCATCGACAACTTCACGCCGAAGGAGCAGGTCGCCGCCGGCCTGGCCTGCTGGGGCCTGTTCCTCGGCCTGTTCCCGCCCGTCTTCCTGACCGACGAGCTCGAGGCCCTCGAGCGGCAGGACGCCCTCTACGGCGGGGCGGTCGCGGCGGTCTTCCTGGTCCTCCCGCTGCTGGTCGTGCCGATCGCGACCGGCACGGCGATCTCGGCGTGGACCGACCGCGCGCTGGACAGCCAGCGGCTCAACCTCCGCGAGGAGCGCGTGGCCGTCCGCGAGGCGCAGGCCCGCTTGGCCGACGACTACCGCCGTCGCGGCGTGGACGGCCCCGAGCTCTCGACGCTGACGGGCACCGCGCTGGGGGCGTTCGTCAAGGCCGAGAGCGTGGCCCGCGGGTTCCAGGACGGCCTGAAGTTCCTCAGCCTCACGATGCTCGGGCTCGGCCTGCCCCTGGCGGC
>DASZKP010000086.1:0-6894 GCA_035553395.1 Solirubrobacteraceae bacterium | reverse complement strand
GATCGGCAGCACGGTGACGAGCGGGACCGGCGAGAGTGAGTCGGTCGGCAACGAGGAGAACGCGAACGGCACGTCGCACGACGCAGTGGGCGGCCTGCAGCACGCGAACGACGATCCGAACCCGCGGTAGCAACCCGCGACCCGACGCCCGCTCGCCAGGCCGGTCCGGCGAGCGGGCGAGGTCGCAGATGCCAGCCGGGGTTGGTGAGGTCCACCGGTCCGGCGGGCTGGTGAGTGTCCCGGTCCGGGCTGAGACCTGCACGCAGTGCTCGACTCTCGCCGACTGCGCCGACGCGGAACGACAGTGATGTCAACTGCGTGCGGGTCGGTCGGCGCGCGAACACACCCCGGGTGTCGGAGCGCCGCGCGAACACACGCCTATGTCGGGCCGCGGCGGATGACACCGCGCCCGGATGTCCGCGTACTCGACGGCCTGCCAGGCGGTCGGGAGAACGTCAGACAGATAGACGAAGCGGTCGTCGGGCGGTCCGTGGGGCACCTTGATCGGGCCGTAGTGGGCCTGGGGAACGCGGAGGTAGTCGGCTTGGCCGCCGGGGACCTGCCCGTAGAGCTTGGTGTAGCCGAAGAGGGCTGCGCCGGTGCCCTGCTCGTGGACCTGCGTCGTCTCGCACTGGGACTGGAGGCCGCGGTCGCACATGAAGCAGTGGCCGCAGGCGATGTTGAAGGGAACCACGACGCGATCGCCCACAGCGATGTCCTTGACTTCGGCGCCGACGGCTTTCGACGATGCCGATCGGCTCGTGGCCGAGGATGTCGCCCTCGTCGATGAACGCACCGAGCACGCCGGAGAGGTGGAGGTCCGACCCGCAGATCCCGCTCGAGGTGACGCGAATGATCGCGTCGGTCGGCTCGTGGATCGACGGATCGTCGACGGTGTCGACGCGAACGTCCTCGTTGCGTCGCTGTTCGCCCTCTGCGCCCCGTTATTCAGACGCTCAGGCCTAGTCGAATACCCGTGTCCGATCGCCGCGAAACGCCGCCGGCGCCGCGAACCGTGGCCCCGGGCGTCCCGTCAATGCGGGTTCTGCCGCGTCGTCGGGCGGCACCGCGATCCTCGGGGACTTGACCCGACGCCCGCCCGGATGCGACGGCCAAGTCGGCATTCCGGGCGGCGTCGGGCTTGCATCGCGGCGGGCGAGTTACTTGGAGTCGACCAGTCCGTCGGCCTTGTATTCGCGGAGAAAGCCTTCGAACAGGCGGCGATGACCCTCCTCGTCATGGAGGATCGCGATCACCATGTCGTTCGTCACGGGGTCGAAGTCCTCGGTGAAGTCGACGATCTCGTTGTAGAAGTCGATGGCGCCCGTCTCGGCCTCGATCACGCCCTTGACGACGTGAGCGACGTCGGTCTGGTGCTCGGGAGGCTGAAGATACGTCTGCTCGGGCGTGAAGTCCTTGGATCCGGGGACGACGCCGTACAGCTCCTTGATCCGGTCGGCGAACTGCTTGGCGTGCCCGAGCTCCTCGGTGACGTCTTCGGCAAGCGAGCGGATGATCTCCTGCGCGCGGACGCCGTCGGGGTTGACGGAGTTGGCGATGTAGTTCATCACCGTCTCGATCTCCATCCAATACGCCTTCGTGAGCATCTCGACGAGCTTCTCGCGCTGCTCGGTGCGCTCGTCGTCGAGCACGCTGTTCGATTCCTTGGTTGCCATCGGTTTCTCCTCGTAGTCCGATCTGGCCACGCGGCTCGCGTAGCCCCCACATGCGTTCAGTACCCCGTGCCCCGGGCTAACAAGCGGCCTGGGTCGGAGCCCGACGGACTCGGCGCACGACGGGCCGCGCCGGACCCGGCGGGCTGTTCACGAGCGGGCAGCGCGGGGTTTCCCGGAGGCGAGAACGGGTATGTCGTCCGGGTGGCAACGACGCGCGCCGTGATCGGAGTTCCGCCCGAACGGGTCTTCGAGATCCTCGCGGATCCGGAGACGTACGCCGACTGGGTCGTCGGATCCTCGGAGATCCGCGACGCCGACCCCGAGTGGCCGGCGGTCGGCTCGCGCTTTCACCACAGCGTGGGTGTCTGGCCGCTGCGGGTCAAGGACAACACGAAGGTGATCGACGTGGACCGGCCGAACTCCCTGAAGATGCACGCGCGTGCCCGTCCGCTGGGCACGGCCTGTGTCAGGCTGGTGCTCGAGCCGGACGCCGACGGCACGCGTGTCACGATGTATGAGACCGCCGGTGACGCCCTCTCCCGCCTGGCGATCAATCCGCTGACCGATTGGCTCGTCCACCTGCGCAACGTCGAATCCCTCCGCCGGCTCAAGCGGATCGCCGAGACCGGGATCGTCAAGCCGTAAGCCCCGCAACGGCGCGGATCGCCGGGCCGGGATCGTCAAGCCGTGAGCCCCAACGGCTCGGATCGCCGGCCGGGAGCGTCAAGCCGTGAGCCCCGACCGCCCGGATCGCCGGGCCGGGATCGTCAAGCCGTAAGCGCCGCTCGGATCGAGACTGGCCGCCGGGTCAGGCCCGCCATGGGCGCAGGCGGCGGTCGGCGAGCAGGGCGCGGGCTGCCGACCGCCCACCCATACCGTGGACGGCGCCGCCGGGGTGGACCGACGCGCCGGAGACGTACAGCCCGGGGAGGGGGGTCCGGTAGCGGCAGAGCTCGGGTGCCGGGCGGAAGACGAGCTGCTGGTCGAGCTCGTAGGACCCGCCGGCGAGGTCGCCACCGACCAGGCTAGGGTTCTCTGACTCGGTCTGCCGGGGGTTTCGGATCGAGCGGGCGAGGACCGTCCCGGCGAAGCCTGGCGCGAACCGCTCGAGCTGAGCCTCGATCCTCCCGGCGACCTCGTCGTCGGGGCAGTCGTAGCGGGCTGGGACGTGGGCGTAGCAGTAGAGCGTGTGGTGGCTGTCGGGCGCCCGCGTCCGGTCGATCAGGGTGTGCTGGCCGACGACGAGCGCCGGCCGCTCGGGAACCTCGCCGCGGGCGGCGGCCTGGGCTGCGGCCGCGAGGCTCTCGAGCTCGCCGGCGACGTGGACGACGGCGCTCCGGCGTGGCGCGGCCGCTGTCCACGGGACGGGTGCGCTGAGGGCGTAGTCGAGCTTGAACGCCGCTGTCGAGTACCGCCAGATCCGCAGCCGGCGGATCAGCCGGTGGGGAAAGGCGTCGTCGGGGAGCATCGCCGCGAGCGGCTTCGCGCTGATCGTCGTCACGACGTCGCGGGCGGCGAGCTCCTCGCCTCCACGGAGCCTCACGCCCGTCACACGTCCGTTTCCCGTGAGGATCCCCTCGACCGTCGCGTCGCACCGCACGCGGACGCCGTCGCGCATCGCGATCGACACCAGCGCGTCGACGATCCGACCCTGGCCGCCTTCGGGGAACGGCCAGCTGTGGGAGTGGCCGAGGAGCTGGAGCAGGAATCCGAACGCTCCGCTCCCGGCTGTCGCCGGTGGGAGGCCGGAGTGCTGGGCGGATCCCGCGAGCCAGGCGGTCGGCCGGCGGGCGCCGTCGAAGACGTCCAGGCCGAACGCCTCGACCGACCCTGTCATCCGCCGGGCGAGGAGCAGGCCGTCGCGTCGTAGCGACGCCGCGAGCGCGAGCGGGCCACCGACCGGCGGCAGCGGGCCGAGCACGGTCTCGACGAGGCGTTGTGCGAGCGGCCGGTACTGGTCGATCAACTCCCCCCACGCCCTGCCGGCGCCCGGGGCGACGGCCTCTAGTGACGCGACGGTCGGCCCGAGCTCCCGGGTCAGTTCGATCGCCGTTCCGTCGTCGAATGGGTGGGACATGACCGACTCCGGCGAGATCCACGACACCCCCTCGGACTCGAGCTCGAGCTCCGTGAGAGCCGGCGAGGCGACGCCCATCGGATTGAACCCGGCGCAGTGGTCATGGATGAAGCCCGGGAGGGTCACCTCTCCGCTCGCCGACGCGCCTCCCGGACGCGGCGCGTGCTCGAGCACGGTGACGTCAAGTCCGGCGCGGCCGAGGTGAATCGCCGCGACCAAGCCGGTCGATCCCGCGCCGACCACGATGACACGCTTGTCCCGGCTCAGCCGCATCGGCTTGGCGCCTGCACCTGACCGCGTGGGTATGTGTCGAGGGGACCGCACCGGCTTGCCGGCGCCTGCACCGGACGGTATCGACGCTCCCTACCCGGGACCGGCATCGACCGGGGGCCGCTCATCCTGCACGGGAGGCTGGGACTCGGCAGGGCAACTCGCGGCCGGACGGTAGCTGAGGGGTGCACGTGGTTGAGGGCTACCGTCGGGTCTCAGCTCGCACGCGCCACGGCTCGGCCCGCAAGTCCTTGGCGGACGAGCGGGCCTTGCGTGAGCCGACGATGTCTACGCGATCGGGGCGCCTCGCGGCGGGCGGGACGCGTCGGCGCGAGCCGGGCTCTCCGGGTCGTCGGACGCAGGCGCGTCGTTGTCGTTCTGACCCGGGTCGGCAACGCCGGCCCCCGAGCCGGTGTCGGCTCCGGCCGCGTCCTGATCGCCGGTCGCCATCGGCGTGTCGCCGTGCTCGGTGTCGCCGGGGTGACCGCCGTCCTGGTAGGAGTCGCCGGCAGCCTGCCCCTGGTCGCCGGTAACACCACGCGAGCCTTCCTGCACATCCTCCTCGCGCCCGTCGCCGTACGCGTGCAGCGGGGTCTCCTGGACCTCGGCTGTCTGGTTTCCAGTCTCGTCAGGCATAGCATCTCTCTCTCGGTAGGTGCGTTGTGCCCTCTCGACCTACCCCTCGCCGACCCGGCCGAAACGGCGTCCCGCGGGCCGTCAGAGACCTTGGGCCTGGAGCCATAGCTCGAGTACGCCGAGCTGCCAGAGCTTGTTTCCCCCGAGCGGCGTCCGCTCGTCGTTGGGCGCCGCAAGCAGCCGGTCGACGTATGCCGGGCGGAACAGCCCCCGCGACCGGGCCTCGGGCGAGCGGAGCGCCGTCTCGACGAGGTCGAGGAACGGCCCGTCGAGGTGGATCAGGGCCGGTACCGGGAAGTAGCCCTTCTCCCGGTCGATGACGGCCGACGGCAGGACGCTGCGGGCCGCGTCCTTGAGGACGCCCTTGCCGCCCTGGGCCAGCTTCAGGTCGCTCGGGCACGCGGCGGCCAGCTCGACCAGCTCGTGGTCGAGGAACGGGACCCGGCCTTCCAGACCCCAGGCCATCGTCATGTTGTCGACCCGTTTGACCGGGTCGTCGACGAGCATCACCTCCGTGTCGAGCCGCAGGGCCCGGTCGGTCGGCGTGTCGGCGCCGAGGCGGGCGAAATGCGCTTGGACGAACTCCCTGCTGGCGTCGTGATCCGCGAGGAAGTCCGGCTCGACCGCTTCGCCGATCTCGGCGTGGCTGCGGTCGAAGAACCGGCCCGAGTACTCCGGGAATCCGTCGCCCCGAGCCTCCCGGAGGGGTGGGTACCAGTCGTAGCCGGCGAAGATCTCGTCGGCCCCCTGACCCGACTGAACGACCGTGAGGTGCTTGGAGACCTCCTCGGACAGGAGGTGGAAAGCGACGACGTCGTGGCTGACCATCGGTTCGCTCATCGCCCCGATCGCTCGGTCGAGGGCCGGGAGGAGTCGGTCGCCGGAGACGAGGATCTTGTGGTGGTCGGTCGCGTACTCGCCGGCGATCAGATCCGAGAACGCGAACTCGTCGCCGTCGTGCCGGCCGACCCGCTCGAAGCCGACGCTGAACGTCGACAGCCCGGACTGGCCGGATTCGGCGAGCAGGCCGACGATCAGGCTGGAGTCGAGCCCTCCCGAGAGGAGGACGCCGACCGGGACGTCGGCGACCATCCGCCGGTCGACGGCGACCCGGAGGGCCTCGAGGATCGCCGCGGCCCAATCACCGGCCTCCATCCCCTCGTGGGCCGGGTTGCGCCGGAAGGCGGCCCGCCAGTAGCGGGTCTCGGTCAGACGGCCGGCGGCCGAGATTCGCAGCATGGTCCCCGGCTCGACCCGCCGGACGCCCTTGAGCAGTGTCAGGGGGGCCGGCACGACCGAGTGGAAGGTGAGGTAGTGGTGGAGGGCGACCGGATCGAGCGACGTGTCGATCCCACCCCCGGCGACCAGCGCCGGCAGGCTGGAGGCGAAGCGGACGCCCCCGTCGACCCGCGCGGTGTAGAGCGGCTTGATCCCGAGCCGGTCGCGGACGAGCAGGACGTCACCGGAGTCGCGCTCGGCGATCGCCATCGCGAACATCCCGTGAAGGTGGTCGACGAACGACTCGCCCCACCGGTCATACGCCTTCAGGAGGACCTCGGTGTCGCTGCGCGAGAAGAACCCGTACCCGTCGGCCTCGAGCTCGGCCCGCAGCTCCCGGTAGTTGTAGATGCACCCGTTGAAGACGATCGTCAGGCCGAGGCCGGAATCGACCATCGGCTGTCGACCGCTCGCCGACAGGTCGATGATCTTCAGTCGCCGGTGGGCCAACGCGACCCCGTCCGCCGCGTATGTCCCGCTCCCGTCAGGACCCCGCGGCGCGAGGACGGCCGCCATCCGCTCGACGGCTGCGACGTCCGCCCCACCCGTGAAGCAGACCTCCCCGGCGATCCCGCACATCCGGAACTTTTACCGCTTCGACCGGCCGTTCAAACCCACGGCCCCTCTCGGCTCCCCGGCGACGGCCCTCTCGCCCCCCGGCGACTCGGCTTCAGAGTCGCGCCGCGAGCCACGTGGCCGCGTCGGCCAGGCGATCGAGCGTCGGTGCCTCGACGATCTCCTGTAGGTCGAGGATCCGTGCGTCGAACCGGTCCAGGCGGTTGACGCCGACGATCGCGTGGGTCGGGATGCCGGCCTGTCGGGCCCGGGTCGCCGCCTCGCCGAGCACGCGTCCGGTCAGCGCGCCGGCATCCAGCCGGCCCTCGCCGACGATCACCGCGCGGGCCGCCCGCATCCGCGGGTCGTAGCCGACCGCGTCGAGCACGAACTGCGCGCCCG
>DASZKP010000085.1:0-13172 GCA_035553395.1 Solirubrobacteraceae bacterium | reverse complement strand
CGCTGCCAGAGCGGGCCGCCCTCGGCCAGCTCGAGATCCTGGACGTCGCGGGCGCCGGGGTTCGAGGTCCGGACGAGGACGAAGACGCCGGCTCCGGTCGCGACCAGCGGGGCGAGCGCGTCGATCCCGAGCAGCGGATTCGCCGTGAACGCATCGGCCCCGAGCAGGCTGAGGGCTTCCGCGTAGGCCGCTGCCGTCACGGGGACGTCGCCCCGCTTGCCGTCGGCGATCACCAGCAGGCCCGCCGCGTGGGCGTGCTCGACGACGTCGACCAGGGCTGCCGCCCCCGGCGGCCCGAGCCGCTCGAAGCACGCGAGCTGGGGCTTGACCGCGACGCACGCCTCGCCGGCCGCGTCGATCAGCGCCGCGCAGTGGGCCCGCACCGCCGCTCCGGGATCCCTCCCGCCGGAGTCTGCTCCCGGCCACAGCCGCCGCGGGTCCGGATCGAGGCCGAGCACGATCTGCGACTCCCGCACCGCGACCAGGTCGGCGACCCGCTCGGCCCAGCGCAGCCTCCGCGGTCCGGGCTCGGCCCGCTCCGGCGGTTGGGTCGCTCCGGTCACGCCCGCTGGCCCCGGACGGCCCTCTTCAGCGCCGCCCCTGCGGTGAAGCGCGGGACGCTGGTCGGCTCGATCCAGATCTCCTCGCCGGTCCGCGGGTCGACACCCGGCCGGCCGCCGCGACTCGAGACGTGGAACCTCCCGAAGCCCGACACGGCGACCTCGCCGCCGGCTCCGAGCGCGTCCTCGATCACTGCGAGCGTCGCCTCGACCGCGCGCGCCGCGTCCCGCCGCGAGAGCCGGCCGCGTGCGGCGACACGGTCGATCAGCTCGGCCTTCCTCACGCCCCGAACCTAACACCGTCCGCGGACGCGAGGTCCAGTCCGGGCGACGGCGCCCGCAGCGGCGTCACACGGCAGAATGCGTGGTATGCCGCTCACCCGGATCGCCTGGCTCGTGACCGTCGGGATCGCCCTGGTCACGGCCCTCCTGATGCTGCTCTCCGGCTACGTCGGCTACGCCGGCGTGTTCGTCGCCGTCGGCGCCGCCGCCGCGATCAACATCCGCTGACCCCCGCGGACGGCCTCGGGACCGACAGCGTCAGCCAGCGGGCCCCGGGCGCGACTGCGCCAGCCCGATTGCCCGTGGACGCGCCAGCGCCAGCGCCAGCCGGCCTCTGGATGCGACAACCCAAGCCGCTCTCTGGACGCGACAGCGCCAGCGCCCGCCGGCGGCGAGGCACCCGGTCACCCGCCGGCCGACTCCAGCCACGCGAGCAGCTCGCGCACCGCCCGGCCCCGGTGGCTGATCGCGTGCTTCTCGGAGTCCGAGAGCTCGGCCATCGTCAGGTCGCCGGGTCCGTCGTCGGGCAGGAACACTGGGTCGTAGCCGAACCCCCCACCGCCCCGCGGACCGTCGCTCATCCGGCCTGTGCACCGCCCCTCGAAGACGACCTGCTGAGCGCTCGTCGGATCGACGAAGGCCAGCGCGCAGACGTACGCCAGCCGGCTGCCGGCCGGCACCTCCCGGATCAGCTTGGCGAGGTTCTCCTCGTCGGTCGCGGTCTCGCCCGCGTAGCGACGCGAGTAGATCCCCGGCGCCCCGCCGAGCGCCTCCGCCTCGATCCCCGAGTCGTCGCCGATCGCCGCGACGCCCATCGCCCCGGCCGCCACGACGGCCTTGCCGAGCGCATTCTCGGCGAATGTCAGCCCGATCTCCGGGCCGAGGTCGACGCCGCCGGCAAGCGGCTCGAGCACATGCGGCGCGACAAGCATCCCGAACTCGCGGAGCTTGTGCCGGCTGCCCGTCGCCAGGACCAGCTTCACCGCTGTCCGAGCACCTCGGCCTGGGCGTCTCGGAGGCTCGCGATCCCGCCGGCTGCGAGCGCCAGGAGGTCGTCGAGATGGGCACGCGAGAGGGGTGTCCGCTCGGCGGTCGCCTGCACCTCGATCAGCCCACCGTCGCCGGTCATCACGACGTTCGCGTCCACCTCGGCCGTCGAGTCCTCGGAGTAGTCGAGGTCGAGCAGGGGAATCCCGCCGACGATCCCGCACGACACGGCGGCGACCGAGCCGGTCAGCGGCGTCCGCGCGATGTCCCCGGCCTCGAGCAGCCGCGCGACGCCCAGCGCGAGGGCGACATACGCGCCCGTGATCGACGCGCACCGCGTCCCGCCGTCGGCCTGGAGCACGTCGCAGTCGAGGTAGATCGTCCGCTCGCCGAGCTCGCTGAAGTCGAGCACGCCGCGCAGCGACCGGCCGATCAGCCTCTGGATCTCGACCGTCCGGCCGTCGACCTTGCCGCGTGTCGAGTCCCGCTGCTTGCGCTGGCCGGTCGACGCCGGCAGCATTCCGTATTCGGCGGTCAGCCAACCGCGGCCCTGGCCCTTCAGCCAGCGCGGCACGCCCTGCTCGATCGACGCCGTGCAGATCACCTTCGTCCGGCCCACCGAGATCAGCGCCGATCCGGTCGCCGGCTCGACGAAGTCCGGCTCGATCGTGGTCGGCCGCAGATCGTCCGGCCCGCGCTCGTAGCTGCGCTGAGGCTCTGTCATCCGCCGACGCCGACCGGCAGGTCGACCAGCGGGATGTCGTCGGCCACGACAGCCCGGCGCACGGCGGCGTCGGCGCCGGGCAGCTGCACCCGAGCGACGTCCTCGAGCGGCAGCTGGAGGAAGCGGCTGCCGAGCGTCCGGAACGGCTCGACCTCGCCGGTGCAGAGAAACCTGTAGTCGCCCTCCCCGATCCGCGGGTTCTCGAGTCCCGCGGCCGACAGCGCCCGCTCGACGGCGACCGCCGTGGCCATTGCCGAGCTGATCAGCCGGACTCCGCGGCCCAGCGTCCGCTGGATCATCGGGGCGACCAGGGGATAGTGGGTGCAGCCGAGGATCACCGTGTCCACACCGGCCTCACGCAGCGGCTCGCAGTACTCACGGACCGTGTCGACGGCCGCCCGATCGAATGGGTTGCCGTCCTGGATGATCGGCGCCAGACGGGTCGCCGCGACGCTCGTCACCGCGGCGAGCGGCCGGTGCGCGGCGACGGCCCGCTCGTAGGCGCCGCTGGCGACCGTCGCGCCCGTCGCCAGCAGACCGATCCGGCCGTTCACGGTGCTCGCGGCCGCCAGGCGCGCAACCGGCTCGAGCACGCCGACGACCTCGACGCCGAGCGTCGTCGATGCCATCCGCTCGCGCAGCGCGTCGAGCGCGGCGGCGGTCGCCGAGTTGCACGCCACGACGAGCAGCTTGGCTCCCCGGGCAAGCAGGAGCTCGGCGATCTCGAGCGAGAAGCGCTCCAGCTCGGCTGCCGTCCGCTCGCCGTACGGGAAGCGCGCCGTGTCGCCGAGGTACACGTAGTCCTCGCCGGGGAGCGAGACCAGCAGCTCGTGGAGCACGGTCAGGCCGCCGACACCCGAATCGAAGACCGCGACCGGGCGTGCGCGTGGATCGGACACCGGTACGGGCACCGGTCCATGATCACAGATCCACTCGACAACTCGTCCGGCTCCGCTGGCCCGGCGGCTAGCATGCGGCCGATGGCACGCTTTCTCCGGGTCGGCCGCCGCCGGCCGCCAAGCGAGGACGAATCCTCCCGTGAGCGCCCGACTCCCGGGGATGCGACCGTCGCCTTCGACGTGACCACGGCAGACCACCCGCCCGAGGACTCCGCCCCCGCGGCCGGCAAGGGCCAGGGTGCGACGAGCTACCGCGACCGCGCCAGGCTGCGACGACGGCTGCGCTACCTGCGCCGCGCGCGGGAGCTCTCCTTCCGCGACCTCGGCGGCTTCGTCTTCGACGCCCACCGCTTCAACCGCAGCCGCGACGACATCGTCGCCGCCAAGCTCAAGGGCCTCGCCGGGATGGACGCCGAGCTCCGCTCGCTCGAGACGGCGCTCGACGACCGCCGCGAGCTGATGCTCCTCCACGAGCCCGGGATCTCCGTCTGCCCCCGCTGCGCCACGCTCCACGGCAGCGACGCCAACTTCTGCGCCGGCTGCGGCCTCCCCCGTCGCGGAGCCGCCCTCCCGCTCGGCCCGCGGGCCCCCCTCCCCGTCGCGGAGACCACCGGCCCCGCCGCCGCCGGGACCGCGGGGACCGCGGCCGATCAGCAGCCGACCACCGTCATTCCGGCCCGGCCGCCGGCGATCACCCCGCCCGCCAGGATCGACCTGCGCAAGCCACCCGCCGCACCCGACGGCGCCCCGCGGTCCCCCGAGACGGCCCCGGCCGCCGACGCCGCGGAGCCTTCCCGCACCCCGAAATGAGCGCGCCCGACGTGACGGTCCCGGCCCAGCCGGCCTGTCCCGTCTGCAACCGCGCCCTTGCCCCGACGCAGTCCTGGTGCCTCGAGTGCGGCGCGGCCGCCCGTACCCGGGTCGCCCAGACTCCCCGCTGGCGCCCGCTCGCCTTCGTCGCGGCGCTCGCCGCGATCCTCGCGATCGTCGCGATCGGCTTCGCCGTCGCCCGGCTGGCCAGGGGCTCGACGAGCCCGGGCGCCGCCACGACCCCCCAGACCGGCCAGCTCAGCGCTCCGGCGGCGCCCGCTACGCCCTGACCTACGCCGCGCCGACGCAAGCCGTTCGGCCCGCCCCGCCCTCAGCGACCCCGAACCCGACCCGCCCCGCCCTCGGCGGCCCCGAACCCGACCCGCCCCGCCCTCAGCGACCCCGAGCCCGACCCGCTCCCGCCCGCGGCGACCCCGAGCCCGACCCGCTCCCGCCCTCAGCGGCCGAGCCCGAGCCGTTCGCGGGCCGCGCGGGCGACGGGATGCACGCCGGCGGACCCACCGGCCGGCGCCGGGTCGCCAACCATCGCCTCCATCGTCGCGGCGACCGACCCGGCGAGCGCGTCGAGCGCGTAGCCGCCCTCGAGGACGACGCCGAGCGGCACGCCGAGCTCCTCGCAGAGTCGGCGCATCGTCGCGGTCATCGCCGCGAATCCCGCCTCGGTGACCCGGCAGCCGGCGAGCGGGTCGGCGACGTGGGCGTCATAGCCGGCCGAGACCAGCACCAACTGGGGCGAGTAGCCGCGCGCGACGTCGCAGACGACGTCGTCGACCAGCGAGCAGAACACCTCGTCGCCGGATCCCGCGCCGACCGGGAGGTTGACGGTGAAGCCGGTCCCGGCCCCGCTCCCCCGGTCGGACGCCGGACCGGTTCCCGGGTAGAGCGGGGATTCGTGGATCGACACGTACATCACCTCGTCGGTCGCCCCGAACAGATCGTTCGTCCCGTTGCCATGGTGGACGTCCCAGTCGACGATCAGGACCCGATCGACCTCGTCGCGCCGCAGGGCCGCCCGCGCGGCGACGGCGACGTTGTTGAACAGGCAGAAGCCCATCGCCTGCCCGCGGGTCGCGTGATGGCCCGGCGGCCGGTGGACCGAGATGCCCGTCGCGGCCGACCCGTCGAGCAGCTCGTCGACCAGCGCGACAGCGCCTCCCGCAGCCCGCAGCGCCGCCTCGAAGGATCCCGGGCTGACGACCGTGTCGAGGCCGAGCTGGGCGCCGCCGGCCGCCGCGAGGCGCTCGATCCGGTCGACGTGGGCCGGCGTGTGGACCGCCTCGACGAGGTCACGGTCGACCGCCGGCGAGCGCCGCCGATCGAAGCCCAGCCATCCCCGCCGGCCGAGCTCGTCCTCGATCGCCGTGATCCGAGCCGGACGCTCGGGGTGCGGACCGGTCGCGTGGGCCAGCGACGCCGGGTGGCTGAGATAGACCGCGCGAGCCATCCAGGTACGGTATCCCCGGCATGAGCGACCGTCGCCGCCCACCGGACGGTGGGTTCCGCATCGAGGCCGACATCGCGGTCATCGGTGCCGGCGCCGCCGGACTCTATGTCGCTCTCTGCGCCGCCCGCCTCGGCGGCCGGGTCGCCCTGATCTCGGCGACCTCGCTGGCCGAGACCGCAAGCTACTGGGCCCAGGGCGGCCTGGCCGCGGCCCTCGCCGACCAGGACAGCCCTGACCAGCACCTCCGCGACACGCTCCACGCCGGTCGCGGCCTCGTCCGCCCGTCGGCCGCCCGCGTGCTCTGCGACGAGGCGCCGGGTCAGGTCCGCAAGCTCGAGGGGCTCGGCGTCCGCTTCGACGGCGACCGCGACGGCCGGCTGGCGCTCGGCCTCGAGGGCGGCCACTCGATCCGCCGGGTCGTCCACGCCGGCGGGAGCGCGACCGGCCGGCGGATGATGCGACAGCTGTCGGCCCTGGCGGCCGAGCACCCAGGGATCGAGGTGATCGAGAACGCCCGGGCCAGCGGGCTCGGCGTCAGCGACGGCCGGTGCTCCGCCGTCGTCTGCGAGGACGGCCGGGTGATCGCCGCGCGCGGCCTCGTGATCTGCACCGGCGGGGCCGCCGCACTCTGGGCGCGGACCACCAACCCACCCGGCGCGCTCGGGATCGGCCTGCTGCTCGCCCACCGGGCCGGGGCCGAGCTCGCCGACCTCGAGTTCGTCCAGTTCCATCCGACCGCCGTGATCGGCGTCCCTGGACGCGAGGGGTTCTGCGTGACCGAGGCCGTCCGCGGCGAGGGCGCCGTCCTGCTCGACTCCTCCGGCGAGCGCTTCGTCGACGAGCTGGCCCCCCGCGACGAGGTCGCCAGCGCGATCCACGCCCGCCTCGGGGAGACCGGCGAGCGCTCCGTCTCGCTCGACATGCGGGCGATCGACCCCGCCCGCTTCCCCAACGTCGTCGCCGCCCTCTCGGAGGCCGGACTCGACCCCAGCCGCGAGCTCGTCCCGGTCGCCCCGGCCGCGCACTATGTGATGGGCGGGATCGTCACCGACCTCCACGGGCGCTCGACCGTCCCCGGGCTCTACGCCGTCGGCGAGGCCGCCTGCACGGGTCTCCACGGCGCCAACCGGCTGGCGTCGAACTCGCTCAGCGAGTGCTTCGTGTTCGGCGAGCGGGCCGCCCGCGCCGCGCTCGACGAGCCGGCCGCCACACGCCGGCCGCCCGACCAGCCGGCGACGCCGATCCTGACGGCACCGCCGATCCCGGCGGCGACGCACGAGACCCGCTCGGCGATGTGGCAGCACGCCGGGCTCGTTCGCAACCGAGCCGGCCTCGAGCGCCTGGCCGGCGATCCGCACCCCGTCGCCCGGCTGATCGCGACGTGCGCGCTCGCCCGCGAGGAGACCCGCGGGGCCCACGTGCGCAGCGAGCACCCCGGTTCCGACCCCACGCTGGACGGCGTCCATACCGTGCTCGACGCCGACGCCGACCCGAGCCTGCGCCCCTGGACCTGAAAGCTTCGACTCGCGGGCGGATCGCCGATTCGCCGGTTCGGCGGCTTTGCGGGCAAATCGCGCTTAAGACGGGGTTAACAATCCGCACGGTGCGAACTTCATCCGAGAGGTTCATACTCTCTGGCGAGGGAGTCGGTGCGTTTGCGAGGTCGTGTGTCTCTTCGAGTGAAACCGAGAGAAACGGACTTCGCACGATGTATCAGTTCAGCAGAGCCATTTATCGAGAGCTGGCCCCCTTCGTCGAGCGCGAGTCGCCCGACGACCTGAGCGGCCACCGGCGCGTCCTGCGTGCCTGCGAGTCGGCCGTCGACCGTCTGGCCAACGACCGCCACTACTTCGCCCGACCGGCGCGGACGCTGTTCAACGACATCCGCTTCCAGTTCCCCGTCAGCGCCCAGCCGCACGTCTACCGCGTGGTCGACCACTACCTCGAGCTCGCCGACGACTTCTTCTCCCAGTTGCCGCGGGACGGCTGCGACGCGAACGGCCAGCCGCTGCGCTGCCGGGCGATGACCCGCAAGGGGTCGGCCTGCCAGCGGATGCCGCTGCCCCACAACGGCTATTGCCCTTCCCATCAGCACCTCGCCGAGACCGAGGACTCCGAGGCCGAGCTGGCCGCCGCCGCAGCCTAGTAGCCGTCGGGGAGGGTGCCGACCCCTCCCCGAGGGCCGTCCGACCGCCTGACGCCGGTCCCAGCCGGTAGCGTGCGGCGATGCTCCTCGGGGTCGATGTCGGCGGCAGCTTCACGGACGCGGTGATCCTCGCCGGCGGCGAACTGTTCGCCGCGAAGACGCCGACCACCCCGGCCGACGAGTCGCGCGGCGTGATGGCCGCCGTCGAGGCCGTGCTCGCCCGGGCCGGCGCCGGCTCGGCCGAGATCAGCCGCTTCGCGCACGGGATGACCGTCGCCACAAACGCCCTGCTCGAGGGCCGGGGCGCCCGGGCCGCCCTGATCGCGACCGACGGCTTCACCGACGTCGTCGAGCTCGGCCGCCAGGCCCGGGCCGAGCTCTACCGGCCGTGCGCCGCCCACCCGCCGCCGCTCGTCCCGCCCGAGCTCCGTTTCCCCGCGGACGAACGCACCGGACCCGACGGCATCCTCATGCCCCTGACCGGCGCGGCCGACCTGGTCGAGCTGGTCGCCGCGGCCCGGCCGGAGGCCGTCGCCGTCGTGCTCCTCCACTCCTACGCCCACCCCGACCACGAGCGCCGGCTGGGCGAGCTCCTCGCCGAGCGCCTCCCCGGCGTCCACGTGTCCCTCTCGCACGAGGTCGTCGGCACGCTGCGCGAGTACGAGCGAGCCGCGACCACCGAGATCGACGCCGCCCTCTCCCCCCTGCTCGCCGGTTACCTCGACCGGCTCGGCGACGCCGCGCGGGACGCCGGCCTCCCCGACCCGCAGATCATGCAGTCCTCAGGCGGCCTGACCGACATCCGCCGGGCGGCCGCCCACGCCGCACTGACCGTGCTCTCGGGCCCCGCCGGCGGGGCGCACGCGGCCAGTCTGCTGGCGGCGAGCGCCGGCGTCGACGACGTCCTCTGCTTCGACATGGGCGGGACATCCTGCGATGTCTGCGTGATCGACGACCGCGAGGTCTCAGAGACCGCCGACCGGCGGGTCGGCGGGCGGCCGCTGGCCCTGACGACGCTCGACATCCACACGGTCGGCGCCGGCGGCGGGTCGATCGCCTGGCGGGACCCCGGCGGCGCCCTGCGGGTCGGACCCCAGTCGGCCGGCGCCCGGCCCGGGCCGGCCTGCTATGGCCAGGGCGGCGAACGGCCGACCGTGACCGACGCGAACCTCCTGCTCGGCCGCCTCGGGGCCGGCGTCCGGCTGGCCGGCGGTCTCGAGCTCGACGCCGACGCAGCCGTCCGGGCGATCGGCGCCCTAGCCGGGGAGCTCGACCTCGACCCGCTCGACTGCGCCGCCGGGATCATCCGGGTCGCGAACGCCGAGATGGTCCGCGCGCTGCGGGTGATGAGCGTCGAGCGGGGCGTCGACCCCCGCGGCTACGCCCTGATGCCCTTCGGCGGCGCCGGGCCGCTCCACGCGTGCGCCGTCGCCGACGAGCTCGGCATCCGCCGGATCCTCTGCCCCCGATCGAGCGGCGTGCTCTGCGCGCTCGGCCTCGCCGCCGCCCCCGCCCGCCGGGACGCGGCCGGCTCCCACGGCGGCGCGAACGTCGCGGCGCTCCGCCGCCGCGTGCGCGACGAGCTGGGCGGCGAGCCGGACCGCGAGCGGTTCACCTACGAGCAGCGCTACGTCGGCCAGTCGTTCGAGCTCGCGACCGACGCCCCGCCCGACGCCGACGCCGAGACACTCCGCGCAGGGTTCGAGGAGGCCCATCAGCGGCGCTACGGCTACACCGAGCCCGGGCTCGACGTCGAGCTCGTGACCGTCCGCGTCAGCGCCTTCGGCCCGGCCCCGGCCGCCGTCCTGCGGGCCGCGACCGGCACGCTCGACCGTCGGACCTGTGAGGTCCGCTTCGACGGCGACCCGGTCGACACGGAGCTCCTCGTCAGTGAGCCGCCGGCCGGCGCCGCGATCGACGGACCGGCGATCTGCGCGATGCCCGAGACGACTCTGCTCGTCGCGCCCGGCTGGTCGGGGCGGGTCCGCGGCGACGGGACGATCGACCTGCGGCGGGCCCCGTGAGACGGCCGACGGACAACCCCGGCGAGCTCGATCCGATCGCCCTCGCGGTCGCGCTCGGCGGCCTGCGGGCTGCCTGCGAGGAGATGGGCGCAGTGCTCGTCCGCGCGGCCCACTCGCCGAACATCAAGGAGCGCCGCGACGCGTCCTGCGCCGTGTTCGACCCGGCCGGTCAGATGATCATGCAGGCCGAGCACATCCCCGTCCACCTCGGCGCGATGCCGGCCGCCGTCGCCGCCGTGCTCGACGGCCCCCACGCCCCCGGGCGCAGCTTCATCCTCAACGACCCGTTCTCCGGCGGGACCCACCTCCCCGACATCACCCTGGTCACGCCGGCCTACCTCGGCGACCGCCTGCTCGGCTTCGCGGCGACCCGCGCCCACCACGCCGATGTCGGCGGCCGCCTCCCGGGTTCGATGCCGGCCGACAGTAGGACGCTCGATGAGGAAGGCGTCCTGATCGAACCGCAACCGCTCCAGAAGGACACGATCGAGAAGCTCATCTCACGTATGCGCCAGCCGGCCGAGCGGCGGGCCGACCTCCGCGCCCAGCAGGCCGCCAACCAGCTCGGCGTCCGCCGCCTGTGCGAGCTCGCGCAGCGGATCGGCGCCGACGGCCTCGCCGCGGCCGCCTTCCAGGTCATCGAGTACGCCGAGCGGCGGACGCGGGCGTGCATCGCCGACCTGCCCGACGGCGAGCGCCACGCCGTCGATCTGCTGGAGGCGCCCGAGGCCGACCTCGAGCTCCGGCTGCGGGCGACGGTCGACGGCGACCGGCTGGTGCTCGACTTCACCGGGAGCGCCGCCCAGCATCCCGGCAACCTCAACTGCCCGCTCGCCGTCACCCGGTCGGCCTGCTATTACGCCGCCCGCGTCCTCACCGACCCCGACATCCCCCCGAGCGCCGGGGCTCACCGGCCGATCGACGTGGTCGCGCCGCTCGGATCGATCCTCAACGCCCGCCGGCCGGCCGCCGTCGCCGCCGGCAACGTCGAGACGTCGTCGCGGGTGGCCGATCTCGTCCTCGCGGCGTTCGGCCACGCGCTCGGCCAGGGGACGATGAACAACCTCACGCTCGGCAACGACCGCTTCTCCTACTACGAGACGATCGGCGGCGGCCAGGGCGCGTGCGACGACGCGGACGGGCCGAGTGGGGTCCACGTGGCGATGAGCAACACGCTCAACACGCCGGTCGAGGCCCTCGAGCGCGCGTACCCCGTGCGCGTCGTGCGCAGCGAGATCCGGCGGGCCTCCGGCGGCCGGGGCGCCCACCACGGCGGCGACGGGATCGTCCGCGAGCTCGAGGCGCTCGAGCCGATGACCTATTCGGTGATCGCCGAGCGCCGCCGCCACCCCCCGCCCGGGGCCGCCGGCGGCCTTCCGGGGGCCGCCGGCCGGGACCTGCTCAACGGGGCGGGCATCCCCGGCAAGTCGACGGGTACCCTCCAGCCTGGTGACCGGCTTCGCATCGAGACCCCCGGCGGCGGCGGCCACGGCCGGCCCGCGGACGCGTGACGGGCGATGACGCAGCCGCGGATCGGCTTCGCAGGGCTCGGCATCATGGGTTCGCGGATGGCCGCCAACCTCGCCCGCGCCGGCTTCCCCCTGACCGTCTGGAACCGGACCGTGGCGACGGCCGAGGCCTTCGCCGCCGAGCACGATGCGGCGATCGCCGACTCGCCGGCCGAGCTCGCCCGGGCGTCGGACATCGTCGTGACGATGGTCGTCGACGGCGACCAGGTCGAGGCCGTCCTGCTCGGCCCCGACGGGGTGGCCGCGGGCGGCCGGGCGGGGCTGCTGTGCATCGACTGCTCGACGATCGGCTCGGACGCGACCCTGCGGATCGCCGGCCGGCTCGAGCCCCACGGCATCCACCTGGTCGACGCCCCGGTCACCGGATCGGCCCCGCGGGCGGCCGACGCAACGCTCACGATCATGGCCGGCGGCAGTGACGACGATTTTGCTCTGGGCCGGTCCGCGTTGGAAGCGATGGGTCGGCTGGTGCTCCACGTCGGTCCGCTCGGGCAGGGCCAGACGATCAAGCTGATCAACAACTCCGTGGCCGCCGCGAACTCCCTGACCGTCGCGCAGGCGCTGCTCGTCGGCAGCGCGGCCGGCGTCGACCTCGACTCGCTCGTCGCGGTGATGGAGGCCGGCTCCGGCGGGTCGACGATGCTCGGCCTGAAGGCCGGGCCGATGCGAGCCCACGACTTCGAGCCGCTGTTCAAGCTCGCCCACATGCTCAAGGACGTCCGCCTCTGCCTCGAGGCCGCCGCGGCCGCCGGGATCTCGTTCGCGGCGGCCGAGGCCGCGGAGTCCGCGCTGCGCGAGGCCGACGAGCAAGGGCTCGGCGAGGACGACTTCGCGGCGATCCTGACGGCCGTCGAGGACCGCGCCGGGCGCCGGCTCTGAGTCGCGCCGCGGCCGTGCCGTCGGACGAGCCGGCGCGCCGGCCCGGTCGCCGGTATCCTTGTGGCACCTAGAGGCTAGATGTGGCGTTTTGCAGGGAAATTTGGCGTTTCCCCAAGTTTTTCGTATCCTTTGGTTATCCCGCAGTGGCCTGAGCAGCTTCTGGCCCTTCGGGATTTCCCGATATCAGCCTCGCTCCCCCCCCGGTTTCTCTATGCCAATTGCCTTTAAAGAATGGGCCGTCACGGTCCGCGCCCTCGCTGAGGGCGAGCAGCTGATCACCCTGCGTAAGGGCGGCGTTCGCGAGCCCGGGAAGAACTTCCGCGTCGAGCACGAGCGGTTCTTCCTCTACCCGACCTTCGATCACCAGCGCGGTGATCTGGTTCGCGAGTCCCACCAGCCAGAGCTCCGCCGCGCCCTCGAGGAGGGTGTCTGGGCCGATGGCGAGCCGAGCGTCCACCAGCTCCACCACGGCCCGTCGATCCAGCCGCCCGACCGCGTGCGGATCCGCGCGTGGGCGGAGATCGCCGCCCAGTACACGATCACCGACGCCCGGACCGTCGACGCCCTGTCGCCGTTCTACGTCTGGACGCCCGACTACGCCGAGAAGCGCCTCGAGTGGAAGCGCCGTCACCCGCTCCACGTGCTGTTGCTCCGGACCTACCGGATCCCCCGTCCTGTGACCGTCAAGGTCAAGGACGAGTACGGCGGATGCCGGTCCTACCTCGAGCTCCAGCGCGACCTCCCCTTCGAGGGGACGCCCGTCCTGTCGGACGAGGAGTTCGACCGCGCGGCCGAGGAGATCCAGGCGATCGTCAACGGACGGGTCCCAGTTCTCGCCTGACCACCGCTGAGGGTGGTTTCGAGCGG
>DASZKP010000084.1:0-36133 GCA_035553395.1 Solirubrobacteraceae bacterium | reverse complement strand
CGAACGCCCCATTTAAGCTGCGCTGACCAGCCGGTTAGGCCGGCTTCATCCGTGGGGCGTACGCTGACGCCAAGATGATCGCCTACCTCCTGACCCTCGCAATCGTCGGACTCGTCGTGGGCGGGCTTGCGCGACTCGCGCTGCCCGGACCTGATCCGATGGGGATCGGCCAGACGATCGTCGTGGGAATCGCCGGCTCGTTCGTCGCCGGCCTCCTGGTGTGGGCGTTGTACGGACGAGGCGGCGCCGGGATCGTGCTCTCGGTCGCCTGCTCGACCGCCATCGTCTACGCGATTCGCCGCTCGCGCGGCGGAACACTCCGGCACCCAGCCGGTCCCCCGATCCGCCGCCGCTGAGCGCGAGCCCGCCGTCCGAGCAGACCCGGTTGCCCCCCGCGGCCGGGTCGCTCGGGCGGTGGCGCACCCGCTGCCGCCCGAGTCGCCGACGCCCACGCTACGCTCCCGGCGGGCCGTCCCTCAGCGGCCGGCCATGAATCAGGAGACTCTGACCGATGCGACGCTCGGGAGCCGCGTCGCCACGCAAAACCAGCTGGTCCCGGCGTCGGCCGACCCGAAGATGTCGCCGGACGTCGCCCCGAAGTACAGCTCGAGGCTGCGGCCGTCGCCCGTCTGCGCGAACGACTGCCGCAGGATCGACAGGTACGCGTCCGACTGCGGCAGCCCGTCGGTCCGCTCGGTCCACGTCGACCCGGCGTCCCGCGTCTCCCACACGCCGACCCGCCCCGCCGGTGTCAGGCGGTCGGCCGTCGACACCGGGATCACGTAGGCCGAGTCCGGGTCGGCCGGGTCGAGCCCGACCGGGAAGCCGAAGTCCGACGGCAGGCCGGCGGCGATGTCGGTCCACGACTCGCCGGCGTCGTCAGACCGGTAGACGCCCCCGTGGAACTGCATGAACAGCCGCTCCGGCCGGGCGGGTGACCGCTCGATGTGGTGGACGCACAGGTTCAGCGCGCTCGCCCGGCCCTCCTCGGGGACGTAGTCGGGGACGATCCCGCGGTTTCCGTGGCGCCACGTCGTCCCGCGGTCGTCGGTCAACCACACGCCGGCTGCCGAGATCGCGATCGCCAGGCGGTCTGGCTCGCCCGGCCAGGTCGCGATCGAGTGAACCGACAGGCCGCCGGAATCGCTCTGCCACTGCGGTCGGGTCGGATGCTCCCAGAGCGTCCGGTTGAGCTCCCATGTCGCGCCTGAATCCCGGCTCTCGAAGAGCACGCCGGGGTCGCCGCCGGCATACATCGTCGCGTCGTCCTCGCCGGCCGTGATCACCCAGATCCGCTTCAGCGCCCTGTTGCCGCCCCGCGGCAGGGAGACCCCGCTCGCCGGCTGCCACTCGCCCGCCGGGTCGTCGGCGAACCAGATCCGCGGTCCCCAGAACGACGATGTCACCGACGCGAAGACGCGGCCGGTCCGCGCGTCGCGCATCGCGTAGTCGACGGCCTCGCCGACGAACGCCCGGCCGACGACCTCGAAGCGTGAGCCCGGCAGGCCGTCGAGCACGAACAGGCCCTTTCGGGTCCCGACCAGCAGCGTCGTCATCCGGCGGGCGGCTCAGCCGCCGGAGATCGCCGGGAGGATCTCGATCTTGTCGTCCGCCCCGACCGGCGCGTCCTGCTTGACCCGCTCGCCGTTGACGAACACGTTGATGTGCTTGCGGATCACGCCCGTCTCGTCGAGGATCCACCCCTCCAGCGGCGGGTTGGTCCGCTCGAGCTCGTGGATCAGCTCGTCGACCGTCGCCCCGTCGACCTGCCGGTTGTCGCGGTCGCCGACGAGCTTCTGCAGGGGTCCTCGCAGTGTCACGATTGCCATACCCCAATCATAGGCGGACGCTGGGATAGAGTGAATCCGTGGCACTTCCGGTCCAGACGCCGATCGCCGTTCGGATCGCCCGCGCACGGAAGGCCGAGATCGACATCCTGGCGATCGACGGGCGCTTCAAGAACGTCCTCGTCGTCTCGTGGTCGACCGGCGCCGCCGCCCTGACCCGCTTCGTGCTCGGCCTCGACGGGCTCGACCCCCGGCCCGACGGGATCGACGACCTGCTCGGCGGCCTGCAGACCGGCCGCGGATTGGACGCCGCCCTCGGCGTCATCACGTGGTGGCACCTGCTCGGCCAGCTCGCCGAGATCTGGCCCGATCGCTTCGCCGAGGCCGCCGCCCTGGCCGCGAGGGTGACGCCGTCGCACGGGCCGGTCGAGGACGTCGTCCACTCGCTCGACGCCCCGCCGACCGTCGCCGACGCCTACCGCTATGCGTACGAGGCCGTCACCGACGTCCCGCTCGACCCGGCTGACGACCCGCCGGCCGGGGTCGCCGCGATCTGGGAGGACTGCCTCGTCGCCGCCCGGCAGCGGGCGATCGAGGGCAACCGGGGGATGTACATGCCCGGCGCCGGCCGCGCCAACCCGCCCCTCCCGGGCGACCCCAAGGCCCCCGACGAGAGCTCGAGGGCCGTGTCGTTGCCGGCGCCCGCCCACCTCCACCCTGGAGTCCACGATCAGTAACCTCGCCAAGCGGCCCGGAGACCGGCCGACCCGACGCCAGCGTGAGCAGCGGGCCTACGGGCTGGTCCTCGCGACCGGCGGCCTCGGCGTCGTCGCCGTGGTCGGCCTCCTCTTGGCCGTCGTCGGCATCGTCGGCTTCGGCGGGCCCGTGCTGATCGCGATCCTCGCGGTCATCTGCGGTCTCGTCCTGCGCCGGTCGCTCGCCCCCTAGGCCGGAAGTCCCCGGGTGCGCCGAGCCCGGATCCCGGCGTCCGCGCTGACCGCGGGCTTCGTCGCAGTCCTCGTCGGCTTCACGAGCTCCGCGGCGATCGTCTTCCAGGCCGCCCGCGCCGGCGGCGCCTCACCAGCCGAGGTCGCCTCGTGGATCGGGGCCCTCGGAATCGGGATCGGCGTGACGTGCATCGGCCTGTCGCTCCGCTACCGCGCGCCGATCGTCACGGCCTGGTCGACGCCGGGCGCCGCCCTGCTCGTGACGAGCCTGGTCGGCGTGCCGCCGGCCGACGCGATCGGCGCGTTCATGTTCTCGGCGGTCCTGATCGTCGCCTCCGGCGTCAGCTGCGTCTTCGAGCGGGCGATCACCCGGATCCCCCTGCCGCTCGCCCAGGCCCTCCTCGCGGGCGTCCTCGTCCGCTTCGGGCTCGGCGTGTTCACGGCGATGCGCGTCGACTTCGGCCTCGTCTTCTCGATGCTCGTGGCCTACGTCGTCGGCCGGCGGGTCTCCCCCCGATACACGATGGTCTTCGTGCTCGGCGTCGGTGTCGCGATCGCCGGCGCGGCCGGCCTGCTGCGCCTCGGCGCGCTCCACGTCGCGGTGACGAGCCCGCGTTTGATCGGCCCGACCTTCGACGTGCGGACGATGCTCGGCGTCGGCGTCCCCCTGTTCGTCGTGACGATGGCCTCCCAGAACCTCCCCGGAGCGGCCGTCCTCCGGGGATCCGGCTACCGGACTCCGATCTCGCCGTTGATCACGGCGACCGGCCTGACGACGCTCGTGCTCGCCCCGTTCGGCGCCTTCGCGATCAACCTCGCCGCGATCACCGCGGCGATCTGCACCGGGCCCGAGGCCGACGAGGATCCGGCGCGGCGCTACATCGCCAGCGTGGCGGCCGGCGGCCTCTACCTGGTGATCGGAGTCTTCGGCGCGACCGTCGCCGCCCTCTTCGCCGCGTTCCCCGCGGCCCTCGTCGCCGGTGTCGCCGGCCTCGCCCTGTTCCCGACGATCGCCGCCAGCCTGGCCGGCGCGCTGGGTGACGAACGGACGCGTGAGCCGGCCCTGGTGACCTTCCTCGTCACCGCGTCGGGGGTACCTCTCTTTGGGCTCGGGAGCGCGTTCTGGGGGGTGGTGGCCGGCGGCGCCGTACTCGGCGCGCTGCGACTCGGCCGGGCCGGGTAGGGGGGCGCCCGGGGTCGTGGGGGCTGTCGGGGGGCGGGGCGCGGCCTGGGCCTTGGAAGGCGTCGGGCCGCACGGGGCCGGGAGCCGCGGGGGCCGAGCGGTCGGGGCGCAACAATTCGCGAGGCGTGGCGTTCGAGCTGGATGAGCCGATCCCGTCCGCTTCCATCCCGCCGGCCCGCCCGGCCCGCCCGGCCCGCCCGGCTCGTCCTGGCGGGGCTCGTGGGCCTGTTGGGACTGCTGGGGATCTCGCCGGAGGCCGGGGCGCTCGGGTCTGCGAGGGTCCCGCTGCGCCTGCTCTACGCGCACGCGTTCACCGGGGTGATGACCGACGGAGTCCGCTACGCGGCGTTCGAGCCTGTCGAGGGGACGACTCGGGTGATCGACTCGAGCACCGGGACGAGCGTCGATCGGCCGGACCCGGTCGGTTGCGAGGGCGGACTGGTCGGGGTCGGGTCGGGCGAGCTGCTCTACTCGTGCGTCCCCGCCGGTTGCGTCGGGCCGGTGCTCGGGCCGCCGTCGGCCGGCGTCGTGACGATCTCGTGCAACACGCCGGCGACGACCGCGTACGCGCGTGTCCTGTACGTCGTCGAGGACATCGCCGGTCGGCGGCTCCACGTCGTCGCCGGGTCGGATCGCATGATGCCCGGGGCCGGCGGCGAGTACCCGGCGTTCGACGAGATCGGATCCGAGTGGGTGTCGAGCCCGTTCTCGGGTCTCCACGTCGACGTGACGCTCTACGTCAACTGGCACACCGGCCGGCAGGTGACCGACGACCGCGAGCCGAAGTCGGCGGCCGGGTCGACCGAGGATCTCGATTCGCCGAACCTGCTGCGGGCGCTGTGCGTTCCGCTGCGGCGGACCGCCACGGGCGGCGCGGAGGCAGTCGGGCAGACGACATCGGCGTTCGTCGGGTTGGCCTACAGCCCGCCGTTCGCGGCGAGCATCGACGGGCAGGACGGGCGCGTGCGGCTGAGTCGGTGCGGATCGTCGCGCGTCGCCCGGCTCCGGGGTACCGGGGTGACCGAGGTCCAGCTCGCCGGCGGGGCGATCTCGTGGGGGACGCTGTCGCGGGAGTTCCCCGGCCAGCCGAGTCTCGACAAGCCGGGCGCGATCTACGCGGCGGCGCTCCACAGGACGGGACGGCGGTGGCTGGCGAGCACCGTCCTCTACACGGGCGCGCCGGCCGGGACGGTCGGGCACACGGCGACGGCCGTCTACGACTCGACGTCGAGCGGCGGGACCGCCTACTCCGACGTGTACACGGCTCGTCTGCGGCGTTGACGCCGGGTCATCGAGATCTCCGGCGTCGAGCCGGCCGTCGGGGCGTCGAAATCTCCGGCGTCGAGGCGGGGCATCGAAATCTCCGGCGTTGAGCTCGGGGCGCAAATGTAGACTCGATGCCGGTGGGGCTGACGCGATCTGTCGAGGAGGATGAGCCGGGCAGCGACGCGCCGGCGGGGGCTCGACGGGCCACGATGAGGGGATCGCGGCTGATGGGCCTGGTCGGGGCCGCGGTCGGCGCGTCGGTTGGTGCGATCTCCGGCTGGAGTGTGTGGATCTCGGCTGTCGTCGGGTTCATCGTCTTCGCCGAGCTCCCCGACCTCGTCTACCGGGTTCGCGGCCGGCGTGGCGACGTCAGCCCGCTGCTGCCGGCGTGGGATGCGTCCGAGGCGTACGTGGTCACGCTGCGCCGGTGGCGGCGGTCCCGCGCGGATTCCGACGAGCCCCGCGGCTGAGACCGGACTCGTGTCCGGGCTGGGGAGGGTCGTGGGTGCGGGCTGAGGAGGGTCGTGGGTGCGGGCTGAGGACTTTCAGATCACCGACATGAGGAGGATCGGCTGATGGCCGGTATGCGGGCTGTGCAGATCAGTGAGCCGGGCGGCGACTTCGAGCTCGTCGAGCGAAAGATTCCCGAGCCGGGGCGGGGCCAGGCACGGGTCCGCGTGGAGGCGTGCGGCGTGTGTCACAGCGACTCGCTCGCGAAGGACGGCGGCTTTCCCGGCGTGACGTATCCGGTGATCCCCGGCCACGAGGTGGCCGGCGTGGTCGACGCGCTCGGCGAAGGCGTCGAGGGCTGGGAGGTCGGCCAGCGGGTCGGGGTGGGCTGGTTCGGCGGCAACTGCGGACACTGCGAGTCGTGCCGGCGGGGCGACTTCATCTGGTGCGTGAACAGCTCGATTCCGGGGATCACGATGGACGGGGGATACGCCGACTACATCGTCGTGTCGTCGACAGCCCTGGCGATGATCCCGGACGACCTCAGCGCGGCGGATGCCGCGCCGCTGCTGTGTGCCGGTGTGACGACGTTCAACGCCCTGCGCCTCAGCGGCGCCCGGCCGGGAGATCTCGTGGCGATCCTCGGGGTCGGTGGGCTCGGCCACCTCGGTGTCCAGTTCGCCGCGCGGCAGGGGTTCGAGACCGTCGCGATCGCCCGCGGCCGGGACAAGGAGCCGCTGGCGAGGAAGCTCGGTGCCCACCACTACATCGACTCGACGACCGACGACGTCGCCGCCCGGCTACTCGAGCTCGGCGGCGCGAGCGTCGTCTTGGCGACCGTGACCTCGGCCGACGCGATGACCGCGACGTTCGGTGGCCTGGGCCCGCGGGGAAAGCTGATCATCGTCGGCGCGTCGATGGACCCGTTGACGATCAGCCCGATGGAGTTCATCGGTGGTGGGAAGACGATCTCGGGGCACGCGTCGGGTACGTCGATGGACTCGCAGGACACGCTCGCGTTCAGCGCGCTGAGCGGGGTCCGGCCGATGATCGAGACGCTGCCGCTCGAGCAGGCGGCCGAGGCGTACGACCGGATGATGAGCGGAGACGCCCGCTTCAGGATGGTCCTCCTGACCGGATCCTGACGGGCGGTCGTCGGCCGGCCGGCTGGGCCCGGAGGCGGTCTGGGCGCGGTGGGCGGTGGGTGGTGGCCGGTGGGCAGTGTACGTGATACCGTACGGCTGTATGCCATCCAGTCCACATCGGGACGCCGTCACGTACGACCGGATCTCGGGCCCGCTCGAGCGGATCGGCAACGAGGTTCTCGGGCGGCTCGAGCTCGCCGGGGATGAGACCGTGCTCGACGCCGGCTGCGGCTCGGGCCGGGTCACCCAGGGCCTAGTCGCCCGTCTGCCACGGGGGCGGGTGATCTGCGTCGACGGATCCCCCGAGATGCTTGCGGTCGCCCGGGACCGGCTCGGACCGGCGGTCGAGTACGTCCTCCAGGACCTCGCCGACCTCGAGCTCGGCGGTCGTCTGGTCGACGCGGTGCTGTCGACGGCGACGCTCCACTGGCTGCCGGATCACCCGCGGGTGTTCGCTCGCCTGCGAGCGGTGCTCCGGCCGGGCGGTCGGCTGGTCGCCCAGTGTGGGGGGACGGGGAACACGGCCGAGCTGGTGGCCGCTGCGGGGACGGTCGGGGACCGCGAGCCGTTCGACGTCCACCTCGGGGGTTGGCCGGGCCCGTGGAACTTCGTCGGGCCGGGGGAGACGACGGCGCGTCTGCGGGACGCCGGGTTCACGGATGTCTCGGCCTGGCTGGTCCGCCGGCCGGCTCCGTACGACGAGCTTGGCGAATGGCTGCGGGCGAACGCGCTGACCGCGCATCTCGAGCGCCTGCCTGTGGGGCTGCGCGAGCCGTTCGTCGAGGCGGTCGCGGCCGAGCTCGGACGCGACCCGGAGATCTCCTACATCCGGCTCAACATCGATGCGGCGCGTCCGCCGGGCGAAGCGTGACCTCGTAGATTGACGGTGTGGCCCCGCTCCGCGTCCTGATCGCCGACGACGAGGTGCTCCTCAGCGCCGGGGTCGCCCGCCTGCTCGAGGACGCGGGGATGGAGGTCGTCGCACAGGTCTCGTCGGCCGACCGGATCCTCGCCGAGGTGATCGCACTCCGTCCGGACATCGCCGTCGTCGACGTGCAGATGCCGCCGGATCGGACCGATGATGGCCTGCGCGCGGCGATCGAGATTCGCCGGTCGGGAATCGGCACCGCGGTCCTCACGCTGTCGAACTTCCTCGAGGAGCGGTATCCCCTCGATCTGATCGATGACGACGCGACCGGCGTCGGCTACCTCCTGAAGACGCGGATCGGGGACGTCGAATCGTTCGTCGAGTCGGTCCGCCGGGTCGCTGCCGGCGGGTCGGCGCTCGACCCCGAGGTCGTCCAGCGGATGGTCGGCCGGCGTCGGCGCAACAACCCGATCGACGGCCTGACGCCGCGCGAGCGTGACGTCCTCTCGCTGATGGCCGAGGGCAAGTCCAACCACGGGATCGCTGCGTCCCTGGGGATCACGCCGGCCGGGGTCGAGAAGCACGTCACCGGTCTGTTCCACAAGCTCGGTCTCGTCGACGAGCCGTTTGCCCACAGGCGCGTGCTGGCGGTCCTGACGATGCTCAGGGCGTCGTAGCGGAGCGGCCGAGCCGGTCGCGTGGCTCGCCGATCGGTGGGCTTTGCTGACGCTGCGGCACAGGCTCCGCCGCAAGGCTCGGCCAGGGTGACTTCCTGCGTGGGAGATCGGTCGACCGGCTGGACCGGGTCAGCCGGGTCAGTCGACGGGGGGCCGACGAAGTCGAGACTGGTGATCGGTGAGTTCCGAAAATCGCGGTCGCCGGGATCGGGGAGGTCGTGCGTCACCGAAAGCAGATAGTTGCCTGTTGCAGGCAACTATCTCTCGAATGACACACTACGACCCCTCCCCGATCCGGCAACGGTCTCCCGAGCAGGACCGTCGCGGCCGGGTCGCACTCGAACCGCAATCGAACGCTAGCGCCCGGCCCCGCTCGGCCGCCGGCCCGCCGGCCCGCCGGCCGCCACCCAGCCGACCCCGACTCCCGGGTCCGCGCCCGCCCCCGCTCACCCGGAGGCCGGCGAGAGTGTCGGCAGCGTGACCCGCACGCGGGTCCCGGCCTCAGTCGGAGCCGTTTCGAGCGCGAGCGATCCGCTCAGCGCGGCGACCCGGTCCTGAAGCCCGGCCAGCCCGCCGGCGGCACCGATCCGGGCACCCCCGCAGCCATCGTCGAGGACCTCGATCAGGAGCTCGCCGTCGTCCTCGGCGACCGTCACGGCGGCGGTGCTCGCCCGGGCGTGCTTGATCACGTTGGTGAGGGCCTCGGCGATCACGAAATAGGCGGCGGCCTCGATCGTCGGCGGATACCGGTCCTTGGGGATCCTGAGATCGACGGGGAGCGGCAGAGGCGCCGTGAGACTCTCGACGGCGGCCGCGACACCTCGGTTGGTGAGGATCTGCGGGTGGATGCCGGAGCCGAGGTCGCGAAGCTCGGCGATCGCCGCCCGCGTCTCGGCCGACGTGCGGTCGATGATCTCGCGGACCTCGCCCTGGGCCCCGCCGAGCGCATCCCGGGCGAGTCGCAGGCCGAGCAGGATCCGCACGAGGCGCTGCTGGGCACCGTCGTGGAGGTCACGGACCAGCCTCCGGCGCTCGGCGTCGGCGGCCGCGACGATCCGCGCTCGCGACGCGTGGATCTCCTCGGCCCGGGCCCGCTCGACCGCCTCGCTGCGTGCGGCGTCCTCGTCCTCCATCTGGCGCGTGACGTCCCGAAACACGACGACCGCGCCGCGGCCCCGGCTGGTGGGGAGCGGCGCCGAGGAGTAGGCGACGCGGAACTTCGAGCCGTCTTTGCGCCAGAACGTGTCGCCGTAGGCGCGGACCGTCTCGCCGGTCGTCCGCGGCCGGAGCATCGGGCACTCGTCCTGTGGGAAGGGCGTCCCGTCCCAGTGGTGATGGTGGATCGTCGGATGGCTGACGCAGCCGAGCAGCTCGTCCTCCTCGTAGCCGAGCAGGTGCAGCGCGGCCGGGTTGGCGAACTCGACCCGGCCGTCGATGTCGACCAGGTAGACGGCGTCCGCGCTGCTCGCCAGCAGCGCCTCGAGCACGTCGCGGGGCGCCGTCCCCAACCTCGCCCCGACCTGCTCGAAACGCGAGTCGCTCATGCGGTCAGGGTACCCCGGAGCGGGCGTCCCCGACGGGTGCGTGGGGTTGACCGGACTAACGGTCGTAGGGGCTGGACCTCCGGTCCGACTGAGCTTCTCGAATCCTGGCCGACGGTCCATGTGTACGGAGTGGAAGGCGACGCACACTCAATACATCCGCTTCCTCACGACCGAAGGAGCTGCGCATGGCAGTCGAGCCACAGTTGAGCGAGCAGGAGATGATCAGCCTGCTGGAGATCGCTCACCCGTCCAAGCAACCGGGGGAATCGATCTACGGATCGACGAAGGTCTTCCCGGACTATCAGGCCGAGGAGGGTGAGACCTATCTGGGCATGGTTCACGGGATCGCCCACGAGTCGTCGGTCAGCTTCGTCGCCGTCCTGCTGGCGATCCGCGCCCTGCGCAAGGGCTTCGACTCGGCGCTCTACTTCTTTGGCATCGGCTCGCTGAACTGCCTGGCGACGCGGGGCTTCCCGACGATCGGCAACGAGCTGTTCCCGGGCATGCGAAACGAGAACGGCCAGCTCGAGAAGTTCATGGGCGAAGGCGGCAAGGTTTTCGCGTGCCGGCTCGGCCTGGCCCTCCACGGAGCCCGCGAGGAGGACCTCATGTCTGGTGTCATCCCGTGCCACCCGCTCGACATGCAGGACGCGATGATCGAGTACTCGCGCAAGGGCGCGATCATCAACACGACCTGGATGTTCTAGGCATGGAGTTGTCGCTGCGCAGCGAGCTCGCCGTCCGCGGCCTGCGCTCGGCCCCGCCGGTCCGGCGGAGGGCGGGCGCCGGGCCGAGCGACGATGGCCACTGGCAGGTCAGCGGAGGCTGCGCCGCGACTCTGCCGATGGCGCCCGACTCGCCGTTCACGATCGACGACGGCGGCCGGCTGACGCGGGACGGCGTCGTCGTCGAGGACGCCATGCTCGAGCCGATCGACCGGCCGCGGTTCTACGACCTAGAGACGGCCGACGGCGTTCCGTACGAGAAGCTCGCCCGCCTGCACGGGGGTGACGTCCTCGCGACGACCGTCGTCCAGACGTGCATTCGCTACACGTCGGCCGACACCCGGTGCCGGTTCTGCACGATCGAGGAGTCGCTAGCAAGCGGCGCGACGACCCAGGTCAAGCGTCCCGAGCAGCTCGCCGAGGTGGCTGCCGCGGCCGTACGCCTGGACGGGGTCCGCCAGATGGTGATGACGACGGGCACGTCCAACGGCGCCGACCGCGGCGCCAAGCACCTCGCCCGCTGCGTCGAGGCGGTCAAGGCGGCGGTCGGGGCGCTCCCGATCCAGGTGCAGATCGAGCCGCCGGTCGACCTCGACTGGATCGACCGGCTGCACGAATCCGGGGCTGACGCGATCGGCATCCACATCGAGTCGCTCGATCCGGCCGTCCGGGCTCGCTGGACGCCCGGCAAGGCGACCGTGACGGTCGAGCGCTACGAGCAGGCCTGGGACCGAGCGGTCGCCGTGTTCGGCGCAAATCGCGTCTCGACCTACCTCCTCGTCGGACTCGGCGAGGATCCCGACGAGCTGGTCGCGGGCGCCATGCAGCTGATCGGGCGCGGCGTCTACCCGTTCGTCGTTCCCTACCGTCCCCTGATCGGGTCCCTCGCCCACGGCGAGGGCGTCCCGGCGCCGGATCCGGGGCTGCTGGCCGACGTGACGGGTCGGGTCGCAACCGCCCTCGCGGCGGCCGGGATGCGCGGCGTCGACCAGGTCGCCGGCTGCGCCGCCTGCGGTGCGTGCTCGGCCCTCCAGCAGGCCGGCGGCTGACCAGCGTGCTGGACATCGTCCAGCGACTCGGCGGCCCGCCGGCTCGACCCGAGCCGGCGCCGCCGTTCCTGATCGTCGATGCGACGCACGACAGGCGGCGGCGCGCCGCCTTCGTGGCGCTGCGGCGGCGGTCCTTCGTCGATGAGCAGCATCTTTTCGTCGGCGACGACACCGACGACTACGACGCCGACCCCCAGACCCGCGTGCTCGTCGCGGTCGGTGCCGCCGGCAGCGTTCTGGGCGGCGTGCGGATCCATCCCGAGCAGGGCGGCGGCGAGATCGGCTGGTGGCGGGGAAGCCGCCTCGTCTGCGGGAGCGACGAGGCCGGCCCGCCACGCGGGCGGATCGGCGCGGCGCTCGTTCGAGCCGCCTGCGCCGTGGCCGTCGACGTCGGGGCGCTGCGCTTCGACGCGCACGTCCAGGAGCGCCAGGTCTCGTTCTTCGCCCGGATCGGCTGGGAGCCGATCCGCCGGCTCGAGTGCGCGGGAGAGCCGCACCGGTTGATGCGATGGCCGGTCGGTCGCTTCGAGGCCCTCGTCGAGGCGACCAAGCAGCCGCTCGGCGGCCTGCTCGGGGCCCTGCTGCCAGCGGATCGCTGGCGCGGTGACGACGGCGTTCCTGTCCCCGGATCGGACGTCGTCGCGTGCGTGGATGCGATCACCCCCTCGATGGTCGAGCGCGACCCGGAGTGGGCCGGTTGGTGTGGGATGCTCGTGACGGCGCACGACCTCGCGGCAATGGGTGCACAACCGATCGGAGCGCTCGACGCGCTCGGGGCGTCGGACGCGGCCCACGCCCGGCAGATCATCGCCGGGCTGCGAGCCGGAGCCGAGGCCTTCGACCTCCCGATCCTCGGCGGTCACACCCAGCTCGGCGTGCCTGCCGCGCTCGCTGTGACCGGGCTCGGTCGGGCCGCGGCACCCGTGCCGGCCGGCGGCGGATGCCCGGGCGATGCGCTGACCCTGACCGCTGACCTCGCCGGCGGCTGGCGGCCCGGCTACCGCGGGAGGCAGTGGGACTCGACGTCGTGGCGCACGCGGGACGAGCTGCGTCCGATGCTCGCGGCCGTCCGCGAGGCCCGCCCCCACGCGGCGAAGGACGTCTCGATGGCCGGGATCGTCGGGACCGCGGGAATGCTCGCCGAGGCCTCGGGCTGCGGCGTCGACCTCGACGTCTGCGCGATCCCCCGCCCGCGCGAGGCCGAGCTCGCCGACTGGCTGACCTGTTTCCCCGGCTTCGCCGTCCTGACGGCAGACTCACCAACGGCCCCGGCGCCTCGAGCGGGCGCCGCCGTGACCTCCCCCTGCGGTCGCCTGACCGGCGATCGCGGTGTCCGCCTGCATTGGCCCGACGGGGACGTCACGACCGCATTGTCCACCGGCGCGGTGACCGGGCTCGGGTCCGCGCGAGAAGAGAGGACGCGATGACCGAGACAACGATCGCCGCAGCCGGCGCCCCATTCGTCCGCGACATGGAGACCTGTTTCAACACGATCGAGGGTCTGATCACCCAGGCCCGGGACCGTGGCGTCGACCTGCTCGTCCTGCCGGAAGCGGCGCTGGGCGGCTATGTCGAAACGCTCCACGGCGACACCGAGCCGCCGCCCGCGCTCGACGCCGACGGGCCGGAGTTGCGCCGGGTGATGGCGCTCGCCGGTGACATGGTCGTCTGCGTCGGCTTCTGCGAGGACGGCGGCGAGGGCATCCGCTACAACACGGCCGCCTGCGTGAGCGGCGACGGGCTTCACGGCATACACCGCAAGGTCCATCTGCCGCTCGACGAGCATCGCATGACCACCACCGGCGATCGACTCGACGCCTTCGACACGCCAGTCGGCCGGATCGGCATGTTGATCTGCTACGACAAGGCGTTCCCCGAGGCATCCCGGTCGCTCGCGCTCGACGGCGCCTCCGTGCTCTGCTTCCTCTCGGCCTGGCCGTGCAGCGCCTCGAACGCGGCGCCCCGGCTCGAGGACGATCGCCAGTGGCGCCGCTCCGAGCTGTGGGATCGCTCGCGGGCGGCGGAGAACTCGCTCGTCGTCGCGTCGGCCAACCAGACCGGCCAGTTCGGCAAGCTGCGCTTCATCGGCAGCCCCCGCGTCGTCGGCCCGGGCGGCGACCCGCTGGCCGAGACCGGCGTCGAAGGCGGTCTCGCCGTGGCCACCCTCGATCTCGAGCAGACGCTCGAGCGCGCCCGGCGGGCGCTGTCTCCGATCCGCGACCTCCGCCCCGATCTCTATCGCCGGGCGGAGCCGGTTCCGTACGCCTGATGCCGGAGGTCAGCTTCACGATCCGGTGGCCCGACGGCACCAACCAGCTCGGCCACTCGCCATCCCGAGCGATCCAGGCTGTCCTCACCGAGGGCGCGGTCTACCGCTCCGCGGAGTTCCTCCGCCGGGCCCGCGAGGGACTGTCGGCGGCCTCCGAGCGGGTACGCGAGCGGTACGGCTTCGCGTGCTCGGCCGCGGCCGAGCAGCTCCGGGCGCTCGAGGCGGGGGCCGCCCGCCAGGCGGACGACCCGGACAGCATGGTCGTCGTCGAGCGCCTCCGCGTCGACCCGCCGTCCGTCCGCTTTCCGCCGCCCGAGCGTCTCGACGGCCATCACGACGTCGTCGTGGTGGGTGGTGGGCAGGCCGGGCTGGCGGTCAGCTGGTGTCTGCGCGACCAGGGCGTCGAGCACGTCATCCTCGAGCGCCACCGCGTCGGCCACGCCTGGCGGGAGGAGCGCTGGGACGCCTTCTGCCTTGTCACGCCCAACTGGCAGTGCCAGTTGCCCGGTCATCCGTATCGCGGCACCGACCCGGACGGATTCATGGTCAGGGAGGAGATCCTCGGGTACCTGGATGGCTACGTCGAGACCTGCCGGCCGCCTCTCTACGAAGGCGTCCGGGTGACCGAGGTCGCGGCTGAGGGTGACGGCTTTCGGGTCTCGACGAGCCACGGGACGTTGACCGCGGACCGGGTCGTCCTCGCGGTCGGCGGCTACCACCTCCCGTCGCTTCCGCGGATCGCCGAGCGTCTGCCGGTCGGTGTCACGCAGCTCCATTCCTCGACCTACAAGAACCCGTCGTCGCTGCCCGACGGCGGGATCCTCGTCGTCGGCAGCGGCCAGTCGGGAGCCCAGATCGCCGAGGATCTGCTGCTGGCCGGCCGCGACGTCCACCTCTGCGTCGGCTCGGCACCCCGTGTCGCCCGCTTCTACCGCGGACGGGACTGCGTCGCCTGGCTCGACGACATCGGCCACTATCGGATGCCGATCGACGAACATCCGCAGGGTCTGGCGGCCCGGCGGGAGCCCAACCACTACGTGACCGGGCGGGACGGCGGCCGCGACATCGATCTGCGCCGGCACGCGGCGTCGGGTATGAAGCTCCACGGCCGACTGCTCGCCTGCGACGGGGGTTCCCTGTCGTTCGCCGGCGACCTGCGCAAGAACCTCGATGTGGCCGACGCGACGGCCGAGCGGATCAAGGATTCGATCGATCGGTGGATCGCAAAGCAGGCGATCGATGCGCCGACCGAGGAGCGCTACACCCCGGTCTGGGAGCCGACGTCCGACGCGGCCGAGACGGTCTCGGTCGCGCAGGCGGGCATCCGGACCGTGATCTGGAGCACGGGGTTCCGCTCCGACTGGTCGTGGGTCAAGCTCCCCGCTTTCGACGGAGCCGGGTATCCGACCCACCATCGCGGCGTGACGTCGGTCGACGGCCTCTACGTCGTCGGTCTCCCATGGCTCCACACGTGGGGCTCGGGCCGGTTCGCCGGGATCGCCCGGGATGCGGCGTTCATCGGCGAGCACATCGCCGAGCGGGCGGGCGCCATGGACGAGCGCTCGAGCGCGGCTGCCTGACTGAGCGCGGGCGCCTCCGCCCGTGACCGCTCGCCTCGCAGCGGGCCCGCCGGGCCGATCGCGCTGCGATGATGTCGGGCATGTCCACGACCGTCGACCCATCTCAGGAGGCCCGCACCCGCCTGCGTGTCTCGCACGGGCGCCTGCGCACGGCGTCGAAGGACCTCGAGTCGCTGCTCGCGACCGAGCCGATCAAGGGCCGGTGGGACGCCGGCGCTGTGCCGCAGGAGGTTCTCGACGCGGCTCGCCACGAGCTCGGCGAGGCCTATGCGAGGCTCACGGCCTGCCACGCCGAGCTGCTCGGGGCGGCTTCCGGCCCCGACGACGGTGGGCCCGCCGCAGCCCCCCAGGGGTCGATCGAGGTGCTCGAGAAGGGCCGCGTCCTGTCGTTCACGTTCGCCGACCTCCTCCTCTACCACGGGCCGGGCTCCCCGGGTGGCGTGGCGCACGCCTTCAAGGTCATGGAGTGCGCGTTTCCCCTGCTCGCCGGCGGCGCCGGTCAGCTCGAGCGGCGGGAGATCATGGTGACCACGGCGTTCGGCGGTCCGGGGGCCCGGGACGGCTTCGAGATGGTCACGCGGGCCGTCACCGGTGACCGCTACCTGATCGATCTCGACCTCGCCCGACCCGAGCGCGGCAGGGCGCTCGAGCGCTTCGTCTTCCGGGTCGACTACCGCACCCGGAGCGTGACGCTGGCGATCCGCGAGGGCTTCGTGACCGACGAGTTCATCGGTCTCGCGCGCAAGGAGCGCAGCCCCGAGGAGGATGCTCTGCTCGACCGGCTCAAGCTCGAGATGGCCGACCGGGTGATGTCGAGTCCCGGCAACGACGTCTACGAGGCGACGCCGACCGCCTGAGCCGCCGCGACGGGGCGGCTTGTTACGGGCCGGTTAACGGGCCGGCGCACGGCCCGCGCAATTCGTAATAGGGTCTGGCCCGAGGGAGATGGGCCGGTCTTACGTGGGCGAGACAGGCGTATCGCGTCCTGTCGTGCCCGCTTTCGACTGCCAGTCTGCAAGCGTCTAACGAGAGGACCATTCGAATGCCAATCCCCACCGAGCTCGTCGGCTCGCTACCACGGCCGATGAAGCTTCAGGAGGCCTACGCCGACTACGACGAGGGCAAGATCACCTGGGAGCTGCTCCAGGCCGCCCAGGACGAGGCGGCCGAGGATTCGATCAAGCGCCTCGAGGCGACCGGCGAGCCGATCGTGACGGACGGCGAGCAGCGGGAGTCGAGCTTCGCGACGTATCCGATCACCCAGACGCTGGCTGGCACCGGGCTCGCCGAGAACCTCGCGGGCGACGGCCAGTTCTTCGCGATCTTCGACGACGGCCACCATCGGCAGCTGCCGCGTCTGACCGGCGGCCCGTTCCGCTACCAGACCTACGCTTCGGAGTTCGTCGAGAAGAACGCGGCGATCGCGTCGCACCCGGTCAAGCAGGCCGTGATCTCGCCGTCGATGATGATGCTGCTCTACCCGCTCGAGGGCGAGATCGACGGCTACTCGCGCGACGCGTTCCTCGCCGACTGCGTCGACGAGTGCGAGAAGGACATCCGCAAGTGCTTCGAGGCCGGCGCCGTTCGCGTCTCGATCGACTTCACCGAGGGGCGCCTGGCCAACAAGAACGACTCGCGCAACCCGTGGACCGGCAGGGACATGCTCCAGGAGTTCATCGACATCAACAACCGCGTGCTCGACCGCTTCTCGGCCGACGAGCGCCGGGACATCGGGATCCACACGTGCCCGGGTGGCGACTGTGACTCCGTGCACAGCAAGGAGGTCCCGTACGAGAAGCTGCTCAGCCACATGTTCGACATCAACGCCGGCTACTTCCTGATCCAGTGCGCGAGCGAGGACGACAAGGAGTCGGTGTACCGGCTCTGCGGCAAGTACAGCCGCGACGACGCCGACGGCGTCGCCCAGGTCTGCTTCATCGGCGTGATCAACCCGTTGACGCCGGAGGTCGAGACGCCCGAGCAGGTCCGCGACGATCTGCTGCTGGCCGCGACCTACATCCCGATCGCACGTCTCGGCGCGACCGACGACTGCGGCTTCTCGCCGTTCAGCCGCGACGTCAAGCCGAAGCACGGCTCGCCGGACTTCGCCCGGGACGTCGCGATGCGGAAGATCGCGGCCAGGATCGAGGGAGCCCGGATGGCCTCCGAGGTGCTCGAGGCCGCGACGGTCTGACGCCCGACCCTGATGGGGTGGAGCCCGGGTCCGCGGACCCGGGCTTCACTGCCCGCTGAGCGACGGCGCCGCGTCGTCAGTCGGGATCGAGCAGCAGCGCCTCGGCCCGCAGCTCGCTGATCCACTCACGGACGTCGCCGGCGACAGCCGCCGGTGGCTGGTCGGACTCGGCGCCGATCGTCGCGATCACCTGCTCGAGGGACCGCTCTCCGTCGCAGAGCTCCCAGATCCGGGCACCCAGCTCATCGAGCAGGTAGAAGCCACCGTCGTCGGGGCGGACGAGGACGATTCGCCCCTGGGCGGCATTCGCCTGGATCCCGGGTGCGCGACCCGGTCGATCGGCGGCTTGGGGTTGTCGAGCGTCGGGTAGTGGATCGGCGATCCAGGGAGCCTATTGCGGCCAGCGAGGATCAGCAGATCCTCAAGCATTCGGCGTTCTGGACCGACGTTCTAGATGACGGATCCCTCCCCATCATCCGAGCGCCGTCCGCGACGCCGCGCTCGATCCCAGAAAGCGAACCTGGCGATGCCCACCGACCACGCGTCGACTGCCTTCTTCACGACTGTGTCCCTCGTCCTGGCCGTCCTGGTTCTCGTGACCTTTCGACTGATCATGGCCCGGTCACCCGCCAACCGCTGTATTGCCGGGTTCGTCGCCTGCCTGGTCTCGAGTCCCCTGATGCTCGTCGCCCACGTGGGGATCGGGATCGGCATGCTCGCGCTCGGGTTGGCCTGCGCGGTGCCGGCGTGCCTGCTCGCGGAGGACCACGACGATGACGGGCGGGGCGGCGGCGGCTCCGCGCCGATCGACTCGGATCCCGGGCCCGGCTCCGATCCCGATCTGTGGGACGAGTTCGAGCGGGAGTTCTGGTCGCACGTCGCGCGTACCCGCGAGGTCGCCGGGGTGCGTTGACGCCCCGCGCCCGGGCCCCGTCGAACCGGTCCGGGTCCCCACAGCCGCCCGGACCCCCGCAACCCCCACGACCGCGACTCCCGACGATCGCCGCCCGGCCCGCCCACCGATGGTCCGAATGTACACATCTCGCAGTACATGTGGGCTGCCGGATGTCCGACTCGGCAGGGCCGAGCGTCAGGGCGCGGAGCACTTACCAACCCCTTCGCCAAAGCTCGCAGCCCGGGTACATACGGTTGGCGGCGCCGGCGTCGGCCGGCGTCCGGCGGCGGTCGGATCACAGCCGCCGCTGGTGGGTGTAAGTTCTCCGGCAATGGGGTGGATGGGGCTTCTTCGGCGCACTCGCCGGCTGCGCGGCCGGGTGCTGCCCAATCTCGTGTTCGCGCTCGCGGCCCTCGCGCTGGCCCCTGCGGCCGGCGGCGTCGCCGCGACGAGGAGCGCCGGCGGAACCGCCGGCCCGAAGGCTCCCGTCTCCCCGAGCGCCGCCCCGGCCGCGCCGGGGGTCAAGTCGGGCTCGGCCGACGAGGTGACCTACCAGTCGGCGCGGCTCCAGGGGTTGGTCAACTCCGGCGGGCAGGCGACCGCCTACTTCTTTCTCTACGGCCCGACCGCGGCCTACGGCAGCCAGAGCCTGACCTCGAACGTCGAAGCCGGCGACCACGCCGTCACGGTGTACACGGCGCTGGCCGGACTCCAGCCGCTGACCGTGTATCACTACAGCCTGGTGGCGATAAATGCCCTCGGGACGAGGTTCGGGGCTGACCAGACGTTCACGACGGCCGCGGCCCCGCTGACGCTGACGATCGGCGCCACGGCGAATCCGGCCTTGCTCGGCGCCCCGGTCGTCATCTTCGGCCAGACCGTCGGGACTGGCGCGGCGGGGAGCGCCGTCGTCCTCCAGGCGAACCCGTTCCCGTTCACGGGGGGCTTCGAGATCGTGGGGGCTCCCGTCCTCGCGTCGTCGACCGGGTCGTTCAGCTTCGACGTCGGAAGTGTTCCCGTGGCGACCGAGTTTCGCGTCGTCAGCGTCGGCCCGGGCCAGCCGCTGGTGAGCGACACGCTCACCGAGTTCGTGCGGATCGCGGTGACGACCACCGTGACGCGCAGCGCGATCTCAGGCGGCACCGCCGCCACGACGTTCGCCGGCACGATCAGTCCGGCCGAGATCGGCGCTCGAGTCTCCGTGCAGCGGCTGGTCGGTGGTCGCTGGGCGCTGGTCGCCGCCACCAAGGCTCAGGTGGCGACGACCGGCGACGCGAGCTACTCGATCTCGCTCCACATCAGCCACAGCGGCCAATACCGGGTCTACTCGGCCACCGTCGAGGGCGGCCATCTGGCGAGCGCCGGCCAACCGATGACCGTGCACGCTCACGGGTCGATCACCCCGAGAGCCGTGTAGCCCGGTCGCGGTCGGCCGGGACCCAGCCGAGGCTCTGGTGCCGGAGCCGCCGTCGGCGGTCCGGGCGCCCCGCGGTCAGGTACGCCAGCGGCGGTGTTCGGCCTCGTGCATGTCGCGCAGGAGGAGCGGCGTGAGGAGACTCGCGGCGGCTGCGATCCGGCCGACGCTCGCCTCGTCGGGCTGACGAACGGACCGCGCGAGGACCTCGAGCGCGCCGACCGTCGTGCGGCCCGTCTGGAGCGGAACGACGACGCGGGCGGCCAGGTCGAAGGCGCGGGTCGCCCGCTCCCGCGGGCTGAGCCCGGCGTCGCCGTCGTTGCCGAGATCGGCCACCCACGTAAGGCGTCCGGTCGCGTCGACGTCGCCCGACGGTGCAGCGCCCAGGTCGAGCTTCGCCCGCCATGTCGCGGTCTCGAGCGCGTCGAGGTCGGGGCCCCGACGGGTCCAGATGCCGAGGCATGTCAACGGGCGATTGCTCTGGGTCTCGTGCCAGATCGCGACTGCGTCCCAGGCGGATGCGTCGCCGATCGCCGCAAGGGCCGCGGGGAGAACCCCCCGTAGGGACTTCTTCGGCGCGTGGCCCGAGGCCGGTGCGAGCAGCGCGGCGAGGGTCGGGAAGTCCGCGCCGGGAGCCGGCGCCGCCGGACGGTGGACCGTCGCCGAGCGCTGGCGCCTGGGGCCGGTGTCGCGTCGCCGCTCGGCCGCGGCAGGCGACGGGGCTGGAGTCTGGGGGGACGGCGCGGGGCTCGATGCCGGTCGGCCGGCGGTCGGGGAGCCCGGGGTCGGCCGGTCGCCAGTAGGGGAGCCTGGGGTCGGCCGGTCGCCAGTAGGGGAGCCCGGGGTCGGTCGGCCGGCGGTCGGCGACCCCGGGGTCGGCCGGTCGTCCGCCATGGACGCCGGTGGCAGCGAGCTCGCCGTGGGGACGCCGCGATCCGTCGAAGCCGAGCGCGGGTCCCCCGGGGTCGCCCGGTCCAGCTGGAGGCGGAGTCCGTCGAGGGCCGTGCGGGCGGCGAGGCGGTCGGACTCGAGCGCGAGCGTCCGGGCTTCGGCCTGCTCGCGGGCCTCGCGCTCCGCGTGGTGCTTGAGCTCGAGACCCTTCGCCCGGGCCTCGGCCTGCTCGCGGGCCGACCGCTCGGCGACGTAGCGGGCCTCGAGCTCCGCGGCCTGCTCGTGCGCGGATCGGCGGGCGGCCGCCGCGGCGTCCTCGCCGGCCGAGCGTTCGGCGGCGGTCTTCGCCTCGGCTTCGCGGATCCGGGCGTCCTGGTCGCGGGCGAGCGCCTCAGCCTGCCGTCGCAGCTCGACCTCTGCCGCACGCTGGGCCTCGAGCTCACGCGCGCGGGCTTCGGCCTGCTCGCGAGCCTGCTCGGCGCCCGCGCGGGCGGCGTCCAGGGCGTGCGCCCGGGCGTCGGCCTGCTCGCGGGCCTTCTGCTCGGCCGCGTGCCTGGCCTCGACCTCGCGGGCGGCCGTCTGCGCACGCTGGACGGCCTCAAGGATGTCGGCCTGCTGAGCCTCGAGCTCGCGGACGCGAGCTTCAGCCTGCCGGCGGGCCGCAAGCTCGGCCTGCTCGCGCTCGATCTGCTGGGCCGCCGTCGCGGCGGCCTGGTCGCGGGCTCGGGCCTCGTGCTCGCGGGCGCGCAGCTCGGCGTGCTGGTGGAGCTTGAGCTCGGCGGCCCGCTGGGTCTCGAGCTGCCGAGCACGGTTCTCGGCCTGGCTGCGGGCGGCTCGGTCGGCGGCCTGCTGGGCCTCGAGCTCCCGGGCCCGCGCGTCGGCGCTCTCGCGGGCCTCCCGCTCGGCCGCCAACCGTGCGGCGAGCGCGGCCGCCTCGGCACGGCTGGCCGTCTCGGCGGCGCTCGACCGGGCGCCGGCGGATCCGGCCTCGGCGGCGAGCGACTGATGCGTCGAGCGGGCGTCGTCGAGCGCTTGGTTGGCGTGGGCGAGCTTTGCCTGCGTGTCGGCGTGCTCGGCCGACAGGGCAACGTGGCGGGCTGCGAGTGACCTGGCCTCGGCCTGGAGCTCGGCGAGCGTCGATGCGGTGGCCGCATGTTCGGTGCTCCAGCGATCCGCCGCCGTCGCGTGCCGAGCCCGGGCAGCAAGGTCGTCCTCCGCGCGGGCCGCGCGCTCGGCCTCCACCGCGGTCTCCGCCTGCTCTCGGGCGTCGCGCTCGGCCGCGATTTGGGATTCGACGCGCCGGCGGGCGTCCTCGGCGGTCTGCGCGGCGGCCTCGGCCCTCTCCCGGGCGTCGCGCTCGGCGCGGATCGCTGCCTCGGCCTGCGCGCGGACGGCGGTCGCGTCGGCGCCGGTGGTCGCCCCGAGTCGGTGGAGCTCTTCGAGTGTGGCCTGGGCCCGCTGCTCGACATCGGCCCGCGCGGCCTGCTCGGCGTCGAGCGCCGCGACCGCCTGCTCTCGCGCCCGGCGCTCGGCTTGAATCGCCGCCTCCGCCCGGCGGCGGGCCTCGCGCTCGCCCTGGACCGCGGCCTCGGCCTGCGCGCGAGCGTGGCGCTCGGTCTGCACTGCGGCCTCGGCCTGCTCGCGGGTGAGCCGCTCGGCGCGGATCGCGGCTTCGGCCTGCGCGCGGACGGCGCTCGCGTCGGACCCGGCGGTGGCCTCGAGGCGGCGGAGCTCCTCGGCCGCGGCCGCGGCACGCGACTCGAGGGCCGCGCGGTCTGCGACCTCGGCGGCGAGCGCGGACTCGAGCTCGACCGCCCGGGCGATCGCCTGCCGCTCGCGCTCGCCGATCACCGTCTGGCGGTCGCCGAGCTGCGTCTCGGCCTGCGTGCGCCCGGCCCGCGCGTCGGCGAGCTCGGCCTCGGCTGCGGCGCGCAGCGAGCATTCCTGGGCGAGCCGGGCCTCGGCCGTGGCGCGCCCGTCCTGCTCGTCGCCGAGCTGGGCCTCGACACGGGCTCGGGCGGCCCGCTCGTCGGCGAGCAGCACCTCGACCGCCTGCTGGGCGGCGCGCGCCTCGTCGGCTGCGGCGCTCGCCACGTGCAGTGCGCCGGAGTCCGGCGGGCTCGACGCCGTCGTCGTCGGCGCGCCTGCCGACGCCCGCCGGAAGCGTTCGCCGCCGAGCCGGTCGGCCTCGAACTCGCGCCGCCGCGTCCCGGACGGATCGATCGCGTCGAGCAGCTGGTTGAACTCCGCGGCGATCCTGTCGCGGGCGCTGGCCGAGCCGTACATCCGGCAGACCGCGTGGGGCGTCCCGTCGGCGCCGTTGAGCGAGCAGCGGCACATCACGACCCGCCGGCGGCCGACGCTGTCGACGACCCGCTCCTCGGTCAGGACGGCGACCTGCGAGTTGAACGCGAGACGGTCGTTCTCGGCGAGCGCGGTCGCCACGGTCCGGGCGATCAACTCCGACTCGCCGCGCCCGCGAAGCTCGTCGGGCGTGACGCCGTGGAGGCCGGCGAAGCTCTGGTTGACCAGCAGGTAGCGCCCTTCGAGGTCGACGATCGCCGTCGCGTACCGGTAGTCGTCGATCGGCGGCGGGGCGCTGAGCACGACGAGATCGGCGGGCAGCTCGCGTGTCGGGAGGCCTGACATCAGCTAACCCATCGGCATCTGGAGCCCTCCACGCGAGACCTGGCTGTGCGCGTGGCTGGACGGAAGGTGGATGGCAGCGTCGGCCGGGAGCTGTCGCGGCGCCGAGCGCCCTACGCGGGGCGCCGACCGCCCTACGCGGGGCGCCGACCGCCCTATGCGGGGCGCCGACCGCCCTATGCGGGGCGCTGCCCGCGCCGAACCGGTGCGCGGCCCTTCGGCTGCGTCGGCGGGTGCCCGGCCGGGACCCGTCGGGCGGGGAACGTGCGGGCCTGGTGGCCGACGGTTACGGGTTCGCCGAAATGGCGGATCTCGAGCGGGGGTCCGTCGAGCAGGGAGTAGGTCGTCTCGGTGTCGCCGACCTCGACCCGCAGGCGGCTGCCGCGGAAGCCGAGTCGGAACGAGAGCCGGCTGAGGCGCTCGGGGAGCTGCGGGGCGAAGCTGAGTCTGCCGCCGTGGTCGCGCATCCCGCCGAAGCCGGCGACCGCCGCGATCCAGGCGCCGGCCATCGACGCGATGTGGAGTCCGTCGCTGGTGTTGTGCTCGAGGTCGCCGATGTCCATCAGCGCGGCCTCGCCGAAGTAGTCGTAGGCCAGCTCGAGGTGGCCGGTCTCCGCGGCGACGACCGCCTGGATGCAGGCCGAGAGCGACGAGTCGCGCACGGTCAGCGCTTCGTAGTAGGCGAAGTTGCGGGCCTTCTCGTCGGCCGTGAAGGCGTCGCCCCGCGTGTAGAGCGCGAGCACGAGATCGGCCTGCTTGATGACCTGCTTGCGGTAGAGGTCGAAGTACGGGAAGTGCAGGAGCAGCGGGTACTGCTCGGGCGCCGTATGGGAGAAGTCCCACATCGCGTGGCGGGTGAAGCCCTCGGCCTGCGGGTGGATCCCGAGATCGGCGTCGTAGGGGACGACCATCCCGTTTGCCGCGTCCCGCCACGACGCGGCCTCCTCGGCGTCGACGCCGAGCTCGGCCGCGCGAGCCGGATGGTGCTCGACGGCGTCGGCCGCGTTGCGGAGGTTTCGCTGGGCCATCAGGTTCGTGTAGACGTTGTTGTCGGCGATCGCGCTGTACTCGTCGGGGCCGGTCACCCCGTCGATGTGGAAGTGGCCCGACGGGTCGTGATGGCCGAGCGAGCGCCACAGGCGAGCGGTCTCGACGAGCAGCTCGGTGCCGACGTCGTGGGCGAAGTCCTCGTCGCCGGTGGCGGCCTGGTAGCGGGCGACGGCGTCGGCGATGTCGGCACCGATGTGGAAGGCGCCGGTCCCAGCCGGCCAGTAGGCCGAGCATTCGCTGCCGCTGATCGTCCGCCAGGGGAACGCCGCGCCCCGCAGGCCGAGCTGACTGGCTCGGTCGCGAGCCGTCGGCAGGGTCCGATGGCGCCAGCGCAGGGCGTGGGCGACCGCGCTCGGGGACGTGTAGGTCAGCACGGGGAGGACGAACGACTCGGTGTCCCAGAAGCAGTGGCCGTCGTACCCGGGGCCGGTCAGGCCCTTCGCAGCGATCGCCCGGCCGTCGACGCGGGCGCCGGCCTGGAGCGTGTGGAAGAGGGCAAAGCGAACCGCCTGCTGGAGCTCGGCGTCTCCGTCGAGCTCGACGTCGGCGCCCGCCCAGAACTCGTCCAGGTAGGCACGCTGCTCGGCGAGCAGGCCGTCCCAGCCGGTGTGGCGGGCCTCGGCGAGGGCCGCGCCGACCTGATCGCGGACGGCCGGGATCGAGCGGTCGCTGGACCAGCCGTAGGCGAGGAACTTCGAGAGGCACAGCCGCTGGCCGGGCTCGAGCGTGGTCGCGATCGTCAGGCGGGCAAGGTCGTTCCATGCCTCGACGTCATCGTGGTCGGCGGCGGCCGGGCAGTCGACGATGTGATCCATCGCCGCGGCGACCCGCAGGCCGCTGGCGGTCGTCGAGTGGACGAGCACGCCGCGCGTGCCGCGGGCGTTCTGCTCCTCGCTGCGCAGCGGTGATGCGAGCATCGCGGCGGCGCGGGGATCCTTGGACATCGGCGGCCCAGGCTCGTTGGCGACGAGCTCGGACTGGACGACGATGCGGGTCCTCGCCTCGAGCGGTTCGACCTCGAAGCGGATCGCGGCGACCGCCCGCTGGGTGAACGAGACGAGGCGGGTCGAGCGGATCCTCAGGGCCCGGCCTGTCGGCGAGCACCAGACGAGCTCGCGGTGCAGGACGCCGGCGCGGAAGTCGAGCGTGCGCTCGTGGCTGCGCAGGTCGCCGTAGCGCAGGTCGAATGGCTCGTCGCCGGCGAGCAGGCGGATGATCTTGCCGTTCGTGATGTTGACGATCGACTCGCCGGCCTCCGGGTAGCCGTACCCGGCCTCGGCGTAGGGGAGCGGGCGGGTCTCGTAGAAGGCGTTGAGGTAGGTCCCGGGGAGGGCGTGCGGCTCGCCTTCGTCGAGGTTGCCCCGGAGGCCGAGATGGCCGTTGGCGAGCGTGAAGACGGACTCGGTCTGGGCGAGCAGATCGAGGTCGAGCTCCGTCTCGCGCAGCTGCCACGGCTCGACGACGAACGACGGATGGTCCATCATCGCGTGTGAACCTTCACCGGATGGAGCCCGAGCATCGGGTCAGTCTAGAGGCTTGACCTGGTGTGAAAGCCGCCGCGCAGACGCGGGGCAGCGCCCGGGGATCCACCCGTACAGCCGCGGGTTCGCCGGGTCGCCTGTGTGGATCGACCAGTACCGCCAGATCAGCGTGCCGTCGCTGTTGGGATCGCAGTAGGTGAACGTGTCGACCTTGGCGACGGGTGTCCCGACCCGAACCATCCCGCGGGCGACGCCGCCGACGGAGACCTCGGTCGTGTTCGAGCTGAAGTAGACGATGTCGCCGAAGGCGGGCTTCGCGTCGTACTCGGTGACCGTGTTCAACCGGCCGTTGGAGAGGCGGGCGTGGGCACTCGCCCCGACCCGGGGGTCGGCGAGCGGGCGTGGTGGGCTGATCTCGGCGCCGGCGGGGCCGCAGCCGGTGCCGCCGCCGAGCTGGCTCGCGAACGCATGGAGCGCGGCCGTGTCGGCTGCGGACGACGTCCCGAGCGCCGCGGCGTCGATGAATCCCTGGGTTCCGCCGGACGGGGCCTTTCCGGCGATCACCTGGACGAGTGGGAAGCCGGTCGACTGGGTCGCGCTCGCGGCGCAGCCGTGGCCGCGGAGGTTGACGGCCGTCGCGTGGTAGCCGGTTCCGGCGAGCGAGACGAGCGTGAAGCGCCCGGACGGCCCCCCGACGAGGTGGCCGATCGGCTGGCCGAGCGAGTCGATCAGCGGCCAGTCGGGGGCGCCGCCTGCGGCCGGGTCGGGTGCGAGGCCGTCGACCCGCGCGCTGATCGTGACCTCCTCCCCGAACAGGGTCCGCCACGCCGTGCGGCTGAGGTCGGGCGTCCCGTGCTCGGCGACCCGGCAGTCGGCGATCCGGTAGCCGGTCGGTGGTGTGCACCGGCGCCCGTCATACCCTCTGGCGCTGACGCCGGGAATCGAGACTGCAAGGAGGAGAACGCTCCCTGACAGGAGGCGGATCCTCCGCCCAGCGGTGGCGGCGACGGGGCGCATTCTCAGGAGACGAACGTAGCGCACTTAACGTTCGGTGAGCTTCGGGGCGTAGGGTTGCCAGACGGACACCGCAGCCGCCGCCCCATCGCAGAAGGCAGTCGTCCTGGCCCCACCGGTCGGGGCGGCCCGCGCGTTCGCCCGGCGTCGGCGGATCCCCCTGACCATCGTCGGTTCGCTGGCGACGCTGGGGATTCTCGCCCTCGTCCTGGCCGGCCGCCGCCGCGAGTTCGGGGCCGCGCTGTCAGGCCCGTCGGCCTGGGTGCTCGTCGCGGCGACGGCGCTCCAGATCGTCGCCCTCGTCTCGCGCAGTGAGGCCTGGCACCTGTCGATCGAGGCGGCCGGCGGGACCGTCGAGCGGAGGGTGCTGTTCCGGGCGTCGAGCATGCAGGTTCTCGGCGGACTTTTGAACGGCCAGCTGGGAGTCGCGGCGCGGATCGCCGCTCTGCGGCGATCGTCGCCGACGGTCTGCCCGCAGGTGCCGACGCTGATCGCCGCGGAGTTCCCGATCCTCGCGGTCGAGGCGATCCTCGCCGCTTTGACCTCGTTCACCCTCGTCGGCCCGCTGGGCCTCCCGTGGTGGGGCCCGCTGGTCGGCCTGGCCGTAGTCGGGAGCGTCAGCGCCGGGCTGCGCCACCTGGCGCTCAGCACGGGACGGGAGCTGTGGCGCGGCCTCGCGATCGTGCGCAGCACGCACCACGGCATCCGCCTGATCGGGTTCGTGCTGGTGGCGGTGTTCTCCCAGATCCTGCGCAACTGGCTCCTCCTGAGGGCGGTCGGAGTCGACGCGTCGCTGCTGGACGCGGTCGCCGTGCTGATCGCCGTCGTCACGCTCGGCCAGCTGCCGATCGGGCCGGGCGTCGGCGCGGCGGCTGCGGTCCTGATCCTCGGTAGCCACGGCGTCGCCGCGGCCGCGGCAGCCGGCGTACTGATGACCGTCACCGGGACGGTCGGCGGCCTGTGCTTCGCCGCCTGGGCCGGCGGCGACCGGCTCTGGTCGCGAAGCCGGCGCGCGGGCGCGAGGCGAGCCCGGCGCGCGGCGGCGGGCGCGGACCGCGGGTCGGCCGATCGCCGCGGGGTCTGGAGCGGCCGGGGGCCCGGCGTTTAGACGGCGCGTCGTCGGCTGCTGCGGGCCGGGGGACTGCCCACGGGTTCTGAGCGACTTTGGGGCGAGGCGGGGTCGGGGGCCCCGGGCGGCCGGGGGCATCGGCGGCCGGCGACGGAGTGGGTGCACTTGCTTGAGGAAACAGTTGCCTGAGTCAATGAGTCAGGCAGCTACTTTACGAGACACGTCGAGTGCCCCGTTGACGAGACACGTCGAGTGAACGAGCCCTCGGGCAGCCCGTCGACCGCTTGCTCGATGATCTTCACCGACTCGTAGATCTCGGCCAGGCGGACCGCGTACCGGTCGCCGCCGGCGCAGCCAACTCGGCCAGCCAGCCCGCCCGCTCGGCGACGATCTCCACCACGCGGCCGAGCAGCGGAGCATCCCACCCCGATCGGACCAGATCGGACCGCACCGACCGGGCCGCGGTGGGGGCCTCGGAGGCCAGCGCGCGCAACCGCCGGCGGGCTGCGGCTCCGCCGAGGCCGGCCTCGTCGATCAGCCTGTCGAGGTGACGCCGGCGAACGTACGCCGGGCGGTACTCGCCGCCGATGTGCATCGCCATTCGGCGGGACATCGGCTGGGCCTTCCGGTAGACGACGGTACCGAGCACGTCGTAGGCTGGCGCGAGCTCGGCACGGGAGCTTCGCGGGAGGTAGAGCAGCGAGTAGTTCTTGCCATGCGCGTCGTGGTTGCCGACGAGAAAGCTCAGAGCCACATATCCGAGGAGCTCCGTAGCGGCCCGGGCCGGAACGGCGACCGCGCTACGAATCAGGCCGAACAGGTCGACCAGGCCAGGCCCACCCTCGTCCTGGTATTTGCGTTGGGCCGGGATCCCGAGGGCCTGGCAGAAGTCCTCCTGATGGACACGCCGGGTCGCATCCGGAGCCCCGGCGCGGTCGTACCGCCTGACGAGGAGGAACTCACGCCCGGCCACGCGGCGGGGCTCAGCCTCGACGGCGTTGATTCCGAGAGCCCGGCCGACCGCAAGGCAGTACGCCTCGTTGGCCACGGTGTCCTGGAGCCGGGCGATCGGGGTCTTCAGGATATGCGTCGACGGAGTGCCACCCTCGGTCAGGCCGATCCTTCCGTCGGCGCCGACGACGACCGGCAGCTTGTCTTGAACCCCGGCGAGCGAGAGGCGGTACTCGCCGGCTGCGTGGACGTGCATCGGCCGGGTCGGGAGCTCGTCGAGCTCACGGGCCAGATCGACGTCGTCCAGCCACCGGACGTCGGTTCCGGGATGTGCCGGCCGGTCGCCCGGGTGCAGCAGGGACACGGCGCCGGCCGTGTCGCCGCCGAGCGCTGCCAGGAGGCTGAAGTCGTTGCTGGGGCTCAGGCCGAGCTGACGTGCGAGCAGCTGGCGGGGAGGCCCCTCCGGCAGCAGGCCGCCGAAGAACGCGACAACCGCTTCCGAACCGAACCGCCCGTCGACCGGCAGGGACTGGGAGAGCGGCGGCATGCCACCGGCGACCCACTCGCCGCCGTACTCGAAAGCCAGTCCGTCGTCCCCGTCGACGAGCATCCCGGCGACCTCGTCGAAGCACCAGACGTCAAGCCGCCGGTCGGTCATCCGGAATCCTCGATGACGATCGTCAGGCCCAGCGACGCGGCTACGCGGAGCGTCTGTGCAAGTCGCGCGGTCGGTTTCCCGCGCTCGAGCTCGCTGACGAAGCGGATCCCCACGCCCGCGCCGAGGGCGACGTCCTCGAGTCGAAGGCCGCGAGCGGCCCGGGCCGCGCGTAGCGCGGCGCCGAAGGCCTGCGGATTGTCAATGACCGTCCGCTGCATTGTCCTGATCGGGAAATATAGCGTCTGCGGTCCGGAGATGGGCGGTGGCTGTCCCGTACGGGACAGCCACCGGCGACCGCGTCGCGTGGCAACGGCGCCTGTCCCGAACAGGACAAGCGGCCGTCTGGTCCTCCGTCAGCCGTTCGGCGTGATCCTCACGTCGCCGGCGCCCGACGTCGCGTCGATCCGCCGCGGCGAGGCCGGGTCGGTCCGGATCGCCTGGGCTGAGACGCCGCCGGCGCCCGAGCTCGCGTGGAGGGCGTAGGTCGAGTCGGGCACCTTCAGGTGACGTCGCCGGCGCCCGACCCGGCGACGAGCTTCCCGACCGGGGACGTGACGTCGGCGGTGATGTCGCCGGCTCCGCTCGACAGGCGCAGCTGCGGAGCACCGATTCGCCTGGCGACGACGTCCCCGGCATCCGAGCTCAACTGGATCGTCTGGCCCGAGATGTCGGTCGCGGAGATGTCGCCGGCGCCCGAGCTGAGATGGACGACTCCGGCGGTGTGCAGGTCGCTCGCGCTGACGTCACCGGCGCCGGAGTTGACCGTCACGGGAATCCCGACCGGGACAGTGACGGCGTAGCCGACCCGGCATTCGAGGTCGAAGCCCGAGCAGCCGCTGGTCAGCCGGAGCACGCCGCCGGGACCGAGCGTCGCCGCTCGCCTGGGGGAGGTGAGGCCCTGGCTGACGTGCTGCGTGAGCGTCACCCGGCCGCCCGCCGTGGACCCGGTCAGCGCGACCCGGCCGCTGCCGTCGTCGATCTCGAGCGACTGGACCGCGGCGTAGGAGGAGCGGACGTCGTAGGTGTGGTGGGCGGCGATGTCCAGCAGGGTGAATCCCCCGAAGAGGATCAGCGCGACGACGAGCGTCGACCCGAGCACGAGGAGCAGCCTGCGGACGGGCGACGGCATCGAGGAGACCGGCATCGTGAGCTGCTGGGTGGTTGCCATGGGATCGATCAGACTCCGAGGTACGTGAGGACGGCCAGCACGCGGCGATGCTGCTGGTCGGTCGGGGGCAGCCCGAGCTTGAGGAAGACGTTGCGCACGTGCTTCTCGACGGCCCCGCCGGTGACGACGAGCCGGTCGGCGATCGACGAGTTGGTGTGACCCTCGGCCATCAGCCCGAGGACCTCCCGCTCGCGGGGTGTGAGGTCGTCGAGCAGGTCGGTCCGCCGGCGCCGGCTGAGCAGCTGGGAGACGACCTCCGGATCGATCGCCGTGCCGCCGGCGGCGACCCGCCGGCAGGCGGCGAGGAACTCGCCGACGTCGGCGACGCGGTCCTTGAGCAGATAGCCGACGCCGTGGCTGCCGCCGGTCAGCAGGTCCGTCGCATAGCGCTCCTCGACGTACTGGCTGAGGATCAGGATCGCGACGTCCGGCTGGCGGCGGCGGAGCTCGACGGCCGCGCGGATGCCCTCGTCGGTCTGGGTCGGCGGCATGCGGACGTCGATGATCGCGAGGTCCGGAGCGTGGTCGGCGGCCGCCTCGAGCAGGGCGCCGGCGTCGCCGACCGCGGCCACGACGTCGTCGCCGGCGTCCTTGAGCAGGGCGGCGATCCCCTCGCGCAGGAGGGCGAGGTCCTCGGCGATCACGACGCGCATGGGAGCTCGGCCCGAAGGCTGGTCGGTCCGCCGGTCGGGCTTTCGATTACGAGGCTCCCGTCGAGCGCTTCGATCCGCTGGCCGAGGCCCTCGAGACCCGACCCGGGCGTCCGCAGGGCTCCGGAACCATCGTCGCGAACCTCGACGACGAGTCGCAGGGACTCGTCGTCGGTGTGGATCTCGACCGCTGCCCGGTGGGCCTGCGCGTGGCGGGCGACGTTGGTCAGGGCCTCGGCGACGACGTAGTACGCGGCTGTCTCGACCCCGCTCGGCGGCCGCCGGTCGAGTCGGACGACGACCTCGACGGGGATCGGGCAGCGCTCCGCCAGACCCGAGACGGCGGCGTCGAGGCCGCGGTCGGTGAGCACCGAAGGATGGATCCCGCGGACGAGCTCGCGGAGCTCGACCATCGCCCGCTTGGACTCGGCATGAGCCCGCCCGAGCAACGCGTCGGCCGCCTGTGGATCGCTGGCCAGCTTCGACCGGGCGCGGTCCAACTCCATGGCGATGTACGCCAGCCGATGCTGGGCACCGTCGTGGAGGTCGCGCTCGACGCGTCGCAGGCGGGCGTCGGCCGATTCGACGGCCCCGGCGCGCGTGGTCTCGAGCCGGTCGACCCGGGCGGCGAGCACGGCTCGGTCGTCGGGTGCGAGCAGGCCGTCGGCAAAGGCGGCGCAGGCGAGCGCGACGAGATGGGTCAGGACGATCGTGATCGCCGCGAGCACGACCCCGCCGGCGAGCACGGCGGCGAGCTCGGCCGTGTCGAGGCGGCCGAGCAGGGACCCGGCCGGGGCTGCGGAGGCGAGCGCCGGAGCGGCGAGCGCGGCGGCCACGCCGGCCCAGAGACCGAGCACGATCGCTCCTGAGGCGATGCCGACGGGTCCGAGCAGGAGCAGGTAAGCGAGCTCCTTGAGGGTCGCCCGGTCGGTCGCCCGAGCCCGCCACCGCGCGAGCAGGCCGCCGGATGTGGACGGCCGCTCGGGCCGGCGGATCGGGGCGCCGAGGACGAGGGCGGCGCGGTCGCGCTCGGTGTTGGCCGCCCACCGCCAGACCAGCAGGACGACGGCGAGCAGCGGGAATCCGACGAGCGCGACCGACGCGCCGATGCCGGCGGCGAGGCCGGAGATCAGGACGACGCACCAGAGCAGCCCGAGCAGGGCGCCGACCGACACGTAGAGGAACTCGCGACCTGCGGCTCGGATCGTTGATGACATGGTCCAACCGTAACGCTCACCCGACGGCCTTCCCAGCCGGCCGGCAGGCCGATCGGTGGTGGTGCTGACCCCCCTTGCGGACCGTCGCGACGATCGGCGGAGAGGCGGGCGCCGCGCGCGTCGATCTTGAGGCGACCGGGATTTGACCGGCGCCGTGAGGATCTGGGATGCTCGCGCGGTGAGCCGCAGACGCGATGCCCGTGGTCGCCTGCTGGCCGGCGCGCTGCTCGCCTGGCTGGCGATGCTCGCCGGGCTCGGAAGTCCGCCGGCCGGCGCGCGGGCGTCGAGCGCGTTGTACTACCAGAGCGGGAAGTCGATCGATCGTCTGAGCCTGGTCGGCCCGGCCCGCAGGACGAGGGTGCTCAGCCTCGGCAGCGGGGCCGAGCTCCCGGCGATCGTCGTCGCCGGCCGGTACGTGTACTGGGCCGTCGAGACGGGCCGGGCGGGTCGCGACACGATCATGCGAGCGCTGCTCGACGGCCGGGGGGTTCGCCGGCTCGTCGGCGGACTGACCTTCCCTGACAGTCTCACGGCCGCCGGGGGATACCTCTACTGGGCAGATCAGAACTCGATCGGCCGCGTCGGCCTCGGGGGATCGCATCTCCAGCGGCGGTTCATCGCCCTGGCCCAGGAGCGGGGCGGCGGAGTCGCGGAGGGACTGGCGAGCGACGGGACGTACCTGTACTTCAGCCGCTGCCAGGACAGCGAGATCGGCCGGGCGGATCTCGACGGGACGAAGGTCGATGACACCTTCGTCTCGCTGGGGTCGACGCACTGTCCGCAGGGCCTGTCGGTCAGCGGCGGGGACATCTACTGGACGGAGCTGGGCACGGTGGGCGACGGGACGATCGGACGGGCGGCGCTCGACGGGACCGGGGCGGACGACGCGTGGCTCGACACGCACACCGACCAGGGCCCGTTCCAGGTCGCCGCGGACCCCAGCCATGTCTACTGGACGTCCGGGGGCGCCGCGGGAAGCCCGAGCTATACGGAGCGGGCGAACGCCGACGGCAGCCACATCGAGCCGCGGTTCCTCCAGGGATCGGAGTTCGCGATCGCGCTCGCGTGAGCGCACGACCGAGCCTCTCGAAAAGCAGGGGGCTGCGGCGCCGGGGGCCCCAGGGCGCTGCCGCCGGGCGGACCCGACCCACGCGTCGTCGGGCAGGCCGGCTCAAGTCGGCCGCGGCCCTGCCGATAGCAATCAGGTGGACGAAGGTGGCGGCGTGGCGATCCCCAGGGCGGCGAGACGAGCCCGGCCGGGGGTCGAGGTCTCACGCGTCGCCGAGCCCGTGATCTGGGCCCTCGTCGATTCGGTCGCCGGCCGGCTGGACGTGCGCGCGCCGGACGGGGTGCGGATCGTCCTCGACGGCCGAGCGCGCGTGACCGAGGCCGGCGGGCGGCACGGCCGCGTGATTCTGAGCCTGCCGCTCGCATACGTCGTCGGCCTGTCGTGCGTCGAGCTGAAGGTCGTGATCGCCGGCGAGCTCGGCGGCCGCGCGACCCGGACGAGGACGGGCCGCCGGATCTCGGCAGTCGCCGGCCGGGTCGGCCGGAGAATGGTCGGTCTCGAGCGAAGCCGCAGCCGTCTGCGCCGTCCGCTGCGGTCGTGCGCGCGGGCCGCGTTCGGGTTCTCCTCGCGTCTCGCGCGACGTCGCGCGCTCGCCGCAACCCGGCTCGCCGCGGGCCTCTTCGGGGACGACGCGGTGCTCCGGGCGACCGGCCGGGCCGACTCGCTGGAGGTCGCTTTCGGCTGGTTCTGGTCGATCGACGTCGACCCCTTCCTCGACCGGGGCTGGCGGCCGCCGATCGGTGAGGGCTTCCGGTCCTTCCTCGATGCGCCGCACGTCAGCGAGCGGATCGGGGTCGCGCCCGACGATTCGACCGGCGACGTGCTGGCCGACGCCGAGACGGTCGAGGCTCGGCTCCTGGCCGGGCTGTCGCTGGTCTGGGTGGCCTGGCAGCAAGGGGCGCCGGCGGTGGTCCTCTCGGTTTGGGATGGCCACGCCCGGCGGGAGCGGCTCACGGCGAGGGGACTGCGGGTATCGGACCTCGGGCGGCAGGTCGGCGTGTCGATCGACGCGCACGCGAGCGATCCGGCGGGCCTCGTGGCCGAGCTGGCCGGGCTCGGGTCGGGGCTGGGCCTCGCGCTCGCGGCCGACGGATGGCGGGTCGGCCGGGTCCCGGGTGGGCCGGCGACGCTCTCGAAAGGCGGCGTCGAGCTGCGCCCGGACCTCGAGATCTCCCGGCTGGCAGCGGGCGAGCTGACGTCGGCGGTGTGGGTCGAGCGGTGCGAGCGGCTCGGGATCGCCGACCTGCGGCTCGAGCGCGACGCGCTCGACGGCGCGCCGGCGCGCACGAAGGCGGCGGCCGGGTCCTTCTGATCTGAGGGCCGGCGACGCAGGTCGGATCGGCGGCTCGGGTGTCCGGGTCAGGGAACGGTGACCGAGAAGCGGCCGACGAGCGGGCCGTCTCCGAGCGGCGGCGGGAGCGAGCTGAGCCCGTTCGTGCGAACGAACGTGACCCGGCCGGTCAGGCGACCGCGGCAGCCGGCGAAGACCTCGGCTGTCAGGTCGGCGGCGAGCTCGGGGCTGTGGGTCGCGCGCAGGAAGAACGCGAGCAGCGGGTCCTCGTAGCGGTCATAGAGCTCGGCGAACGCCTCGGGATCGGCGCGGGTCGCGCAGAGCAGGTCGGCGTCGGAGAGGGCGGCGTACGCGGAGACGGCCATACTCATCTAATTGCGGATGGCGCCAAAAGTGTGACGAGGGGGTCTCGGCGGGTCCTCGTCGTGGGGATCGCGTCGGCGGCCCTCGGGATCGGCGGGGTCGCCGGTGCGGCGACGGAGGGCGGCAGTCAGGCTCCACCGAAGCTGTCGGTCGGCCGGGCGGTCGGCCAGACGATCATCACGGGCTTCAGCGGGAGGACGCCTCCGGCGACGCTGCTCTCACGGATCCGTGACGGCCATGTCGGCGGGGTGATCCTGTTCGCCGGCAACACCGGCGGCGGCCAGGCGCAGACCCTGCGGCTCGTCCGGAGCCTCCAGGCCGCGGCGGCCACGGGGCATCAGCCGGGCCTGCTGGTGATGACCGACCAGGAGGGCGGCAGCGTCCGCCGGCTGGCGGGGCCGCCGACGCTGTCGGCGTCGCAGATGACGAGCCCGGGCCTGGCCGGTCAGCAGGGCGTCGCGACCGGGCGGTTTCTCGCCGCGGCCGGCGTCAACGTCGACCTGGCGCCGGTCGCCGACGTCCGGCGCAACACGAATGGCTTCCTCGCGGTCGAGCACCGGACGTTCGGGAGCACGGCGTCCACCGTCGCAGCCAGGGCATGCGCGTTCGCAAAGGGCGTCGG
>DASZKP010000083.1:0-41224 GCA_035553395.1 Solirubrobacteraceae bacterium | reverse complement strand
CTGTCCGCCGGTGGATCGAGCGGCGGGTCGGCGGCCGCGGTCGCCGCCGGCCTGGTTCCGGCGGCGTCGGGCGGTGACGGGACCGGGTCGATCCGCGTGCCGGCCTCGTGTTGCGGGGTGATCGGCCTCAAGCCGGCGCGTGGACGTAAGACGCTCGCCCCGGACGGTGGACACGTCTTGGAGGGTCTGTACAACGAACACGCGCTCACACGCTCGGTCCGCGACTGCGCCGCCCTCCTCGACGCCACGGCGGGGCCGGTCCCGGGCGATCCGTACGCGGCGCCACCGCCAGCCGAGCCGTGGCTCGAGGCCGTCGGGCGGGACCCGGTGCGGCTGCGGGTCATGTGGACGGCGGACGCACCGTTCGGCGGTGCGTCCCATCCCGACGCGCGTGCGGCGGCAGCGGCGGCGGCTGCCGATCTCGAGCGACTCGGCCACGACGTCGAGGCGGGCGTGCCGACCGTCGACGCCGTGCCGGTGATCGATGCCGTGGCCTGCTGCACCAGGTGTCCAACGTCGAGCTGTTCGCACTCGCACAATCGGTCCTCGGCCGGCCGCCCGAGCGCGACGAGCTCGAGGCGACGGCGTGGGAGATGCTCGAGGAGGGCCGCGACGTGAGCGGCGAGCGGTACGCGGCTGCGATCGCCGCCGTGCACAACCACGGCCGGCGGTTCGCGACCAGTCTCGCCGAGCACGACGTGCTGGTCGTTCCGACGCTCATGACAGGCGGCCCACCGCCGCTGGGTCACCTCAACCAGCCGCGCGGCAGCACGCAGGAGTTCTTCGCCGTCGAGTTTGCGACGACCGGATGGACGCCGATGGCCAACGTCTGCGGCTGGGCCGCGATCTCGCTGCCCCTCGCCACGACCGCCGACGGACATCCGGTCGGGGTCCAGCTGATGGCACCCGAGGAGACCGTGCTGCTCCAACTCGCCGCTCAGCTCGAGCGCGCCGGCCTGCTCCAGATCTGAGGCCACAAGCCCCCAGGGGCTGGACCGGCCCGAGCCGAGCGCTGCTGGCCATGGAAGCAGATCACGGTCTCCGTGATCGTGATCTTGTCCTTAGCTGGGGCCGGCCGCGAGCCAGCGCGTGACACCCCAGCCGCCACGGAGCCGGGAAACGACCGACGCCGACGCCGACGGCGACGGCGAGCGAAGTACACCGTCGGGCCGACTCGCGCTCGAAGGCGCGAGTCGGAGTGCGGCTACCCCAGCGGCCCCGCGTGCACGATCAGGACCGCGGTCGGGCTCGTGTGGAGCACCTGGTGGCTGACGCTGCCGAGCAGGAGGGCATGCATGTCCCCGCGTCCGCGGGAGCCCATGACGATCAGGTCGTGGCCACCGCTGATCGCCTGCGCGACGATCGCTTCGGCCGGCCGGCCGCGGCCGAGGACCTTCGTGACGGGCAGGTTCATCGGCAGATCGTCGACGGCCGTGTCGAGCAGCGACAGGTACTCGCGCTCGGCTTGGCGCAGATCGCGCAGGTCCACGCCAAACGCCGGCCCGCCTGTGAACCTCGACTTCGACGCGCTCGGCATGCAGGTCATGACCGTCAGGCTCGCGTTCGTCCGCGTGACGAGGTCCACGGCCTCGGCGAGCGCCCGCGCGGCCTGTCTGGAGCCGTCGATCGGCACCAACACGTGGCGGAACATGCCGACGAGCATAGGGCCGCGGCGAAGGCCGGTGTGGACCACCGCTCTGCGACGGAGAACTCCGCGAAGCCCACCGCGAAGCCGCGGTCCAGTCCGCCGGACTCCGGGCGGTAGGCTTGAAGACGTGGTGGTTTCTCGGGGTTTCTCGGGTCGTCGGCGTCGGACTGTCGACCCCGCCCGAGTTCCGCCGGGTCAGCACGTCACCGAGGACTTCCCCGTCCTCTCGGCGGGGCCCACCCCCCGGACGCCCCTGGTCGACTGGAGCCTTGCCGTGCGCGGTGATGTCGGCGTGGACGTCTCCTGGACCTGGGATGAGTTTCGGTCGCTGCCGAGCGAGCGCGTCACCGTCGACATCCACTGCGTGACGACCTGGTCGAAGCTCGACACCGCCTGGACGGGTGTCTCGATCGACGTGCTGCTCGAGGGGATCGAGACGAGCGCGGCGTACGTCACGGCGTTCAGCGACGGCGGCTACACGACCAACCTGCCGATCGGCGATCTCACCGGCGGGAGGGCCTGGATCGCGTTCGCGTTCGGCGGCGAGCCGCTCGCGCCGGAGCACGGAGGCCCGGCCCGGCTGCTCGTTCCGCACCTGTACTTCTGGAAGAGCGCCAAGTGGGTACGCGGCCTCGAGCTCCGCGACCGCGACGAGCCCGGCTTCTGGGAGAACTACGGCTACCACAACCGCGGCGACCCATGGCAAGAGCAGCGCTACCAGGGAGACTGAGCTGGCAGGCCGCCAGGGTGAGCGAGCTCGTCGAGGAGACGCCGCGGGCCAGGAGCATCGCGTTCGACGTGCCCGACTGGTCGGGCCACCGCGCCGGCCAGCACGTCGACGTCCGTCTCACCGCCGAAGACGGCTACCAGGCCCAGCGCAGCTACTCGATCGCCTCGGCGCCGGCCGCCGGCCGCCTTGTGCTGACGGTCGAGCGCCTGGATGACGGCGAGGTCTCGCCTTACCTGGTCGACGAGCTCCGAGTCGGCGACGAGATCGAGCTGCGCGGGCCGATCGGCGGTCACTTCGTCTGGGAGCAGGCGATGGGCGGTCCGGTCCTCCTGCTCGGCGGCGGGTCAGGCGTCGTGCCACTCGCATCGATGCTCCGCTACCACCGGGCGATTGACAGTCCTGTGGCTCTCCACGTGCTCTATTCGACCCGTACTCTGGCCGACGTGCTCTATCGCGACGAGCTGTCCCGTCTCGCGTCCCGCGCCGACATCGAGATCAGCATGACCCTGACGCGAGGGTCGCCGGTCGGGTGGCAGGGCTACGAGCGCCGCATCGACCGCGAGCTGCTCGACGCGGTCGGTTGGCCTCCGCGGGAACGTCCACTCGTCTACATCTGCGGGCCGAGCGGGTTCGTCGAGACGGCCGCCGACATCCTCGTCGGTCTCGGGCATGCGCCTGACCGGATCAGGACAGAGCGCTTCGGCCCAACCGGGACCTGACGTGTCACGCTTGCGCTCGTGAGACTCGCCGACGGGCAGGCTGCCCCGTGACGATCGACCCCGTGACCCCGTCTGGGCAGCCCGGACCGACGTCGGGACCCCGAGCGAGTGCCGGCAGCGCGTGGGCGCCGCTGCGCGAGCCGACGTTCCGAGCGATGTGGGCCGCACAGTTCGGCTCGAACGTCGGCAGCTGGATGCAGACGGTCGGCGCCCAATGGCTGATGTCGAGCCTGACCGTCGCCGCCGCGCCGGTCGCATTGATCCAGACCGCGTCGAGCCTCCCGGTGCTGCTGTTCGCGCTGCTGGCTGGGGTCCTCGGGGACCTGCTCGACCGGCGCCGCCTGATCCTCGCCTGCCAGACCGCGATGCTCGCGGCGTCCGTGTGCCTCGCCGGCCTGACGCTCGCCGGCCGCGTCACCCCGGTCGTCCTGCTCGCGCTGATCTTCGCGATCGGCGTCGGCAACGCGTTCGCCGCTCCGGTCTGGCAGACGCTTCAGCCAGAGCTGGTCCCGAGCGGCGAGCGGCCCGACGCGATCGCCCTGGGCGCGGTCAACCAGAACCTCGCCCGGGCGGTCGGTCCGGCCCTCGGCGGTGCCCTGCTCGCCGCGGTCAACGCCGGCGCGGTGTTCCTCGCCAACGCGGTCTCGTTCCTCGGAGTGCTCGCGGTCGTCGCTCGCGCGCGGATCCCCGACCGGCCTCACCACGGCTCCCCCGAGCACGTGGTCGGGGCGATGCGCGCCGGCGGGCGGTTCATCCTCGCATCCGGAGACCTCCGCGTCCTGCTGATTCGCGCGACGCTCTTCATCGTCCCGGCCAGCGCGGTCTGGGCGCTGCTGCCGGTTCTCGCGCGCCGGAACCTGGGGCTCGGATCCGCCGGATACGGGCTGCTGCTGGGGGGCGTGGGCATTGGCGCGATCATCGGCGCGACGCTTCTCCCTGTGGCCAGACGGAGGCTGGGTCCGGACCGCCTGCTCGCCGCGAGCACAGGCCTCCTCTGTGCTGCGACGCTCGTCCTCGGACTGACCGCGAGCGCTTGGATCGCCGGCGCATCACTGGTCGGAGCCGGCCTGGCGTGGATCTGCGCCCTCGCGCTCTTCAACTCCAGCTTCCAGGGCGGCCTACCCGGCTGGGTGAAGTCCAGGGCGCTGGCCTACTACCTGGTCGTGTTCCAGGGCGGCATGGCCCTGGGCAGCGCCGCGTTCGGCGGAGTCGCCGGGGCTGCGGGGGTCAAGCCCGCGCTCCTGGCCAGCGCCGGCCTGCTCGCAGCAGGACTGCTCGCGGCAGCCGTGCTGAGGCTCCCTTCGCCGGATGCCGGCCGGATCGTCCCGGCCGAGCTGCCGATGCCGGAACTCGATGCCGAGCCGTCCTCCGACGACGGGCCGGTCTTCGTGACCGTCGGCTACGAGGTGGATCTCGCCCGCGAGGAGGAATTCTTCAATGCCCTCCCCGCGCTCCGCGCGGCGCGGCGGCGGACCGGCGCGATTCAGTGGCGGGCGATGCGGGACGCGGCGTCGCCGCACAGCTTCCTCGAAACCTACGTCGTGGCCGACTGGACCGAGCACGAGCGCCAACACGGACGGATGACCCGTACCGACCACGACGCGCTCGACGCGGCAACGGCGGCAACGACCACCGGGCGGCGCGTCGTTCACCACCTGACCCCGGCGAGTCGGCCGACATCAAGATCGCAATAGTCCGCGGCGCTCGGCGAGCGGCATGGTCCGTGCCGAGCCGGACGTGATCGCTCCGATCGAGCCTGACAACCTGACGCCAGCACGCGCCAATGCGTCAGAAGCCCACTCCCAAGGGCCCGTGACAGCGCCCGCTTCCCGTATCGCTGTAGCTTCCGGGAGACGCGTTCGGTGCGGTGGGAGCCGAGGCGAAGTCCCAGGAATAGCTCCCCAGGCTCAGCGTCAGCTTCATCACACCGTAGTACCCGCCGGTCCCGGCCTGGAGGTTCGGGGCGTTCGTGTTGAGCGTGTCGAGCGACTCGCCGCCCGTTCCGATGACGAACTGGCGGATGCCACGCAGCGGGTCAGCCTGCCCGCTCGGATTCATCGGCGCGAAACGGGCGTAGAGGTGGTCGTGGCCGTTGAGGATCAGATCCGCGTGATGCGCGTAGAGCAGCTTCCACCAGGCGTCGGCCGTCGGTCCTTCGGGATCGGCCCCAGGCGCGCTGCTGGACGGGCTCGCCGCACTGAACGTCGGCTGGTGCCAGTAGGCCATCGTGCACGGCGCGCGGTCGCCGGCAAGATCCTGGGACAGCCACTGCGTCTCGCTCGCGAACCAGGCCCCGTTCGGATTGCAGCCGCCGGGCTCGACGGCGCACTCGGCGTTCAGGGAGATGATGTGCCAGGCACCGAGGTCGTATGAGTACCAGCCGTCGCCGGTCGCGCCGAACGTGCCAGCCTGGCCCTGCTGCCGGGGAATCGGCTCGTTCGCCGCTGTGCCGAACGCGACGGTCGGAATGCTCCCGTTGGGATTGAGCTGGAAGCCGTTGTAGTAGTCGAAGTATCCGTAGCCGTCGACGCCGGTCTCGCCGTGCTCGTCGTAGAACTCGTGATTGCCAGGGCTCGGGCGCTGAAGGAACTTGAAGGCGCCGTAGGTGTGGTCGAAGGAGCCCATGAAATCCTCGTAGCGCCCGACTTCGTACTGCTCGTCGCCGAGCAGCGCGACGAGGTTCGGTTGGATCCCCTCGATCTGGTCCGCCGTCGCCGTCTGGGCCGCCATCCGGGTCGTGGCGCCACGACCGGTCGTGTCACAGACGTCCTTCTGAGCCTCCCCCTCGACCGGACCCGACGGCTGGCAGGAGATGTCGCCGACGGCCGCCAGGACCGGCGCCGGTGGGGTTTGAGCATAGGGCCACGGATTGTCGTTGCTCGAGAAGGAGAAGAGCCCGTCCGCCAGGACGGTGCCCGCGAGTCCGCACGACGCGAGAACGGCGATCGTTGCCGCGATCATCGCGCGGCGGGAGCGCCGCGCCCTCCCAAACATCCGCGTCATCGGGCCTCTTTCGGTCGCACCGGACAAGTGCGCCGACGCTACGCGGCCAGCCGGCAGCGGATGTTTTCAGGTCATGGCCAGCCGGTGAAGAATCAGTGAAGAAGCAGCCGGGCCACCCCGCGTCAAGCCGCGAGCTCGGCGGGCGCGGAGTGCAGCGCGGCCTGGATCGCGGCGACGAGCGCCCGGGCCGAGGCGGCGGTCAGCTCGACGGCGACCCTCGCCGCCGAACCGGTCGCCGGGTCGGCGAAGTCGATGTTCAGCGTGTGCTCAGCCATCGCGTGGACTGGATGGTCGAAGTAGACCGTCCCGTCCGTGACGTGGAACCAGCTTCCGGCCGGCCCCTTCGCGCTGCCGTCGAGCGGAATCCGCACCGTCGCGTACGTGCACATCCGTCAGCCTCCCAGCTCGGTCGCGTAGAAGGCTGTGATCCGCTCCCAGCCGTCGTTCGCAGCTGCGACGCGGTACGACGGACGGTCGACCGCGAAGAACGCGTGGCCGGCGTCGTCGTAGCGGTGGAACTCGTGCGGTTTGTCGTGGGCCGCGAGGATCTCGTCGAGCTCGGTGACCTGCTCGGGACTCGGATACGAGTCCTCGTTGCCGAACAGTCCCAACAGCGGAGCGCCCAGCCGCGGGAGCTGGTCGACCAGATTCTTCACCTGGAGCGGAAACCCGTCCGGCGGCGTGCCGACGACGAAGGCGCCATAGCAGTCGACCGCGGCGTCGAGATCGATGTTGCACGCGGCGAGCACCGACTGGCGCCCGCCGGAGCAGTAGCCGATCACCCCGACCTTTCCGTTGGAACCTGCCAGGCCACGCAGATGCGCGGCGGCGCCGGCCACATCGCCGATCAGGCGCTCGTCGGGGACCCCGCCGTTGGCCCGCGCCGTCGCCGCAGCGTCGTCCGGTGCCGCGCCGGGCGCGTCGCGCCAGTAGAGATTCGGGCAGATCGCGTCATATCCGAGCTCGGCGAACCGGCGCGTGATCTCCTTCGTGGCCCGATCGTAGCCCGGCATGTGATGGATGACGACCACGCCGCCGCGAGAGTCGTCGCCGGCCGGACGGGCGAGGTAGGCCTCGACCTCGTCCCCGTCGTGCCCGTCGATCCGAACCGTCTCCGCGCACATCGATCCGCTCATCCGTCCGATCCTTTCCGTCGAGGGACGCTGATTTCGCCGGGTTTCAACGCCGGAGCGAGGCAGCCTAGCGAGCCGCCAGATGCCCCGGCTCGCCTCCCGATCCAGCGGGTCGCCCCGGAGCCCACGGATGTCCAAAAGGCGGCCTGGGACCCGCGCCCTGCCAGCTCCGCGGCCTCGCTCTAGACTCCCTCCGCAGGCGATGACCATCCGGCACAGAGCCTTGGTCGTGGCCGACCTCGACGGAACGCTCCAGGATGCCCACGAGGATCTGACGCCGGAGCAGGCCGCCACACTCGAGCGACTGATCGCCGAGGGCGGGTTCGTCGCGATCGTCTCCGGCGCGTCGGTCGAGAGCATCGTTCGGCGGGTCGGCCGTCTGGTCGGCCGGCCCGAGCGGGCGGGGATGCTGTTCTACGCGAGCAACGGCGCCTGCTGCTTTCGGATGTCGGGAGCCGCGCCCGAGTTCGTCTACGACCACAGCTCCCGTTTCACGCCGCTTGGCAGGGCGGCGGCGGTCGCGGTCGCCGGGCATTGCGCAGCGGCGGGCTTCGGCGCGGTCGAGGTGCGGCCGGGTCGGGCGGCGCGGGCGGGCACGGTCTGCATCGAGCTCACGGACACGCAGCTGACGCTGACGCTGGCCGGGCTCGAGGGTCGGCGGAGCGAGCTGATCGACGGTCTCCGACCGATCGTCGCCGGCGTGTCCGGCGGTCGTCTGGACGTGCGGGCGGCTGGGGCACGCTCGGTGGATGTCTGCCTGACGGACATCGACAAGGCCGTGGCGGTCACGCACCTCCTGGCCTACCTGGCACCCCGCGGATGGTCGGCGCCTTGGGACGTGCTGATCCTCGGAGACTCGTTCTGGGTCGGCGGGGCCGATCGGGACCTGCTGCATCCGGGCCTGCGGGGAGCCAGGGTCTTCGACGCCGGCCGCACGGCGGCGCCGCTCCCGGACGGTTTCGAACTGGAGACGGCCGATGTCGCCGGCTTCGCCGCGACCTACGCCTGCCTGGACGCCCACCTCGCGACCCGCAGGGCCCGTACGGCGGCCGCTGCAGGCTGAGTCGGTTGCCGACCCTGCGGCAAACAAGCTGCCTGAGTCAGGCGGCCATCACTTCAAGAACCAAACACCGCACTCCCACCACCCGGACGATCGGGCGGCCCCGCCCCGCCCCTCCCCGCACCGCCCCGCCCCCGCCCGCCTGCTCCGACGAGGTCCACGCGAACGACTCACACGGGTCGAGCGGGTCGTATGAGATCCGTCACACTCAACTGGTGGCCGGCGGCGCAGTTCGTGAGGGACGGGATGCCGGTCGCAGACCGGCGGAGCGGGGGACCGCGGACCGTCTCAAACGTCTGGCCCTGGTCGCGGCGATCATGGGATCGGTGGTGGCGGGAGTGGATGCGACCGCGGTCAACGTCGCCCTCCCGGCGATCCGGGCGGACCTGGGGGGCGGGCTGTCGAGCCAGCAGTGGATCTCCAACGCATACCTCCTGTCGCTGGGATCGCTGATCCTCGTCGGGGGGTCGCTGGGCGACCTGTTCGGGGAACGGCGGATCTTCTCGGTGGGGGTGGCCGGCTTCGGGCTGTGCTCGGTGATCTGTGCGGCCGCGCCGACGATCGACGTGCTGATCGCCGGTCGGGCCCTCCAGGGGGCGTTCGGGGCGCTGCTGACGCCGAGCGCGCTGGCAGTGATCGTCGCGGCATTCCCGACGGACGAGCGGGGCGGGGCGATCGGGTCGTGGACGGCGTGGGCCGGCATCGCGACGGTGATCGGGCCGCTGGCCGGCGGCTACCTGGTCGACGCGGCGTCGTGGCGGCTGATCTTCGCAATCAACGTCCCGCTCGTGGTGATCACCCTGCTGCTCGTCTCGGTCGCGGTGCCGGCCCGCGAGCCGGGAACGGTCCACGCGCACGTCGACTGGGTCGGAGCCGGCCTGACCTTCCTCGGCCTGACGGGACCGGTGCTCGCCCTGATCCGCCAGCCGGTGGTCGGGTGGAGCAGTCCGGAGGTGTGGGCGAGCGGGCTCGGGGGGATCATCCTGCTCGGGCTGTTCGTCGTCCACGAGCGGCGGTCGCGAGCGCCGATGCTCCCGTTGGGGCTGTTCGCAAGGCGGAACTTCGCGGTCGGCAACATCCAGACCTTCGCGATGTACGGAGGGCTCGGGGTCGTCTTCTTCATCCTCGTCCTGTTCCTCCAGGAGGTCGCCGGGTATGGGGCGCTGGAGGCCGGCCTGGCGACGATGCCGTCGACGATCGTGATGTTCGTGCTCTCGAAGCGGGCCGGCCGCCTCGCCGACCGATTCGGCCCGCGCGTGTTCATGGGCCTCGGGCCGCTGACGGCGGCCGTCGGCCTGGCGATGATGCTCCGCCTGGGAGCGGCCTTCGACTATTTCACGACCCTGCTCCCGGCCCTGGTCGTCTTCTCGGTCGGCCTGGCGTGCACGGTCGCGCCGTTGACGGCGACGGTCCTCGCGGATGCGGACGAGGCGAACGCGGGGATCGCGTCGGGCGTCAGCAACGCGATCGCGCGGGTCGCCGGCCTGCTGGCGATCGCGGGCGTGGGGGCGGTGATCTCCGCCCAGTTCGCAGCGACGCTCGACCACCGGCTGGCCGGCCGGGCGCTCTCGGCGGTGGAGCGGGCGGCGACGGTGCAGGCACGCAGCCAGACGCTTGCCCGGGTCGATCCGGCGCGGGTCGGGCGAGCCGTGGCGGACGCGGTCCAGTCGGCCTCGGTCCACGCTTTCCACGTGGGCATCGGCATCGCGGCGGTGCTCGTCGGGCTCGGTGGGCTGCTCGGCCTGCTGGGGATCCGCAATCCGAGGCGTTCGGTGGCCTGCGCGGACTGCTCGGGCGGCCAGCTGGCCGGCCAACCGGTCGACGCGGGGCGGCCGCGTGAGCGGGACGCGGCGAGCGCCGGGTTGCGAGCCGCGCCCGAGGGATGACCGGGACTCCGGGGCTCGTCCTGGCCCTGATCGCCCTGTCGTCGACGCTGGCGGCGGCGATCTCGACGGACCGGCGGGCACGCGAGTGGGTCATCGCCGGCGTGGGCGCGGGAGTCCTGGTCTGCGCGGGCGCGACCAGCCTGACCGGGGCTCGACACGAGCTGGGCGAGCTCGGACCGACGGTCGGCTTCCTGGCGGCGCTCCTCCTGCTCGGGGAGGGTTGCCGGCGAGAAGGGGTCTTCGACGCGATCGGCGGGGTGGTGGGGGCCCGGGCGAGCGGCGATCCACGGCGGCTGCTCGGCCTGATCTTCGTGGTCGGAGCCGGGGTGACGGCGGTGCTCAGCCTCGACGCGACGGTCGTGCTGCTGACACCTGTCGTGCTGCTGAGCGCGCGACGGTTGGGGACGAGCGCGAAGCCGGCGTCGTATGCGTGCGCGCACCTGGCCAACTCGGCGTCGTTGATCGCGCCGATCTCGAACCTCACGAACCTGCTGGCGTTCGGCGCGACCGGCCTGTCGTTCGCACACTTCACGGGGCTGATGACACTCCCGTGGCTGGGCGGGCTCGGGGTCGAATGGGTCGTGTTCGGACGGTTCTTCAGACGAGACCTCGACCGACCGCGCCAGCAGCCGGCCGGGACGCAGCGGACCGGCGGGGAGGCGCGGACGCCGGTCTTTGCGCTGGTCGTCGTGGGGCTGGCGCTGGCCGGGTTTGCGCTTAGCTCCGTTGCCGGTCTGGAGCCCGTGTGGGTCGCCGCGGGCGCGGCGGCGGTGATCAGCGTCCGGGGCGTCGGCCGGCGGACGACATCGGTGGGGGCGGTGATCATGGCAGCCGAACCGGCGTTTCTCGTCTTCGTGCTCGGGCTGGGTGTGATCGTCAGCGCGGCGAGCGCGGACGGCCTTGGCAGAGCGGTCGGAGACCTGCTGCCGGCGGGCGGGTCGCTGGTCGACCTCCTGGGGATCGCCGGGATCAGCGGGCTGCTGGCCAACGTCCTCAACAACCTTCCGGCGACCCTGATCGTCGTTCCGATCCTCGCGCCGTCAGGGCCGTTGGGAGTTCTGGCGGCGCTGATCGGGACGAACATCGGCCCGAACCTGACCTACGTCGGGTCGCTGGCGACGCTGCTGTGGCGAAGGGTCCTGCGGGCCGAGGGGGTCGAGGTCGCCCTGGGGGAGTTCACACTCCTCGGCGCGCTCACGGTTCCGGCGGCGCTGGTCGTCTCGACAGTCGGCCTGTGGTGGGGGGCCCGGCTGCTCGGACAGTAGACGCCGGGGCGCGGCGGCCGTGGTGCGGTGTCGTGCGATCGGCCGGGACGTCGACCGAGCCGGCGAGGCCAGAAGCCGTGGCAGGCGGTCAGGCTAGAAGCTGTCGCAGGCGGTCAGGCCGTAGGTCTCGGCGAAGTTGATCGGGTCGCCGGTCGCCTCGATGATCTTCGTCTCGGTGCTTCCCATCCCGGCGTCGTCGCCGCTGGCGACGGCGTCGCCGAGTTGGCCGACGAGGGTGGCGACGTTGGACGCCTCCGACAGCCACGTTCCGATCGCCGGGCCGTCGCCGGCGGGCCGGGGGAGCGCGGCGATGTCGGCGTCGACCTTCGCGACCTCGGCTGCCGCCCCGTGGAGCACGGCCGCGACGTGGGCGCGGGGCAGGGGAACCTGGGTCAGCATCGAGACGATCTGGGCCTCAGTCGGCTCGACGGACTTGCCCTTCGTGCAGAGGGCGTCGGCCTTGGCGATGAACTCGGCCTTCGTCGTCGCGGGAGTCGTCGACGACGAGCTCGCCTTGCTCCCACCGCCGCAGCCGGCGATCACCGCCGAGCCGGCCACACAGACCACGAGACCGGCACGACACCTCGCGAGACCGGCGCGACACGTGACGACACCGGCACGCCTCGCGAGGCCGGCGCGACACATCACGAGACCGGTGCGACACGTCATCGACTTCAGACGCCCGCGGTCTCTGGGGCGGGGACGGCGAACTCGGCGTTGGCCGACTGCTTGTGCCTGCCGGCGGCCAGGCGGCTCCTGCCGACCGGCGGGGCCTGGGCGACATCGGACGAGTCGAACAGCATCAGGACGACCGTCGCCTGAGTCTCGGCCGCGGGCGACTCAGCCAGACGGGCGGCACTGTCGCGCTCGATCTCGGCGAGTCTGTCGGTCAGGCAGCGCAGCTCAGACGCCAGCTCCCGCCAGCCCTGGGCGTCTACGGCGACCGGCGTACGCGTGAGGTGGGCGTCGGCGACATCGAAGCCGCCGGCGGACGCGGCCGTCGTCACCAGTCGGCCGACTGTCTCGACCGTGGCTCCGACCATCGCCCGTTTGACGATCGTCGGCACGCTCGACCAGGCGGCGTCGGTGATCCGGGGTCCGGCGATCGCCGTGTAGTAGTGCTCGATCGCGCCACGCCTGGGAACCTGGTCGACCTGGTTGAGGAAGCCGAGGTGGACGAGCCGGCGTACGTGGTAGCTGACCGAGCCGAGGTCGACCTGGAGCTCGTTCGCGAGCTCGTTGGGACTCGCTACGCGGTCCTCGAGCGCGGCGAGGATCTGGACTCTGAGCGGATGGGCGAGTGCCTTTACGACCCGAGAGTCGGTCACATCGGCGTAGGCTTTCATATGGTCTCCATGAGCGTTTCGAGGCGCTTGCGAACGCGATGCAGGCGAACCTTGGCAGTCCCTTCGGGAATGTCGAGGCGGCGTGCGATCTCAGGCTGAGAATAGTCGTGCGAGTAGCGTAGAGCAACCAGCATGCGCTCATCGGCCGAAAGTCGGTCGAGCGCACGGTCGACATCGACGCGTGAGGCGATCCGGTCGATCGCCTCGGAAGCGCACGCGTCGCTCAACTCGGCGGTCGAGTCGAGCGCGGTGTCGAACGGCATGCGCCGCATCCGGCGAAAGGCCTCGTTGCGCGTGATCTGCAGACACCAGGGGATCGGAGCGTGTGGCGAGTTGCACGTGGCCCGGCCCTTCCACGCGCGCATCATGGCCTCCTGGAGGACGTCATCGACTTCTTCGGGCGTCCGGACGAGTCGCCTCGCCTCCACCGCGCAGCGCCGGCGGATCGCCACCCAATCCCAGGATCCCGGCTCTTCCATTGCGCGGTCGCACGTTTGCGAATGAATATTTCAAATTCGATGAAACGGTTTCGGGCGGATCCGGGTCTCTCTTCCCATGACATTACAAACGACGGCGGATCCCGCTCGAAACGCCTATGCAACGTTCGCTGCGTACTACGACCGCTTCACCGCGGATTACGAATACGACGGATGGCTCGCCCAGATCGACGACCGGGCCCGAGCACTGGGTGTGTTCGGTCGCCGGGTGCTCGATGTCGGCTGTGGCACGGGTAAGAGCTTTGCACCATTGCTCGCTCGGGGCTACGAGGTCACGGCCTGCGACATCTCCCCGGAGATGGTCGAGGAGGCGCGGGCGAAGTTCGGGGGAGAAGCCGACGAGATCTTCGTCGCCGACATGCGGGACCTGCCGGCCGGCGGACCGTTCGATCTGGTCACGTGCATCGACGACGGGATCAACTACCTCCTCACCGACGAGGACCTCGTCGCGGCGTTCCGGGGGGTGGCCGACGTCCTGGCGCCGGGGGGTGTCTATGCGTTCGACGTGAACTCGCTGAAGACGTACCGAACCGCGTTCTCCCAGACCTTCGTCCGCGAGGTTCCCGGGGCCGTCTTCTGCTGGCGGGGGGAGTCGGGGACGTCGGTGGCGCCGGGCGATGCGAGCAGCGCGACGATCGAGATGTTCATCGCCGGCGACGACGATCTCTGGCAGCGGGTCACGAGCCGGCATTTCCAGCGCCACCACGAGCCGGCCGCGATCCGCGCGGCGCTCGAGCGCGCCGGCCTCGAATGCGCGGCGGTCGCCGGCCAGTGGCCGGGCTCCCGACTCGACGACGTGGTCGACGAGACCCAGCAGATCAAGCTTGTCTACTTCGCCCGGAGGGCGGCACGTGTGGGGGGTGATGCGCGATGAGCGTCATCCAGCCGTAGGGCGAGCCTACCTCGGCGCCCGGCCGAACGTCGGCCGGGAGCCGGGCAGCGGTGCCGGCGATCAGCAGGCACCGGGAACGCGATCGAAGTCCGCAGCGCGCTCTGACGATCGAGCTCAGGCCATGCTGACTGGTGCGCTCCCCTCCGGGGCGCAGAGACTCGCCCTGGAGGGTTACGCGCCGACTCGCGCCGACCTCGTTACGCGCCGACTCGCGCCGTCGTCGTCATGCGCCGACTCGCGCCGCCGTCGGCGGCTCGACGTACTGACGCGGGTCCCGCTCGAGGAGACCGTCAGGGCCGGGCCGGTAGCGGCCCATCTTTGTGAGCGGAGGCGAGTAGGCGTGAATCGAGACGGCCGGTCCGAGGCCGGCGTGGAACACACGGTGAATCGCGCACGACGGGACATGAAGGCTCTCGCCCGGGCCGAACGTCCGCCGGGCTGATCGTCGGCGAGGGCCGAGACGCTCCTCGCGGATGCTGCCGTCGACGACGTGGATCGCGCCGGCCGACCGACCGTGGTCGTGGAATCCGGTGTCGTGGCCGGCCAACCAGCAGATCACCCAGGCGTTGACGTGGGGGTCGGCCCAGATCGGCTCGTAGACGCGGGCATCGTCGGTGTGGCGGACGAGGTGACCCCAGCGATCCCGGGCGGTCGCGAGGCTGCTCGCGAAGGCGGCCAGCTCGTCGCCGGCGAGATCGCGGCCTGGCGCGCGCAGGCGCCGGGGGAGCGTCGGCGGGGTCATGCCCGGCTGGCGATCGTCGCGGCCAGCCAGTCGGCGTTGCCCGCGGCGGCCCTGGCCGAGGCGCAGGCGGCGGGCTCGACGACCGGCCGGTCGGAGCCGTAGAGCAGCTGATCGGCGCCGACACGAGCGGCCATCGCGGCGATCGCGGCCGGGCCGTAGCTCGATGTGTCGTAGAAGCTCAGGCGATCGTCGACCGCGACCCGCGGGCCGCCGCGCGCGGCCAGCCGCTCGCTCAGGAGGGGGGCCCCGCCGGCGAGCATCGCGAAGACGACGCGGAGGCCGGGGAACGCCCGGCGGCCAGCCGCCGCGAAGGTCAGCCAGGCGGCCTGCATCTGGGCGACGTAGTCGGTCAGGGCCCGCCACCAGATCGGCTCGTCCCAGGAGACCTCGACCGTGGCGGTCGTCGACGCGGGCCCGGGATGCACGAAGAGCGGAACGCCGAGCTCCTCGACCCGGCGGAGGATGCCGGCGACGGCTGCCATCGCAGCGCCACCGGCGAGGGCGCCGGCCGGCAGGGAGACGCCGACGCAGCCGCGGGCGACAAGGCTGTCGACATCGTCGGGATCGGCCCGGCGGACGGCGATCGGGCCCCAGGCGGCAAATCCTCCGGGCAGCCCCTCGACCCCGGTCAGGTGACTCTCGATCAGGTCGAGGGCCGCCGGCCGGTCGAGTGCCTCGATGCCGATCGGGCTGGATATCGCGATCACCGCGAGGTCGAGCCCGTCCTCCCGGAGGAGACCCGCCCGGCGGGGGGGAAGCTCGGTCTCGACGTCGATCACGTACGGATGCTCGCCGGCCGAGTGGAGCATCGTGAGGTCGTTGGCCCGCCGGACGAACGGCAGCTCGGATCGGGCCTCGAGGGCGTCGAGGAGCGGGGCGGTCCAGATGTGCTGGTGGACATCGATCTCCATCGGTCAGATCGATTCTACAGATTGTCGATCTCTTTTATCTACTTTATCGTATTCGCCTGGAAATCCCGGTCGTGGCGCCGCGCCGGCCGCTCCGTCGTCGGACGGTTGCAGATGCGGGCACGCCGGCGAGCCCGACGCGGCCGACGTCGCCCAACGCCGGTCGCGGACCGGGTGGGGGCGGACCGACGTTGTAAGGTGGAACGATCGCGGAACACCCGCCGGAAGGCCTCTCCTGAGCACTCCCGCCTCCCCCCTTCCGAGCCCGGCGATCTCGTCCGGTGCAGCCGGCGATCATCTCGACGACGCGACGCTCGAGGCCGACGCAGCAGATCGCGGCCGCCAGCTCCGGCGGGGCCTGATCGGCTTGGCGGTTCTCGGGGTCCTGATCGTCACGCTGCTCGCGGCGGTCCCCGGACTCGATGGCGTGGCCGACGTGCTGCGGCACGCGCGACTGCCGTGGGTGGCCGCGGCGATCGCCTTCGAGATCCTCTCGTGCGTAGGCTTCATCCTCGCCTTCCAGCTCGTCTTTGCCCGGGCGCCGCTGCGCTTCGCCGCAAGGCTCGCGCTCGCCGAGATCGGCTTCGGCGCGGCGATCTCCGTCGGCGGGGCCGGAGGCGCCGCGCTCGGCGTCTGGGTTCTGCGGGCGCGCGGCGTCCCAGCGAGACGGGCGGTCGAGCGGTCGGCGACGCTGTTCCTGCTGACGAGCGCCGTCAACGTGATCGTCCTGACCGTCTTTTCGACCGGCCTGGCCACCGGGATCCTCCCGGGCCCGGGAGACCCCCTGCTGAGCGTGGTGCCGGCCGGCGTCGGCGCAGGCGTGCTCTGTTTCTTCCTCGCACTCCCCCGCTGGGCCGCCCGGGCGGCGCACAGGCGTGATGACGACGGGAAGCTGGCGACGACGCTGCTGGGTCTGGCCAGCAGCATCACGTCGACGAAGCGGATCCTCCTGACGCCGAACTGGCGGCTGGTCGGCGCGTTCGCGTACCTGCTGTGCGACATCGGCGTGATGTGGGCCTGCTTCACGGCCCTCGGCCACCCGCCGCCGTTCGCGGCGATCGTGCTCGCCTACCAGATCGGCTACCTCGCGAACATCATCCCCGTCCCCGGCGGCCTCGGCGTGCTCGACGGCGGCCTGGTCGGCATGCTCGTGCTGTACGGGAGCACTGCCACGACGGCGACGGCTGTGGTCCTCGCGTACCACGCGATCGCCCTGTGGATCCCCGCGCTCTGGGGCACGGTCGCCTACACCCTGCTCCGGCGGTCGCTGACCCAGCCGCTCGTCCCCCGAGACGCGCCGCGGCACGGCTGACCCGGGAGTCGTCGCCACCGCTCGATGATCGCCGGTCCGACCACCCCCGGCCGACGTCCCCAGCCGCCCCGATGAACGACGTCGCCCGATACGCCGCCCCGCCCGCCCGATGAACGCCGTCGCCCGACACGCCGCCCCGGCCGCCCGATGAGCGAGGTCGACGCCGGCCGGGTGCTGCGTGCCGAACTGAGGAGGATCCTCGGCGCGGACCGGGTTCTCGACCCGCCGGCGGCGGCCTACTGCCACGACGCGACCCTCGCGCGGGGACGCTCCGGCCGACTCGACGCGGTCGCCCTCCCCGAGACCGCCGCCGAGGTCGTCGCGACGGTCGCCTGGTGCTACGACCACGACGTCGCGATCGTCCCCCGCGGCGGCGGCACCGGCCTGGCCGGCGGGGCCGTGCCCGACGGGGGAGTCGTCCTCGGCCTGGAGCGACTGCGAGCCGTCCGCGAGTTCGACCCGCTGGTCTGGCGGATCACGGTCGACGCCGGGATGACGACCGCCGACGTCCGTCGGCGCGCGCGCGAGAACGGCCTCGTCTACCCGCCGGATCCCGGCGCGGCCGAGCAGTCGCAGATCGGCGGAAACGTCGCGACCAACGCCGGCGGTCCGCACTCCTTCAAGTACGGCGTGACCGGCGCCTGGGTCACCGGACTCGACGTCGTGCTCCCCCCGGGTGACCTCGTCCGGCTCGGCGGGACGGTCCGTAAGGACGCGGCCGGCTACGACCTCAAGCGCCTCGTCGTCGGCTCGGAGGGCACGCTCGGCGTGATCACGGCCGCCTCCCTGCGCCTGATCCCGGCCCCGGAGGCCGAGCTGCCGGTCGTCGCGGTCTATCCCGACATACAGACTGGCTGCGCGGCGATCGCCGCCGTCCTCGGCAGCGGTCTCCAGCCGGCGACGCTCGAGTACCTCGACCACGGCGCCCTCGCCGCCGCCGCGGCCAACCGACCCCCCGGGATCGCCGACGCCGCCGGTTTCGCAGTGATCGCCGAAGCCGACGGCAGCACGGCCGAGGCGTCCCGACTGCGCGAGGAGCTGGTCGATGTCCTCCTGGCAGGCGCTCTGCGCCTCCACGTGCCGACCGAGCCATCCGCGGTCGCCCAGCTCTGGCGCTGGCGCGACGGCGTCAACCTGGCCGTGACCGCCCGGCTCGGCGGGAAGCTCAGCGAGGACATCGTCGTCCCGATCGATCGCCTCGCCGACGCGATCGAGGAGACACTCGAGATCGGCGCCCGCCACGACCTCGAGGCGTGCAGCTGGGGCCACGCCGGCGACGGCAACCTCCACTCGACGTTCATGATCGCCCCCGACCACCCCGACCAGCTCGCCCGGGCCGAGCGGGCGGCGCTCGACCTCTTCGCACTTGCCAACCGGCTCGGCGGCTCGATCTCCGGCGAGCACGGGATCGGCCGGGTCAAGACCGGCCAGCTGCGCACGACGTGGCCCGAGCCCCTGGTCGCCGTCCACACTCAGATCAAGGCCGCGTTCGACCCCAGGGGTCTGATGAACCCCGGCGTCAAGCTGCCCTGACCCGCCGGCCAAGTGGCCGATCCAACCGACGCCGCCTGCGCACCGTCGCCCGGCGACAACTCACCACACCCCGGCCGGCGCACCGCCGGCTGGGTAATGAGCTGCTCAGCCGCGCGCGAGGCCGACGTTGCGGATCGGCGCGACCTGGCCTACCGTCACCGGGTTGACGAGCAGCGCCTGCCATTTGCCGACGAGCGACTCGATCTGCGGGATCCCGAGGAACGCCAGCTCCTCGGCCACACCCTGCTTGCGCCCGGCGTCGGCCGCCGCCTTCGCCCTGGTGACTCGCGGATCGTTGAACGTCCGTGCTCCGTCCGCGCTGTAGAAGCCCAGCACCTGGCCGCGCTCCTCGTGGTCGTACCCGTCGTAGATCACCTCCGGCGCCCCACCGGCCGCCCGACGGTCGGTCCCCGGGGTGAGGGGATCCTCGTCCGCCGCCTCGGCGTTCGGGATCTCCGTCGTCTTCAGGACCACTGTGTGCGCGCTGTCGACGGCCGCGGTGACCGACCCGATCATGCCGTCGGCCAACGCGATGATCGCCTTGATCTGCTGGACGTCGCTCGCGATCCGGCGGACGACTCCGTCGTTCGCCATCAGGACGAGAACCCTGACCGTCCCGGCCTTCGTGATTCCCGGGATGAAGAACGGCTGGGTCTGGCTCGCCTGACTCGGATCGCTCGCCGTCTCCGGGAGCGCGAGGAAGAACTGGATGCCGAGATCCGATTCCGTATCCGCCGACTCGAGATCCGCCGGGTCGCCGACCCGCAGGTACCGGGTGAGCTTGTCCATCGCCGTCCCTGTGTGAGCCATCGCGCTCGCCAGCGCGATCGAGTCCTCGTTCTCCATGACGAGCTTGATCTGCTGGTCGATCAGCGCACCAAGCGCCGAGAAGTCGTCGTCCATCTTCTGCTCGAGGCTCGCGACCGCATCGAGGATCTGGTCCTTGTCACTCTCGCTGACCAGCGACGAGATCAGCTGCGCGCCGAACCCGTAGATCTGCAGGCAGTTGGCCGTCAGGCCGATCAGCGACCCGACCTCTCCGGAGTTGATCCCCTGGAAGAAGCCCATGTCCGTGTCCGTCATCTCCGTCTCCCTCGATAACCGCTCGTAGCCGTCCTCGCGCCCTGCCGACGTCATCCTAGGACGCCGTCTGGCAGCCGCTGTGTGAGATCCGTCACAGAGCTTCGGCTTCCCCCGCCGCACCCGGCCGGCCAACGCCCGACCCCGGCATCGCGCTCACCGACCCGGCCCGTGACCGGCGCGGCCGCGTCCTACCCGGTCAGCGGCTACGCAGCCCGGGCGAGCATCGCGCCCTGGCGGGTCAGCGGCGTCTTCCCCCACCGGGCCAGCTGCGCGTAGCCGAGGATCGGCCGGAAGTACGACTCCAGTTCATCCATCACGATCCCCGCCGGCTCGAGCATCTCGACCGCCCGACGGTCGTCGAAGCGCGTCGCCACGTCGAAGTACGGCAGGTACGCCGACGCCTGCTCGATCATCTCCGCGTTCGCGATGATCCGCGGCGCCGGCCGGTTCATCTCCCGGCAGGCCAGGTCGATCAGCTGGGCGTTGGTGATCGCCCGCCGCCCCGCGACCAGGTTGATCGCCCCGCCGATCTCCGAGTGGTCCAGCAGGTGGATCAGCGCATCCGACACGTAGTCGATCGGCACGACGTCGATGATCCCGTCCGGGTCGGCCGGGACCTCCTCGAGCATGCCGCGGGCGAACGCCCGCAGCGGCCAGTAGATCACGTTGAACGCCGGCGTCCACCCGCTGTACCGATCGCCCACGACGATGCTCGGCCGCGCAGTCACGATCGGCAGGTCTGCCGCCCGGACGTGCAGCTCGGACTCGTACTTCGACTGCTCGTAGCTGTTGCGAAACGTCTGCCCCACATCCAGGTCGCCCTCCGTGAACGTCCCCCGGTGGCGGCCGCCGACGTACGCCGTCGACACGTGTACGTGCCGCGTCAGGTTCGGCATCTCGCTCGCCAGCTGGAGCACCCGCTTGGTCCCCTCGACGTTGATCGCCCGCTGCTCGTCGAGCGGCAGCTCGAAGGAGATCGACGCCGCACAGTGGACGATCCGACTCGCGTTGCCCAGGATCGACCGCCGGTCATCCCCGCTCAGGCCGAGCTCCGGCGACGTCACGTCGCCCGGGACTCCCCGGAGCCGTTCGGCCGCGTCGGCCGGCGGCGTGTCGTAGAGCTGCCCGAGGACCGTCCGGATCCGCTCGTCCGCCCCCTCCTGGTCGACCGCCCGGACCAACGCGATGACCTCCGTGTCGGGCTGCTCGAGCAGCCTCACGAGCACCTCCATACCGAGGAAGCCCGTGCCTCCCGTGAGAAAGACCGCGTTCTCGCTCATCGCTCCCCCACTCCCATCGAAACCTCGTAGACGCTCATCGCAGCGGCGCTCCCATGGCGTGAAATCCGCCGTCGACGTGGAGGATCTCCCCGGTCATTCCCCGCGAGAGCTCCGACAGCAGAAAGCAGACAGCCGACGCCACCGGCGCCGGATCCCGGACGTCCCAGCCCAGCGGCGCCTGCGACTCCCAGATTCCGGCGAGCTGGTCGAAGCCGGGGATCCCGCCGGCCGCGAGCGTCTCGAGCGGTCCGGCCGAGACCAGGTTGACGCGGATGCCCGACGGCCCGAGGTCCCGCGCGAGATACCTCGACACGCTCTCCAGCGCGGCCTTCGCCACGCCCATCCAGTCGTAGACCGGCCACGCGACCGTCGCGTCGAAGTCCAGCCCGACCACGCTCGCCCCGCCCGCCGCCCGCTCGAGCAGCGGCTGGAGCGCCACGGTCAGCGCCTTGAGCGAGAACGCGCTCGTCTTGAACGCCGTCACCGCGCTCTGCGCCGGCGTCGTCAGGAAGCCGCCGCCCAGCGCGTCCGCCGGGGCGAACGCGATCGCGTGGAGGACGCCGTCGACCGCCTCCCACCGCTCGCCCACGGCCGTCGCCAGGGCCTCGAGGTCGGCCGGCTCGTTGACGTCGAGCTCGACCACGTCGACCGGCGTCGCCAGGCCCTTCGCAGCCCGCTCGGTCATCCGCTTCGTCCGACCGAACCCCGTCAGGAGGATCTCCGCACCCTCGGCCTGGGCCTGCCTTGCGACCTCGTAGGCGATCGACCCCCGGGTCAGGACGCCCGTGATCAGCAGTCGCTTGTCCGCGAGGATCACTTAGAGCGCAAGCCGGCCACGAGGCCGCAAATCGTATTCAAAGCGGGATGTTCCCGGTCGGCCGCCGCGTGCGGGTCGCGTTCTCCATGCTGTCGAACGCCGAGATGATCCGCGCCCGCGTCTGCGACGGAGCGATCACCTCGTCGATGAAGCCGTCCGCCGTCGCCGCCGCCGGATGCATGTGCTCCGCTCCGTACGCCGCTGCCAAAGTGTCCCGGTGGCGCTCCGGATCCGCGTGCGCGCCGATCTCCCGCCGGTGGATGATGTCGACCGCCTGCTTGGGCCCCATCACGCCGAGCTGGGCGCTCGGCCACGCGTAGACGAAGTCCGCCCCGAGATCCTTGCTGTTCATCGCGATGAACGCCCCGCCGAACGCCTTGCGCAGCACGACGGTCACCGTCGTGACCTCGGCCTCGGCGAACGCGTGGACCAACTTCGCCCCGTGCCGGATCACCCCGCTCTGCTCCTGCCTGGTTCCCGGCATGAAGCCCGGCGTGTCCACCAGCACGACCATCGGCAGGCCGAACGCGTTGCACGTCCGCACGAACCGCGCCGCCTTCTGCGCCGCGTCCGAGTCGAGCACGCCGCCGAGATACCGCGGCTGGTTGGCGATGATCCCGACCGACCGACCATCGAGCCGAGCCAGCGCGCAGACCACGTTCCGAGCGAACTTCGGCGAGACCTCAAGCAGCCGGCCTCCGTCGACGAGCGCCCGGGCGACCTCGCGGACGTCGTAGACCTTGCGCTCCTCCCGCGGCACGCACGCGTCCGGCGAGAACGTCGGCGCCGCCACCGCCGGCCACCGCTGGACGGGCTCGGTCGAGTTCTGCGGCAGGTGGTCGAGCAGGTCCCGCGCCAGCAGGGCCGCGTCGACCTCGGTCGGCGCGACCATGTGGCAGACGCCGTTGCGCTCGTGGACCTTCGGCCCCCCGAGCGTCGCCCCGTCGACGTCCTCGCCCATCACCTGCTTGACCACGCCCGGACCCGTCAGGAACATGCTCGCTTCCTGGGTCATGATCACGAAATCCGTCAACGCCGGTGCGTAAGAGCCACCGCCGGCCGACGGACCGCAGATCACTGAGATCTGCGGAACCCGTCCCGACAACCGGACGTGCTCCCGAAAAATACGACCGTAACCACTGAGGGCCGCTAGCCCCTCCTGCATGCGCGCACCGCCCGACTCGATGAAGCCGATCACCGGCACGCTTGCCCGGTCCGCGTTCTTGAGGATCTGGACCACCGTCTCCGCGTGCGCCATGCCCAGCGACCCGCCGACGAACGACGCGTCCTGCGCGAAGCAGAACACCGGACGCCCGTCGACCCGCCCGCTGCCCCCGAGCACGCCGTCGCCCGCCCGTGCCTTCTCGCCCATCCGCCGCGACCGGACGTCGGTCCGGATCAGGTTGATCGACCCGGGATCGCACAGCACCTCGAGACGCTCGAGTGCCGTCAGCCGCTCGTTGGGACGCGGCGCGAGTTTCAGGTTCATGCTGCCTCCAGACATAGCACGGCATTGTGTCCGCCGAATCCAAACGAGTTCGAGATCGCCGTCGCCTTGCGCCCGTCGGGTACGACGAACGGCCGCGCCGTCCCCGGCACGTAGTCGAGGTCGAGATCCGGATCCCGCTCCTCCCAGCCGATCGTCGGCGGTGCGACCCGGTCGCGCAGCGCGAGGATCGTCGCGACCGCCTCGACCGCACCAGCCGCACCCAGCAGGTGGCCGATCGCCGACTTCGTCGACGACACTGGCACCTTCGTCGCGAACTCGCCGAACGCCGCCTTCAGCGCCAGCGTCTCCGCCCGGTCGTTCAACGGTGTCGACGTCCCGTGCGCATTGACGTAGTCGATCTCTCCAGGCGTCAGGCCCGCGTCCCGCAGCGCCGCCTCGATCGCCGCCTGAGCACCCTCGCCCCGCTCGTGCGGAGCCGTGATGTGGAAGGCATCCGACGTCGCCCCGTACCCACGGACCGTCCCGAGGATCCGGGCTCCCCGCGCCCGGGCGTGATCGCCGTTCTCGAGCACCAGCACGGCCGCCCCCTCGCCCATCACGAAGCCATCCCGCCGCAGGTCGAACGGCCGCGAGATGCCGCTGACCGACGTCGCCGCCAGCGCCCCGAACGCCGCCCGCGAAAGTGGTGTCAGTGCCGCCTCGGCACCCCCCGTCACCACGGCGATCGCGTCACCGGCCTGGATCGCCCGGGTCGCCGAGCCGATCGCATGCGCACCGGCCGCGCAGGCCGAGACGATCCCGTAGACATGTCCCCGAAGATTGTGGCGCATGCTCAGCGCCGCCGCCGGTGCGTTGCTCATCATCAGCGGCACCGCCAGCGGTGACACGGCCTTCGCCCCGTCGCGCTCGAGCACCGTGTGGTTGGCCTCCAGCGTCCCGATCCCGCCAATCCCCGTCCCGATGATGCAGCCGATCCGCCGCGGGTCGTACGGAAGCTCGCCGTCCCAACCCGCGCTGATCATCGCCTCGTCCGACGCGACCACCGCCAGCTGAGTGCACCGGTCCGACCGCCTCGCCTCCTTCACCGACAGATGCTCGGTCGGCGTGAAGTCGGCGCACGGCGCCTCGCCGTCGCGCACTCCACAGACCCCAGCCGTCCACCGCTCGTGGAGCGGGCGGGCGCCGACGCCCAGCGGCGTCACCGCGCCGATCCCCGTGATCACGACGTCGATCACCGACCGCTCCCGCGTCCGCATGTCCCGACCGAGCCCATCCTCAGGCCCGCTCGACGATCATGTCGACCGCGTCGCCGACCGTGACGATCGCCTTCACGTCGCTGCTCGTCAGGTTCACTCCGTACTGCTCCTCGACGATCTGCGACAGCTCTGCCAAGTCGAGTGAATCGATGTCCAGATCAGCCAGCTTGGCCTCCCGGTTGATCGCCTCAGGCTCGGCCCCGAAGCTCTCGAGCGACGTCCTTACGACCTGTTCGACCTGCTCTGAGGTAACTGCTGCGGACACGTCCGCTCCCTTCGGTTGATTGGTCATGCCGCCAGCCCCCCGTCGACGTAGACGGTGCTGGCAGTCACATAGCTCGCCGCCTCCGACGCCAGGAAGCGCACGCACGCCGCGACCTCCTCAGGCCGCCCTGCCCGGCGGGCCGGGACGGCCTCGATCACGGCATCCGGGACGTCGGTCGTCATGTCCGTCTCGATGAAGCCCGGCGCCACCGTGTTGACGGTCACTCCCCGCCGGGCGACCTCGACCGCCACGGTCTTGCTCATCGCGATCAGTCCGGCCTTCGAAGCCGCGTAGTTCGCCTGTCCGGCGTTCGCCCGCGGTCCGACGATCGACGCGATGCTGATCACGCGGCCGAAGCGCGCCCGGATCATTCCCCGCAGCGCGCCGCGCGTCAGCCGGAAGGCCGCCGTCAGGTTCGTCTGGAGGACCAGGTCCCAGTCCTCGTCGGTGATCGAGATCGCCAGGTTGTCGGCCCGCACGCCGGCGTTGTTGACCAGAGCCAGGACGTCGCCCAGCTCCTGCCTGGCCGCCTCGAGCAGCTCCGCCGGCTCCTGCGAGACGTCGCCCTGCACCGCGACCGCCCGCCCGCCGCCCGCCTCGATCCTGGCCACCGTCTCCGCCGCGCCGGCCTCGTCGCTGCGGTAGTTGACGACCACCGGCCACCCGTCGGCCGCCAGCGCGATCGCGCTCGCAGCGCCGATCCCCCGGGACGCTCCCGTGACCAGCGCGCACGCTCCGTCGGGGCGCGGCTTGCTCACGCGAGCCCCCACTCGACGACGACCGCACCCCACGTGAAGCCGGCTCCGACCGCCGCCAGCAGCACGCGTGCTCCGGCGTTCAACCTGCCGTCAGCTCGAGCCGTCGCCAGCGCCACCGGAATGCTCGCGGCCGACGTGTTCCCGAGCTCGCCGATGCAGTCGACGACCTTGTCCGGATCCAGCTCCAGGCGCTCGCCCAGCGTCGCCGTGATCCGGGCGTTCGCCTGATGGAAGATGAACAGGTCGATGTCGTCGAGCTCGACGCCCGCGGCCGCGCACGCCTCGCGCGACGCCTGGGCCAGCCGCGACACCGCCTGCTTGAAGGTCTCGTGCCCGTCCATCAGGATGAACCCCGTCTCCCGGTCGGTCGTGATCATCTCCGCACACGACCCGTCCGCCCCGAGGATCACCGGCCCCATCGTGCCCGGCGCGCCCGCGCTGATCACGGCCGCGCCCGCCGCGTCGCCGAACAACGGCGCCGTCCGCTTGTCGGCCGGGTTCGTATGCCGGGACATCAGCTCGGCGCCGATCACCAGCGCCGTCTGCGCCCGACCCGCTTCGATCCACGCGCTCGCGCTCGCGACCGCCGCGACCCAACCCGTGCACGCACAGCCGACGTCGAAGGTCCCCGCCCGCGTCGCGCCGAGCGCGTGGGCGACGATCGGCGCCGCATTCGGAGTCGCCAGCTCGTGGGAGAGCGTCGCCACCAGCACGAGGTCGACATCCTCGGCCGCAAGCCCCGCGTCCTCGAGCGCCGCCCGCCCGGCCTGCGTCGCCAGCTCGACCAGCGTCGTCTCCGGCGCCGCCCTGCGCCGCGAATGGATGCCCATCCGCCGCACGATCCACGCGTCGTCGATCCCCAGGTCAGCCGAGACCTCCGCGTTGTCGACCACGTGCGGCGGCAGCGCCATCCCCAGGCCGGCGACGCCGACCGACCGGACCGCACGCCACGCGAGCTCGGCCGGGGCCGCAGCCGCGGTCGGGGTCTGGGCTGAGGCCGGGGTCTGGGTCTGGGTCGGGGTCGGCTCGAAGAGCGTGGTCGGCCCAGCGGTCTCGGCAGGCTCGACGGCCGGGATCAGGTCACGCATCGGGGACCTCTGGGAGGGACATCGGATCAGACATGGACATGGCTCAGTTCCTCGATCGTGATCGACTCGCACTCGGACACGTTGCGCCCGACCAGCTTCGCGAGCACCTGGTCGGGCCCGACGTCGACGAAGCGCCGCACGCCCAGGCCGAAGATCGTCTGCATCGTCTCCCGCCAGCGGACCGGCCGGGTCAGGGCCGCCGCCAGCTGGCCGCGGACATCGACGAACGGCTCTGCGGTCACGCCGCTGATCACCGGGGCACTCGCCGCCCTGAGGTCGACACGGCCGAGTGCCCGCCGAAAGCGCGGGCAGGCCGACGCCATGTCCGGCGAGTGGAAGGCGCCAGCGACGTCGAGCACGATCGCCCTCACCCCGAGCGCCCGCGCTCCGACCGCCGCCTCCTTGAGCAGGCTTCCCCGGCCCGACAGCACGACCTGGCCCGGGGCGTTGTCGTTGGCCACGGTCACCCCGTGGGTATCGGCAAGCTGGCGGGCCTGCTCGACCGTCCCCTTGAGCACCGCGAGCATCCCCCCGTCATGCGCCCGGTGGGCCGCGTCGGCCATCAGCGCGCCTCGCAGGATCACCAGGTCGAGGGCATCCTCGGCATCCATCACCCCGGCGGCCGCCAGGGCCGACAGCTCGCCGAGCGAGTGGCCGGCGAAGGCCAGCGGCTCCGGCGCGTCCAGCGACCGCCAGCCGGCCAGGCTGGCGAGGAAGATCGCCGGCTGGGCGAACCGTGTGCTCTCGCCCGCCCGGGCGAAGGGGTCGTCGCCGACGGCTGCCCGGCACTGCGCGGCCAGGTCGCCGCAGAACTCGGCGACGAGATCCTCGGTACCGGCTACCGAGCTCCCCTGGCCGGGAAAGAGGTACGCGCTCTGAGTGGGGCTCGGGATCATCATCAACAGGGTCTACGCCGCGCCGGCCCCGTCGATACTCCAACCCCCTGGAAAACCCCCCGTTCGGCGGGGGCGCCCTCGGTGCCGGTGTCGTCCGCTCTACTCCAGGTGGTAGTCGATGCTTCCCTGCGCATCGGTCACCGTGACCGCCACCTTGCGCGTCTGGCCGGCGTGGGTCGCCTCGCACGTCAGCGTCGTGCCCTTCTGCGCGCTGACCAGATCCGGGCACTTGACCTGCACGGCGAGCTTCAGCTTGCCCGACAATCCGCTCGCGATCAGCTTCGCCGCATCCCCCGTGTGGAGCAGCGTCGGCGCGCTGATGTGGACGTTGCCCTTGCTGTCGGTCTCGGTCAGCGTGACCGGCGCGGTCGTCCCGTCGGCGCCGGTTGCGATGCATGTGAACGTGGTCCCCTTCTTCAGGGCGACCGAGCTCGGACAGCTGACCGTCTTCACGGTCGACCCAGTCGCCCCCGCGATGTCGGTCTTCACCGCGGCCTCGGCCTTCCCCTTGTCGATCCCGCAGCCCGAGCCCGCGCAGACGCTCGCCGAGCAGCCGGCCGCGAGCATCGCCGCGACACTGATCAGAAGAGCCAGACAAGCAATCCGCATAGCGCGAAGCCTGTCCTACGCCAGCGCCCAAGTCAAGACGGCCGACCGGCCGGCCGCCGCGAACGGCTTCGGCGCGGGCGCGCTCAACGCCTGCCGTCCAGCCAGCGGGCGTGCTCGTCGCCCAGCCGTCCAACCGGACGCTCACCCTCCACGAGCTCACGCATCAGTCCACCCCACGGCGCACGCGCCCGGATCGCTGTGACGCTCTGGAAGAGCAGCGCCTCCATCCGGCGCAGGAGGAGCGCCTCCGGCGGGAAGGTCATCCGCCGCAGCTGGGTCATGTGCTCGCCGCCGTCCTCCCCACGAAGTGGCGCCGCGCTGCGCCAGAGGTCGCGCGGCTCGAGTCGATCGGTCGCCTCCAACCACCACGAGACCTCGCGCATGTAGTCGAGCATCAGCTCGCCGTCCCAATCGCCCGCCGCCCCCGGGAGGTACCCGAGCTCCCCGAGCGTCTCCAGCATCGACGCGGCGTCGCCCTCGCGAATCGCCCTCGCCACGTCGCCCTCGCGGCGAAGATAGTCGGCCGGGAGGCGGCGGAGCATGCCGAAGTCGAAGAACGCGACCCGCCCGTCCCCGCAGAGCAGGTAGTTGCCGGGATGCGGGTCGCCGAGCACGAGGTCGAGGCCGGTGATCGTCCCGTAGAAGAACCGGTAGAGGATCTCCGCGTAGCGATCCCGCACGCCGTCCGGCTGATCTGCGACCTCGTCGAAGCCCATCCCGTCGACCCACTCGCTGACCAGCACCCGCCGGCCCGACAGGTCACCCTCGACGTTCGGGACGCGGATGAACGGATGCCCGCGCCAGTACCGAGCCAGCCGCCGGTGGTTGCCGGCTTCCAGCTCGTAGTCGCACTCCTCGGCGATCCGCTCGCCCAGCTCCCCGAGCAGCGCCTTGACCTCGACGCCGGGGATCAGCTTGCGGAGCATCGGGGAGAGCAGCCGGAGGTTGCGCATGTCCGACTCGACGGCCTCGGCGATCCCCGGGTACTGGACCTTGATCGCGACCGCCGTTCCCGAGTGGGTCCGGCCCCGGTACACCTGACCGATGCTGGCCGCCGCCGCCGGCTCCCTCTCGATCTCCGCGAGAACCTGATCGGCCGGCCTGCCCCACTCGGCCTCGATGACCTTGCGCATCCGGCTCCACCCGACCGGCGCTACGTTGTCGCGCAGCGACGCCAGACGTCCCTGGAGGTACGCGGCCTGGTCGGGCTCGAGGCCCGGGAACTCGATCGTCGACAGCACCTGGCCCGCCTTCATCGCCGCTCCGCGCATCACCGCCAGCTGATCGACGAGAGCGTCGACCGTCGCGACCATCCGATCGCCCCGGCGTCGCGACTGCTCCGGCGCCGTCCCCCGGCCGTCCAGCCGGTCGCCGGCCCAGCGCACGGCGCCGCCGGCCACGACCCTTCCGAGCCTGGCGCTCCGCGCACCGCGCCCGCGCGTCGGCCCGGCGTGCTCGTGGTCCGGGCTCACCAGGAGAGTCTCGCAAACCGTCGATCCCCGGCCGTCGGCGTCCGGGTCCATGCCTCCCGGGTCGGGCGTTCGGGTCCGCCGTATGCGGGATCCGCGTAACCCGGGTCGGGCATTCGGGTTCGTGATACCGGGCGATCGCGTCACCGCCGCAGGCCGCCCGGGCTCACGGCAGAGCCGGCCGACCCGGCTAGGACCATAATCGCGGGCAACCGTCGAAGGGATCCCCGAAGCGATGTCAGCCGAGTACGAGAACCGACCGCTCTCCCACCCCCAGGTGGCCGCCATCGAGCTGGTCGCCGAGGTCATGGCCAAGGGCGAGCTCGACCCCAACGCCGACACCTTCTACGGCCGGCTCTGCGAGGTGACCTGCGAGGTGACCTCGCTGACCCGGGCCGTGATCTTCCGCTACGACGCCGCTCGCCGGCGAGTCCGGGCGGCCGGCAGCTACGGGATCGATCTCTCGCTGTTCGCCGAGGACTTCTTCACCGTCGAGTCCGCCCCGCTCGCCCGCCGCGCACTCGAGATCAACCAGGTCATCGAGTGCACCGACGACCTCGAGAACCAGCTCCCCGTCGAATACGTCAGGCTGCTCGGGACGACGACCGTCGTCTGCTCGCCGATGAGCGCCCGCGGCTACTGGGTCGGCGTGATCCTCGCCGATCGGGGCGGCACCGCCCAACCGATGGACGACGCCGAGCGGGAGCTGCTCTGGATCCTCGGCAAGGTCGCCGCGCTCGCGTCGATGGCCCGGATGGCGACCCTCCAGCAGGAGAACGCCCTCCAGCTCGAGCAGCGGATCGATCTCGCCCGGGAGGTCCACGAGCAGGTCATCCAGCGGCTCTTCGGAGTCTCGCTGGCCCTGTCGGGCGACCACGAGCTCGATGCCGACTCCCGCCGGCGCTGCGCCGAGGAGGTCCAGTTGGCCCTGGCCGACCTGCGCATCGCGCTCCAGCGCCCGCTCGGTCGCAGCGCCGCCGAGACGCGGACCACCCTTGCCGAGGAGGTTCGCCGGCTGGCGCAGGCGCATCCCGACGTCGGAATCGCCCTCGACGGCGAGGTCGACGTCCCGGCAGGGCTCGAGCCGCTCGCCCAGTCGGTGCTGGCCGAGGCTGTGCGCAACGCACACAAGCACGCGACGCCGACCCGGATCGGCGTCCGCACGATCAGCGACGAGAACGCCTTCGTGCTCGAGATCACCAACGACGGCGTCGGCGCCAGGACGTCGACACCCGCCGGGATGGGGCTCCGCCTGGCCGGCTTCGAGGCCCTCTCGGCCGGAGGCCTCGTCGAGTTCGGCCAACGCGGTGCCGGCACCTGGCAGGTTCGCCTCGTCGTCCCCCGGGACGCCGACCAGTGACCCAGCCCGACGGCGACGCGACCCCGCTCGAGGCCGAGCCCCGGCTGGTCGTGTCCGAGGCCGCCGCCCGCCGGCTCGCCGCCGACAACCGCAAGCTCCGGATCCTCGTGATCGACGACCACTCGGTCGTCCACTGGGGCTTTCGCCTGATGCTCGGCAGCCAGCCGTGGGTCGAGCGCTGCCTGAGCGCCCGCAACAGCGACGAGGCCTACGCCCAGGCCGCCCGCTACGAGCCCCACGTCGCCCTCGTCGACCTCTTCATCGGTGCCGAGTCCGGCCCCGAGATCTGCGAGCAGCTCCGCGAGCGCGCGCCGGCCACCAACGTCCTGCTGATCTCCGGCGCCGGGCGGATCTCGCCGCCCTCCGCCCGCGCCGCCGGCGCGCTCGGCTTCATCCCGAAGGACTGGCCGGCCAGCGACATCGCCCTCGCCGTGCGGATGGTCGCCCTCGGGATGGACGTCTTCCCCCCGGCGACCGACGGCAACGCCACGCCGCTCTCGGCCCGCGAGCGAGAGGTCCTCGACCTGGTCGCCAGCGGCTCGACCAACAGCGAGATCGCCAGTGCTCTCCACCTCTCCCCCCACACGATCAAGGAGCACACCAGCGCCCTCTACCGCAAGCTCAAGGTCCGCAACCGGGCCGAGGCGGTCCAGCGAGCCCAGCGGCTGGGTCTGCTCGACTGAGGTTGGCGAGCGGTTCCTCGCAGCGACGGTTCGCCGGGACGGATCGGGCGCGGCCGCGTCGCGCTCGAGGCAACCACCAGAAAAGTCCGAGACACGACTACGCTGGGCGCGGTGCGACGGCTGATCCTCGTCCGCCATGCGCCGACCACCGCCACGCGCAGCTTCGCGCTCCCAGCCGACGAGCCGCTCGACGAGGCCGGCCGCGACGCGGCGATCGCCTTTGGGCGTTGGGCCCGGACCTGGTCTGGTGAGACGCTCTCCAGCCCGCTGGTCCGCTGCCGTCAGACGGCCGCGGCCGCGGGCCTACCGACCGTTCGGGTGACGGCTGAGCTCGCCGAGTGCGACTTCGGCGGGTGGGCCGGTCGGACGCTCGCCGAGATCTGCGCCGACGATCCCGCCGCCTGCCGCGCGTGGATGACCGACCCGCTCGTCGGACCTCCCGGCGGAGAGTGCCTCGACGAGTTCTCGACCCGGATCGGCGGCTGGCTGGACGACCAGGCCCGACGGGACGGGGATGCGCTTGCGATCACACACGGCGGGGTCGTCAAGGCGGCCGTGATCCACGTCCTCGGAGCGCCGCTGGACGCCTTCTGGCGGGTCGAGGTGACGCCGCTGGCGATCACCGAACTCCACAGTCACGACGGCCGCTGGACGCTGGCCCGGGTCAACGACCACGGTCCTCCGGGTGACGGGTGGTTGAGCTGTTCGTGACGGAATTGGTGCGAGACGCTCCGCCCTCATCGCTGCGGCCCCGGCCCGCCCCCGCCCCGGATCCATTCTCAGTCGAGCAGCCCGAGGCGTCGTGCCTCAGCGACAGCGGCCTTCTTGTCGGTGACGCGGAGGCGCTCGTAGATGTTGGCCAGGTGGGCGAGCACGGTCGCCGGCGCGACACCCAGCTGCTCCGCGCTCGCGCGCGCCGGGATGCCACGGGCCGCGCAACCGAGCACCTCGACCTGGCGAGGCGTCAGGGCGGCTCCCGTCGGTTCGGCGGTCCAACTCGCGGCGAAATGACCGATCTCGTAGCCGATCGCCGACAGCGACCGCGCGAGCTGGCCGGTCACCGTCACCGGCTCGCGTGAGAGCAGCTCGACGACCGCGAGGACCTGCCCCGCGCTGACCGTGGGGAATGCGACCCGTCCGAGCAGGCCGACCCGCGCGGCCGCACGCGCCCGCCTGCCGGCGCTCACGCTTCCGACCCCAACCCCAACCCCGGCCCCGGCCTCGCCGGTCCCGACCCCGGCCTCGCCGGCCCCGCCGGCCCCGCCGGCCCGGGCCGCCGACGTGACGGGACGTCCGGCCGTCCAGGCAAGTCCGGGGAGGTCGACGCCCCGGCGCAGGCGAGCGCGATTCGTGATCGCCGCGAAATCCCCCCACGGGACGCCCGCGGCGCTCCAGGTCGCCTCAGGTACGAGCCGCTCGGCCCGACGGACCCACAGCACACCGGCGTCGAAATCCATCGTCCGCCCGAGGGCCTCCAGGAGTCGAGGGCCCGCGCCCCTGATGGAGTCGCACGCGGCGAGCGCCTCGGTGACCGCGACATGCGCGGCGACCTCGCGGCTGGCCGACCGCTCGGCGCTCATGTCGCGCACCCAGCCGATCATCCGGTGCGGTCTGCCCTCACGCCATTCGTCCACCGACGGGATCGCACGGAGATGCCTGACGGCTCCGTCGGGGCGCACGAACCGGAAGTCGACCTGCACGAACGCGCCCGTCGCGCCGAGCACGGCGATCGCCTCGCCGACGCGATCGCGGTCGGCCGGGTGCGTGTGGGCCACGACGTACTCGATCGTCGGCCGCAGCGCTCCCGGCTGGAGGCCGAACATGCGGAACATGTTGTCCGACCAAACCACCTCGAGCTCCGCCGGAGTCCACTCCCAGCGGGCAAGCTCCCCCAGCACCTCCGCGGCATCGAGCACTGCCCGCCGGCCGGGATCCTCGTTACTCAAGCAGTTGCCCCATCGCCCTACATCAAAGCAGCTCGCAGCAGGTCAGGGATCGGTGGAGGACGGCCCGCGCACGCGCGCGCACACGAGCGGCCGACTCCCCGGTTGTGCCGCCCCGCCACCACGAGGAGCCGGGGGCCTCGCCGACGCCCCCTCCGCGAGGGCGGATCGACCTGCGACATGTCACACACGCACCGCCTCCGGGCAACCCGTGCGCCGCGTCTCGCCGCAGCGTCAGGTGTCAGGTGTCAGGTGCCCATCGATCCCGTGGTAGCCTCGCCACCTGGATCGGGCCGGTCCGCAGCGAGGGAGTGTCTGTCGATGAGCGTCGTGGGAGAAGAAGGGCACAGCCCGGCCAGCGCGCCGGCGGATGGCGGGCGTGAGCTGAGCTCGCCGGGTCCGCCCGACCAGCGGCGACACCCCGACCCGCCCGCCACGCCGTCGCGGCGGCTGCGTGCGGGCTACGCGTTCGACAACGCGATGGCACGCGGACCCGGCGCGGTCGCCGGCGTCCTCGGGATCTCGATCGTCGTTCTCGTCGTCGTCTTCACCGCGGTCCTGCTGGTCGTCGGCGTCGGCCCGAGCAACCCGATCGCCGCCGTCTATCACGTCTTTCTCCACACGATCGACGGGGGCGGCAGCCAGGACAGCGACACAGGCACGCTGTACACCACGCTCAGCCTGGTCGTGACGCTGACCGGACTGATCGTCTACGGGACCCTGATCGGCATCCTCGTCACCGGGATGGACTCCCGCCTCCAGCAGCTGCGCAAGGGACGCTCGGTCGTCCTCGAGCAGGACCACACGCTGATCCTCGGCTGGTCGGACCGTGTGTACACGATCATCTCCGAGCTTGCGATCGCCAACGAGAGCCGACGCCGTCCGAGTGTCGTGATCCTCGCCGAGCGCGACAAGGCGGAGATGGAAGATGCGATCCGCGAGAACGTGGCCGACGCTCGCAACACGCGTGTCGTCTGCCGCACCGGGAGTCCGCTCGTCACAGGAGATCTCGAGCTCGTCAACCACCGCGCCGCCCGCGCTGTGATCCTGCTCGGCGGCGACGGCGGGTCGGATCCCGACGCCGACGTGATCAAGTCGATCCTGGCCCTGACCCGGGACACGCACGGCGAGGCGGCCGGCCGGCACATCGTCGCCGAGGTGCAGGACGAGAACGCCGCCCATGCCGCCCGCCTGGCCGGCGGCAACGCGGTCGTGCTGATCAACAAGCCTCAGACGATCAGCAGGTTGATCGTCCAGACCTCCCGGCAGTCGGGTGCCGCCGCCGTCTACAGAGACATCCTCGACTTCGACGGCGACGAGTTCTACATGCGGGCCGACGAGCGACTGACCGGAATGACCTACGTAGACGCGATGCTGGCCTACGAGACCTGCACCGTCGTCGGCCTGGTCCACGCGGGCGGTGTGATCGAGCTCAACCCGGCGCCCGAGACGGTCCTCGCGGCGACCGACTCGGTGATCGCCCTGGCCGAGGACGACTCCGTGCTCGACGCCGCCGATGTCGCGCCCACCGGCCCCGACGACGACGCGATCGCCCTGCGGGCGCTCGAGCCCGACCGGCCGGAGGCCACCCTGATCCTCGGTTACAACCACCGGACGCCCCTGGTGATCGCCGAGCTCGCGAGCTACGCCGTGCCCGGCTCACGGATCGACCTCGTCGCGGCGGTTCCCCTCGACGGCCAGGCGATCGACCAGGTGGGCCTCGACTCCGCGGGCATCGCGTTCAGCCAGCGTGCCGGGAGGACGACGGAGCGAGCCGTGCTGGACGGGCTCGGAATCCCGACCTACGACAGGGTGATCGTGATGGGCTACACCGACGATCTCGACGGCCGGCAGGCCAGCGCGAGGTCCCTGCTCACGCTGCTGCAACTGCGCGACATCACCAGCCGCTCAGGCGCGAAGGTCGCGATCGTCAGCGAGGTCATCGACATGCAGGACACCGAGCTGGTCGCCGTCGCCGGCGTCGACGACGTCGTCGTGTCCGACGAGGTGCTGAGCCTGCTGCTGACCCAGGTCGCCGAGAACCGGCATCTCGCGGATGTCTTCGACAAGCTCCTCCAGGCCGACGGGCCCGAGGTGTACATGCGCCCCGCCGACCGCTACGTCCAGGCCGGGCCGGTCAGCTTCGCGACGCTGATCGCAGCCGCGAGCAGGCGGCGGGAGACGGCGATCGGGTACCGCCGCCCGGCGGCCGGCGGGCACGTGATCAGCTTGAACCCCTCGAAGTCAACAGTCTTCCCGGTCGCTCCCGGCGACCGGCTGATCGTGCTCGCCGAGAACTGAACGGCGCGCCTCCCGGCCCGTGCGCCCGACGGCGGCGGGGACGTCGAGCACAGGTAGCTTCCGCCGCAGGATCCGTTCGACGCGAGGTCGTCGACCGCCGCCGCGTGGCGCCACGTCCGGACCCGGGGCCTTGTTACCGGCGTGTTACGCGCCCGTATGAATCTTCACATGCGCTACAGCACCTTCCATGACTTCGGACACAGGGTCAGCGCGCCGCGCATGTACATGCTAGGTTGACCAACGTAGCGACACAGCACGCCTAGACACAGCGCGAGATCGCGCTGCCGTGCGTCGCCGGCCCAGGACCAACGACGATGGGAGAAGAGGTCGGTGAGCTGTAGCCAACCGTTCGAACTGCCGGAGTTCTACGTCGGCTGGCCGGCCCGCCTGAACCCCAATCTCGAGACCGCACGCATTCACACGAAGCAGTGGTCACGCGAGGTCGGCATCCTCGACACCCAGCCGGAGGACAAGACACCCGAGATCTGGGACGACGCGAAGTTCGACGCGATGGACTACGGCCTGCTGTGTGCCTATACACACCCCGACTGCCCGGCGCCGGAGCTCGACCTCGTCACCGACTGGTACGTCTGGGTCTTCTACTTCGACGACCACTTCCTCGACGTCTACAAGCGGCCCAGGGACCCCGAGGGCGGCCGCGCGTATCTCCAGCGGCTCCCGCTGTTCATGCCGATCGACCTCACACAGACGCCGCCGGAGCCGACGAACCCCGTCGAGCGGGGTCTTCAGGACCTCTGGTGGCGGACCGTTCCCACGAAGACGCTCGAGTGGCGTGTGCGCTTCTTCGAAAGCACCAGGGCCCTGCTCGACGAGTCCGACTGGGAGCTGCGCAACATCGACGCCGACCGCGTCGCCAACCCGATCGAGTACATCGAGATGCGCCGCAAGGTCGGCGGCGCGCCGTGGTCGGCGCACCTCGTCGAGCACGCGAACTTCGTCGAGGTCCCCGACCGCGTCTGGGACAGCCGGCCGATGCGCGTGCTGAAGGAGACGTTCGCCGACGCCGTCCATCTGCGCAACGACCTGTTCTCCTACGAGCGGGAGATCCTCGACGAAGGCGAGCTCTCGAACTGCATCCTCGTGCTCGAGCGGTTCTTCGACATCGAGACGCAGGCCGCGGCCGACATGACGAATGACATCCTCAGCTCTCGTCTCTACCAGTTCGAGAACACCGCGTTGACCGAGGTGCCGATCCTGATCGAGGAGAACGCGATCAACCAGCTCGAGCAGCGGAGCATCGCCCTGTACGTCAAGGGCCTCCAGGATTGGCAGGCCGGCGGCCACGAATGGCACATGCAGTCGAGCCGCTACATGAACAAGACCGCCCGTGACAGCCAGGCCGAGATCGCGGCGCTCGCCGGGCCGATCGGCCTCGGAACCGGTGCCGCTCGCCTGCTCAGCTTCTCGCCGAGGTCGTGGGGCCTCACCCGACTGCGCAGCTTCATCCACACGCCTCTGGACCCGGTCGGTCCGATGACGCTCCCCGAGATGTACATGCCCTACGACGCTCGAGTCAACGCTCATCTCGAGCAGACCCGTGAGGATGTCATCGCGTGGGGCCGCGAGATGGGCTTGTACACGCCCGTGCCCGGGAATCCGTGGGGCGGCGTCTGGACCGAGCAGCAGACCGTGGAGTTCGACTTCGGGCAGTGCTCGGCCCGCCTCCACCCCGACGCGACACTCCACGAGCTCAACCTCGCGACGCGCTGGCTGGCCTGGGGCACCTATGGCGACGACGGGTTTGCGAGGATCTACTCGCCGACCCGCGACCTCGCGGGCGCAAAGCTCTGCAACGCGCGCCTGGCGACGTACATGCCACTCGACTGCGCCTCGATGCCTCCGCCGACGAACGCGCTCGAGACCGGGCTGGCGGACCTCTGGCTGCAGACGGCGACGCCGTTGACGCCGAAGGGCCGGACCTGGCTCCGAGACGGCATCGTCAAGATGACCGATGCGTGGATCTGGGAGCTCCAGAACCACATCCAGCAGCGGATCCCCGACCCGGTCGACTACATCGAGATGCGTCGGGACACATTCGGCTCGGACCTGACGATGAGCTTCGCCCGGATCAGCCACGGCGGAGACCTCCCGCCCGCGATCTTCGAGACGCGGCCGATGCTCGGCCTGGAGAAGGCCTCCCAGGACTACGCCTGCCTCCTGAACGACGTCTTCTCCTATCAGAAGGAGATCCAGTTCGAGGGAGAGCTCCACAACATGGTGCTCGTCGTCCAGAACTTCCTCGGCATCACGCCGGAGCAGGCGATGCTGGTCGTCAACGATCTGATGACCGCCCGGCTGACCCAGTTCGAGAACATCATCGAGACCGAGCTGCCGTCCCTCGCCGACAGCTTCGAGCTCTCCGACGAAGACCGCGCGACGCTCGACGGATGGGTCGAGATGATGCAGGACTGGATGGCCGGCATCCTCGTCTGGCACCAGATGACCGGCCGGTATCCGGAATCGGCTCTGCTGCGCACGCAGACACCCGGTGCCGCGCTCGCCGCGGCGGGCGGACTCGGCGCTCTGAGCGGCCTTGGCAACGCGGCGGCCCGCCTCGCCCAGGTCCTCGAAGCGGGCGAGGCGACCCAAGCGCCGAGTGCGCAGGAGTCACAAGCCGCCGCCAAGGCGGCCGCCGGCGCCTTCTCGACCGGCCCAACCGGCCTCGGCACGGCGGCTGCGCTGCTGTACGAGGTGGCCGCGCGCCACGAAGCCCCGGCGTCCGCGCAGCCGAGCGACGAGCCGAGCGACGACGCCGCCCCGGCCCGGGTGGCCTTCTCGACCGTGCCCACCGGGCTGGGCACCTCGGCCGCCCGCCTGCACGAAGTCGCCGCGCTCTACGACGCGCCGCGGTCGCCTGACGCCGAGCCTCCCGCGCCGAGCGCCGACGAGACCGGCCCTGGGAACCTCTACACGCTGCCGACCGGCCTCGGCACGTCAGCCGCCAGGTTGAGCGAGCTCGCCGCGCCGGAGCAGGACGCCCAGGACGCGGAGCCCGCGAGCGCGAGCGCGGAGGCGAGCGCCCCGGGCACCGTCTACGACCTTCCGACCGGGATCGGCACCTCTGCGGTGCGGCTCGGCGTCGACCATGGCTGACCGCCGGGCTCCCACGAATCCGCTTCGCGCCGCCTGGCCTTGCTGACCGGCGAATCGACGACCGGCCGGTCACCGACGGTCCTCGACCCCGTGATGACCCAACCGCCAGGCCCAGCCGGCCCCTCCGGCGGATTCGAGCAGTTTGCGCGGGACGTAGCGCCCCGAGTCGACCGGGAGATCGAGCGGGTCGTGCGACGCGAGGTCGACGATCCCTGGATGCGCGGGGCGATCGGATACCAGTTCGGCTGGGCTGATGCCGAGTTCGTCCCGATCGCCGCCGCCCAGCGCGGCAGATCGGGCAAGCGGCTCCGACCGCTGCTCGCCGTCCTCTCCTACAACGCCGCGCTCGAGCGCCCCGATCGGGACCAGGCGACGCCGGGCGAGGCGCTGATCGTCGCCGCGGCCGTCGAGCTGATCCACAACTTCAGCCTGATCCACGACGACATCGAGGATCGCGACCGGTCGCGACGCGGGCGGCCGACGCTCTGGACGCTATGCGGCGAGGCACAGGCGATCAATGCCGGCGACTGCGTCCAGGCGCTCGCGTATGCGTGTGTCGGCCGGCTGTCGAGCCTGGGTGTCGACCACGGCCTGGTCGGTCAGATCGTCCACGCCCTGGCGATGGCGACCGTCGACATGACGATCGGCCAGCGCCGTGACATGGCCTACGAGCGGACGAGCGCCGTCGACGCCGACATGTACTCGATGATGATCGCCGGGAAGACCGCCGCCCTGATGTCCTGCGCGACGCACACCGGCGCGCTGCTCGCGATCGGGCCGGGCGGCGAGCTGGCGGCGGCGCGCGCGGCCGGGTACGCCGAGTTCGGGCGGGAGCTGGGCCTGTGCTTCCAGGTCCGTGACGACATCCTCGGCATCTGGGGGAGCGAGGCCGATACCGGCAAGTCCAGCGGGGGCGACATCCGTCGCCGCAAGAAGAGCCTGCCGATCGTCCTCGCGCTCGGCCTCGTCACCGGGGCAACCCGTGAGCGCCTGGCCACCCTCTACGCCCTCCCCACGGAGCTCGACGCCACCCAGGAGCGCGACATCCGCGGGATTCTCGAGGACTGCGACGCGCAGCGGCTCTGCCAGCGCGAGGCCGAGCTCCACGCCGAGCTCGCGCTGCGCGCGCTCGCCACAGCCGAGCCCGCCGGCGCGAACCCCTTCCTGGCCACCCTTCGATCGCTGACCGGTTCTCTGACCGCGCGCAGCAGCTAGAGCGAGTCGCACATGCTTTCAACCAGTGTCAATGCACAACGAGACGAGGCGATGTCCCAATGGATCCGGTAGAGCCCGACGTGGCCGGCGGTACGACAGCAACGAAGCCGAGCACCAACGGCAGCGGCAACGGCAAGCCCCAGATGAGCCTGAGCACGACCGCGGCGCGGAACCTCGCGACGACGACCAAGTCCGTGCCGCAGATGCAGGGGATCTCGTCGCGGTGGCTGCTCAAGGTGCTCCCGTGGGTCAACGTGACGGCCGGCGCCTACCGCGTCAACCGCCGCCTCAGCTACGCGGTCGGCGACGGACGCGTCACGTTCACCAACAGCGGCGGCGAGGTCAAGGTGATCCCCGCCGAGCTCGGCGAGCTGCCCCTGCTGCGCGGCTACGAGGACCTCGACGTGCTGAGTGCCCTGGCCGACCGCTTCACCCAGGAGGAGTTCCAGGCCGGCGACGTGATCGTCACCGCCGGTGGTCCGATCGAGCGCGTCTACCTCCTCGCCCACGGCAAGGTCAACAGGATCGGCGAGGGGAAGTACGGCGACGAGGCCGTCCTCGGGACGCTGGCCGACGGGTCGTACTTCGGCGAGCAGGTGATGCTCGACGACGAGCTCGAGTGGGACGTCACAGTCAAGGCGGTGACCCGCTGCATCGTGCTGTCGCTGCCGAGGAAGGCGTTCCGCGAGGCCGTCGGCCGCTCGGCGAGCCTGCGCGAGTACATCGAGGGGCGCCTGAGCAGAGGCCAGCACGCCCAGGACGCCTCCGGGGAGGCCGCGATCGAGCTCGCCGCGGGCCACGACGGCGAGCCTGACCTGCCGGCGACGTTCGTCGACTACGAGACCTCGCCGCGGGAGTACGAGCTCAGCCTCGCCCAGACGGTGCTGCGGGTCCACTCGCGCGTCGCGGACCTCTTCAACGACCCGATGAACCAGGTCGAGCAGCAGCTGCGCCTGACGATCG
>DASZKP010000082.1:0-9237 GCA_035553395.1 Solirubrobacteraceae bacterium | reverse complement strand
GTCCGGCTGACGATGACCGCCTTGTTCGCCGGGTCGGTCCAACTCAACCGGATCGACCCGGACCCGGGGACGGCGATCCTCACGTCGAGGTATTCGCGGGCGTGGTCGGTCGTCGCGTTGGCGATCGTCTGGAATGACCGGCCGCCCCTCGGCTCGTACTGGATCTGCGCGGTCTGGGCGGTTCCGTACGGCGCCAGGCGGACGAATCCCCAGACGCGGAGGCGGCCGCCGGCCCTGATCGTCGGCGAGGGAAGGTAGACCGGCAGCCGGTAGGCGGCGTACGCCGGCTTGTGGGTCCCGTTGCTGAGCTCGAGGCCGGTCTGGAAGGTCGAGTTGATCTGGGCGGCGCTGCTCGCGCTGGTGTTGTCGTCCTTGAGCAGGAACTGGGACAGCGTCCGGACGAGGGGATCTGTGTAGGCGATGAACTCCGACTCGTTGAGGTAGGCCGCCTGCTGCTTGAGGGTCACGCCGAGGATGCTCGGCGGGTTGGATTGGTAGCCGTACTCCGTCAGGTAGAGGGGTAGGCCGCCGTGGCTCGGATGGGCATAGACGCTGAAGATCCGCTGGAGGTCGCTCGACAGGGTTGGGAGGTTGGCGATCGAGACGTCGTCCTTGTCGGACGGCTTGACGTTCGGCGCGAAGATCAGCGAGTACGGGTGGTGGGCCCACCCGGTCGCGCGGAACAGCCCGGGATTGTCGGCCGCGAAGCTCGCCCGCCCGGCCGCGGTCGTCGGACATCCCCGAGCGGCCGCGGCCGATCCGGTCAACCGGCGGTAGCTGTCGTCGAGGCAGTAGAGCTGGCGGATGAAGTGGAGCGGCTTCAGCGACCCGGTGCAGACGCTGGGTCCCCGTTTGGCCGAGCACTTCGGCAGCCCCTTGGCCGTCAGGCCCTCGGGCGCGGTTTCGCCGATCAGGATCGTGTCGCTCCCGTGGCCGGTGGTCTGGAGCGCGGTGTAGGCCGAGTCGACGAGCTGGCGGTAGAGCGTCGGCGACCGCTCGATCAGCTGACCGCCCGCGCCCGGGACGAGCTGCGGCGTGAGCCACCCGGCCTGGTTGGGCTCGTTCCAGATCGACCAGTAGCTGACCCGCGGGAGGTCACCGGCCGGGCCCGGTGCTCCGGTGTCCTCGATCGGGATCGGGGCGACGAAAGTCCCGCTGTAGCGGGTCGCCACCGCCCGGACGAACTGGCCGTACTCGGTCGCCGACGGGTTGTACGTCTTCTGGATGTCGGCCCGCGGCGGCTTTCCCGTCGCCCAGAGCGGGGCCGGGTCGGTGACGTCGAAGTTGACGGCGATCCCCCGGGCCTTGGCGAACGTCACGATCGTGTCGTATCGCGTCCACGAGCCCGCCGGGTACGCGTTCGGATCGGCGGCGTCGAAGTTCGCCGGCCGGGTCGTAGACGTCGCCTGGGGTGCGACGATGTCCCAGAAGACCGACACGCGGATCCGGTCGACGCCGAGCGCCACGAGCGTGTTCAGCGTCCGGGCGACCCCGATCGGCGTGTTGTAGACGAGCAGGTTGTCGTCCTGGAACATCGACTCCCGCGCCCCCGCCGGGATCGCAGCCGACGCCACGCCGCATCCCAGCCACAGCACGGCCCCGACCACCGCCGTCAGCCTCAGGGCGGCCACCCCAGGCCGTCGTCCGGGCCGAGGCCCGACGCGCCGCCTCATCGCGCCCCCGTTGCCTTCGCCGGCGAGCTCATCGCACACTCGGTGGGTTCGCCGGCGAGCTCATCGCGTCCCCGTTGCCGTCGCCGGCGAGCTAGTCGTGGTCCCCGCCCGCGAGCCGGTCGTTCCGGGCTGCGTGATCGCCGGCGTCTCTCCGGGCGTTGCCCCCGCCGTCGTCGGGCCCACGGCCGGTCCCGACGTGGTCGCGCCGGTACTGGGCAGGCCATTCAGGACCGTGGGCGTCGAGCTCGTGCCAGGGACCGTCCCGGGGGTCGGCGTCACCGGCGTCCCTGGGATCGCGCCGGTCGCAGGTGTGGTCGTCGTGGTCCCAAGGCCGCGCAGAGTATCCAGGTACTGGGAGATCCCCGCGTAGGACTGTGGATCGAGGTAGAGGGCCGGCCCGAGATCGGCGAGCGCGGCCGTCCGATTGCCCTGGTTGAGGTCGAAGCTCGCGAGCTGCTCCCAGGCGGCCGCATCCGACGGGACGAGGCGGACGCCTCGGACCAGGGCGCTGCGGGCGGCCGTTGGATCGCCGGCAGCCAGATCGATCGTCGCCAGGTCCGAGAGCGCGTCGATCGACAGGGGGTCGCGGTTGATCGCCGTCTGGATGTCGGCCTTCGCGGCTGGGTAGTCGGCCCGCGCGAGCGCCGTCAGGGCCTGGCCCTGGGCGTCCTGCGAGCGCAGCGGCTGCCACTCCGACCAGGCGACGACCAGCCCGAGCCCGACGACCGCGATTGCCGCCGCCGCTCGCGTCGGCCGGCGCAGCTCGGCGAGCGGCCTCAGGCGCGCCCCGGCGGCCAGCCTCGAGCGGCCGGCCGACCCCGGCTCGCGCAGGCCCGCGCGGTACGGGCCGCGGCCGGCGACCCATCCGGCGCACAGGAGACCGATCATGGCGTCGCCGGGCACGTACCAGGTCAGGTCGATGAACGAGTGGAACGTGAAGACGACCACGCACGTGATCAGCGTCAACAGGCCGATCCGCTCGCCCGTCTGCGCCGCCGAGTCCCGCCGGGCCGTCTGCGCCGCCGAGTCGCGCCGCGCGCCGCCCCGCGGGCGGCGGACGGGGCCGGTCGTGCGGAGGGCGGCGCGGATCCACGCGGCGCAGAGCAGGAGGCTGATCGCCATCCCGACGATCCCGAGGTCGGCGAGCGTCTCGACGACGTAGCCGTGGGCCTGGAGGACGTGGAGGGTGTCGGTCCGAACCTGCGTCCGCGCGGTCGCGTAGCCGCCGGCCCCGACGCCGACCACGGGGTGGGATTGCCAGATCTTCAGGGCGTCGTTCCAGTACCGCGCGCGAACGCTGCCGATCGCCGTCAGCCGGCTCGGGTCGTTCGGCGGGGTCGTCGCGTTCGGGTCGGTCAGCGACCGCCACGCATGGGAGACCGACCCGCCGAGGCCGCGGGAGCTGACGGCCAGGCGGCCGGCGAAGGCGACCGGCAGGAGTGCGAGGACGACCAGCACGGCGATGCCAACCCGCCGGCGCAGGTGGGTGGACGGCGGACGGGCGGCCGCGCCGAAGCGGATCCACAGGCCGACGACGGTGACGATCAGGGCGACGCCGACCAGCATCAGGCCGAGCAGGTGGCCGGAGTGGGTCCGGGGGGCGAGCGCGACGTTGTCGGCGCTGAGGGCGTCCTGATGGAACGTCCACGCGACGACCGGGAGGGCGCCGAGCGCGCCGAGCGCGAGCACGGTCAACCCGCGCAGGCGGAGGGGGACGGCCGCAAACCAGAAGGCCAGGCCGACCGCGAGGGCGAGCAGGGCGCCTCTGGAGTAGGCGAGCATCAGGGTGACGAGGAGCAGCATCACGCCGGGATACGCGAGCGCGCCGACCGCCGCGTGGCCCGATCGGCGGGCTCCGAGCCAGAGGCACCCGGGGACGCCGAGGGCGGCGGTCAGGCCGACGGCGTTCCAGTAGCCGAACGGGTCGCGCAGGCGGGCGTAGATCTCGCCGGGGTTGAGCCGGTTGGGAAAGATCTTGGTCGCGAGGGCGTAGGCGGAGACGACGACGGTCGCGAGGACCACGCCGACGATCAGGCTGGTCCATCGTTGGGGCGCCAGACGGACGAGGGCGACGCCGGCGAGGAAGGTGAACGCGTAGGCGAGCGTCCGTCCGGCCTCGATGAACGACGCGTCCGGAGCGACAGACCAGATCACAGACGTCGCGGTGAAGACGGCCAGGCCGAAGAACATCGCGACCGCGCCGGCCCCGTAGACGGGCGCCCGTGTCTCGACGGCGAGGGCGCCGACGACGAGCGACGCCCCGCCGAGCGTCAGACCGATCTCGACGGTCGTCTGCGACCCGAGCTGGAGGCCGCCGCCGGCGTCGAAGCAGACTGCGCAGAGGATCGCGGCGATCCCCACCGTCGTCCATCGGGCCGTCCCGATGCGGGCGAGAGCCGTCGTCGCGGTCAGCCCCCGGCGGCGATCAAGGGGCGCGGCGTGAGCGGACAAGCTTCTTCGCGCGCCACCCGCCGAGGGCAAGCGCGATCGCTCCGAGGGTGGCCAGGGTGATCAGCAGCGGCGTCGGCACGCCGTTGAGGATCGACGACGTCCGGGCGGCGACGACCCCCGGCTGGATCACGCTGCCGCCGAGCTCGACGCTGCGGGCGCCCTGCCGTGCGGCCTGGGTGATCTGGGCTCGCTCGGCCGGGGCGGCGGTGTCGAGCGGGTTGGCCCGCGGGTTGGCCGGAGTCGCCGCGGCCGCGGCGGCGGCGGTCGTGCCGCCGGCGGCGAGGTTCTCCTCGGCCCGGCGGATGACGTCCGAGCAGTCGCTGTACTCGTCGACGTCGGTCGGCAGGTGCGACAGCGCCTGGATGTAGTCGGCGAGCGGGTAGTGGCCGACGATCTTGCCGTTGGTCACGCAGTCCGTGATCAGGGCCGACGCGCTGGCCTGGGCGGCGACCGGCGCGATCATCAGGCCGAGGGCGACGACGAGTCCGACCAGGACGGATCGACCAAGCGCCGGCGGGAGCAGGCTGGACCGCAGGCGCAGCGGCGCGGGGAGCAGGCTGGACCGCGGGCTGAGGACCACGTGTCGCAGGCTAGCCCGCATTCGACCACGCTCGCTGAGCGTCCCGTCCGACACCGGCCGTCCGCAGGGCGGCGGCGAAGCCGTCGACCCACGCGGAGTGGGTGAAGGCGAGGACGTCGCGGGTCCCGGCGTCGGCCAGCCGCGCGCGGAGCTCCGGCGCCTGGTCGAGCCGGACGAGGGCCGCTGCGAGGGCGACGGGGTCGCCGGCTGGGACGACGAGGGCGTTGCGCTCGTGGCGGAGGAGTCCGCCGGCCGCGGCGCCGACGGCGTCGGTCGTGATGATGGGTGTTCGCTGGTTCATGGCTTCGTTTGCGACGAGTCCCCACGGCTCGACGAACTCCGGGGTCGGGATCGACGGTATTGCGAGAACGTCCGCCGACCCGTAGAAGTTGCGGATCTCACCCCGATCCAGGACGCCTACCCCGACGACACCGGGCGCAATCCGGCCGTCCGCGACGCCGACGACGGTCAGCGTCGCACCCGCGTCGGCGAGCCGCGACCGGGCCCACGCGTCGAGCAGGACGGCCTGGCCCTTGGCGGGGATCGGCCGGCCGACGAACAGCACGCGGAGCGGGCCGGGCTCCCGGTGGACGGGGGCGCCGATCGACCAGAAGTCGTTGTCGACCGCCTGCGGGGCGATCTGGATCCGGCGGGCTCCGCGGGCGGCGACGTATGCGGAGACGTGCTCGCCGTAGGTCACGACCGCCGCGGCGTCCCGGTAGATCCACAACATCAGGGGGAGGCCGGCGACGTGTGCCGGCGTCCGGGGCGTCCGCCAGAGCGCGGCCCAGAAGACGAACGGCAGGCCGACCCGCCGGGCGGCGAGCCACGCGGCCGGGAGGGCGACGCGGCCGCCGGTCCCGACGATCACGGCCCGGTAGTCGCCGGAGCCGACCAGAGCACCGACGTCGGCCTGGGAGACCGCGCGGGACGGCACGCCAGGGGGAGGCCGGCCGGGCGGGGCGCCGTGGGCGTCGGGCCCACCGAACAGGGCGAGCTCGATCCGCTCGCGGTCGTGGAGCTCGCGCAACGCCGGGTGGCGCTCGGGGGGGACGTGGCCGGTGACGAAGAGAACCGGCCTCACCGGATGGCGTCCTCGTAGGCCGCGACCGTCCGGGCACCGCACGCCGCCCACGTGTAGTTCCGGGTGACGTTCTGTCGCGCAGCGATGCCGAGGGCCGCGCGGGCGGGCTGATCGCGCAGCAGGTGGTCGAGCTCCGCGGCGAGGGCCGCCGGGTCGCGGGGTGCGACGAGGACGAGGCCGGGGCCGATCTCCTCGGGGCCGGGCTCGCCGGCCGCGCCGATCGCGGGGATGCCGGCGGCCATCGCCTCGATGTAGGCGACGCCAAACGCCTCGTCGGTCGACGGCATCGCGAAGACCCAGGCCTCCCGCGCCCGGCGCAGGGCCTCGTCGGGCGGGAGCTGGCCGGCGAACTCGACGCGGTCGGCGACGCCGAGCATCCGTGCGAGGGCCTCGAGCGTCGGTCGCTCGGGCCCTTCCCCGATCACGAGGTAGTCGACGTCGGGGATCCGCGAGATCGCGTGGATCACGTCGACGTGGCGCTTGCGGCCGACGAGGTGGCCGACGGTGACGACCAGCGGCCTGGCCGCCGGGGTCGCCGGGTCGGGGATGTCGGTGCCGAGGTGGACGACCTGCGTCCGCCGGGCGCCGTGGGCGACCGCGAGCGCCTCGATGCCGGCGCTGTTGGCCAGCACGAGGGCGGCCGCGCCCAGCGTCCGGCGGACGGCCTGGTCGCCGCCGGGTACCTGCGACGTCGTCCAGAGGACGTCGCCCCCGTGGACCGAGACGACGAGCCGCGGGCCGCCTGCAGGCCTGCCAGGCGTGTCGCCCGGATCTGCGGCCGGCGGCAGCCCCGCGGGCCTGCCAGCCGCCTCGCCGCGATCTGCGGCCGGCGACAGGCCGGCCCTGAGGGCGGCGTCTGCGGCGGGGACGGCGTTGTGGGCGTGGATCACGTCGAACGGACCCGCCCGGCGGACGGCCCGCGCGAGCCGGGGCGCGGCGCGGGCGCCCCACCCGGCATAGGCCTTGGCCCGGCGGCCGGAGACGTAGCGGACGTAGTGGACCTCGAGGCCGTCGCGCTCGTCGACGCCCGGCTGGCCGAGCAGGCTGCGGATCGCCCGCGGGCTGAAGTCGGCCGACGGGGGGACGAGGCGGTGGAGGACGAAGACGGTGACGTCTGCGCCGGCGTCGCGTGCGGCGAGCGCCTGGCGATGGGCCCAGACGCCGAGCACGGGGTCGGCCGACCGGGGGTAGAACTCGGCGACGACGGCTACGCGCACCGGCGGTGCACGACGAGCGTCCGCTGGGACTCGGCGGCCGGGAGGTACGCCCGGTCGGACAGGAAGGCCCGCGCCTCGGCGAGGGCCTGTTCCCGGGAGTACGCGTCGCCGGCCGGCCGGGCCCGGTGGGCGATCGGCGTGGCGTCGACGATCCCCAGCCGCCAGTTGCGCTCGGCAGCCAGGGCGGCCCAGTGGGCGTCGAGTCCCCAGCCCATGCGGAGTGCCGGGAACGGGAGCAGCGTGTCGAATGTGCTCGGATGGAGCAGGGTCAGCGGGCCGATCTCGACGAACCTGGTCTCCCGGACCAGGCAGCCGGCCCGGCGGCGGGTCAGCCGCCAGGCGGCGTGCGAGCGGATTCGGTGGGCCGGCTGGGCGAGCTGGAGGTCGAAGTGCTCGGCGAGTCCGAGGAACCGGTCGAGGAAGCCGCGGGGGAGTTCGATGTCGTCGTCGGCGACCACCAGCCAGTCGTAGTCGGCCGGACGGTGGCGGGCCAGCAGGGCGTTGACGTTCTCGAACTTCCCGAGCTCGCCCGGCGGGCACGAGTCGATCGTGACGTCGTGGGTCGACGAGTGCAGCTCGGTCGCCGCCCGTCTCACGTCGTCCCGGTGGTCGGGTCGGACGACGGTGAGGACGAGGACGCGGCGACGGACCGGCTGGCCGCCGGTCTCCTCAGCGGTCGCGGCGCCTCGGGCGGGTGGCCGGCGGCCGTCGAGCAGGCGGGCGAGCGGCCGCTGGCCGTCGAGTACCCGGCCCGACCGCAGCCGTCCGTCGACCAGCCGGCCGAGCTGGAGCTGGGCGTCGAGGACGAGGTCGGCCGCCCCGCGGATCAGGTCCCGACTCCCGCCGACGGTCCCGCTCTCGCCGGAGAGGAAGTCGTCGGCCCGGTCGCTGCGGTCGAGCGTGTCGCGGTGGATGCTGCCGCCCCGCGCGGGCTCGACCGGCCGCTCGAGGGCCGCGCGGATCCGTCCGGTCGTGTGGGCGGCCATGATCGGTCCGTTCTCACACCGCCTGCGGACGGTGTGCCAGCAGCAGCCGACCAGGACGCGGAACTCGCCGACGAGCCCGGGCGCCCGGCCGTCCTGCGCATCGAGGCGGCGGGCCTCGGCGCCCCGGTGGAAGGCGCTCCGGGCGAGCGCGCGGACGGTCGCGTCGGGCGCCGCCCGCCGATGCCAGACGGCCGCCCCGGCGATGTACCGGATCCGGCCGCCGCCGGCGAGATGGTCGCGCTCCCAGACCTCCTCGTCGCCGGCGCCCGACCTGGTCTCGTCGAAGCGGCCGATCTCGTCGAAGACGGTCCGGCGGATCGTCAGGTTGGCGCCCCACGCGTGGGGGACGTCGACGTCGCGGTCGCCCAGCTCGAACTCGGTGATCGGCGCGCCCTCCCGGCCGCAGATCCGCAGGCCGCGGCCTTCGAGGCGGGCGTGGATCGGCCCGGTGAAGACGCCGACGTCGGGCTCGGCGGCGGCCGCCCGGAGCAGGGCGTCGAGCCAGCCGGGCTCGGCCTCGATGTCGTCGTCGACGTAGACGATCAGCTCGGCCCGGGCGGCGTGGAGGCCGGCGTTGCGGGCGGCGTTGAGGCCGCGGCGGCTGCCCAGCGGGAGGTGGGTCGCGCCGTGGCGGGCGGCGACCGTCGCGCAAGCGCCCGGCGGGCCGTCCTCGACGACGACCAGCTCGGCTCCGAGCCGTCCGGCCTGGCCGGCGATCGACGCGAGCGTGACGTCGAGGTAGTCGGGCCGCCCGAGTGTCGGGACGACGATCGTGGCGCTGGGCACAGGCTCCATCACCGGCCAGAGTAAGGGAGCATGGACGGATGGTCCTCTTCCTGCACAACCGCTACCGGACGCTCGGCGGCGAGGAGCGGGCCGTCGAGAACCTCCTCTGGCTGGTGCGCGACCGACTCGGCGAGGACGCCGAGCTGCTCGAGCGGGACTCGGCGGTGATCGGCCGGGCCGGCGCGGCGGTCGGGATGCTTCGGGGCGGCCTGGCTCCCGACGACGTCGGCCGGGCCGTCCGGCGGACGGGCGCGCGGGTCGTGCACGCGCACAACGTCAACCCCGCGTTCGGTTGGCGGGCCCTGGCCGCCGCCCGGGATGCCGGCGCGCGGGTCGTCCTGCACCTCCATCAGTACCGGCTCGTCTGCGCGGTCGGCGTCTGCTTCACGCGGGGGGAGACGTGCACCCGCTGCCACGGGCGAAACACGCTCCCCGGCGTCCTGCGCGGCTGCCGGGGAAC
>DASZKP010000081.1:0-70159 GCA_035553395.1 Solirubrobacteraceae bacterium | reverse complement strand
TCATCTCGCCCGCCGGCTTCGAGCGGTTCTTCGACGAGCTCGTGGACCTCGGAGGCGTCACCCGCGCCGACCCGCAGACCCTGTCCGGGCTTTGCGCCCGCTACGAGCTGGAGATGGACCCCGGCAGCGTTCCCGGGCTGCTCGAGCGCTTCGGCCTGCGCCCGCCCGGCGAGCCCGGCTGACGGACTGCCTGGCAGGTACCCAACGGCCGGCCGGCTACGCGGCGGCGTACGTCCGCGCCAGCTCCACCAGCAGCCGCACGCCGAAGCCCGCTCCGCCCTGCTTGGCGTAGGGACGGTTCTGGTTGAAGGCCACGCCGGCGATGTCGATGTGGGCCCACGGCACGCCGCCGGCGAAGCGGTGCAGGAACTCGGCGCCGATGATCGAGCCCGCCTTGCGCTCCTCGGGCGAGTTGTCGAGGTCTGCGTAGCGGCCCTTGATCATGTCCGCGTACTCCTCGTGCAGCGGCAGGCGCCAGACCAGCTCCCCGGCTCGGGCAGCGGCGTCCGTCACCGCGCCGGACAGCTCGTCGTCGTTGCTCATCAGGCCGGCGAAGGTCGAGCCCAGGCCGATGATGATCGCTCCGGTCAGCGTTGCCAGATCGACGACCCGCTCGGCACCGAGCGCGATCACGTGGGCCAGGCAGTCGGCCAGCACGAGCCGACCCTCGGCGTCCGTGTTGTTGATCTCGATCGTCGTCCCGTTCATCGCCCGGACGATGTCGCCCGGCTTCGTCGCGTGGCCGCTCGGCATGTTCTCCGTCGCCCCGATCACCGCGATCAGGTGGACCGGGAGCCGTAGGCGGGCGATCGCCCCGACGGCCTCGAGGACGGCCGCCCCGCCGGACATGTCGAACTTCATCTCGCTCATCGCCGCCCCCGGCTTCAGCGAGATCCCGCCCGTGTCGAACGTCACGGCCTTGCCGACGAACCCGAGCACCGGTCCCGCCGCGTCCGGCCCGTCGTAGCGCAGCGTGATCAGCGCCGGCTCCTGGTCGGTGCCCTTGGCGACGGCCGCGAATGAATTCATTGCTCGCCCGACGATCTCCTCGCGGCCCTCGACCACCGCTCCAAGACCATCCAGCTCACCCGCCAACTCGATCGCGCGTTCGCCCAGCCGGGTCGGCGTCATGTCGTTGGACGGCGAGTTCTGAAGTGTGCGGGCCGCGTTCACCGCCTCGGCGATGACCGCTGCCCGGGCGACCTGGTCGGCAATGTCGTGGTGGGCCGAGACGATCAGCTCGCCCAGCGGCGGCGGCGGGCGATCCTCCGCGCGCTCGGGGACCGACTTGTACTGGTCGAAGCGGTACGTCGCCAGTGCCGTCCCCTCGACCAGCGCGCCCGGGACGTCGTCGCCGACGTGGTGGGGGAGCTCCCAGCAGATGCTCGCGCTGCCGAGCTCGGCCGCCCGGTTGGCGGCCACCGCCGCGAGCACGCGAGCCCGCTCGGCGTCGAAATCGTCGCGCTTGCCGAGGCCCACCAGCAGCCAGCGCTTGCCGGCCGCGTGGGTCAGCGCGAGGTGCTTGAAGCTGCGTTTGGCCTCGCCCGACTCGAGCAGCCCCTGGAGGGCGCCGTCGTCGACGTCGTGGGCGACGTTCTTCCCCTCGAAGACCCCGACGACGATCGTGTCGGCCTGGGTTTCGACTGGTGCGCTGGTCGTTGCGGACGCGTTCATATCGGCCGAGCATATCGCGCGCGTAGCTCATTTCGTGCGCCCGCTTCGCCTAGGATTGCGTGCCAGCCACCGATCGTGGAGACGCAGAGACTGATGCCCAAGACCGTGATCCTCGGCGCCGCCCGCACCCCGATCGGCAAGCTCGGCGGCGGCCTCGCCTCGCTCGATGCGACCGACCTCGGCGGCGTCGCGATCCGCGCCGCCCTCGACCGGGCCGACGTCGAGCCCGATCAGGTCGACCACGTCGTGATGGGCCAGGTGCTCCAGGCCGGACAGGGCCAGATTCCCTCGCGCCAGGCCCAGATCAAGGCCGGCGTTCCGAAGGAGGTCAGCTCGGAGACGATCAACAAGGTCTGCGCCTCCGGCGTCCGGGCCGTCGCGATCCTCGACATGGCGATCCGCTCCGGCGAGGTCGAGGTCGGCGTCGGCGGGGGGATGGAGTCGATGTCCAGCGCCCCGTACATGCTCCCCGGCGCCCGTTTCGGCTTTCGCATGGGCGACGCCCAGGCGCTCGACGCGATGCTCAAGGACGGCCTGACCAACCCCTTCTCCGGCAAGCACATGGCCCAGGAGGCGAGCGAGGTGGCCGCCGAGCTCGAGATGACCCGAGCCGACATGGATCGCTGGTCGCTGCGCTCACACGTGCTCGCGATCCAGGCGATCGACGACGGCCGGATGGCCGAGGAGATCGTCGCCGTCCCCGTCAGGACTCCGAAGACCGAGACCCTCGTCGAGACCGACGAGTCCCCCCGGCGCGGGACGACACTCGACACGCTCGCCCGCCTGCGCCCGATCTTCACACCCGACGGGACGCACACGGCCGGCAACGCCCCGGGTGTCAACGACGGCGCCGGCGCGATCGTCCTCGCGAGCGACGCGTGGGCCCGCGACAACGGCAAGGAGGTCCTCGCCGAGCTGATCGCCCAGGCCCAGGTCGCCGGCGACTTCGCCAACCTCGCCCAGACCCCGGCGCTCGCCGCCCGCAAGGCGCTCGCCCGAGCCGGCCTCGAGGTCGACGAGATCGATCTCTGGGAGATCAACGAGGCCTTCGCGTCGGTCACGCTCAACTCGATCCGGATGCTCGGGATTCCCGAGGACCGCGTCAACGTGAACGGCGGGGCCGTCGCCCTCGGCCACCCGATCGGCGCGTCCGGCGCCCGGATCATCGCCACGCTGGTCCTCGAGCTCCGCCGGCGCGGCGGCGGACTCGGCTGCGCGGCGATCTGCTCGGGCGGCGGTCAGGGCGATGCCGTGATCGTGAGGGTCGACGGATAGCTGACGCCCGGCCGGCCGCCTTCTTCGACCTCGATCGCACGCTGATCGCCGGATCGTCGGGGATCCACTTCATCCGGGCGGCGTACGGCGCCGGAATCGTCACACGGCGCCGACTGGTCGGCGACCTCGCGATCAACGTCCGCTTCCGACTGCGCGGGTCGACCGACGCGCTCGCCGACGACGTCCGCGAGCGGGTCGGCGCGATGCTCGCCGGGCTTGCGACCCGCGATCTCCACCGTCTCAGCCACCACGTCCTCGGCGGCGTGATCCCGAACCTCTACCCCGAGGTCCTCGCCCTCGCCCACGCCCACCAGGACGCCGGCCGGCCGATCTACATCTGTACCGCCGCGTCCCAGGAGATGGCCGACCTGATGGCGCTCGTGCTCGGCTTCGACGGGGCGATCGGCTCCCGCTCGGAGATCCTCGACGGCGTCTACACCGGCCGGCCGGGCGGTCCGTTCGCCTACGGCGCCGGCAAGGCCACGCTGATCGCCGAGCTCGCCGCCGCCGAGGGGATCTCACTCGGCGAGTCCTACGCCTACTCGGATTCGGCGTCCGACCTCCCGATGCTCCGGGCCGTCGGCCATCCCGTGGCCGTCAATCCCGACGCCGAACTCGCCCGGCTCGCCGCCCTCGAGGGCTGGCCGGTGCTCCGCTACGCCCGTCGCGGTCGTCTGATCAGGCGAGTCGCCGCCCTCGGTGTGGCCGCGGTCGCCGGGCTCGGCGGCGGCCTGGCGATCGGCCGGCGGGGGAGCGGCCGGGGTCGCGAGTAACCGTCGACCGGTGCCGGCCTACACTCTTTGGTAATGGCAGGCGACGTCAAAGCCCCGGCGGCCCGGTCGAGCGCTCCGGCCACGACGCTCTCGGGTACGCCGATCCGGCCGCTCTACACCGAGGCCGATCTCCCCGACCCCGGTTCGCCCCAGCCTTCGATCGGCCTCCCCGGTGAATACCCGTACACCCGCGGGATCCACGAGACGATGTACCGCGGCCGGCTCTGGACGATGCGCCAGTTCGCGGGGTTCGGGACGGCCGAGGAGACCAACGAGCGCTTCCGCTACCTGCTCGCCCACGGACAGACCGGCCTCAGCACGGCCTTCGACATGCCGAGCCTGATGGGCCATGACTCCGATCACCCCAAGTCGCTCGGCGAAGTCGGCCGCGAGGGCGTCGCCGTCGACACGCTCGACGACATGGCGACCCTGTTCGCCGGGATCGATCTCGGCGAGGTGTCGGTCTCGATGACCGTCAACGCGCCGGCCGCCGTGATGCTCGCCTACTACGTCGTCGCCGCCGAGCTCGACCCCGCCCATCCGACCGGCCCCGAGCACCTGTCGGGGACGATCCAGGCCGACATCCTCAAGGAGTACATCGCCCAGAAGGAGTGGTGCTTCCCCGTCGACCCGGCGATGCGCCTGTGCGGCGACATGATCGAGTGGTGCACCCGCCACATGCCCCGCTGGCACCCGATCTCGATCAGCGGCTACCACATCCGCGAGGCCGGATCCACGGCCGCCCAGGAGCTGGCCTTCACGCTGAAGGACGGCTTCACCTACGTCGAGCAGGCGATCGAACGCGGCCTCGACATCGACGACTTCGCACCCCGCCTGTCGTTCTTCTTCAACGCCCAGATCGACTTCTTCGAGGAGATCGCCAAGTACAGGGCCGCCCGCCGGGTCTGGGCCCGCGAGCTGCGCGACACGTACGGCGCGAAGAACCCCCGGTCATGGCAGATGCGCTTCCACACGCAGACCGCCGGCGTCTCCCTGACCGCCCAGCAGCCGCTCAACAACATCGTACGCACGGCGATCGAGGCCCTCGCCGGCGTGCTCGGCGGAACCCAGTCGCTCCACACCAACAGCTACGACGAGGCGATGGCCCTGCCGACCGAGCAGGCCGTCCGCGTCGCCCTGCGAACCCAGCAGATCATCGCCCACGAGACGGGCGCCGCCAGCACGCCCGATCCGCTCGGCGGCAGCTACCTCGTCGAGTCGTTGACCGACGAGCTCGAACGCGAGGCCTACGGGTACTTCGCGAAGATCGACGAGCTCGGCGGGATGGTCGAGGCCGTCAAGCGCAACTACCCCCAGCGGGAGATCGCCGACGCGTCGTTCGAGCTCCAGCAGGCGATCGATGCCGGTGACCGGGTCGTGATCGGCGTCAACGCGCATACCGAGGCCGGCGACGACAGGATGGAGCTCCTGCGGATCGACCCCGACCTCGAGCGCAAGCAGATCGGCCGGCTCCAGGCCGTTCGCGCGCGTCGCGACGCCGCCGCCGTCGAGCGGTCGTTGACGACGCTCCGCGGAGAGGCCGCGACCGCGACGAACCTGATGCCCGCTCTGATCGACTGCGCCCGGGTCCATGCCAGCGAGGGAGAGATCATCGAGTCCCTCCAGCAGGTCTTCGGCGTCTACACCGAGTCGCCGGTCTTCTAGGCGGGGGTTTCTTCGCCCGCGGGCGGCACGGGGCGGGGCGGGCCGGGCGCGGACTTGATGGCGTTGGACGCCGGTCAGGACGGGTGGGATCTTCTTGATCGACCTCCACCGGGCTGGGTTGATAGAGACGCTGCTGCGGGTTGCTTGGCGCAGGTAGCTGCCCGAGTCAGACAGCTACTTTCTCAGAAGATCATCCCTCTCCACGGCTTGTCGGTCCGGCAAGCAGCGAAACCGCGGCCTCTCGTTCCGCCGGGGGAGCCCACCCCGGGGACCGGCACCACGACTACGAGGCGTCCTCACCTCCGTCGGGCTCCCCGATCAGCCCGCGGGTCGCCGCCCAGTGACTGATCTCGTGTCGTGAGGTGAGCTGGAGCTTGCGCAGGACGGCGCCGACGTGCGACTCGACCGTCCGCGAGCTGATCCCCAGACGGAGGGCGATGCGCTTGTAGGCGTAGCCGCGAGCCAGATGGTGGAGAACCTCCCGCTCGCGCGGGGTCAGCGTGACCAGCGGATCGTCGGCGGCCTGGACCGCGGCCGCCGGAGCGAGCAACGGCTCGCCGGGGGCGCTGAACGCCTCGAGGACGAAGGCCGCCAGGCGCGGGCTGAAGTAAGCATCCCCGGCCGCGACCCGCTCGACCGCCTCGACGAGGGCGGCAGTGTCGATCGTCTTCGTCACATACCCGAGCGCCCCGGCCCGGATCATCGGCACGACGTCACCGGCGGCGTCGGACACCGAGAGGGCGAGCACGCGGGGTGGATCGGCGGTTGCCGCCAGCGCCTGGAGCACGGCGACCCCGCCGCCGTCGGGCAGGTGGACGTCGAGCAGGACGACGTCGGGATGCGTCTCGCCGATCACGGCGATCGCCTCGGCCGGGGCTGCGGCTTCGCCGACGACCTCGCACCGGCCGGCCAGCTCGGCGCGGACGCCGGCCCGGAAGAGCTGGTGGTCGTCGACCACGACGACGCGGATCCGCTCGGTGGTCACTGGAGCCGGCCGATCTTCAAGGCGATCTCGGTGCCCTCGCCCGGCGACGACTCGACCGACGCGTGACCGCCGACGCCGGCCATCCGCCCGACGATCGCGTCGCGGATTCCCCGGCGCTCGCTGGGCACGCCGTCGAGCTCGAAGCCGCCTCCCTCGTCGCGGACGAAGACCTCGGCTCCGGTGGCTGAGAGCTCGGCGAAGACGAACACCCGCACGCCGGGCCCGGCGTGCCGCGCGGCGTTGCGCAGTGCCTCGCGCGTCGCGGCTGCCAGCGCCTCGCCGGCGCCGTCGAGTCGGCGATCGCCGATCACCGACAGCTCGATCGCGATCCCGTGCTCGTCCTCGACCTCCGCGACGGCCCCCCGCAGCCCGGCGCTCAGGGTCTCGCTCGTGAGCTCGGCCTCGCCGGCCATCCACGCCCGGAGGGCGTGCTCCTGGCGGCGGGCGAGACGAGCCACGGCGACCGGGTCGCCGGCCTGGCGCTGGACGAGCGCCAGCGTCTGGAGCACCGAGTCGTGGAGGTGGGCGGCGAACCGCTGGCGCTCGTCCTCGCGCGCCTGATCGGCCTGGTCGCGGTCGACCCGGGCGAGCGCGGCGATCAGCAGCGGGGTGCCGATCGCGACCGCCGCGCCGCCGGCGACCAGCACGAGGAGGAGGATCTGCAGCGCTCGGTCGTCGGCCACGTACCGTCCGGCGAGGCCGATTCCGAGGAAGGCGGCCCACGCGATCAGGAGAACCCCGGCGATCGCCCGCCACGGCACCCCAGTCGAGCTTCGCGAGCTCCCGGTCAGCCGCTGCCACGGCGCCCGGACGGCCGTGCCGGTTGCGCTGATCCGGGCGCGCAGGGAGTCGGCGATCAGCACCAGGCCGCCGGTCACGGCCAGCGTCATCAGCACCAGTGGCACGAAGGCCGCCCGCCCGGCGCCCCAGATCGCCCCGACCACCCTGAGCCCCGGGACGCCGGCCGGAAAGGCGTGGTGGCCGAAGCCGACCTGCCTGATCAGCGACCACGCCACCGCCAGCAGCGCGACCAGGCCGACGATCCCCGGTGCCGCGTGCCCGCGGACGACTCGAGCGGCGCGAGGCAGCAGGAGGAACGCGGCGACGACGACGCCCGACAGCGAGACCGAAGCCGCCAGGACGCGATCCGCGGGATCGCCGAGGCCGATCGCCAGCCCGGCGACCAGCGCCGCACCGGCGAGCGCAGTCGCCCTCCACACCGGATCCCCCGCCCGGGTTCCGCGGGCCGCTTCTGCCAGCGCGGTCATCGCCGGCCCCGCCGCGCCCGGGACGCCGTGGGCCGAGTCGAGGCTGTCCGTCTGGCGGTTTTCCGGGTAGCGCCGACCGCGGCTGCGCCGGATCTCGCGGAGCCGGCGACCGGCGCCGCGGCCGAGACTTTCGAGCCGCCCGTCGGCGCCGCAGTCCCAGCGCTCGCCGGCGAGCCGGCGACCGGCGCAGCAGGTGCCACGGGTACCTTGGGTGGGCGCGGCACGCCGCCGGTCGCCTGCGACGCGGACTGCGGCGGCTGGGACACGGTCGCGAACGACGAGCCGACCGGCACGTACTGCGGAAAGTACCGCTCGTTCGTCGCCGCGCCGGTCGCCAGGCCCGCGGGTGGCTGGCCGGCGGCCGTCCCGCACGGCCCGGGAATCAGTCGATCGAGCGCGGCCGCCGAGGCCGACTGGACCCGCCGGCGCAGCAGCCATCCGTCGATCAGCCGCCTGGCGCCGGCCGGTGGCGTGCCGGTGATGTCCGGCCGCGGCTCGAGCGTCACCGGGTATCCCGGCCAGTCGGGCTCGAACTGGGGGTCGACATCATCGGGATAGTCGCGGGCGTACAGGCTGCCGCCGGCCGAGTGGAAGTCGATCGTCAGGATCGGACTCCCCGTCGGGGTCGGGCTCGGGCTCGGGCTCGGGGTCGGGCTCGGGACGTTCCCAGCCTCGCCGGACCGGGAGCCGTGGACGTCGCCGAACAGGGTGACGCCCGAGAACGGCGCGCCCCGGCCACGGAGGATCGAGGCGAGGCGGGCGGCGAACGGGACGACGTCGTAGTGCACGTCGACGTAGACGCACCGGTTGGCCGGGAGGGCGACGATCGTCCGCCGAATCCCGGCGTCGATCCGCAACGTGACGTTCCCCGTCGCCGGGAACGCCGTGTGACGGAGGTCGACGAGCAGCGACCCCAGGCCGGATCGGTAGCCGCCGGTCGGGAGATCTGCGACCGACTGCGGGGCGATCGCCGCGTCCCGGCTCTCGGCGGCGAGCTTGACCCCGCCGATCGTCATCGCCAGCGCCGGGAGGACGAGGGCGACGATCGGCAGCAGGGCCCAGGCGACGCCGACCCGCGGCCAGCTGACGAGCGCTCCGACGAGGACGGCGGCGGCGATTGCGAGCACAGCCCAGCCGAAGCCGAAGATCGTGGCCGCGGCCCCGGCCGCGGCCAACGTTGCGAGCCCGACGCAGGCGGCACACCCCTGCGCGAGGATGACGATCCCCCGCGTTCCGGCCGCCCCCGTCTCGTCGTCGGTGTCGGCTGGGATGATCAGCCAGCACGCGAGGTACGCGAGCACGCCGACGCCGCCGACGATCGCCGCCAGGACGAACGCGGCCCGGACCTGGCGGAGCGGGAGATCCCGGTCCCGGGCGAGGCCGGCGCAGACGCCGGCCAGCCACCGCCCGTCGCGGGCTCGGGTCAGCGCCACCGGGAGGCTCGGCGGGTTGGTCGGCGTGTCGCTGAGGTGAGTTGCCATGTTCGGGATTGTCGCCGCCGTCGGCTGGATCGGCTAGGCGGGATGACCCCCAGACGAGTCCGTGATCTGCCGGATGCCCGAGCCCTGATCCGCAGCCGTTCTTCGGGGGTCGTCCGCGACGAGGGACTCGGCCGCGTCCGGCGCGGACAAGGGGGAAACGGCCGAGGTCGACTAGAATGCGCCCGCGCCGGCCGGCTGGACTGTCAGGCGCCAATCCGGTATGCCCGACCCTGACTACGCAACCGACAAGAAGATCCGGGTCGTGGTCGCCAAGCCCGGCCTCGACGGGCACGACCGGGGAGCGAAGATCATCGCCCGGGCACTGCGGGATGCCGGCATGGAGGTCATCTACACCGGCCTCCACCAGACGCCCGAGCAGATCGTCGAGACCGTGATCCAGGAGGACGCCGACGCAGTCGGCCTGTCGATCCTCTCAGGAGCCCACATGACGCTCGTCCCGAGGGTCGTCGACCTGCTCCACGCCCAGGGGATCGACGACGTCGTGATCACGGTCGGCGGGACGATCCCGGCCGACGACATCCCCGAGCTCAAGCGGCTCGGCGTCGCCGAGGTGTTCACGCCGGGAGCCTCGACCCAGGCGATCGTCGACTACATCCGGGAAGCCGTAGCCGCCGTCGGCTGACCGGTCGCCGCGGCGATCGACGGGCGGTTGGCCACGGCCGGACGGGCTTGGCCGGCAGCAGGGAACCCCGCGGGGAGCCGTCCGTCAGGAGCTCGTCACGAGGCCCGCAGCCGGCCGGTCAGGCGGCCGACTGACTCGTCAGTCAACGGCGGCGCTACGATTCGTCTGGCGATCCCGAAAGCGATCCGATCCAAGGCGATCCGAACCCGGTCGATGCAACCCCCTTTTCTCGATGAGGAGTCATACGACATGAAAATCTGCGTCCTGGTCAAAGAGGTGCCGGACGCCGCCGTCCAGAAGCGGATCGATCCGGCAACCGGTCGGATGGATCGGACGGGCGAGCGGAACCTCAACCCGTACGACACCCACGCGATCGAGGCGGCGATGCAGATCAAGGAGGGCGGGGTGCTCGAGATCGAGGAGATCGTCGCCGTGACGATGGGCCCGCCGAGCGCGGTTCGCGCCCTCCATAAGGCCGTCTCGCTCGGAGCCGACCGGTCGGTCCACCTGAGCGACGAAGCGCTCGCCGGGTCGGACGTCGCCGCGACCGGCTACGCCCTCGCCCAGGCGCTGCGCCGCGAGCAGCCGGACATCGTCCTGCTGGGCCAGCAGTCAGACGACGGCGAGTGCTACACGGTCGGCGCGGTCGTCGCCGACCACCTCGAGATGCCGTCGCTGACCCAGGTCGTCAAGCTCGACGTCGAGGCGGCCGCGGACGGCGAGCCAGCCCGCCTGCGGTGCGAGCGTCAGGCCGAGTACGGCTACGACACCGTGGCCGTGACGCTGCCGGCGGTGATCTCGGTCGGCGACGCGATCAACGAGCCCCGCTACCCGTCGCTGAAGGCGATCATGGGCGCGAAGAAGAAGCAGCTGGACACGCTGTCGGTCGCCGACGCCGAGATCGACGCGACGCGGGTCGGGGGCGAGCACTCGGGCGCCGTCTGGACCGGGGCGAAGGCGCCGCCGCAGAAGGCGGCGGGGGAGATCATCGAGGACGACGACACGACCGAGACCGTCGAGCGAATCGTCAGCTGGCTGGCCGAGAGGAAGCTGATCTGATGCGGGGTCTTGCACGAGCAGCCGGGAGCGACCGGCGATGAGCACGGACATCCTGGTCTACGCGCTCCACTATGACGGAGCCTTCAACAAGAACTCGCTCGGCGCCGTCAGTGAGGCCGTCCGCCTGGCCGGCGCGCTCGGCGGCGAGGCGAAGGCGATCGTCGTCGGCGACACCGCGAGCACCGAGCTGTGCGCCGGGCTCGGGAGCTACGGGATCACCAAGGTCTACCGGGTCGCCGGGCCCGAGGGGCTCGCCCAACCCGTCGTCGACGCGATGGCCGCGGTGCTCAGGCGAGACGGGATCGCCTACGCCATGTTCGGCGGCGGCCTGCTCGGCTTCGAGATCGGCGCTGGCCTGGCGGCCCGCCTGGAGGCCGGGGTCGCGATGGAGGTCACGGGCGTCCGGGTCGTCGACGGGAAGCTGGTCGCCGAGCGACCGATCCTCGGGGACACGGCGATCTCGGAGATCTCCTACCGGAGCGCCGTCGGAATCGTGATCGCCCGGCTCAACGCGTTCGAGATCGCCCATCCCGACGAGGTCGCGCCTGCGGCCGAGGTGGAGGACGTCGCGGTCGAGTTCTCGGCCTTCTCGACCCGGGCGACGATGATCAGCCGGGGCGAGCAGCGGGGAGCTGACGTCGACATCGAGGGCGCCGAGATCCTCGTCGCCGGTGGTCGCGGCCTCGGCCGGGCCGAGGGCTTCGACCTGTGCGAGGCGCTGGCCGCCGCGCTCGGCTCCAACAGCGCGGTCGCCGCGACCCGGGCGGTCGTCGACGCCGGCTGGTACCCGTACGCCGCGCAGATCGGCCAGACCGGCAAGACCGTCTCGCCCAAGCTCTACCTCGCGGCCGGGATCTCCGGGGCGATCCAGCACAAGGTCGGCATGCAGGGGTCGGAGAACGTCGTCGCGATCAACAAGGACGCCAACGCCCCGATCTTCGAGTTCTCCGACCTCGGCGTCGTCGGCGATCTCAACAAGATCCTCCCCAAGCTGACCGAGGCGCTGAAGAGCCGAGCGGGTTGACCGGCCCGGTCCGTTGCTCTCCCGACAGACGACGTGGACCGCGCGAAACGCTCAACGAACGTGTTCGCGCTCGAACGGTGTTCGCGAACGGTGTCCGGATGCGAACGGTGTTCGGATGCGAACGGTGTTCGCACACGATTGTGAATACACCGCACACCACCCGCAGCCCGCCGCTGGCCGAGGCCGAGCCCGGGGCCGGGGCTGAGGCGCAGGCGCAGGCGCGACCGTGAGCCAGGCCCCGCCCCGCGGCGACACTCCCCGCGCCCCCGCCGACTACCCGCCGCCGGTCGATCCGGCCAAGGAGTTCATCAAGGGTGAGCTTGACCCCGAGGACGACCGGATCGACGTCGGCGTGGCGATCGTCGGCGGCGGCCCGGCCGGCCTCGCAGCGGCCAACCGCCTGCTCCAACTGCTCGCAGACGACCCCCAGCTGCTCGAGAGCCTCGGCGAGGTCCCGGTCGCCGTGATCGAGAAGGCCAAGGTCTGCGGCGGGCACAACCTCTCAGGCGCGGTGATGCGCCCCGGCCCGCTCGAGGAGCTGTTCCCCGACCACACCCGCACGGACTGGCCGAGCTACGGCGACGTCCCGGGCGAGGCCGTCTACTTCATGGCCAACGAGAAGCGGGCGATCCGCCTGCCGGTCGTCCCGCCGAACTTCCGCAACCACGGCAACCAGATCGTCTCGGTCTCCGAGCTCTGCCGGTGGATGGCCGAACGGGCCGAGGAGGCCGGCGCGTACGTCCTGACCGAGACGGCCGCGACCCAGCTGCTCGTGACCGACGGAGTCGTCCTCGGCGTCCGCTCGGGCGACAAGGGCCGCGGGCGGGACGGCCAGCCGCAGCGCAACTTCGAGCCGGGGTCCGACGTCACGGCGAAGGCGACGGTCCTCGCCGAGGGAGGCTGGGGTCACCTGACCGGCGCGGCGATCCGCGGCTTCGGCCTCGCCGACGACGCCGAGCCGCAGGTCTGGTCGCTCGGGGTCAAGGAGGTCTGGGAGGTCCCGAAGCCCCTCACGAAGGTGATCCACACGCTGGGCTGGCCGCTGCGGACGCCCCGGCGCTACCACGAGTTCGGCGGGTCGTGGGTCTACCCGATGGGCGAGAACCGCGTGTCGATCGGCTTCGTCGCCGGCCTCGACTACGCCGACGCGACGTTCTCGGTCCACGACGTCCTCCAGCAGTTCAAGCTCCACCCGCTGATCCGGGGGATCCTCGACGGGGGTGAGCGGATCGCCTGGGGGGCGAAGGCGATCCCCGAGGGCGGCTACTGGGCGATGCCGAGGCTGACAGCGCCCGGCCTGGCGATCACCGGCGACGGCGCGGGAATGGTCAACGTGCCCGAGCTGAAGGGCATCCACTACGCGATCAAGTCGGGGATGCTCGCGGCCGACGCGATCTTCGCGGCCCTGAAGGCCGGATCGACCGACCTCGACGCCTACCAGACGGCCGTCGACGAGTCGGTGATCGCCCGGGACCTCCACCGGACCAGGAACATGCGCCAGCCGTTCTACCGGGGGCTCGTCGTCGGCGGGGCGGCCGTCAACGCGATGCTCGCGACCGGCGGACGGTTCCCCGGCGGCCGGTGGCGCAACCACCGGGATGCGGACCAGCCGATGTTCGTCGGCAACCGGCAGGCCGGATATCCCAAGCCGGACGGGAAGTACACGTTCGACAAGCTGTCGAGCGTCTTCATCACCGGGAACGCGACCCGCGACGACGCGCCCAATCACATCCGCGTGCGGCGCGACGTCCCCCGGGCGGTGGCCGAGACGTGGCGGTGGATGTGCCCGGCCGGCGTCTACGAGGTGCCCGACCCGCCGGAGGGCTCCGTCGATCGGGTGGACGTGATCGTCAACTACACCAACTGCGTCCAGTGCGGCGCGATCACCGCGAAGGGCGGCCGCCTGACGACCCCGGAGGGGGGCGACGGTCCGCTCTACCGGATAACCTGACGCGCGTTGCGCGGTCTGTTTCTTCTGGCCGGTGTCGGGTGGGCCGACGGTTGCGGGGTAATGCTCGAGCCGTCTGGGGCTCGCGCGGCGCCCCGGTCCTCGACGCCTGCACGGCGACCCACGGCTGAGCGGCCCGACCGCGCAGGCGCGGTGTCGTGACGCCGTTCGAGATCGGCCCGCGGACACCGGGCCTGTGGAAGAAGTTTCTGCTTGGCAGCCTGGCGATCGTCCTGCTCAGCGCGACGGCGGCCGCGGCGACCGTGCTGCTCGAGGTCAAGCACGTCGCCGACCTGATCGGCCCGGCGACGCTCGAGACGTCGGCCGGCGTGATCACGCCGGCCCAGGCCGGCAGCGCGGAGACGATCCTCGTGATCGGGACCGACGCCCGCAAGCTCTCGCAGGACGTCGCCGACCGGAACAACCCGCCGCACTCGGACACGATGCTGCTGATCCGGATGGACCCGAGCCACCACCAGACGTCCGAGCTGTCGGTTCCCCGGGACCTCTACACGACGATCACGACGGCCGCGGGGGCCGTCAGCCGGCAGAAGATCAACGCCGCGTACACGCTCGGCGGGGTGTCGCTGGCCGCGAAGACCGTCGAGAGCACGCTGCCGGGGATCCAGATCAACCACATCATCTCGGTCAACTTCGCCGGCTTTCGGAAGTTGATCGACGCGATCGGGTGCGTCTACGTCTACGTCGACCGCCACTACTACAACCTGAACATCGGGACGGTCGCGACCGACTACTCGAGCATCGACATCCAGCCGGGCTACCAGCAGCTGTGCGGGCAGCCGGCGCTCGACTACGTTCGCTACCGGCACACCGACTCGGACTTCGTGCGGGTCGCCCGCCAGCAGGACTTCGTCCGCCAGGCCAAGCAGCAGATCGGCGTGCAGGGCCTGCTCGACAAGGAGGACCTCCTCCTGCGGGCGCTGCACAGTGCCGTGGCGACCGACATCCACGGGACGGCCCAGATCTTTCATCTGTTCACGCTGGCGGCCTTCTCGCTCGGCCGGCCGATCCGCCAGGTCACTTTCCAGGCGGACCCGAACGTGGTGATCGGCGGCGGCAGCTACGTCGAGGCGTCGCCGGCCCAGATCCAGGCGACCGTATCGGACTTCCTGAACGGGAACCCGCCGTCGAAGATCACGGTTCCGACGGTCAGACTGGAGGGGGCGACGTCCGCGAGGACGGTCGCGACGCTCGGGCTCACGGCGACCCCGCAGAGCGACATCGGCCTGGCGAACGTCGCGTCGGTCGGGATGCCGATCAGGATGTTCGAGCCCCGCCTGCGCCTCCAGAGCGGCTACTCGCCCGACGACGTCCGGGCGTACACCCTGCGCGACGAGAAGGGCGTCAAGCACGCGGCCTACGTGATCTCGATCTCCCGCGGCCTGGTCGGCGAGTTCTACGGCGTGGAGGGCACGAACTGGCTGACCCCGCCGATTCTCGCCGGCGCGCACCAGACCCGGCGAATCGGCGGCCGGACGTACGGGGTCTACCTCGACGGCAGCCACATCCGGGTCGTCTCGTGGCGGGGGGGCCACGCGGTCTACTGGCTCAACAACACCGAGGACACGAAGCTCACCAACCGCCAGATGCTGGCGATCGCCGAGAGCTCCAAGCCGATCGCGTAAACATCGTCTTACCACCGCAACCTCGGTGGGCGTTCGGTGTTCAAGCCTTCGCGATGCACACTCCCCGATCCCCCGGCCCCGGCCGCGCCCACGCCCGCCGGGCGATCCTCCTGGCGGCAGCCACGATCGCCGCGGCGGCCGGCCTCGGCGGAGCAGCGCTGCCGGCCCTCGCCGAGACGCCGCCGACGACCGTGAGCCCGACCCCGACGCCGGTCCCCGGGAAGACGACGGCGAGCCTGGCCGCGTGCCACACGGCCGCCGACCTGCTCGACCGGTACGCGACGTTCGCCGCGCAGATGGTCGCGACCCCAGGCACCCAGCAGATGTCGCTGCGCCTGGCGCTCTACGAGCGGACACCCGGCGCAGGCGGCTACCGCCTCGTCACCGGCGTGCCCGGCTTCGGCGTCTGGGAGACGTCGGCCGTGGGGATCGGGATCTTCAACTACAGCCAGGAGGTCACCAGCCTCACCGCGCCGGCGTCGTTCCGCGTCCAGGTCGGCTACCGGTGGCTCGACGCCGGCCGCCACGTGATCAAGCGGTCGACGCGGACGACCGTCTCGTGTGCCGAGCCGGCCCAGCTCCCGGACCCCGCGGCCGGCGGCGTGTCGATCTCGCGGGCCGGAATCCGCTGAGCCCTGGCTTCCGGGCGATCGGGCCCGTCGTCCCGCCCGAGTGCCTCGGCGGCGCCTGCGGCGAGCCGACGTGCTCACGCCGTGGGCGGCCAGCGGAAGAAGCCGGTCTCGAAACGGGGTCGCTACACTGTGTAGTCCGATGAACACCGAGATCCACCCCAACTACACAGAAGCCCACGTCCGCTGCACGTGCGGCAACGAGTTCACGACCCGCTCGACGAAGAGCGACATCCAGGTCGAGATCTGCTCGAACTGTCACCCGTTCTACACGGGTCGGCAGAAGCTGGTCGACACCGGCGGTCGAGTCGAGCGCTTCCAGCGCCGGGTCGCCAAGAGCCGCCAGCGCGCCGCCGCATCGCGGTAGGGCGTGGCCGCGCCGAGCCGGTCCGAGGTCTCGGTGCCTGTCGTGCCGGCCGATCTGGTCGAGTCGGGCTCCACGCCGGTGCGTGACTCGCAGGAGACCCTGAACGCGACGCGTGACGCCCCGGTCGGGGGTCAGGCGGTGCTCGAGGGCGTGATGATGCGCGGCGTCCGGACGTGGGCGATCGCCGTCCGCAAGCCGACCGACGAGCAGCTCGACAGCGACCAGCGGGAGATTCCGACCGGCGGGATCGAGGTTCGCATCTTCCCGCTCGACTCGCCCCTGCGCCGCCACCGGTGGATGCGCCTCCCGCTCGTCCGGGGTGTCGTCGCCCTCGGCGAGTCGCTGGCCGTCGGGATGCGGGCGCTGAACATCTCGGCGAGCGCCCAGCTGCCCGACGCGGACGACGAGATCTCCGGCGGGGTCTGGGCTGGGACCGTGGTCGTCTCGATGATCTTCGCGATCGGCCTGTTCTTCGTCGCCCCGGTCGGCCTGACCAGCCTGATCAAATCCCGCCTGCACTCGTCGACCCTCTTCTGGCTGGTCGAGGGTCTCCTGCGGACGGGGATCTTCCTCGGCTACCTCCTGCTCCTCTCGCGCCTGCGGGACCTCCGACGGGTCTTCGAGTACCACGGGGCCGAGCACAAGACGATCTCCTGCTACGAGGCCGGCCGGCCGTTGACGCCGGAGAACGCCCAGGGCTTCTCCCGCCTGCATCCCCGGTGCGGGACGAGCTTCCTGCTGATCGTGATGGTGATCTCGATCTTCGTCTTCGCCCCGCTCGGACTCCCGGCCTGGTACTGGCTGGTCGCGACGCGGATCCTCGGGATCCCCCTGATCGTCGGCCTGTCGTTCGAGGCGATCAAGTTCGCCGGGCGCAACCGCCGGCGGCGGTGGGTCCAGATCGTGATGAGCCCGGGCCTCGCCCTCCAGCGGCTGACGACCCGCGAGCCTGACCTGACCCAGCTCGCCGTGGCGATCGCCGCGCTGGAGGCCGTGCTCGACGAGGAGAAGGACGACGTCAACACGCCGGAGCAGCTCGTCGGGCTCGAGGTCGTCGCGTGATGGTCGGCTCGGTCATCGAGTCCCTGATCGAGCAGATCGAAGCCCGCTTCGCCGAGCTCGGCAACGCCCTCAACGACCCGTCGGTGATCGCCGGCGATCGCCAGCACTACGCCGAGATCGGCCGGGCCTACAGCCAGCTCGAGCCGGCCGCCGTGCTCGCCCGTGAGTGGCGCAGGGCTCGCGACGACGCGGCCGGCGCGGCCGAGCTGCTGGTCGACGGCGAGGACGACGAGCTCCGTGAGCTGCTCGAGACGTCGGTCGCCCGGATCGAGGAGGTCGAGGAGGAGATCCGCCTGGCGATGGTCGAGCGCGACCCCAACGACGACAAGAACGTGATCGTCGAGATCCAGGGCGGCGCCGGCGGCGACGAGGCCGGCCTGTGGGCGGCCGACATCTACCGGATGCTCGTCCGCTACGCCGAGCGGCTCGGTTTCCAGACCGAGCCGATGGACATCGGCGAGGGGAAGTACACGTTCGCGATCAAGGGCGACGGCGCGTACTCGGTGTTCAAGTTCGAGGGCGGCACCCACCGCGTCCAGCGGGTTCCGGCAACCGAGTCGCAGGGTCGGATCCACACGTCGACGGCGACCGTCGCCGTCCTCCCCGAGGCCGAGGACGTCGACATCCACGTCGACCCCGGCGACCTGACGATCGACGTCTACCGCTCCAGCGGCCCCGGCGGCCAGTCGGTCAACACGACGGACTCGGCCGTCCGGATCACGCACAAGCCGAGCGGGATCGTCGTCTCGATGCAGGACGAGAAGTCCCAGCTCCAGAACCGCGAGAAGGGGTTGCGCGTGCTGCGGGCCCGCCTGTACGAGCGGGCCCTGGCCGAGCAGCAGGCCGGCCTCGCGGCCGATCGCCGGTCGCAGGTCGGCAGCGGCGAGCGGGCCGAGAAGATCCGCACGTACAACTACGGCGAGCGGCGGGTCACCGACCACCGGATCAAGCTGACCGTCCACAATCTCGACGCCGTCCTCGAGGGCGAGCTCGGCGACCTGACGAGCGGACTCCAGTCCGAGGAGAAGCGCCGCCGGCTGGCCGACCAGGCCGGCGACGCGTGAGCCGGGCCGGCGAGGACGTGAGCCGGGCCGCCGGGGGCGTGAGCCGGGCCGCCGGGGGCGTGAGCCGGGCCGGCGGGGGCGAGAGCCGGGCCGGCGGGGGCGAGAGCCCGGCCGGCGGGGGCGTGAGCCGGGCCGGGGCGAGTGCCACGGCGGTCAGCGTCCGGGATGCGCTCGACGGCGCGGCCACCGCGATCGCCGCCGGCGGGTCGCCGAGCCCGCGTCTCGACGCGGAGCTGCTGCTGGCAGAGGCGCTCGGCGTGTCCCGCAGCCGGCTCCACAGCCACCCTGAGGCGCCGGTCGACGGAGCCGCCGTCCGCGGGTACCAGTCGTTCGTCCGGCGGCGGTCGGTGCTCCGTGAGCCGGTCGCCTACATCGTCGGCCGGCGTGGGTTTCGCCGGATCGAGCTGGCCGTCGATCCCCGCGTCCTGATTCCCCGGCCGGAGACCGAGCATCTGGTCGAGGTCGGCCTCGAGCTCGCGATCGGCGCCCGGGTCCTCGACCTTGCGACCGGGAGCGGCGCGATCGCCCTCGCTCTCGCCGACGAGCGGCCCGACCTAAGGGTGTCCGGCTCGGACGCCAGCCCCGACGCGCTCGCCCTCGCGCGATCGAACGCGGCCGCGCTGGGCCTCGACGTCGACTGGCACGAGGCCGACCTGCTCGACGGCGTGCCGGGCGAGTGGGAAGCGATTCTCGCGAACCCCCCGTATATCCCGACCACCGTCCTCGCCGGCCTCGAGCCCGAGGTCTCCCGGCACGAGCCGGCACTGGCGCTCGACGGCGGCGCCGACGGACTCGTAGTGCTCCGGCGCCTGATCGAAGCCGTCGCCGCGACCCCGACGCCACTGCTCGGGCTCGAGGTCGGCGCCGGACAGGCCGCGGCCGTCGTCGAGCTGCTGGGTCGGGCCGGGTTTCCCAGCGTCGAGACCCGCCGCGACCTCGCCGGCGTCGAGCGGGTGGTCGTGGCCCGCCGGTGACGGGTTCGGGCGGTCGCCCGCCGGAGTCCAGGGCCGAGGGCCGGCCGGTGGGGTCGGGGGGCGAGGGCCGCTCGGCGGGGTCGGGGGGCGAGGGTCGCCAGGCGGGGTCGGGGGGCGAGGGTCGCCCAGGGGTCGGCGAGTTGGCTCGCTGCGTGGCCGCCGGCGGGGTCGTCGTGTTCCCGACCGACACGGTCTACGGGCTGGGCTGCGATGCGGAGAACCCGGACGCCGTCCGGCGGCTGTACAGGCTGAAGGGTCGGGACGAGGGAAAGCCGGCCGCGGTGATCTGGGGGAGCGTCGACGCGATGTTCGCCGAGCTCGCCGAGCTCGGGCCGCGGACCCGGGAGGCCCTCGAGCGGCTGCTGCCCGGACCGGTCACCGCGCTCGTCCCCAATCCCCTGGGGCGCTACCCGCTCGCCTGTGGGACGGGTGGGGGCGGAAGGGGGGTTGGGGCCGGCGGGGGCGTTGGGGCCGGCGGGGGCGTTGGGGCCGGCAGGGGCGTTGGGGCCGGCGCGGGTGGTGCGGCCGGCGGGGACGGTGCGGGCGGAGGGGGCAGCGGGGCCGGAGGGGGCGGACTGCTCGGGCTCCGTGTCCCGCTCGGCCGGCCCGGCCCTGATCTCGGCGGCGACCTCGATCGGCCGCTGCTCCAGTCGAGCGCGAACCACGCGGGTGGACCGGACGCCCGCCGGCTCGGCGACGTTCCCGAGGCGATCCGCGACGGGGCCGACCTCGTGCTCGACGGGGGCGAGCTCCCGGGGGTCGCGTCGACCGTCGTCGACCTGTCCGAGTACGAGTCGTCGGGCGCGTGGCGGCTCGTCCGCGCCGGCGCGCTCTCAGCCGAGGAGATCCGCGTCCGGCTCGATCGTCGGCCGCCGGGGAGCGGGCCGGGCGACTGTTGATGAGATTATTAGCCCGCGGGCGACCCGTCCCTGCGATGCTTGGGCCGCGCCAATGAAGATCACCGAGCTCGACGCGCTCTACGCGTTACTGGTGGCCGCGGGGATCGCGGCGGTTCTGACGCCGCTGACGATGCGCCTTGCCCTGCGCGTCGGCGCGGTCGACCAGCCGCGCGAACGTGGTCTCTCGTCCCGTGCCACGCCCCTGCTCGGCGGCCTTGCGATCTTCGGGGGCGCCCTCGTCAGCGGGCTGATCTTCCTGCCGGGGACCCGGCTTTGGAATGGCGTGCTGATCGCCGCGGGCGTGATCACCGTGGTCGGAGCGCTCGACGACCGCTTCGATCTCCCGCCGGTCGTCAAGCTCGCCGGCCAGATCGCGGCGGCGTTGATCGCGGTCCACGCCGGGGTCGTCGTCCACCTGATCACGCTGCCGTTCGTCGGGGCCCTCCACTTCCCGAACGCCGGGGGCACGCTGACGACGATCGGGCTGGTCGGCCTGATGAACATCGTCAACTTCTCCGACGGCGTCGACGGACTCGCGGCCGGGGTCTGCATGATCATCGCGGCCGCCCTCGCGGTGATCGCGTTCGACCTCCAGCGGACCCAGGCCGGCGGCCTGGCGGCGCTGACCGCCGGCGCGGCGCTCGGCTTCCTACTCCACAACTTCCCGCCGGCGTCGAGCTTCATGGGCGACTGCGGGTCGAACCTGCTCGGCCTGCTGATGGGCGTCCTCACGGTCGAGGGGACGGTCAAGACGCCGGTCGTCGTGTCGTTCGCCCTGCCGCTGATCCTGCTCGCCGTGCCGTTCCTCGACACGACGTTCGTCGTGCTCAAGCGGCTCAAGTACCACCAGCCGGTCTATAAGCCCGACAGCGAGCACTTCCACCACCGAATGGCCCGGATCGGCTTCAGTCCCCGGCGGACGGTCTTCTACCTCTACGGGTGGACGCTGATGCTCGCCGGACTGGCTCTGGCACTGCGCTTCGTACCGTACTCCGACCACCACGGCCACCTCCATACCGGCTGGTCGATCGTCGTAGGCGGTCTCGGCGTGATCGTCGCGGCGGCGAGCATCTACCTGATCTACGTGCTCGAGATCCTCAAGTTCAAGCGCCTCGCGACGCTCCGCGAGCGGCGACTGGCACCCGATGCGACCGACCTCGAGATCGAGGCGTCGGTGACCGCGAGTCTGGAGACCGGGGAGTTCGACATCGTCCAGACGACCGAGACACCGCCCCGCGGCCCGACCGCCCGGACCCGGCGCGCGAGCCCGCTGCCTGAGGACGGGTCGTCCGGGGGACGGGCCTGAGACCGGGCGCCCGGGGCGGGCCCGAGCGGGGAGACGGGCATCGTCGTGATGGGGCGATAAGTAAAGAGAGGATGTCGACCCTCTTCGGCGATTTAGCTGCCTGAGTCAGGCAGCTTGTTTACGAGATACACAACCCGCTCCGACGATGTCTGCCCGGCTGGAAGTCCCTCGGCGGACGCCCAGTCGAACACCGCGAGCCGCCCCCTGCCTCGTCGACTCAACCGAGCACGGGATAGGCCAGCGGGAGTCGGGTGGCCACGAGGTAGGCGCTGAACACGAGCACCCCCGCGCGCAGCCGGCGGTCGCCGCTCAGCGCGGCCGGCAGCAGCGCCCACAGGGCATACCAGGGCAGCAGCCAGGCGGTCGCGCAGAGCAGGGCCAACGTGGTCCATCCGTAAGCCTCCAGCCACCAGTCGGGTCGCCGCCAGGTCCGCACCAGGCAGGTCAGCGCGACGAGGCCGAAGCCGACGCCGAGAACACTGCGAACGGCCGTGTCGAAGCGCCCGAGGCCGAGCAGGCGGGAGACGAAGGACGGGACGCTGTGGACGGCGACGAGCTGCTGCTGGCCGCGGAGCGAGCCGACGATCCCCGAGACGTCGCCGCCGAAGCCGATCAGGGCGACGACTGCGACGCCCGCCAGCGCGACGACGACTGCCAGGCCGGCGTGCCGCCCCCGCCCGCGCCGGTGGGCTGCGATCAGCTCGAACGGGAGGGCCAGCCCGGCCGAGGCCTTGATCGCGATCGCGCCGACCAGGGTCGCCGGTCCGGCGATGTCGCGTCGGTCGAGGACTGCGACCAGGCTTGCGGCGACAAGCAGGCCGAGCAGGGTGTCGTTGTGGGCGCCGCCGACCCCGAAGACGAGCACCAGCGGGTTGAGCCCGAGCAGGGCGGCCGCCGGGGCTGGCGCCAGGCCGCGGCGCGCGGTCGAGCGCCAGACCAGGCCGACCGTGGCCAGGCTGGTCAGCACGGCGACCGTCTTCAGGGCCCAGATGCCGCCGGCGATCCCGAGCGGGACGAGCCCGTAGGTGAACAGCGTGAAGAGCGGCCCGTACGGAGTGCTCACGTCGTGCCAGCCGAGATACGGGTAGACCGCGTCGCCTACGGCGGCCGTCGCAGTGTGGGTGTACGGGTCGAGGCCGTGGACGGCGCCGAGGCGGGCGAAGTCGAGATACCCGAAGACGTCGGCCGAGAGCAGCGGCGGAGCCAGCAGGACGGCGAGGTGGGCGAGCACGATTCCCGCCCACAGCGTCCGGGTCCCGACGGCGCGGGCGCAGACGAGGACGAGGCCGTAGCACGCGCAGATCGCAAGCAGCAGGGCTTCGTAGCCGCCGCCCTGGCCGGCCGGAAGGATCCCGTGTAGGGGACCCGCCAGCCAGGCCGGGAACCGGCCGGGTGCGGCGGCCGGAACGAGGCTCGACGGCCCGGCGGCTGCTTTGGCACCGAGCCACACGAGGGCGACTCCGAGTCCGACGAGCGCGAGCGTGCCGATCGCCCGAGTCACCCGACCGGCCGCGGGTCGGCCCTCCTCCGTGGCGGCGGCGGTCGCTCCGCGCGGTGGCGGCGCAGGCGTCGGGGGGCGGGTCGTGGTCGCGATCGTCTCATTGTCCCGCTTGCGCCCGGGACCCGGCCCCGGCGCCGCGGACCGCCGGACGGCCGCGCCGAGCCGACCGCGGAGGCGCAGCGACAGCCGACCGGGCAGCCGGCGCGCGGAGTGTTCCGGGCACCGTGTCCGGGGTGGGAAGGACCGCCACCTGAGAAGATCGCGTTAAGACCGTCGACGCAACCGCCCGTCGGACTCCTTTTCCGGGGCGGCTCCCGCTACAGTTGGCCTCGCTCGGCGACCGGCGGCGCTCCGCCCGCGGTCCCGAGACAGGGCATCCGACCCTGAGCCGTCGGATCCCTTCCGAACACTTTGCGCCTTCGCCGCCAAAACGACAGCCGGATACCGCGCGTCGATGGTCGGCGACGCGTCCTGATCCTCTCGGCCAACGTCGGCGAGGGCCATGCGGCAGCTGCTCGGGCTCTGTGCGAGCAGCTTGAGAACGGCCCCGACGATGTCGAGGTCACGGTGCTCGACGGCCTGCGGGGGATGGGTCCGGTGCTGCGCTACGTCGTCGAGGACGGCTATCGGACGCAGCTGCGGTTCATGCCGTGGTCGTACTCCCTCTACTACGCCCTGCTCGAGCACGTCGCCGCGGTTCGCTTCGTCACGCGCACCCTGCTCTGCCGTCTCGGCGGCCGTCGGCTCCGGCGGGTGATCGACGAGCACCGGCCCGACGTGATCGTCTCGACCTACCCCGCGGTCACAGTGGTCCTCGGCCGCCTGCGTCGACGCGGGCTCGTGACGTGCCCGACGGTCGCGACGATCACTGACATGACCGGTCTGTTCTTCTGGGCCCAGCGGGGCATCGACATGCACCTCGTGATGTACGACGCGTCGCTCGGCCCGGTCGAGCGGATCGCCGGCTCGGGCAGCGTGAAGCTCGTCAAACCGCTGATCGCCGCCGAGTTCCTCGAGCCTCGCGGCCAGGACGTGTCTCGCCGGGAGCTCGGCCTGCCCGTCGACGGCAAGGTGATCGTCGTGTCCGGCGGCGGCTGGGGTGTCGGGGACATCGCCGGCGCCGTCGAGGAGCTCTCGCAGATCCCCGACGCGACCCTGATCTGTCTCGCCGGCAAGAACGAGCTGATCGAGGAGAAGCTCGGCAGCCGGTTCGCCGGGAACCCGGATGTACGGGTGCTCGGTTTCACCGACAAGATGCCGGCGATTCTCGCCGCAGCCGACGTCCTCGTCCACTCGACCGGTGGCGTGACCTGCCTCGAGGCGATGGCCCGCGGTTGTCCGGTCGTCTCCTACGGCCTGCCGGTCGGCCACGCGAAGATCAACACGCAGGCGATGGCCAACCTCGACCTCGTCCGGCTGGCCAACTCGACCACCGAGCTGCGCGAGCTCGTCGAGCAGACCTGCACAGCCCGCGGCTCGGCCGGCCCGGCGGCGATCGACCACGCGCCCGCGGCGTGCGACGTCGTGCTCCGGGCGCCACACCGCGTCCGGTCGATCCCGGCCTGGCGGCCGCGGCTGGCGAACACGACATCGGCGGTGATCGCCGCGATGGGCGTTGCCACGTGGATGCTGTCGACCGACGAGCTCGCCGCCGTCGCCCAGCGGATCGTCCCGTCGGTGCGCACCCTGCCGACCAAGAAGCCGGACGTCGCGGTGATCGTGCGCACGACGCCGGGCGCGACCGACGCCGTGGCCCGGCGGCTGCACGGAGATGGGGTGGAGGCGTCGTTCGCGATGCCCGGAGTCCCGACGAGCCCGGCGATCAGCCAACTGCGGTCGCTCGGCGACGCTCCGATGTGCGAGGTCACACCGGCCCGGGCGCTGCGCTGGGTGGAGACGAGGAGCAAGCTCCGCAAGGAGGCCAGTGTCCTGCGACTGCACCATCGCTTCTACTACCTCGCTCCCCAGGGCAGCCTGACGGTCGGCCAGATCCTCAGCGCGAGGACTACGGGGGCCCGGGAGGTCGTCGGTTCGGTCGCGCTCAACTCGACCTCGCCCGTCCCGTCCCGACCGCTGCGGCGCGGGGACATCGTCGTGATCACGCTCGACGGGTCGGCCACGTCGATGGCCTCGATCGACCGCTTCGCGGCCGAGCTCGGCTCCGAGCACCTGCACGGCGTACCGCTCTCGACGCTGACCGGCTGACGCCGCCCGCCGGTCGGTCGAGCGGGCGTCGGGACGCAGCCGGTGACCGAGCACGGCCGATCCGGTGTGCCGTCCGTGGCCGAGCACGCCCGAGCCGGCATGTCGTGACCGAGCACGCCCGAGCCGGTCTGCTCGGCTCTGCGCCCCGCGTGGTCGCGGCCGGCGCCGCGGTGCTGACCGGGGCCTATCTCCTGCCGGGTCTGGCGGGGCTGGTCGCCCGGCGCAACGGCGACGGCCGCGAGCTCCCGGACGTGCTGGGACGGCTCGGAATCGCCGACCGGACGCTCGATCGCCGCGACGTCGGGCTGACCTTCGACGACGGGCCCCACCCCGACGGGACGCCCGCCGTGCTTGAGCTGCTGGCCGACCGCGGGGTCCGGGCGACGTTCTTCCTGGTCGGCGAGCAGGTCGCCCGGAACCCGGGGCTGGCCGGAGAGATCCTCGCCGCCGGGCACCGGATCGGACTGCACTGTGACCGCCATCGCAACCTCCTGCGGCTCGGGCCGGCCGCGGTCCGCGAGGACATCGCGCGGGCGCGCGCGAGGATCGAGGATCAGACGGCCGTCGGCATCGAGCTCTACCGGCCGCCGTACGGCGTCTTCAACGCCGCGGCCCTGGCGATTGCCCGGGCCAACGGCTGGCGGCCACTGCTCTGGACCCACTGGGGCCGGGACTGGGAGGCCGGCGCCACTGCTGCGTCGATCGCCGCCCTGCTGACACGGCCGGGACTCGGCGAGGGGTCGGTGCTGCTCGCGCACGACTCCGACGACTACGGCTCGCCGGGATCCTGGCGGCGGACGGTTGCCGCACTGCCGCTGGTGCTCGACGAGCTCGACCGCCGGGGGCTGCGCCTGACGACCAGGCTCTGAGCCCGGGCGCCCGGCTCAGGCGAGCTCGGGCTCGGGATCCGGCGGGGTGTGGAGGACGGCCTGCCTGCCCCAGGCCCACGTGGTCGGCCGCATCGGGGCCATCACCCGGCCGGCGGCGAGCGCGGCCACGAGCGCGAGCACGGCGCCGGCCGCCGCGTCGAAGATGAAGTGGTTCCCGGTGCTGACGATCGCGAACAGCACGAGCAGTGGATAGAGCCCGCCGAGCACCCGTAGCGATCGGCGCCGGGTGAGGCGGATCGTGGTCCCGCCGACGAGCAGGGAGAAGCACATGTGCATGCTCGGGACGGCCGCGTACGGGTTGACGAACAGCGAGATCGCCCCGACGTCCTGGTTGATGTGTGCGTAACGCTGGACGGTGTCGACAAAGCCGTACTCCGGGAACAGGCGGGGCGGGGCGACCGGGAAGCCGAGGTGGACGACGAGGGCGACGCCCATCGCGACGAAGTACATGTTGCGCACGAAGTAGAAGATCTCGTTGCGCCAGATGTAGAGCGCGGCGAGAAAGAGCAGGTTGACCGAGAACTGGGCGTTCAGATAGATCCAGTTGATCACCTCGATCAGCTCGCGGTGACCCAGGATCCACGACTGGACGTGCGGCTCCCAGAAGGTTCCGGTCGACTGCTCCAGGGAGATCACCGACCGTGCGTTGGCAAAGGCGACGCTCGCCCGGCCGGCCACGATTCCCCGGACGCCCTCGTAGAGCAGATCGGCGAGGGCCCAGAGTGCGGCCTGGAGCACGGCGTCCTGCCAGCCGTGTGGAAGCCGAAGACCAGCACGGCTGAGCAGCACGCGACTGCGCGGCATCCTTGTTTCTCGCACACCCATTCGCGACCGTCTGGCACGGTAGCGGATCGCCCGGCACCGGCGCCGTGGGCGGGGCGTAGGCCGTGCCGTCGCGCGGACCGTCGGCGGCGCCCCGCCCGGCCGGTTCGCGCCGCCGCGGCCGGATCGCGCCGCCGCGGCCGGATCGCTCCCTGCTCGCGGCCGCCCCGACCGCGACCGCGCGGTCCGCGTGCGGGAGGCCTGCGGCCGGTCACATCCGTCAGCGCGCGAAGCAAAGCGCAGAACTTCGCGCCGGTTGTTACAAACTTGTTACTAAGTCCTTGGATCGATAGGGTACGTCCGGAAACGCGGGTGGACGCCGCGGCTCCGGTTCGGCGCGGAAACCCGCCGAATGGCCGTCTCTGTAGGGTCCACGACCAGATGATCGATCCCAAGCCCTTGGCTCTCAACCGACCCCGCCGCGCGGATCCCCGGATCGCGATCGCGGTCGCCTGCGCGATCCTGGCACAGACCACGGGGAGCCTCCGTTGGCGGTAGACGTCGACGCGGCGTCCGAAGAGCTGTTCATGGTGTTTCTCCGGTTTCTCGACGTCGTCCTCGTCGCGCTGGCCGCGATCCCTGCGCTGGCCTTGGGCGCACCCGTGGTCGGCTACTCGATCGGTGCGGCCGCGTGGATCATCCAGCGGGTCGTCGCCGAGGTCAACAAGCGGTGGATCGCCAAGGTCACCGAGCCGCGCCGGCAGCTCGGCTTCAACCTCTTCGAGGCCTTCGGCCGGACCTGGCTGCTCGCCGGCGGGATCGTGATCGCCGGACTGATCGCGCGGGCCGACGGGCTGACGGCGGCGATCGTGATCTTCGGCGCGTACTCCGTCGCCTTCATGATCCGCGTCGTCAGCGGTCCGCCGCAGGGACGGCGACCAGTCCGATGAGCACGAAGCGCAAGCTGATCTGGGGGATCACCGGGGCATACGTCGCGGGGATCGTGCTGTTCGCGGTGCTGTTCGGCGTCAAGGGCCACAAGAACGTCACCTACCTGCCGCAGGACGAGTTCCACCTCCTGACGTGGGTCCACCTGTTCGGGCCCGTCAACCTCAACAAGGGCGTCCTCTACCTGGTGCTTGCCGCCTCGATAACGATCGGGATCATGGTCTGGGTCTCGAAGCGGATGACGATGCGGCCCAACCGGGTCCAGACGGCCGTCGAGACGTTCTACAACCTGTCGGTCAGCATGACGAAGGACAACATGGACTCGCGGATGGCCAAGAAGTGGTTCCCCGTGATCTGCACGCTGTTCATCTTCATCCTCGTGTCGAACCTGATCGGCTACATCCCGCTCCCCGTCAACTCGGGCGCGAGCTTCCACCTGTTCGGCGCGAAGATCCCGTCATTCCAGATCTACGCGGCCGACACGAACGTCGGCTTCCCCCTGACGCTCGCACTGATGGTCTTCCTCGCCTACAACATCGAGGGCATCCGGGCGCACGGGTTCTTCGGCTACGTCAAGAGCCTGGTCCCCGAGGGGGTCGAGGGCGGCATGAAGGCGATGATCTTCCCGCTCGAGATCCTCTCGAACTTCCTGCGTCTGCTGTCACTGACGATCCGGCTGTGGGCCAACCTGCTCGCCGGTCACCTGCTGATCGGCTTCATGGCCGGGGACCTCGCGGTGCTCCTCGGTCTCCAGCTCCTGGGCTGGGTGACGCTGCCGTTCGGCATCGCTATCTTCCTGTTCGAGGCGGTCCTGATCGCCGGCCTGCAAGCCTTCATCTTCGCCATCCTGGCGGCCATCTATCTCGGTGGCGCCGTGTCCCGCCACTAGCCCTGACAAGGAGCTTCGAGTCGTGCTCAACTTCATCATGCCCGCCTTACTCCACCTCGTGAATCCGCTGATCGCGGCTGCCGCAGCCGTGGATCCGACGACCTACGGCCAGAAGGCCGGTCGCGCGATCGCCCTCGGCGTCGGCGCCGGCGGCGGCGCGGCTGGAGCCGGCGCCGGGATCGGAATGCTCTTCGGCAAGGTGATCGAGTCGGTGACCCGCCAGCCCGAGATGCGCGACGAGATCAGCTCGATCCAGTGGCTCGGTTTCGCACTCACCGAAGCGTGCTTCTTCTACGGCCTGGTCGGCGGCTTCATCGCCTTCTTCCTCTAGACCGATATGGCTCTCCTGACGAACACACCGATCGCCGACAGCGGGTCGTGGCTGATCACGCCGGACGTGGGGATCATGTTCTGGACGCTGCTGGTCTTCGGGATCTCCCTCTTCATCCTCAACAAGGCTGTGTTCCCGCGGATCCGTGACGCCCTGGACACACGTCAGCGGGCGATCGAGGAGTCGATCGACACGGCGGCCAAGCTCAAGGACGACGCCGACGAGGTCCTCGCGGAGTACCGCGAGCGTCTCAAGGAGGCCCGCGTCCAGGCCGAGCAGATCCTCGAGCGGGCGCGCTCGACCGCCGAGGCCGCCGAGCGGCGGGCGCTCGAGGACGCCAAGGAGAAGCGAGATGAGTTGCTCGAGCAGACCCGCCGCGACATCGAGGCCGAGACCCGGCGCGCGATCTCGGCGATCCGCACCGAGGTCGCGAACCTGACGATCCTGGCGACCGAGAAGGTCACACGCAAGCACCTCTCAGAAGACGATCAGAAGCGGCTCGTCGAGGAGGCGCTCTCCGAGCTGGACTTCACGGCGCTGGCGGCCGGGTCCGAGCACAACTGAGCATGGAAGAGATCGCGACCGTCTACGCCCGCTCCCTGTTCGAGGTCGCCCGGGACACCGGGAAGCTCGACAAGGTACGGGAGGAGCTCGGCCAGTTCGCCGACGCCGTCGATCAGAACCGCGATCTCCAGGTGTTCTTCTTCTCGCCGTACTTCTCCACCGAGGAGAAGAAGGCCGGCCTGCGGTCGATGATCGAGGACGCCGAGTCGGCCCTGACCAACTTCCTCGAACTGCTGCTCGAGAACCACAGGATGCCGGCGATCTTCCGGATCCGGCGCGAGCTCGACCGCCTGTGGGAGGACGAGAACCGGCTCCTGCCGGTGCAGGTCACGAGCGCCACCAAGCTCGACAAGTCGACCCTCGCCCAGATCGGCAAGCGGATCGGCGAGCAGACCGGCCGCCAGGTCGAGCTGACGGCTCGGGTCGAGCCGGAGATCCTCGGCGGCCTCGTCGTCCAGGTCGGCAACTCGATCCTCGACGCTTCGATCATCAACCGACTCGAACAACTACGCAAGCAAGTCGCCAGGGGCTGAGTGGTAGTACCCACCGACCGAACGGTGGACCATCCAGCGGGGCGTCCCGCGACGCAAGGAGCCTGAGAGAACATGCGCATCAACCCTGACGAAATCACCAGCATCCTGAAGAGCCGGATCGAGGGCCTCGACACGGAGGGCGCGTCGCTGACCGAGGTCGGCACGGTGCTCTCGGTCGGCGACGGGATCGCTCGCGTCCACGGGCTCGAGAACGCGATGTCGTTCGAGATGCTCGACCTGCCCCATGACGTCACCGGCCTCGCCCTGAACCTCGAGTCCGACAACGTCGGCGCCGTGCTGTTCGGCGAGTGGGACCGCATCGTCGAGGGTGACACCGTGAAGCGCACCGGCCGGTTGCTCGAGGTCCCCGTCGGCGACGCCCTGCTCGGCCGGATCGTCTCTCCGCTGGGTGTGCCGCTCGACGGCAAGGGCGAGATCGCGACGACCGAGACTCGTCATGCCGAGTTCAAGGCTCCGGGCGTCGTCCAGCGCCAGCCGGTCACCCAGCCGATGCAGACCGGGATCAAGGCAATCGACTCGATGATCCCGATCGGCCGGGGTCAGCGGGAGCTGATCATCGGCGACCGGCAGACCGGCAAGACGACGTTCGGGATCGACACGATCATCAACAACAAGGACACCGGTGTGGTCTCGGTCTACGTCGCGATCGGCCAGCGCATGGCGACTGTCGTCGCGATCGCCGAGACCCTTCGGGAGGCCGGCGCGCTCGAGAACACGATCATCGTCGCCGCCGCGGCCGACGAGGCCGCGCCGATCAAGTTCCTCGCGCCGTACGCCGGCTGCGCGATGGCCGAGTACTTCCTCTACAAGGGCGGACACGCCCTCTGCGTGTATGACGACCTCACCAAGCACGCCTACGCCTACCGCCAGATGTCCCTGCTGCTCCGCCGCCCGCCGGGCCGCGAGGCGTACCCGGGCGACGTCTTCTACCTCCACTCCCGCCTGCTCGAGCGGGCGGTCAAGCTCTCGGACGCGCTCGGCGGCGGCTCGATGACCGCCCTGCCGATCATCGAGACCCAGGCCGGCGACGTGTCGGCCTACATCCCGACGAACGTGATCTCGATCACCGACGGGCAGATCTTCCTCGAGCCGAAGCTGTTCTTCTCGGGCGTCCGTCCGGCGATCAACGTCGGCATCTCGGTCTCCCGGGTCGGCGGCAACGCCCAGATCGGCCCGATGAAGAAGGTCGCCGGTCGTCTGAAGCTCGAGCTGTCCCAGTACCGCGAGCTCGAGGCCTTCTCCCAGTTCGGGTCCGACCTCGACGCCGACACCCAGCGGACGCTGGCCCGTGGCGCGCGCCTGGTCAAGGCGCTCAACCAGAACGAGCGGTCGCCGCTGTCGGTCGAGGATCAGGTGATCCAGGTCTTCGCCGCGACCAACGGCTTCCTCGACCGGATCGAGGCCGACAGGGTCTCGGAGTTCCTCACCGAGCTCGTCTCGACGCTGCGCGGGTCGCACGAGGACCTCCGCGAGAAGATCGCCGGCGGCAACTGGAAGGACGACACCCAGGAGGAGCTGCGCGAGGCGGTCAGCTCGTTCGCCGAGGATTTCGGCTACGACCTGGACGAGGATGGCCAGCCGATCGACGAAGCGTCGGCCCCACCCGCGCCCCGCGCCGAGGCCGGCACCGAGGCAAGCGCCGAGGCCGGCGCCGAGGTACCGGCCGGAGCGGCCGCCTAGCCATGGCCCGCCCCGCCCGCCACCACCACGCGGCCGTCCGGGTGCGCTGATGTCCCAGCGCGACGTCAAGAACCGGATCGCCAGCTTCAAGAACGTCCAGAAGATCACCCGGGCGATGGAGGCCGTCTCGGCCGCCCGGCTGCGCCGGGCCGAGCAGCGGATCGTCGCCGTCCGGCCGTACGCCGGAGCGCTGCGCCGGATGACGCGTCAGGCGGCCGAGGCCGCCGGGAGCGGCGAGACGGCTCGACTGCCGCTGCTCGCGGCCCACGAGACCGAGCAGCGGGTCGGGCTCCTGCTGGTGACCGCCGACCGCGGCCTGGCCGGCGCCTTCAACTCGCAGATCCTCCGAGCCGGCTTCCGTGCCGGGGCCGAGCTCGAGGCCGCCGGCAAGACGCCGGTCTGGTTCGCGTCGGGTCGCCGGGGTGTGTCGTCGCTGCGCTTCCGCAACAAGGAGGTGACCGGCGCGTACACCGGGTTCACCGACCGGCCGAGCTACGCCGACGCCCGGAAGATCGCCGAGGACCTCGTCGCCGCGTATGTCGACGGCAAGATCGACCGGGTCGAGATCTTCTACAACGGCTTCGTGTCCGCGCTGACCCAGAACGTCACGCACGAGACGCTGCTCCCGATCGCCGAGGCGACGATCCTCGGGGACGACCCGGAGGAGACCGACGGTGCGGAGGAGTCCTCCGGCCACAAGGCGCTCGTCGAGTACGAGCCCGAGCCGCAGGAGATCCTCCGGCGACTGGTTCCCGACTACGTCGAGATCTCGATCTACCGAGCCCTGCTCGACTCGACGGCATCGGAGCACGGCGCGCGGATGACGGCGATGCGCAGCGCGTCGGAGAACGCGGGAGAATTGATCGAGGACCTGACACTCGAACTGAACCGCGCCCGCCAGGCGGACATCACCGCGGAGATAATGGAAGTAGTCGCCGGCGCCGAGTCGTTGGTCTGACGCGACTCACCCACTGCCAATTTCGGAGCCAATACGAGGAGCCGATACAAGGAGCCATCTGATGGAAGCAGCCACCGCCCCCACCACGCAGGACGCCGACACCGGCGCTACGAACACCGGCCGGATCGAGGAGATCCAGGGCGTCGTGATCGATGCTGTCTTCCCCGACCGCGTCCCGTACATCAACAACGCGATCACCGTTGCCCGCGCCGACGGCGACGGCGTCCTCGTCTTCGAGGTCCAGCAGCACCTCGGTGACGACCGGGTCCGCGCGGTCGCGATGGACACGACGGACGGCCTCGCCCGCGGCATGGAGGTGATCGACACCGGCGGCCCGATCACGGTCCCGGTCGGCGAGATCACGCTCGGCCGGATCTTCAACCTGCTCGGCGAGCCGATCGACGAGGGTGAGCCGCTGCCGGCCGACGTCCAGCGCCGGGGCATCCATCAGCCGGCGCCGAAGGTCGAGGACCTGACGCCGACGACCGAGATGTTCGAGACCGGCATCAAGGTGATCGACCTGCTCGCGCCGTATGCCAAGGGCGGCAAGGTCGGCCTGTTCGGGGGCGCCGGAGTCGGCAAGACCGTGCTGATCCAGGAGCTGATCCACAACCTCGCCAAGGAGCACGGCGGCCTGTCGGCCTTCTGCGGCGTGGGTGAGCGGTCTCGTGAGGGCAACGACCTCTGGTTGGAGATGAAGGAGTCGGGCGTGCTCGACAAGACGATGCTCGTCTTCGGTCAGATGAACGAGCCTCCCGGAGCCCGCATGCGGGTCGCGCTGTCGGGTCTGACGATGGCCGAGCACTTCCGCGACCAGGGCCAGGACGTGCTCCTCTTCATCGACAACATCTTCCGCTTCGTCCAGGCCGGGTCCGAGGTCTCGGCCCTGCTCGGGCGGATGCCGTCGCAGGTCGGCTACCAGCCGACCCTCGAGACGGAGATGGGCCAGCTCCAGGAGCGGATCACCTCGACGCGGACCGGCTCGGTCACCTCGGTGCAGGCGATCTACGTTCCGGCCGACGACCTCACCGACCCGGCGCCGGCGTCCGTCTTCGCCCACCTCAACGCGACCACGGTGCTCAACCGGGCGATCTCCGAGAAGGGCATCTACCCGGCTGTCGACCCGCTCGACTCGACGTCGACGATCCTCAAGCCCGACGTTCTCGGCGAAGAGCACTTCGCCGTGGCCAACGAGGTCAAGGAGATCCTCCAGCGGTACAAGGAGCTCCAGGACATCATCGCGATCCTCGGCATCGACGAGCTCTCCGACGAGGACAAGGTGATCGTCCAGCGGGCCCGCAAGGTCGAGCGCTTCCTCTCGCAGCCGTTCTTCGTCGCCGAGCAGTTCACGGGAACGCCCGGCGCGTACGTCCCGATCGCCGAGACGATCCGCGGCTTCAAGGAGATCATCGAGGGCAAGCACGACGATCTCCCCGAGCGGGTCTTCCTCCTCAAGGGCACGATCGACGACGTGGTCAAGGCTGCCTGATGGCGCGGAAGAAGTTCAGGGTCGAGGTCCTCACCCCGGAGGGCGAGGTCTTCAACGAGGAGGTCGAGATGCTCTCGACGGTCACGACCGTCGGGTCGCTCGGCCTGCTCGCCAACCACTCGCCCGTCCTGGCGACCCTCGAGCCGACCGAGCTGCGGATCTATCGCTCCGACACCGAGATCGTCCGCTTCGCCCAGGCCGAGGGGTATCTCCAGATGGCCGACAACCAGGCGCTCGTCCTCGTCGAGGAGGCGATCGCCCCGGACAAGCTCGACCGGGCGGAGCTCGAGTCGAGGCTCGACGCGGCCCGGTCGGAGGCTGACGGCGCTCCGGCCGACAGCGAGGAGCAGGCCCGGGCACGGCGGGACGTACGCCGGGCCGAGGCGTTCCTGAAGGTCGCCGGCGGCGCCTGAGCGCCAGGCCGGTCGTCCGCCTGCCGGACGCGGTCGATCCGGTCGGCCGGGCCGGCCGGGTCCATGGTCGGTCGGTCTCGAAGCGGGGGCGAGGCGGCCCGCTAGTCTCCTCTGCCTCAGATGGACGAGCATCAACTCGCAGCCCGCCTGATCGGCTACGACACCTCGTGTGACGAGGGTCTGCGCAGCGCGGCGGCATTCGTCAAGGGCTGGCTCGAGACGAACGACATCCAGGTCGAGGAGACCGACCACAACGGCCTCCCGGTCCTGCTCGCCGAGGTCGGACCGGCCGAGGCTCCGTCGGTCATCCTCCACGGCCACCTCGACGTCGTCCCCGCCCGACCGGGCCAGTTCGAGCCGCGGGTCGAGGGAGACCGCCTGTTCGGACGGGGCGCCTACGACATGAAGGGCGCGCTCGCGGGCATGATGTTCGCGATGCGGGACGCCGCGTCCCAGCGGGCCGTGCGCCTGCGGCTGCTGTGCGTGCCCGACGAGGAATCGGCCGATGTCGACCGCCGGTCGACCGAGATCCTCGTCCAGGAGGGCCTGCGGGCTGACTTCGCGATCACCGGCGAACCGACCGACCTCCAGATCGGCGTCGAGGCGAAGGGAGTTCTGGCGATCCGCGTTCACGTCAGCGGGACGGCCGCCCACGGGTCGACGCCGTGGCTCGGGGACAACGCGATCATCAAGACGCACGACGCCTTCCGCCGGATCGAGCGGCTCCCGTTCAGCCAGGAGTCGTCGGAGCTGTTCGACCGGCCGTCGATCAACCTCGCGCGGATCGAGGGCGGCGACGCGTTCAACAAGGTGCCGGACAGCTGCTGGATGGACGTCGACATCCGCTACCTCCCCGGCCAGGACCCACAGGAGATCCTCCGCCAGATCCGGGAGATCCCGGATCTCGAGGTCGGGCGGATGCTGCACCGGGAGCCGGCGACGGTCTCCCGGTCGAACCCGTATGTGCTCGCGCTCGGCGACGCGGCCGGCCGGTGGGGCGGGGCCGAGACGCTCAGCGTGGGGCGCGACGGCGCATCCGATGTGATCTGGTTCCTGGCGGCCGGGGTTCCGGCGGTCGAGTTCGGTCCGGTCGGCGGCGGGCACCACGGGCCAGGCGAGTGGGTGTCGCTGTCGTCGCTCGGCCATTACCGCCGGACACTCGGGCATTTCGTCGCCGGGCTCGGCAGGCGCGCCGGCCGGGATGGACGGCCGGCGCTGCGGGCGGTCGACGGCGGCCTGGCCGTCGAGGGCGGTCTCGCTGCCGAAGGCGGGCTGGCCTAGGTAGCCTTCACGGCTCATGGCCAGCGAGCGCGAGCCGATTGGGGTGATCGGCACCGGATACGTCGGCTTGGTCACGGCGGCCGGGTTTGCCGAGCTTGGCAGCGATGTGTTTTGCGTGGATGTCGATGCGGGCAAGATCGAGCGGCTGCGTCGGGGTGAGATTCCGATCTATGAGCCGGGTTTGGCTGAGTCGATTGCTCGTAATCGGGAGCGGCTGCATTTCTCGACGTCGCTTGATGACGCGCTCGAGCGGGCGCGGTTGTTGTTCGTGTCGGTCGGGACGCCGCCGACCTACAGTGGTGATGCTGATCTGTCGGCTGTTCAGGCCGTCGTTGATGCCGTGCCGTGGTCGAGTGATCGGGCGCTTGTGATGAAGTCGACCGTTCCGTGTGGGACGGGCGCGTCGATCAAGCGGGCGGGGCGGGCGCGGGGGATCGAGGAGCTGGCGTACGTGTCGTGCCCGGAGTTTCTCAAGGAGGGTTCGGCCCTCGCCGATTTCCTGCATCCGGATCGGGTTGTCGTGGGTGATGACGGGGATTGGGCGGGTGACGCGGTCGTCGAGCTGTATGCGCCGTTGGGTGTGCCGCTTGTGCGGACGGATGTCGCGAGTGCGGAGATGGTGAAGTTGGCGTCGAACGCGTTTCTGGCGACGAAGATCTCTTTTATCAACGAGATCGCGAATGTCTGTGAGGAGACGGGCGCTGATGTGGTCGAGGTCGCGCGGGGGATGGGTCTCGATTCGCGGATCGGGAGCGCGTTTTTGAAGCCGGGGATCGGTTATGGGGGGAGTTGCTTTCCGAAGGATGTCTCGGCGCTCAAGCAGTTGGCGGGCAATTCGGGGTATCACTTCCAGCTTTTGAATGCGGTGATCGAGGTCAACGAGCTTCAGAAGCGGCGGGTGATCGCGAAGCTTCAGAAGCATCTCGGGTCGCTTGTGGGGAACACCGTCGCGTTGTTGGGGCTGGCGTTCAAGCCGAACACCGACGATATGCGTGAGGCGTCGTCGTTGGTCCTGTCGGCCCGGTTGCAGGCCGAGGGTGCGCATATCAGGGCTTATGACCCGGTCGCGACGGCTGAGGCACGGGGGATGATGCCGGGCGGTGTGACGTTCACCAACGCGCCGTTGGAGGCTGTGCGGGGTGCTGATGCGGTCGTTCTCGTGACGGAGTGGCCGGAGTTCTCCGAGCTTGACTGGGTTGAGGTCGCCGGTGCGATGGCGGGGAAGCTCGTCGTCGACGGGCGCAATGCCCTTGACGCGGATCTCGTCCGGGCGGCCGGCCTGGTCTACGAGGGCATCGGACGGCCACAGTGAGCGTGACGCCGGCTCGGACGATGCGCCGACCGTGCAGGCGGTAATCCTCGTCGGCGGTGAGGGAACCCGCCTGCGGCCGCTGACATCGACTGTCCCCAAGCCCGTCGTCCAGCTCGTCGACCGGCCGCTGATCGTCTTCATGCTCGAATGGCTGCGCCGCCACGGGGTCGACGAGGTCGTGCTCTGCTGCGGCTTCCTACCGACGATGGTCCAGGAGGTTCTCGGCGACGGGTCGGCGCTCGGCCTGCGCCTGCACTTCATCGCCGAGCCGGAGCCGCTCGGAACGGGCGGCGCCCTGAAGTACGCGGAGTCGCGGCTCGACGAGCGGTTCCTGATGCTCAACGGCGACGTTCTGACCGACCTCGACCTGACCGCCCAGATCGCCCAGCACGAGGCGACCGGCGCGCAGGGGACGCTTGCGCTGGTCGGGGTCGAGGACCCCACGGCCTACGGCCTGGTCCGCCTCGAGGCCGACAACGCCGTCAGGGAGTTCGTCGAGAAGCCGAGCGCCGATCAGGTCGACACGAACCTGATCAGCGCCGGGGCCTACGTCCTCGAGCGAAGCGTGGTCGACCGGATCGACGCCGGGAGGCCGGTGTCGATCGAGCGGGAGGTCTGGCCGGCGCTGGTCGGCGACGGCCTCTACGGCTTTCCGTGCGACACGTTCTGGTCGGACATCGGGACGCCGGACCGCTACCTCCAGGCGACGTTCGACATCATCGAGGGGCGGATCGACACGGCGGTCGGCGCGCAGCTCGGCGGCAGCTACATGAAGGTCGCGAGCTCGGTCGAGAACGCCGGGCGGATCGTCCCGCCGGCGGTCGTCGAGGACGGCGCCCGGATCGCAGCGGGCGCGCAGGTCGGCAGCCTCGCCGTGCTCGGGCAGGGCGTCAGCGTCGGAGCCGGCGCGGTGATCGAGCGGTCGGTCGTGCTCGCGGGGTCGGAGATCGGGCCGGGCTGCGTGCTGCGCGACTGCATCGTGTCGCCGGGAGCCCGGATCGGGGCGAACACGCAGATCACCGGGGGTGCCGTGCTGGGTGAGAACGTGATCATCGGAGCGGACAACGTGATCACCAACGGCGCCCGCGTCTTTCCCGGCGTGAGCCTGCCGGACGGGGCGATCAGGTTCTGAGATGGGGGCGCTCGACTGGAAGGCGATCGGGGCGTTCGACGAGTCTGCCCAGCTCGCTGACATCCTCGCGATGCCCGAGCACCTGGGAGATGCCCTGTGGCGGGTCGAGTCGGCGGCGATCGCGCCGGTCGACACGCGCGACGGGCTGGTCGTGGCCGGGATGGGCGGAGACGCGATCGGCGGAATCCTGGCCCGGGCGGCGCTCGGCGACCACGCGTCACGGCCGATCCTCGCGGCCCGCAGCTACGGGCTGCCGCCGTGGACGACGCCGGATACGACCGTCCTCTGCGCGAGCTACTCGGGCGAGACCGAGGAGACGCTCGCGTGCTACGACGCGGCCGGGGCCGTCGGCGCCCGCCGGGTGGTCGTGACGACCGGCGGCCAGTTGGCCGAGCTGGCGCGGACCGACGGCGTCCCGGTGGTCCCGATCCCGGGTGGATTCCAGCCGCGGAGCGCGGTCGCGTACATGCTGGTCACCGCGCTCGAGGTCGCCGCCCTCTGCGGAGCGGCTCCCCGGCTGGCCGCGGAGATCGACGTGGCGGCGGCCCACACGCTGAAGCTGGTCGCCGAGTGGGGACCCGACAGCCCGGAGGACTCGCTCGCGAAGACGGTCGCGAGGGCCCTCCACGGGACGATCCCGGTGATCGCCGGCGCATACCTGACGGGTCCGATCGCCTACCGGTGGAAGACGCAGATCAACGAGAACGCGAAGGTCCCGGCCTTCTCGCACGAGCTGCCGGAGCTCGACCACAACGAGATCGTCGGCTGGAGCGGGGCGGCCGGCGTCGGGCGGTTCACGGCCGTCTTCCTCGACGACTGCGACATCCACCCGCGCGTCAAGACGCGGATCGCGCTGACCGAGCAGATCGTCGGCGAGACGGCCGAGCGGACCTTCCGCCTGGAGACGCGGGGCCAGACGAGCGTCGAGCGGGTGATCTCGCTCGTCCTGCTCGGCGACCTCGTCTCGTTCTACATGGCGATCCTCCGTGGCCTCGACCCGTCGCCGGTGCCGCCGATCGTCGCGCTCGAAGACGCGCTCGCCGCGCACGACTGAGTCCCCGGGGTTGGCCGGACGCGGCTTTGCGGTGCTCGAGGGTCGCACGGGGTTTGGACGTATGTCCCTGGCGAGATAGCTGCCTGAGTCAGGCAACTGTTTTTCCTGTCGGCCTGCACATACACCCACGGTTCCGTCGGTGGTGACCCGGAGTCGCGGGCGGGGCGTCTCAGGTCTCCTCGGCCTGCCCAAGCTCACCGCCACACCGTCCGGCCCCCGGCCCCCGGCCCTGCACTGGCCCCCGGCCCCCGGCCCTGCCCCGGCCCCCCGGCCCCCGGCCTCGCCCCGGCCCCCGGGCCCCGGCCCGGCCCTCGCTCCGCGCTCGTAGGCCGACGAAGGCCCGCCTCACGTCCACCCGCCGGGCCCAACCGGGGCCGGGAGCAGGCAAACGTTGACACAGGTGTGGCAAGGTCGGCCGGCCCGCGGTATGGTGGACGGAGGAGATGGACGGGCTGACGATCCACGAGGCAGCAGAGACGACCGGTTGGTCGCCTCGCATGCTCCGCTACATCGAGCGGGTCGGCCTGCTCGCGATGCGCCGGTCGCAGTCCGGCTACCGGCTCTACGGACCCGAGGAGCTCCAGCGGCTGCGGACGCTTCGGGAGCTCCTGCGCAGCTTCGATATCGGCCTGGCCGAGATCGGTTTCGCGCTACGCCTGCGCCGCGAGCCCGAGTTGGGCAGCGCGGTGGAGGCGTGGTTCGAGACGGAGGCGCGCAGACCGCAGGACGTCCCCGCCGACGAATGGCTGCGCTGGGAGCAGGACAAGCACCAGGCCCTCCTCGCCGCGACAAAACCGACACCATTGGAGATCACCACGTGAGTACGACCACCGCCGTCCAGACCGACTTCAAGGTCGCCGACCTGTCGCTCCACGTCTTCGGCCGCAAGGAGATCGACCTGGCCGAGCACGAGATGCCCGGCCTGATGTCGACCCGCCGGGAGTTCGCGCAGGCCCAGCCGCTGAAGGGCGCACGGATCACGGGATCGCTGCACATGACGATCCAGACGGCCGTCCTGATCGAGACGCTGACCGCGCTGGGTGCGGAGGTCCGCTGGTGCAGCTGCAACATCTTCTCGACCCAGGACCACGCGGCCGCGGCCGTCGTCGTCGGGCCGAACGGGACGCCTGAGGACCCCCAGGGGGTGCCGGTGTTCGCGTGGAAGGGCGAGACGCTCGAGGAGTACTGGTGGGCGTCCGAGCAGGCGGCGGTGTGGCCGGGCGGCGGTGGTCCGAACATGATCCTCGACGATGGCGGCGACGTCACGATGCTCGTCCACAAGGGCCTCGAGTACGAGCTGGCCGGCGTCGTGCCGGACCCGGCGCAGGCCGAGTCGGAGGAGTTCACGGTCTTCCTGACCCTCCTCCAGCAGTCGCTGGCCGACGATCCGCAGCGGTGGACGAAGATCGCCGGGGAGATCAAGGGCGTCACCGAGGAGACGACGACCGGCGTCCACCGGCTCTACCAGATGCAGGAGGCGGGGACGCTGCTGTTCCCGGCGATCAACGTCAACGACTCGGTCACGAAATCGAAGTTCGACAATCTCTACGGGTGCCGGCACTCGCTGATCGACGGACTCAACCGGGCGACGGACGTGATGATCGGCGGCAAGGTCGGCGTCGTCTGCGGGTTCGGCGATGTCGGCAAGGGCTGCTCGGAGTCGCTGCGAGGCCAGGGCGCGAGGGTGATCGTCACGGAGATCGACCCGATCTGCGCGCTCCAGGCGGCGATGCAGGGCTACCAGGTCGCGACACTCGAGGACGTCGTCGAGACGGCGGACATCTTCATCACGACGACCGGCAACGTGAACATCATCACGGCCGAGCAGATGGGCCGGATGAAGCACCAGGCGATCGTGGCGAACATCGGCCACTTCGACAACGAGCTGGACATGGCCGGCCTGGCCGCGGTCCCGGGTATCACGAAGGTGAACGTCAAGCCGCAGGTCGACGAGTGGCAGTTCGCCGACGGCCACTCGGTGATCGTCCTGTCAGAGGGGCGGTTGATGAACCTCGGCAACGCGACGGGTCACCCGAGCTTCGTGATGAGCAACTCGTTCACCAACCAGACGATCGCCCAGATCGAGCTGTGGACGAAGAACGAGGAGTACGAGAAGCAGGTCTACGTCCTGCCGAAGCTGCTCGACGAGAAGGTCGCCCGGCTGCACCTGGCGGCGCTCGGGATCCACCTGACAGAGCTGCGGCCGGAGCAGGCCGCGTACATCGGGGTGCCGGTAGAGGGCCCGTACAAGCCTGATCACTACCGCTACTGAGAAGCGTGTTTTCGCGGAGCCCGTTCCGGCGGGCTCCGCGGATCGTCTGAGAGCAGCCGACAGGGAGGTCGGCCGGCGATGCCCCGAGTCCCGACCCAGCCACCGACCGTCGCCGACCCCGGGCTCGCCCCGGCGGGTCAGGCGCGGATCGAGTGGGCCGACTCGCAGATGCCGGTGCTCGCGGCGATCCGCGAGCGGTTCGCACGGGAGCGGCCACTGGACGGCGTGCGGATCGCCGTGTGCCTCCACGTCACGGCCGAGACGGCAAACCTCGTCCGGACGCTGATCGCCGGAGGCGCGCAGACGGGAGTCTGCGCGGCGAATCCGTTCTCCACGCAGGACGACGTCGCAGCGGCGCTCGTGACCCACCACGGGGCGGCCGTACACGCCCGTCGGGGCGACGGCGGGCCGGCCTACGCCGCGCATCTCGCCAGGGTCCTCGAGTCGACCCCGGACATCGCGATCGACGACGGCGGCGACCTGATCGCCGCAGCCCACGCCGGACCCAGTCCGGCGGCCGAGACGATGCTCGGGGCGACCGAGGAGACGCGGACCGGCCTCGTCCGGATGCGGACGATGGAGGCGGCCGGCGACCTGCGCTGCCCGGTCCTGGCGGTCAACGAGGCGTTGACCGAGCGGATCTTCAACGACCGGTACGGGACCGGCCAGTCAACGCTCGACGGGATCCTCCGGGCGACTGACATCCTCCTGGCCGGTCGGAGCTTCGTCGTGCTCGGCTACGGGCTCGCCGGCCGGGGGGTGGCCCAGCGGGCGCAGGGTGCCGGAGCATCGGTGATCGTCTGTGAAGTCGACCCGATCCGGGCGCTCGAGGCCCGGATGGACGGCTTCGAGGTGATGCCGGCGCTCGCGGCGACCGAGCGGGGCGAGGTCTTCGTCACCGTGACGGGGGCGCCGGACGTCCTGCGGCGGGAGCACTTCGAGCGAATGCGCGACGGTGCGATCCTCGCGAATGCCGGTCACTTCGACGTCGAGATCAGCCTGCCCGACCTCGCGGCGGCCGCGACCAGACCGCCGGTGGCCGTCCTTCCGCTGGTGGACCAATACGACCTGGGCAACGGCCGACGGGTCAATCTCCTCGCCAAGGGCCGGGTCGTCAACCTGGCGGCGGCCGCGGGCCACCCGGCCGCGGTGATGGACATGTCGTTCGCCGGGCAGGCCCTGGCGGCCGAGTACCTCGTCCGGGCCGGCCGGGGCCTCGGGGCCGGGGTGCACCCGGTGCCGATGGAGATCGACCGCGAGGTCGCCCGGCTGAAGCTCGGGACCCTGGGCATCGAGCTGGACACCCTGACCGAGGCCCAGGAGCGCTATCTGCGCTCGTTCGCCTGAGCCGCCCTTGCGCACTCCCACGCCGCGCGGCGGTCGCTGGTGAGGGGATTGTCTGGACCGAAGATCCGCTCGCTGTCAACGACTACGCGTGTGGAGCGGGAGCGCCCGAGCGAGCTCTCCGGCAGCCTCGTAGGCGTGCGCCAGGTTGTTGCGGGAGGTGAGCGTGTTGGGGTGGTCGGGTCCGAGATCCGGTTCGATCGCGTCCAGCGCCGCGCTCCAGAGCTCGGAAGGTCTCGTCCTTGCTCAGCAGGTCCTGTGTCGTGATCGACGCGCCGCCCGGGAGGCCGATTTCGAGTTCTGGCCTCTTCAGCCGTCGGAGATGCCGAGGATTCCCCTTCCGATCGTCTCCTTGTCCCAGTCTGCGGGAAGGAACCCCTGCTCCGCAGCCTGTCGGGCGAACCCGCCGACCACCGAGAGCAGGAAGTCGGTGACGTCGGAGGGCGAGGACAGCTCGTTGAACGCGCCATAGTCGACCGTGACGCAGGCGATCGCCTGATCCTGCCACAGGACCGTCGCGAGTTGGCCGAGCTGGGTCGTCTTGCCGGCGCCGGTGCCTCCGGTCAGGCCGATCACCAATGCCCGATCGCTCCATCTGATCTGGTCGGCGATGTCGAGGATCGGGTTGTCGGCCGGCCCGCGCGCGTCACCTGCTGCGGCGAGGACGTCGACAAACCAGCCGTTGCGCTCAAGCTCCCCGGGTTCGAGGTCCTCTGCGTGGAGCGGCGTCACCTTGTACAGAGTCGAGCGCAGCTCCTCGAGGCGCGTCTGGTCCACCACGCTCGGAGTCTAGACCCGGGACGCGGGGGCGATCCGCTAGCGTCCGGCCGCGCGATGCGAGCAATGGTCCTAGCCGCCGGCCTTGGAACTCGCCTGCGGCCTCTGACATACGAGCTCCCCAAGCCGATGGTGCCTGTGCTCGACCGGCCGGTGATGGCGCACATCGTCGACCTGCTCGGCCGGCACGGGATCGACGAGGTGATCGCGAACCTCCACTACTTCCCTGACACGATCCGCGACTACTTCGGCGACCAGCTGTCCTACCGGCAGGAGGCCCAGCTGCTCGGAACCGCGGGCGGCGTGCGCAACTGCGCGGACTTCTTCGGCTCGGACACATTCCTCGTGATCTCCGGGGACGCGCTGACCGACATCAACCTCGACGCGCTGGCGGCGACCCACCGGGCGACCGGGTCGATCGCGACGATCGCGGTCAAGCGGGTGATCGACACCCGCGAGTACGGGGTCGTGATCCACGACGCCGACGGCCAGATCACCGGCTTCCAGGAGAAGCCGGAGCCCGAGGACGCGCAATCGGACCTCGGCAACTGCGGGATCTACATGTTCGAGCCGGAGATCTTCGACTACTTCCCGGCCGTCGATCCGGTCGACTGGGCGCTCGACGTCTTCCCCGAGCTGCTGGCGGCCGGCGCGCCGTTCCACGTCCACGAGACGCACTCCTACTGGAACGACGTCGGCTCGCTGGCCGAGCTTCGGCAGGGGACGTTCGACGCGCTCGACGGCGGCCTGGAGATCGAGCCGGTCGGCGAGACCGACGAGGTGACGGGGATCACGGTCTGCGCCGGGTCGGCGCTCGACGCGAAGGCGGTCGCGTCACTGCCGATCTGGATCGGCCACGACGTCCGGATCGGCGCCGACGTCCGTCTCCACGGGCCGGTCGTCGTCGGCGACGGCGCCACCCTCGGCGACGGCGTCTGCCTGCGCGAGACGATCGTCCTCCCCGGCACCAAGGTCCCCGACCGGGCGATCCTGATCGGTGCGATCGCCGGTCACGCCGGGATCCTCGAGAGCCTCCGCCCCCGGCAATAGCGTCAGCTCGAGCTCGGTCCCCGGCTCCAGGGGCGGGTCCAGAGGCTGGGCCGGCTCGAGATCCCCGCCGTCGGGATCGGGATCGGGGTCGGGGTCGGAGTCGGGGTCGGAGTCGGGGTCGGCCGCGGCCGCGGCCTCCTGCGCATCGAGCAGGCGGTCGGCACGGCGGGCCTCGCGCTCGGAGTCGCGGAGCATGCGGATGAAGATCACGGCGAGGGCGACCCCCATCACCAGGGACTGTTCGAGCGCCATCACGCCGCCGGCAAGCTCCTGGTCGGAGTGCGGCGAGAGCCCCCAGAAGCCGCGCTTGCTCGCGTAGTAGCCGTAGAGCGTCCCCGGGGCGAGCGCGAGGACGATCCCGAGCACGCCGACGCAGAGCTTGGTCGCCGCCATGTACACGGCCGGGCCCATCCCGCCGAGCCGGTGGCGGCTGCGGATCGGCGAGAGCAGGTGCCACCAGTAGAGGCCGCCGGCTGCGGCGTAGGAGATGTGCTCGATGACGTGGACGACCGGGTGGCGGAGGGCGGTGTCGTAGAGCGTCGGGATGTGCCAGAACCAGACGGCGCCGACATAGAAGACGACGGCGAACGCCGGTCGGCCGAACCAGCCGACCGACTCTTCGAGGCGGAGCAGGCGGCGGGTCGCCGGTCGGAGGATCAGCTTCGTCTGGCCGCAGATCAGGAGGACCGGGGCGATGTCCAGGAGCAGGACGTGCTGGATCATGTGGACGAAGAAGAGGTCGTCGGAGATGCTGTCGATCGGCGAGATCAGGGCTGCGACGACGGCGGTGAGGCCGCCGAGGAACGAGACCAGCCGCCACCGCCCGGCCCCCCGGGCGCCGTGCTGGGCGCGGACCAGCCGCCAGCGGGGGACGTACAGCCAGAGCGCCGCGGCGACCACGATCAGGACGACCGGCTCGAACGTCCAGCTGATCTTCGGGCTCACCCGGCGATTCTCGCCGAACGCCGCCGACGTGTGTGGACATTCGTCCACGACGCCGCAAGCGGCCGACGCCGACGGTCGGGAGGCGTAGCATGGAGGGGCGCGGAGTACGCGCTACATAGAAGTCCACCGTGAGAGGTGTTTCGATGCAGATCGACGTCAAGGGCCGTAACGTTCCGGTGACAGACGAGCTTCGCGAGCACGTGAGGAAGCGCTTCGCGAACATCGGCAAGCAGACGCCCGAGTTCACACGCCTGGAGATCGAGTTCTCGGTCGAGCGCAATCCGGCGATCGCCGATGCCCACATCGTTGACGCGGTGCTCTACCTCAAGGGAACGACGCTCCGGGCCAGCGACCGGTCGTGGGATCCCGAGCACGCGATGAACCTCTGCTCACACGAGCTGACCCGCCAGGTCAAGCGCGACCGCGACAAACGGCGCCGACGACGCGAAGCCCGCGTACCCGGCGTCGCCGACCAGGTCTCGGCGGCGCTCTAGGCGAACTTCAGCGGGCCCGTCCGCCGGTGCAGTCGGCCGGCGGACGGCTTCGCCACCGCTGGTAGGCTGAGCTTCATGGGTCTCTTCGATCGTGCCTTGAACTGGGGCGAGAGCAAGCAGTTCAAGGTCTTCGAGCAGCGTGTCAAGCTGGTCGGCGCGTACGAGGCCGAGCTCGAGCTCGAGACCGACGAGGAGCTCCGCGCGCGGATGGATGCCCTGCGCGAGCGCGGGCACGCCGGCGAGTCGCTGGAGAAGCTCCAGGCCGAGTGCTTCGCCGTCGTCCGGGAGGTCGGCAGACGCCAGATGGGCATGCGCCACTTCGACGTCCAGCTGATCGGCGGGATGGTCCTCGACAGCGGCGCGATCGCCGAGATGCGCACCGGCGAGGGCAAGACGCTGACGGCGACCCTCGCCGTCGTCCTCAACTCGCTCGCCGGGAAGGGCGTCCACGTCGTCACGGTCAACGACTACCTCGCCCAGCGCGACGCCGAGTGGATGAACGCCCTCTACGGCCCGCTCGGCGTGTCGGTCGGCGTCCTCCAGACGATGCAGCCGTACGAGGAGAAGCGGTTGGCCTACGCGTGTGACGTGACCTATGGCACGAACTCCGAGTTCGGCTTCGACTACCTCCGCGACAACATGGCCGCCAGCCTCGAGGAGAAGGTCCAGCACGGCGGCCGCTTCACCGAGGACGGTCGGCCGCTGGCCACGCACTTCTTCGCGGTCGTCGACGAGGTCGACAACATCCTGATCGACGAGGCCCGGACCCCGCTGATCATCTCGGGCGCGCCCGAGCAGGCCGCCGACCTCTACGCCAAGTTCGCCCGCCTCGCCCGCCAGCTCGAGCCCGGCAAGACGCCGGACGGACTGGATCCGCGGACGAAGAAGGAATTCGTCGCGGACTTCGACTACGAGTTCGAGGAGAAGCACAAGACCGTCGCCGTGACCGAGCGGGGTGTCGCCAAGGCCGAGAAGTTCCTCTCGATCGACCACCTCTACCGGGCCGAGAACGGACACCTGGTCAACCATCTGATCCAGTCGCTGCGGGCCGAGTCGCTCTACAAGCGAGACGTCGACTACGCGGTGATCGACGACGACGTCAAGATCATCGACGAGTTCACCGGCCGGATCCTCGAAGGCCGCCGGTGGTCGGAGGGACTCCACCAGGCCGTCGAGGCGAAGGAGGGCGTTCGCGTCCAGGAGGAGAACCAGACCCTCGCGACGATCACCCTCCAGAACTACTTCCGCCTCTACGACAAGCTCGCCGGGATGACCGGCACGGCGATGACCGAGGCGACGGAGTTCATGAAGATCTACAAGCTCCCGGTCGTCCAGATCCCGACCAACCGGCCGATGGTCCGGGCCGACCGCAACGATCAGGTCTACAAGACCCGCGACGGCAAGTGGTCGGCCGTCGAGCGGGAGATCGCCGAGCGCCACGCCCACGGACAGCCGGTGCTGGTCGGGACGATCTCCGTCGAGGTGTCCGCCCTGCTCTCGGAGCGGCTCCAGCGCCGGGGGATCAGCCACCACGTCCTGAACGCCGTCACCGCGACCGACCCGCGGACGGCGACCGAGGCCGAGATGATCGCCGAGGCCGGTCAACCCGGGGCGGTCACGATCGCGACGAACATGGCCGGCCGGGGAGTCGACATCCAGCTCGGCGGGAACGCCGAGCACCAGACTCGTCTCGAGCTCGCCAAGCTGGGTCTCAAGGCCGACGACCCCGACTACGACGAGCATTTCGCCAAGGTCCTGCCGACGATCGAGGACCGGGTCCGGGGTAACCGGGAGAAGGTGCTCGAGTCGGGCGGCCTGTTCATCGTCGGCACCGAGCGTCACGAGTCCCGCCGGATCGACAACCAGCTCCGCGGCCGGTCCGGCCGGCAGGGGGACCCAGGGGAGTCGCGGTTCTTCCTCTCGGCCGAGGACGACCTGATCCGTCTGTTCGCGGGCGACCGGATCTACAAGATCCTCGATCGGCTCGGCAGCCTCGACGAGGCCGGCAACGAGGAGCCGATCGAGGCCGGCATCCTGTCCAAGCAGATCGAGAAGGCCCAACGCAAGGTCGAGGAGCAGAACTTCCTCCAGCGCAAGCGGGTCCTCGAGTACGACGACGTGATGAACGAGCAGCGGCGCGTCGTCTACGCCCTGCGCGACCAGGTCCTCGAGGGCGGCGACATGGCCCAGGCGGCCCGCGAGGAGATCGCCGGCGTGATCGAGCGGACGGTCAGCGAGCACACGGCCGGCGACTTCATCGAGGATTGGGATCTCGACGGCCTGTTCGCCGTGCTCGCCCAGAGCTACCCGGTCAGCTTCGGTCCCGATGACATCGAGGACCACGAGGTCGATCGGGCGTCGCTGACCGAGCGGCTCGTCGCCGACGCCGCCGCCCTCTACGCGGCCCGTGAGGCCGAGCTCGGCGAGGAGCTGATGCGGGCGCTCGAGCGCTACCTCCTCCTCCAGATCATCGACGAGCGGTGGCGGGAGCACCTCTACGACATGGACTACCTCCGCGAGGGGATCCACCTCCGCGGGTTCGCGCAGATCGACCCGATCGTCGCCTACCAGAACGAGGCGTTCGATCTGTTCACCGACCTGATGACGACGATCTGGTCGGACTTCGCCCGGATGATCTTCCACGTCCAGGTCCAGCTCGACGCGCCCAACGGAAACACCCCGGAAGCCCCGCCGCCGCCGATGGCCCCGTACAAGCCGTCGGGGACTTCGACCCGTGCGGCGAGCGTGTCCTACTCGTCGGGGGGCCTCGCCGCCGCTCCGAGCCCGGTCGCGGTCGCTGCGGCCGCCGCCGGTGGCGCGGCTGCCGAGCCGGCCCAGGCCGCAGTTGCGCCGGTGGTCGAACAGCGGCGTGTGGCGACCGACGAGCAGGTCGGCCGCAACGACCCGTGCTGGTGCGGTTCGGGCAAGAAGTTCAAGAAGTGCCATGGCGCCTGACGGCGCTTCCGGGGCGGCCCGGCGTCTGAAGCCGGCCGCGTCGTCGAGATCCTCGGAATAGCAGCGTGCGACTTCCCGGTTGGCGGACGGCGCGCGGAGCGCCGGTCGGGTTGGCCCTGGCCTTGGCCCTGGCCGGCTGCGGCGGCGGATCCAAGGCGCCGCCACCGTGCCGGGTGTGCGCGGCCGAGGTCGCCCAGGTGCGGGCCGACGCGTTTGCGACCGTCGCCAAGCTGACCTACGCCGAGGAGGTCTACGGGGCGCCGAACGGGGCCGCCTTCCACGTGATCAGCAGGATCCCGGGTCTGCTCGACGGCCTGAGCACCGGGAACTTCTCGCTCGCCCGGCATGCGATGCATCACCAGCCGATCCGCCACGCCGTCGCCGTCCGGGTCACCCGGGGCGGGCGGACGCTGATCGACGTCGGCCTGCGCTTCGTCGTCGGTGGTCGGGTGCATGCGCTCCACAACGCCCAGGGCGTCTACCTCGGTCGAATCGAGGTCTCGATTCAGGACGTGATCGGATTCATCAAGCTGATCCACCGCCTGACCGGCTGCGAGGTCGTCGTCGCGGGATCGACCGGCCAGGCGATGAGCTCGCTCGCCGCGGCTGCCGGCGCCGTCCTGCCGGCGCGGGGACCGGTGACCGTCGCCGGGCGCGAGTACACCGTCAGCTCGTTCCGCGAGCGCGGCTTCGCAGGCGAGCCGCTCCGCGTCTCGATCCTCGACCTGGGGTGACGGCCCAGCACGCTTCGTCGATCTCGGGTGACGTCCTCCAGTTACCATTCCTGGACTTGGCGTGGCGTCCTCGAGTCGCCCCTTCCTCGACTTGGCGCGACGTCCTAGTACCCTGGGTTGGGATGGCAACCGCGCCGACCTCCGAGCCGACTCCGCAGCGCCTCGCTGCCGTCCGCGACCAGCTCAAGCTGCTCGCGGACTATCTTTGACCCGGCTGCCCTCGACCGGCGGGTCGCCGAGCTCGAGGCCCAGATGGGCGAGTCAGGCTTCTGGGATGACGCCGACGCGGCCGCCAAGGTCTCCGCGGAGCACTCAAGGACCGCCCGCCGCCTGAAGGCCTTCCGATCGATCGAGGACGACGCCGGCGAGCTCGAAGGTCTGATCGAGCTGGCCGACGAGGACCCGTCGCTGGCCGAGGAGGTCGAGGCCGACCTCGCGTCGGTCGAGGACCGGCTGCTCGAGCTCGAGGAGGCCCGCCTGTTCTCGGGTCGGTACGACGCCGGCGACGCCCTGGTCACGATCAATGCCGGCGCCGGGGGAACCGACGCCCAGGACTGGGCCGAGATGGTGCTCCGGATGGAGCTCCGCTGGGCCGAGAAGCGGGGCTTCCAGACCGAGCTGCTCGAGGTCAGTGCGGGCGAGGAGGCCGGCATCAAATCGGCGACCTTCAAGGCCTCGGGCGAGAACGCCTACGGGCTCTATGGGGCCGAGAAGGGCGTCCACAGGCTCGTCAGGCTCTCGCCGTTCGACTCGGCCAACCGCCGTCAGACGAGCTTCGCCGGACTCGAGGTCGCTCCGGTCGTCGAGGGGGAGGGCGAGGTCGAGATCAACGACGACGACCTCCAGATCGACACCTACCGGGCGAGCGGGGCCGGCGGCCAGCATGTCAACAAGACCGACTCGGCCGTCCGCATCACCCACCGGCCGTCGGGGATCGTCGTCCAATGCCAGAACGAACGGTCGCAGACGTCGAACAAGGCGACTGCGATGACGATGCTCCGGGCCAAGCTCGCCGAGGCCGAGGAGCGTCGCCGGCAGGCCGAGATCGCCAAGGAGAAGGGCGAGGCCCAGGACGTCAACTTCGGCTCGCAGATCCGGTCGTACGTCCTCCACCCGTACACGATGGTCAAGGATCACCGGACCAACGTCGAGATGGGCGACGCCCAACGGGCGCTCGACGGTGACCTCGACGGCTTCGTTCGCGCCTATCTCCTGAAGGTTGCCGGCGGCTGACCGACGGGCCGGCGGTCGCGATCTGTCTCACCCCCGGTCGGTCGGGGTGACTGGTCGCCATTGAGGAGTGCGCGGAGTTCTTTCCGGGAATAGTTGCTTGCGGCTTGCAACTACTTTTTATGGCGGTATACGCATGTACGCTCGCCAGGTGCCTTCCGACGTGAGCGACCTGCACGCGATGATCGACGCGCTCTCGAACGTGAGCACCGGCCTCGACCGGACCTGGCCGCGGACGAAGGGCGCGAGCCTTGTCGGTCTGCTCGAGGTGATCGCCAATCACGACGGCATCAGTCCGTCCGCCATCGCCGAGCGTCTCGCCGTTCACGGGTCGACTGTGGCTCGCCACCTCCGCGAGTCCGAGGACGCAGGCCTTGTCAGTGTCGATCCCGATCCTGCCGATCGCAGATCGCTGCTCGTGACGTTGGAGTCCGCCGGTCGCGAGGAGCTCCGTCGCATCGTCGACCTCAGGCGCGCCCGGCTAGCCCCGCTTCTCGATGGCTGGGAGCCTGATGACCTCCGTGCGCTGACCCGGCTGCTCGAGAAGCTCCGGATCTCGATCGGCACGGTCGCCGCGCCCGCGCCGCTCTCTCGCCGGCGTCGATCGGCCCGGGGCGACGCCGGGCACCCGGACTGGCTAATCCAGTGGCTTGGCGGCTGACCGACGACGCCGCCCGGAGCGTGGCGCGCGACCGGGCCTGACCCACACGCACGGCCTATGTCCGGGCGTCGAGCCAGGCGATCATCTCGTCGATCACTCGTGTCCGGTCCGGCTCGGTCTCGTTGAAGATCTCGTGGTAGAGGTCCGGGTAGACGTTCAGCGTCTTGTCGTCCGACCCCGCCCCCGCGTAGAGCATCTCGGCCCCCGCCGGCGCGACGATCCGGTCGGCCCCGGCCGACATGATCAGCAGCGGCAGCCCCAGCTCTCCCGCCTGCTTCGCGAAGCCCCGCGTGGTCCGCACGAGCTCGCCGACCGTCCGCGCCGGCAGTTTTCCATGGAGCACGAGCGGGTCGCCCTCGTACGCCTCGACCTGCTCCGGATCCCGGCTGACCAGGCTCGGGTCGACCTGCGAGAGGCCGAGCCGCGGAGCCACGCGGGTCAGCAGGCCAACGACGACCCGCAGCGGCGGCTTGACCTGCGGGAGTGAGAGCAGCGGGCTCGACAGGATCAGGCCGGCCAGGTTCTCCGGCCACCGCAGCGCGTACGACGTCGCGATCGTCCCACCCATGCTGTGCCCCAGCAGGAACGGCGGCCGCCCGCCCTGTTTCTGAGTGGCCCCCGCGACCAGTTGATGGAGGTCGACCAGCGCGAGGTCCATCCGCCTGATCAGCCCCCGCGGCCCCCCCGACCGTCCGTGGCCCTGATGGTCGAGCGCATAGACCGCGTACCCCGCGTCCACCAGACGCCCAGCGACCGCCGCGTACCGCCCGCTGTGCTCGCCAGCCCCGTGAGCGATCACGACCCCCGCCCGCGCGTGCGGCACATGCTCTGGCAGCCACGCCCGCCAGTAGATCTCCGGTCCGCCGCCGGCGCCGCCCTCGCCTGCCCGGCCGTCCCCACCGGCCTGACCTGTCCCGGGGCCCTCGCCGGCCTGACCTGCCCGGCCGGCCTCGCCCGCCACATCCGCCTCGCCGGATCCGCCCGTGTCGCCTTCCCGCATCCCGGCGCACCCTATCCTGATCGCATGGTCGTCGACGACGAAATCGTCCGCCGGGCGCTTGCCGAGGATCTCGGGACCGGGGACGTCACATCCGACGCGACCGTCCCCGCCGGCGCACGCGCGACGGCGACGATCACACAGAAGGAGCCGGGTGTCCTGTTCGGCTGCGACGTCGCCGAGCTGACCTTCCGCCTGCTCGACCCCGACATCCGGGTCACCCGCCTCGCACCCGAGGGCGTCTGGCGAGACCCCGGCCCGGTGATGGAGCTCGTCGGCTCGGCCCGCGGCCTGCTCGCCGGCGAGCGGACCGCACTCAACTTCCTCCAGCGCCTCTCCGGCGTCGCCACGCTAGCCGCCAGGTGCGTCGCCGCCGTCGACGGGACCGGGGCTCAGGTCCTCGACACCCGCAAGACGACGCCCGGCCTCCGCGCCCTCGAGAAGGCCGCCGTCGCCGCCGGCGGCGCGACCAACCACCGCGCCGGCCTGTACGACGCGATCCTGATCAAGGAGAACCACATCTCCCTCGCCGGCGGCATCCGCCCCGCCGTGGCGGCCGCCCGCCGGCAGGCCCCGAAGCTCCTCCTCGAGGTCGAGTGCCGCGACACCGACGAGATCGACCAGGCCCTGGCCGCCGGAGTCGACCGGATCCTGCTCGACAACATGACGCCCGACCGCCTGCGGGCGGCCGTCGCCCGCGTTGCCGGCCGCGTCAGCCTCGAGGCCAGCGGCGGAGTCACGCTCGACACGCTCAGAGACCACGCGGCGACCGGCGTACAATTCGTATCGATGGGCTCCATAACCCACTCGGCCCCCGCTCTCGACCTATCCCTCATCCTGAGCCTTACGCCTGGGGCCGGAGGCACCCGATGACACTCCTGCCGATGGCGGTCGACCCAGCCGACGGCCCGCTGACGGCGGCCGAGATCGACGGCCTTTCGGCCGAGGTGCGCGACCTCGCCAAGGCCCGGAACGCCGTGATCCTCGCCCACAACTACCAGGTCCCCGAGGTCCAGGACGTCGCCCACTTCGTCGGCGACTCGCTCGGCCTCTCCCAGCAGGCGGCCGCCGCCCCCGAGCAGACGATCGTCTTCTGCGGCGTCCACTTCATGGCCGAGACCGCCGCCATCCTCTGCCCCGAGAAGACCGTCCTGATCCCCGACCCCGACGCCGGCTGCTCCCTCTCGGAGTCGATCGACCCCGCCCAACTGGCAGCCTGGAAAGCCGACCATCCGGGCGCGGTGGTCGTGATGTACGTCAACACGTCAGCCGACGTCAAGGCCCTCACCGACTACTGCTGCACCTCGTCGAATGCCGTCGCCGTCGTCCGCCACATCCTCGCCACCCACGGCCCCGACACCGAGATCCTCTTCGGCCCGGACATGTTCCTCGGCGCCTACGTCGAGCACGAAATCGGCCGGCGGATGCACGTCTGGGACGGCGAGTGCCACGTCCACGCCGGGATCCGCCCGTCCGACATCGCCGCGACCCGCGCTGCCCACCCCGACGCCGACTTCCTGATCCACCCCGAATGCGGCTGCTCGACATCGGTGATGGAGTACGTCGCCGCCGGCGACGTCCCCGCCGACGGCGTCCACATGCTCTCGACCGGCGGCATGCTCACCTACGCCGAGCACGCCGCCCCCGGAACGACTGCGATCGTCGCCACCGAGATCGGCATGCTCCACCCCCTCCGCCTCGCCGCCCCCCAGACCGACTTCATCGCCGCCAACGAGAAGGCCAGCTGCCGCTACATGAAGATGATCACCCTCACCAAGCTCCGCGACGCCCTCCGCGACGGCGTCCACGACGTCCGCGTCGCACCCGAGACCGCCGCGGCCGCCCGCGTCGCGATCGAGCGGATGGTCGCGATCCGTCCGTAGCCCAGAGCAGCCTATGACGACGGCGTCGCCGGCCGCGCCGCCTGGGCGACCTCGCCGCCCGAGCTGTCGAGCCATTCGACGGTCGGCTGGTCGCCCGGCTCGACTCGTCCGCCCGGATTCGCCGTGCCGCTCGGGATCGCCGCCTGGAAGAAGTTGCCGGCGACCGCCGCCGTGACCGCCCCGACGTCGTTGGTCACGCGAACGCTCGCCACCCCGTCCGGCACAAGGCCGAACACACGGCCATCCGTGAGATCCAGGCCGCCCCTGACACGCACGGGCCCATTCGACGGGCTCGCCTCTCCGGGCACTCCGGGCGCCCCGGGGACGGACGTGTACGACTCCATCACCGCCTCGCCTGCGAGGACCTCCGCCGTCGTGAAGCAGCCGAGCCCACCACCGTCGGTGTCCCGGCTGAACAGGCACACCGCATCCGGCTTGGACCCTGTCCCGTCGGGCCGGCCGTACGCGGCAACCGGCACGAGGACGAAACCCTCGCCGTCGGATTGGGTCCCCACGAGGCGGACGTAGTCAGTCCGGATTCCCACCAGGCTCGGGTCCATCAGGCCCAGGGCGTACGTCGACTGGGCTCCGTGGTCGGCGCTGTTCGCCGGCCGCCGCAGGACGCCCAGCACGGCAAGTTGCGCGGCCGGCGGAGCCGACCCGCTCGCCGTCGGGTGACCCCGCCGGTCATCGCCGAGCTGTGGTGCCCAGATCGTCTCGGCAACCGCCGCCGCTCCCCCAAGGCCCAGAGCCCCGGTCACCGCGAACGTCGCCACCCGTCCGTGCCGGCGCACCCTCGCCCGGTGGACGGCCTGCCGCTCGGCGGCCGCCGCCAACTCGTCTGAGATGCCTTCGAGCAGGACCGGCGGGTTCATGGGGTTCCTTTCAGTTGGCTTCGCAACGCCGCGAGGCCGCGGCTGACACGCTTGCGGACGACCGCCTCCGAGCAGTGGAGCTCGGCCGCGATCTCCGGGTAATCCCGCTCGTCGACGATCCGCGCCCAGATCGCCTCCTGCTGGTCGACCGGCAGCGACTCGAGGCTCGCCCTGGCTGCCGCGTCCCCGCCGAGCGAGTCGATCTCCGCGAGTTGGCGGTCGGCGACCCCGGTCGCCTCGACCCCCAACCGACGTCTCCCCGAGTCCTCGACGACCCCCCGCCGGACACTCCGGCTCAGGACGTGGCCGGCGATCCCGAACAACCACGCCACCGCCGACCCGTCCGGTTGCGGCCGGTAGCCCCGCCGCGAGACCAGCGCCTGGGCGAACGTCTCGGCCGTCAGGTCAGCAGCCAGCTCCGGGGAGGCGACCCGCCGGCGAAAGTATGCAATGACGGCCCGCTCGTGGCGGGCATAGAACGCCGCGAACGCCGGGCCCGCGGCCCCGGGCCGGCGCTCGGCCAGCAACTCGTCGTCTCCGGCAGGCTCGAGCGTCGTCACATCCCCTAGATGCCACTCGCCCGTGTCCGTGTGACCGACTCCACCCAACCGCCCGCCGCCCGAGAACCCCGCCGCCGACTGTCCGCCACCCGGCTCCGGCGACCGAGCGTGGCCAGAAGAACACGGATGCAGCCCTAGAAGTCGCCCTCTTCGTGCGGCCCGACGCACGCCACCGCCAGCTCCTCGCTGATCCCACGAGCGACCGTCGCCACCTCGTCGAAGGTCACGTTGTCCACCGCGTCGATCGCCATGTCCGGGTCGATGTCCTCCCCGTAGACGATCGCCTGGTGGGCCGCGTACCGCGCGACCGCCCCTGAGTTCTCGAACGCCAGGACCCGCCGCCCGCCGGCGTACGCCCGCGCCCGCTCGACCTCCGACTCCGTCGGCCCGTCGCTTCGCAGCTCGTCGACGATCTCCCGCATCCTCGTGTACGCCTCGATGCATTTCGTCGAGTCCAGGCCCGACGACAGCTGCAGGATCGGGGCGTCGGCGAACGAGTGATCGACCGCCGAGACCGAGTAGCACAGGCCCCGCTGCTCGCGGATCTCGTCGAACAGCCGCGACCCCATCGACCCCCCGAGCAGCGTCGAGTAGATCGACAGCGCCGTCCGCTGGCGGATGTCCGTGACGTCGATCTCCGGCCGGTAGATCATCCTCAGGTGCGACTGGTTCGTGTCCCGGGCCTCGACCGCCGTCTTCGGCGCGAAGGCCGGCGCCGGCTCGAACGGGTCGGGCGCCGGCAGCGTCGGGAAGCGGCCGAACCGCTCCGACAGCTCCCCGTCCTCCGGCAGGTGCTCCGTGTTCCCCACGAGGAAGACGCCGCCCCGCTCGCCCGACCAACGCCGCTCCCGGAAGGCGACGATCGCCTCCCGGCTGAACGACCGCAGGTTCTCCTCCGGACCCAGCACCGTCCGCCCCAGCGGGTGCTCCCCGAACGCCGCCTTGTCGATCAGGTACTCGGCGACCATCGACGGCTGGTCGTACGCCCGCGCGATCTCCTGGATCACCACCCCCCGCTCCCGGTCGAGCTCCTCAGCGTCGAGGCGCGGCCGGCCGACGAAGTCGCTCAGCAGGTCGACCGCTGCCGCCGCCGACTCCGCCCGGACGGTGATGTGGAAAGCGACCAGGTCGTGGCTCGTGTACGCGTTGAGCATCGCCCCCATCCGCTCGGCCGTCTCGTTGACGTCCCGGTACGTCGGGTACGACTTCCCGCCCTTGAAGACCAGGTGCTCCAGGAAATGCGCCATCCCGTTCTCGTCCGGCCGCTCGCTCCGCGCGCCGGCGTCGAACGCCACGAGGATCGTCAGCGCACGCGTACCCGAGACCGCGATCTTGTGAATCGGCAGGCCGTTCGCGGCTTGAGTCGTCGTGATCTCGGTCATCCGTGCACCCTCGCGGTCGTGTTCTCGGCAGTCGCTGAACCGTACTCAATGCCGTGCAAATGCTCTTGCACCGACCCGCAATCGGCACACGAACGCCCATTTGTGCTCTACGCTCGCGATCGATGGCGACCACTGAGAAGTCCGACCGCCGCACACGGCGCGACCGCCCCGACCCGACCCGCCCGGCCCGGGCCCCCCGCCCCGGCCGGCCGGCTCCCCGGCCCGTCCCCCGTCCCGCGCGGACGCCCGGCGCCGAGACGATGATCGAGTTCCGCGAGGTCTGCAAGTCCTACGAGTCCGGCGACATCGGCCTCGACGGCGCGTCGTTCGAGATCGAGCGCGGCGAGTGGGTCTTCATCGTCGGGTCGACCGGCTCCGGCAAGTCGACGATCATGCGACTCCTGATCAAGGAGCTCGACGTCACCTCAGGAGCGATCGTCGTCGCCGGTCGCAACCTCGCCGACATCGACCGCAAGAAGGTCCCGTCCTACCGGCGCAACCTCGGCGTCGTCTTCCAGGACTTCAAGCTCCTCCCCAACCGGACGGTCTACGACAACGTCGCCTACGCCCTCCAGGTCACCGGCGCCGGCCGCAAGCAGATCCGCCAGACCGTGCCCGACATCCTCCGCCTGACCGGCCTGTCGACCAAGCTCCACAACTATCCCGACCAGCTCTCCGGCGGCGAGCAGCAGCGCGTCTCGATCGCCAGGGCCTTCATCAACCACCCCGCCGTCCTGCTCGCCGACGAGCCGACCGGCAACCTCGATCCCGAGACGTCGATCGGGATCATGCAGCTCCTCTACCGGATCAATCGCGCCGGCACGACCGTGCTCGTCGCGACCCACGATTCGACGATGGTCGACAAGATGCGCCGCCGCGTGATCGAGGTCCGCAGCGGCCGGGTGATCCGCGACGAGAACGACGGCATGTACAGCCAGCGCGACCAGTCGACCGACGAGTTCACGGCGATGCTCCGCGACGACAGCACCCGGATCTCCTGGTGAGAATCGGCTTCTTCCTTCGCGAGTCGCTCCGCGCCCTTCGTCGCAACGCCGTCCCCAGCTTCGCCGCCCTCGCGACCGTCCTCGTCACCGTGCTCGTGCTCGGCGTCTTCATTCCCGTCGTCCAGGTCACGACCGGTGCGGCCAACGACGTCCGCAAGCGCGTGATCGTCGGCGTCTACCTCAAGGACGGCGTCACCCCCGCCCAGATCGCCCAGGTCGGCACCGTCCTCCGCGACACCGACCACGTCAAGTCCGTCCAGTACGTCTCCAAGGCCTCGGCCTTCGCCCAGCAGAAGAAGGCCGACCCCGCGGCCTATGCGATCGTCGACACCAACCCCCTTCCCGACTCCTTCAGGGTCACCCCCGACAACCCCTCGAACGTCAACCTCGTCAGCGCCGCCCTCACGAAGAACGGCAAGCCGATCAACCCGGCGATCGAGACCGTCAACAACCGCCGCGACGACGCCCAGAAGATCCTCTCCGCGACGAGCCTCGTCAAGGCGACGATGGGGATCCTCGCCGTGCTCCTCGTGATCGCCTCGATCCTCCTGATCTCCAACACGATCCGCCTCTCCCTGTTCGCACGCCGCCGTGAGGTCGAGGTGATGAAGCTCGTCGGCGCGACCGACTGGTTCATCCGCTGGCCGTTCGTCCTCGAAGGCATCCTGCTCGGCGCGATCGGCGGCGTCCTCGCGATCGGCCTTCTCCTGATCGCCAAGTTCGCGGTCGTCGACTCGATCGTCTCCGAGTTCTCCGTGATCGGCCGGCCCAACACGATCAACTTCCCCCTGCTCGCCCTCGTCCTGATGTCCTGCGCCGTCGCCGTCTCCGCCGCTGGGTCGGGGTTGTCGCTGCGGCGTTTCCTTCGCGTCTGACCCTGTGCTCCGCCCCGGTGGGGTGGGGCCGGCGGTCTGGGGCCGGGGCCGCTCCGGGGCGTGGGCTGACGGGGGGGGGCGGCGGGTTGACGGTGGGCCGGTTGACGGGGGGCCGGCGCGGACCGGGGCGTGGGCTGATGCGGGCCGGAGAGTATGTGTGGAGTTCTTCTTAGAGATAGCTGCCTGAGTCATTGAGTCAGGCAGCTTGTTTTCAGGAGACAACACACAGCTGACCCCGACCGTGGGGCCCCGCAGGTACGCTCTGGGCGATGAAGCCGAACCGGACAACGGCGCGACCTCCGCTCGGGTCGGCCGGCGTCCGATGCGCTTGATGCCAGCCGACGGCCGCGCCCGCTCGGTGGCGACGGCGGGGTTCGCGGCCGCGGTGGTGGCGTTGGCGACGGCGGGGCCGGCGGCCGCCGTGGCGACGACGGCCGCGGGACTCTGATGCTGGCCGACGCCCGGGCCCGGTCGGCTGCCGCGCTCGCGGCGCTCATGGTCCTCGTGGTTCTCCTGCTGGGGATCTATCTCGGCGGCCACCCGGCCGATCTCCCGGGGTTCCTGCGCAACGTCAGCGGGAACCAGGCCTCGGTGGTGGACCAGGCGGTCGACGAGGTCCTCCACGACTACTACGTCCCGCTCCAGCGCTCGACCCTCGACGACCACTCGCTGGCCGGCCTTGTCGCCGGCCTGGGCGACCGATTCTCGTCGTACCTGACGCCGCAGGAGTACCACGACTTCACGACGTCGGCCGGCCAGCAGTTCCAGGGCATCGGCGTGACGGTTCTGTCGAACCCGAAGGGGCTCGAGGTCACCCAGGTCTTCCCGGGGTCGCCGGCCACGAAGGTCGGGATCGTCGCCGGGGACGTGATCGTCTCGGCCGGGGGGACGTCGCTCGCCGGGAAGACCGAGGCCGGCGGGTCGGCCCTGATCAAGGGGAAGGCCGGGACGTCGATCGTCCTCGGGATCAGTCACGCCGGCCGCGTCCGTCAGGTCAGCGTGACCCGGGCGGAGGTCGTGATCCCGGTCGTCGCGTCGGTGATGCGGACGTATCAGGGGAAGAAGATCGCCGATGTCGCCCTGGCGACGTTCAGCTCGGGCGCTCACGCCGAGGTCCGCGCGGCGATCGACAAGCTGCTCCAGGAGGGCGCGAAGGGGATCGTCTTCGATCTTCGCCACAACGGCGGCGGCCTGGTCGTCGAGGCCCGCCTGATCGCGAGCATCTTCCTCCCCGACGGACCGATCGTCACGACCCGCGGCCGGACCCAGCCGACCGTAACGCTGACTGCCGTCGGTGACGCGATCCCGACGTCGATCCCCGTGGCCGTGCTCGTCGACCGGGACACGGCCTCGGCCGCCGAGATCGTGTCGGGCGCCCTCCAGGACCGTCACCGGGCGACGATCGTCGGGACCCATACGTTCGGCAAGGGCGTCTTCCAGGAGATCAGCCCGCTCTCCAACGGCGGGGCCCTCGACATCACGGTCGGCGAGTACTTCCTACCCAGCGGACGCAACCTCGGCGGCGGCGGGATCAAGCAGGGCGCCGGGATCACCCCCGACGTCCCGGTCTCGGCCCAGCCGACCGCGAAGACCGACCCGGCCCTGGACGCCGGGCTGCGGGTCGTCGCGGCCAAGCTGAAGTGACGACCCGCGCCGCCGTGCTCGAACGGCGCGGACGGTTCACCGTCGCCCGCCCCCTGTTCGGACGACCCCGCGGCGAGGACGACGCGTGGGGAAGCGGTCCGCTGACCGTCGACCCCGGCAAGGCCCGCGTCGGCGACCTCGTCCTCGTCTCGCTGAAGCCGGGATCTCGCGGCACGCGTGGAAAGGTGATCCGCAAGCTCGGGAGCCCCGACGTCGCCCGCGACGTGATCGAGGCGCTGATGCTCGACCGCGGCCTGCGCCGGCGCTTCGAGCCGGTCGTCGAGCGGGCGGCCGTCGACGCGGCCTCGGGCGGGGCCGGGGCCGAGGGCGGGGGCGGCGCGGCCTCGGGCGGGGCCGGGGGCGGGGGCGGCGCGGCGTCGGGCGGAGCCGGGGGCGGGGGCGGGGTGAGGCGGGACCTGCGGGATCTGGCGACGTTCACGATCGACCCGCGGGGAGCCAAGGACTTCGACGACGCGATCTCGGCGATCCGGCTGGAGGACGGCGGGGTGCGGGTCTGGGTCCACATCGCCGATGTCGCGGCCTTCGTCGGGGCGGGGTCGCCGGTCGACCGGGAGGCCCGCCGGCGGGCGACGAGCGTCTACGTGCCGGGAGCGGTCGAGCCGATGCTCCCGCCGGCGCTGTCGAACGACGCGTGCTCGCTGGTCCCGGGGAAGGATCGCCTGGTCGTCACGGCCGAGCTCGAGTTCGACGGGCCGCGGGTACGGCGGGCGTCGTTCTACCGGTCGGTGATCTGCTCGGACGCGCGGCTCGACTACGACCGGGTCGACCGGATCTTCGGGGGTCGGGAGGCCGCGCTGGAGCCGTGGGCGGAGCCGCTCGACGCGGCCCGGGCGGCTGCCCGGGCGCTCGCTGGAGAGCGGGCGCGTCGGGGGGCGCTGGAGATTGTCAGCGGCGAGCCGGAGTTCGCGTTCTCGCGTGAGGGTCATGTCGTGGACATCCGGTTCAGCGAGCAGACGGAGTCGCACGGGCTGATCGAGCACCTGATGATCGCGGCCAACGAGGAGGTCGCGAAGCTCCTGTCGAACCGCGAGCTGCCGACCCTCTACCGGGTCCACGAGCCGCCCGAGCCGGCCAGGGTGGAGCGCCTGGTGGCCCAATTGGCGTCGCTCGACGTCCCGACGCCGCCGATCCCGAAGGTGATCTCCCAGACCGATGCGGCCGAGTTGGTCGGCGAGATCTCCCGGGCGGTCGACCGGCACGTCCGCAAGACGGGTCACGGCCGGCTGGCGTTGACGTCACTGGTCCTGCGGTCGCTCAAGCAGGCGTACTACTCACCGCGGAATCTCGGCCATTCGGGTCTGCGGTCGACCGGCTACTGCCACTTCACGTCGCCGATCCGCCGCTACCCGGATCTCGTCTGCCACCGGGCGCTGCTCGCGGCGATCGGCGCCGGCGAGGTTGGCCCGTCCGCGGCCGGCGGGTTGGGCGAGCTGGGGGAGTGGACGTCCCAGCGGGAGCGGGCGGCGATGGAGATCGAGCGGGCGGCAGACGACGTCGCCCGGTGCTTCGCGCTCGTCCGGGAGGATCGGGACGCCGAGTGGGACGGGGAGATCGTCGGACTGATCGGAGCCGGAGCGTTCGTCGCGTTCGGCGGTCGGTACGAGGGGATGCTGGCCGTCCGGCGAATGCGGGGGGACTGGTGGGAGCTCAACGAGGAGGGGACGATCCTCCACGGCGAGCGGCGGGGCGGACTGCTCCGGCTGGGGGACCCGGTCCGGGTCCGGGTCCACGCGGTCGACGCGCCCCGGGGGCGGGCGGATCTCGAGCTCGCGTAGTCTGGGTCGTCATGGCCAAGAAGAGCAAACGGAAGATCTCGGCGGGCGACGTCGCGTCGAACAGGTACGCGTCGTACCGGTACAACCTGCTCGAGCGGTTCGAGTGCGGGGTCGTCCTCCAGGGGACCGAGGTCAAGTCGCTGCGGACGGGCGGGGCCCAGCTGAAGGACGGGTTCGCGATGCTGCGGGACGGGGAGATGTGGCTGCGCAACGTCCACGTTCCGCCGTACGCGCCGGCCAGCCGGGAGAACCACGAGCCGGAGCGCGACCGGAAGCTGCTGCTCAACCGGCGGGAGATCGAGCGGATCGAGGCGCGGGTGGCCGAGCGGGGGTGGACGCTCGTGCCGACGCGGATCTACTTCAAGGGCCGCCACGCGAAGGTCGAGATCGCGCTGGCGCGGGGGAAGGATCTCCACGACAAGCGGGAGGCGATGAAGGAGCGGGATTCCAAGCGGGAAATGGACCGGGCACTTCGCGAGGTCAATTTCTAGGGCCGCGTGTCGGTGGGCGCGGCGAGCGTGGGGCCGGCCGCCGGTCGGGTGGGGGTCGGGCGGGGCGGACGGCGGGCTGGGCGGGCGGACGGGAGAGGCTGGGGCCTTCTGGGTTGGGCACGAGGCCAACCGTGGGGTTGGGGAGCCCTGTTCGAGCTGGTCGGCTGTGTGTGTCTCAGAAAAACAAGTTGCAAGCCGCTTGCAACTATTTCCCGAGCCTTCGAATCCATTCTTCATTCGCGGCCGTCGGCTCGCGCGGGCTCGCCGCCCGGCCCGGCCACCGGCGGGCTCCGCTCAGTAGTGGGTGAAGCCGACGGAGTGGGGGACGTAGGTCGCGTACATCGCGAGGCCGAGGGTGAACATCAGGCCGACGTAGACGCCGCCGACCGCTAGGCGGGCTCGCGGACTGACGCGATAGTACGCGGCCGTCGCCAGCGAGCGCTGCTTGATCAGCTTCCACCGGCGCCAGCTCTCGAAGCCGCCGATCACGGCGAAGACGAAGAGGATCGGGTTGCCGGTGAGGAAGCCGAGAGCGAGCATGCCGGCGAAGCCGACGAGCCACATCGAAGGGGTCATCGCGGCCATTGCGCGGCCGCCGTCGAGGGGCACGACGGGAATCAGGTTGAAGAGGTTGAGGAAGAACCCGGTGTAGGCGAGGGCCTCCAGCAGCGAGCTGCCGGTCGCGGCGCCGATCAGGGCGACGACGGCCGCACCGATCGAGCCGAGGATCGGCCCGGCGAGGCCGACGCGGGCCTCGGCGACGGCGTTGTCGCCCAGCGATCGGGAGGTGATCACGGCGCCGAGGAAGGGGATGAACATCGGGGCACTCGCTGGAATCCCCTCGCGGCGGAGAGCGATCACATGGCCCATCTCGTGGACGAAGAGGAGGACGACGAAGCCGACGGCGAACCACCAGCCGAAGAAGAGGCTGTAGGCGACGACCGAGATGATCGCCGTTCCGGCCGTCGTGAGGAGCTTGATCTTCGGGAGGATCAGGAGGATCGCCTTGAACTTGGCGATGATCGCGATCGCCCCGGCGCCTATCGCACCGGCCCGCTCGCGGATTCGGGAGCGCTTTGGCTGGCGGGGAATCGGTCGGCCGAAGGGATCGACCGTCCCGGTCGGGCCGAGCGCGACCGGCGGTGCGATCCAGGCCTGCTGCGGCGGAGTCTGGGCCCCCGGGGCCACATGGACGGCCGCCGGCTGGGCCGGTTCGGGCGGGGGTGATGCGAGCGAAGTCGGGAGCTCGTCCATCAGAACACCGATTGTGGCAGGCGTAGCTTCGGGGCCGGTAAACCCGCGCGCCGTCGTCGTCGGCGTCGTCGGTGTGGGGGTTGGGCGTTGGCGCCGTCGTCGGCTTGGGCGTGCGCCTGGGCGTGCGCCTGGGCGTCGAGATCAGCGCCAGCATGAGTTGGCGCCGGCTGTGGCGAAGCCGAGGGCCGCGAAATCGGGCCGTTGACATTTTCTGCGCATTTTGCGGATCTTCGTGCGGATCCGCACTTGCCTTCGACGACCGGCGGGGGATACATTTGGCTCAGACGCGGACCTGAGACACGAAAGAGCGAGGCCACCGAGGTGCGAGGCCCTGCCACCCAGAGACCGAAGGCCTTTGCGGGCCGACGGACGAGGGTTCCTCAACGTGGCTCGGTCCGCGTTGTTTTCGTTCGGGTCGGGTGACCGGCGACGAGCGACTAGGATTGGAAGTGCATCCCCGGGGACGACAGGCTTCGACGTGGTCGGCTCGTGGGGGTGGTTGCGAGTCGAGGTCCCGGGCGGCCTCGTTAAACACCCGGGAAAAACAATAAGTGCGGACTCACATGAGTACGCCCTCGCTGCCTAGATAATCCTAGGCGAGTGAGGTCTCGGTCCCCGCAGCCTGCGGCGGGGTTCGCCGGGATCAAATAGCAGGCTCACCCGGGGAGGCCCGCCTTCGCCGAACCGGGAAAATCTCAAGAAGGCTGGTCCCTCGCAACCCAGCCGGCAAGGCTAGCGGGGGATGAGACCAGAGCGCCGGCTACGCTCGTAGACGCCACCTTTTGCGCGATCGCGGACGCGGGTTCAATTCCCGCCGTCTCCACTTAAAGAAGTAAATCGGGATTTGCAGGGCACAGACCGATGTGACAGCGGGTCAGAGTTTGTATCAGATGTTGCATTCCGCAGTAATCGAACGTCAGATTGCGGGGGAGCAATGTCTGAGACAGCTCCGACCCCGGGGATGATGACGGATCTCGATCAGGCGTGATGCCACTCATCGGGGATGGCGGGGAACGATCGCCGGCTCGCGGCCGATAGCCGAGGCCCGTGGGGTCCGACACGTTGCGCTCCAGCACGTCGGCCGCGCGCCGTTGGTCGGGCGTCGCCGAGGCGTGCCGCAGAACGCTCGCCGCCGCAGCAACCGTCGGAGGGGCCGCCACGGACATCAACGCCGATAGCGCCTCCGCCAAAGTACTCTCCCAAACCGGACCGCCGCTCACGCGGAGGTAGCCGTATTCGAAATAGCTCCGGGGGGCCATGTGGAGCTCGTTTTCAGGGTGCCCGCGCATGTCACGTCCTTCCGTGGCGGTGCGCTCGCCGGTCGAACGCTACGCGAGCCGGCCGACGTATTGACGGCTCGCGTGCGACGCCCGCGCGTACGATGAGCGCATGAAACGCAGCGCTGAGCAGGAGGCGCGCCGTCGGCGCGGAGAGTGGGAACAGCGCTGGGCCGCGTGCGGACGCGGCGGCCGGCTTCGGCGAGCGCGACGTTGGCTATGGCTGCGCGCTCGCCGCTCGTGGGGGCGCGCAGCGAGGCACCCGTAGGGCGTCCCAGGTGTCGCTTCTGCGGGTGACTATCTCGCGGCCGCGCCGACCGGCCGGTTGCGTTGCCGGTCCTCGGCGTCGGTTATACTTCAAGTATGACTCAACGCGTCGGCGCTAAGGGGCAGGTCGTCATCCCGAAAGACATCCGAGATGAGTTGGGCTTGCAGCCGGGCTCTGAGGTTGATTTCGAGCGGGAAGGCGACGGTGTACGCATCCTGCCGGCCGGCGCCGCGGCCACCCGTGGACTGCGCGGTCGCTACGCATCAAGCGGCATGGCCGCTGCGCTGCTTAAGGACCGCTCGCGGGAACCCAAGTGAGCGTCTGCCTGGACTCGTGGGCGGTGCTGGCATGGCTCGATGGCGACGAGCCGGCCGCCAGCGCGGTACAGGAGGCGTTCGACGCCGAGCGTCCATGGATGAGCTGGCTGAACATTGGCGAAGTCGCCTACCAACTCGAACGCCGACACGGCGCCGACGAGGCCGCTGTCGTAGTCAGACGCGTGCGCGCAGCCGTCTCGCTCGACGATGTCACCCCCGAGCGTGTCCTCGCTGCGGCGCACATCAAGGCCGTTCACCCCATCGCGTTCGCTGACTGCTTTGCCGCCGCCACGGCGCTGGCCCGGGAAGCGACCCTGTTCACCGGCGACCCCGAACTCGTAGACGGCGACATCGGCTGCGACATGCGAGACTTGCGTCCGTCTCGCTCATCCTGAACTGCAGTCGCGCCTCGGTCAAGCCGTGATGGCGTCCCTAAATCACCCCGGTAGGCGACACCAGGGGGCCGTCCTGGGCGCGAGCAACCGCCGCCGGCGTGACGACCAGGGTCCCCGGCGTGGGGACGATCCGGTGATTGGGCAGCGGCTTGTTGCCCGATGAACCCTGGTGTGCCGAGAAGACCCAGGGCCCCCGGCCTGGCTGAAATCTCGGTGATGGACGCCAGGCCGGGACCCTGGCGCGGATTCTAAAGTCGTGGCGCTGCGCTGAGGCCGAGCGGAGGTGTGCAGTTCTCGGCGTGACGTACGTCTCGCCATGCTGGTCCGACTTCATCGCTCTTCCTCGCCTCTGAGGGGGTCGTGTGGCCAGGCGGCCGCCAGCGCCTCCATGTCCTCCATCACAGCCCGTCGTTCAGCGGTGTCGGCCGGGTCGTCGGCGATCCGGCGAACCTCCTCAGCCAGTTCTCGGCGGTCTCGTCGCTCGTGGTCTCCGGTCGCCGGCTGAGTCATGACTCGATTGTCCGTCACCCCTCTACTGAGCGAGCCGCGCCGCGTCCTGGCGGCAAACCCGTCGCAAGCGCTCCAGGTCGCGTCCGGCGGCCACCCACGCTGCCGGGCTCAGCCCCTCCAGCGCGTCGGGGTCGGGCTCAGCCACCCAGGAGCACGCCGTCTGTAGGTGCGCGCCCCCAACGCGCATGAGCGTCTCGATCAGCTCGGCGATCACCGCTATCTGCCGCTCGTCCGGCGGGTAGACCCGGGCGTCCAGGCTCCCGGCCAGCGCCGCGATCTGCTCTTCGGTCATCTGCGACAGCTTACGCCGCCGACACACCACAGCCCATGCGCGCGCGTGGGAGCTCAGCCTCGCTCAGAGCGCCGCTCCCGCCCTGGACCTGAGCAACCGGTAGGCCGCGGACAATGTCGAGAAGCGCTGGGTACCTACGATCGTGCGACGCGAGATCGGGCGCCGAGAAAGCGACGCTGTCGCGCACGTGGACGATCGAGTTCTACGAGGATGAGGACGGCCGCAAGCCGGTCCTGGCCTGGATCAAAGACGAGCTGACCGCGACCAAAAAGCGGGCGCTGGGAACCGCGATGCGCCAGATCCCGCAGCGCCACGGCACCGACGTGTGCTCCACCGCGTGGGGCGCGCCGGTGGCGCCGGGCATCATGGAGCTCCGGCTGCGGATGCGCGGCAACCAGGTCATCAACAACGAGGCCGACGTCCGCGGCATCGACCCCGACACCGCGCAGGAGCGCTACGACCTCGACGCCTCCGAGGACATCCTGCTGCGCGTCTTCTTCACCGCCCGCGGCGAGAAGCTGATCCTCCTGCTGCACGGCTACGACAAGGGCGCGGCCCCCCAGCAAGACGCACCAGAACAAGCAGATCGAAGAGGCCAAGTCGCGTCTGACCGCCCTGGAGGACGCGACCGGCGGCATGAGCAGGTCGTCAGAAGGCTGACGCACCTGGATCACGCCTGATTCGCCAGACGGCTACGTCGGGCTAGCTACACCAGGTCGACCGCGTCGATCAGGTCTCGCACGTCGCTGGTTTGCACCGAAACCACCAGCCGTACGACGCTGGTCCTCTGATCGAGAAGCAGCAAGCCCAAGCCGAGCGCCGGCGGAGCGGTCCCGCCAGCCCAGGCATCTCGCCCGGAGCGGCAGTCCGGGCCGACGTGGCTACGAATGGGAAGCTGGTGGTCCTGCACGTTTCGGCGGGGTGGGGGCCTGCTCCTCGCATCAGGACTGTGGAGTGGAACGAGCACATCGCCAGGGTTGGTGCGCTTGTCGGTCTGGATCGGTTTATGGAATACGGCGCGGACCAACTGCCGGTCAGCGCGCAGTTGTTTGCCGAGACCCCTGCTGGCAATCGGCTGAGCGTCAGACGACCCACGATCATTGGTCCGATGGCTCGCCAGGGGCACGCGGCGGTTTGGAAGGATCGTCCCCCAATACCGCACGATCCCAAGCAGACGGCAAAGCTGTTTCAGGCCTGGGACGACTACCGCGTGCGGCGCCGCGACGTGGAGGACATCATCAATTATCTGCTCGGGCGAGATCCGGAACAGCTCCGCCCACCAAGCCTCAGCTGGGGGCCGCTGAGGGAGCTACTTCGTCACCAGGGGATCCTCGTCACCGAAGACGAGCTGATCGCTACCCCGTTCGTCTTCGAGTTTTCCGACGATTTCTTGGCCGAGCTTGCGTCCGGAGACGACGACGCCATCTGACAGCCGCGGCCGACAAAGAACCTTGGGATCGGCCTGAGCTTTCTCCCGAACCCGCGAGCGCCGGACGTCTGCATCTAGCCCATAAGCGGTAGCTACGATGCCGCGCACCGATTCGAGGGGCGTGCGCGATCTCGGGCTCAATTTGGAACGCGTGCGACCGACGATTTCGGCTGGCTGGTCAGAGGCTGGACCATGTGCGATATGCGGACCACGAGCGGTACACCTTCAAGGAACAACGGTCCTCGCGGGAGCTGCGCGGGTCCTGGAACGTGGGCGCACAGCGCGTAGTCGAGACTGATCGGGACGTTCTCCGCAACTTCGGCGCTCCACGGCGCTAAGCCCGACGGGACGCCCACGCTCAGCGCGAAGTAATCGCCATTGACGAACTCGGGGCTGTCTTCGTATGTGTCCGGCGACCACAGCGACAGCACCGTAATCCCGAACCGGACGTGCTCGGCGTGTAGGCGGTCAAGATCTGACCGGTAGCGGTATCTAATCTCCGCCACACGCTCTTTGCTGTTGGCCCGCCCGGTGAGGTCGTCGTGGATATCGCTTGAGAGCGCCGGGATAAGAGCCCGCCAACGCGCGGTCACCTCATCCGATCCCACCGCGTCGGGGTAGCTGCGCGTCATGAGCACAGGCTACCCAGGACACCTGCTGATCTGCTCCGGGAGTCGTCGGCCCGGAATGCTGCGACTAGCCCGGACGAGCTGTCCGGTCAGACCCCGGGCAGACTGTCGCTT
>DASZKP010000080.1:0-54621 GCA_035553395.1 Solirubrobacteraceae bacterium | reverse complement strand
GGAAGAGTCGCTCGATCGTCGACTTCGCGGCCGCCGGCCTGACGCCGAGCTTCACCGCGCTGAGCGGATTCGGCGGCCCGGCGAGGCCTCTGCGGCTGCGGTTGAGCATCCCGGCCCAGAGCGCGGCGGCCGCCGACGCGGCGCGGGCGATCACCGTTCGCCTCGACACGTCGGCCCGCGGCCTGGCCCGCGTGAGCATCACGGGCGCCGGGAGCGTGATCGCCGACGGGGTGCTCCCGATCTTCGCGCCCGGACCGCGGATCCTTGCCGTCGCGCTGAGCGCCCGGGGGGCGAGCCTGCTGCGCGGCAGCGGCGGTCTGCGCATCACCGCCACGGCGACGGCTCGCGACCTCGTCGGCCGGGGCGCGCGCGCCAGGGCCGCGGGGACGCTCTCCTGAGCGGGTGGCCGGGAGTCCGATCACGAGGCTGCACGTCGCCGGACCCCCCCGGGGGGGTCCTGCTCGCTCGAGGAGCTGCTCGAGCATCGCGTCGACCTCCTGCTCGCCGCGCGCACCGCCGGCCATCCGGCGGTCGCGCACCTGCTGCGCAACGGCAAGCTGATCGGCGACGTCGATCCTCCGCGCGAGCTCACACGCGACCTGGCGCGCGAGGCGATCGCCCGGGACCACGGCCTGGCCGGGTGGCGCGCGGTCGTGGCCGCCGGCCAGGCGCACGCGGCCGACCCCGCCTTCGAAGCCGCCGCCGACGCTGTCGTCTCCGGAGACCTCGAGCGGCTGCGCGACCTGCTCGAGCTCGACCCCGGGCTCGCGCGGGCTCGCTCGGCGTTCGCCCACCGGGCGACCCTGCTCCACTACGTCGCGGCCAACGGCGTCGAGATCTCACGTCAGTGGGCCGCGCCGGCCAATGCGGTCGAGGTCACACGGCTCCTGCTGGCCAGCGGCGCGCAGGCCGACGCGGTATGTGAGACCTACGGAGGCGGACCGGCCCAGACCACGCCCTGCCTGCTCGTCTCCTCGGCACCACCGGCCGCGGCCGGCCTCGAGGCGGCGCTCGTCGAGGAGCTCTGCCGGGGCGGGGCTCGGCCCGACGGAGTCGACGACGACGGCCTGCCGCTGTGGACTGCGATCACCCGCGGACACACGCCCGCGGTCGACGCCCTCGCGGCCTGCGGCGCACGCGTCGACAATCTCGTGTTCGCCGCGGCGCTCGGCGACAGCGAGTCGGTCGAGCGCTACATCTGGCCCGCGGGAACACCGCGAACACCGCAAGCAGCGGGAACACCGCAGGCAGCGGGCGGCGGCGAGCTGCGGATCGGCGTGAACGGGCCGAGGACCGACGCCGACGGCCTGCTCGAATGCGCGCTGATCTACGCGGCTGCCAACGGACGCGGCGGGTCGTGGAGCTCCTCCTCACGTCGAGTCCCGACCTGCGGGCAACCGATCCGCTGTTTCGGAGCACGGCGGCCGGGGCCGCCCGCTACCACCACCACGACGACCTGGCCGCCCTGCTCGACGCGGCCGGCCGGGCCGGGACGTCCGGCTACTGACAGTCGTGGTGGGCGTAGAGCGTGACGCTCGCGCCCTCGATCACCGTCTGCCCGGCGACCGGGTGCTGGCCGCAGACGAGCGAGCCGGGGGTGTAGGGGTGATCGGTCCTGGCGTGCAGGTCGAACCCGTGGAGCTTGGTCTCGGCCTGGCGGACGGTCAGGCCGGTGACCGTGGGGACCGCCCGGTCGAGCAGGATCGCGGCGACCGCGAGCGCGACGAGGACGAGTCCGACGCTCCCCACGACGATCCTGCGTCTCCGACTCCAGCGGGCCACCGGCGAGAGAGTAATCGAGGCGATAATGGAGCGGTGAGCGCGCGCAACGTCCTCGGTGGCCAGCTCGAGCCGTGCGGGACCGAGCCGCTGACCGGCTTCTACCGCGACGGCTGCTGCAACACGGGCCTCGAGGATCGCGGGAGCCACACGATCTGCGCAGTCGTCACCGGCGATTTCCTCGAGCACCAGCGGATGATCGGCAACGACCTGAGCACGCCGATGCCCGGCTACGGCTTCCCCGGCCTGGTGCCCGGCGATCGGTGGTGCGTGACGGCCGCCAACTGGCTGCGGGCCTACGAGGACGGGGCGCCGTCGTTCGTCGTGCTCGCGTCGACCCACGAGCGGGCGCTGGAGATCGTCCCGCTCGCCGCGCTCGAGGAGCACGCCGTCGACGTCCCGGCCGACCCGGGCGCGCTCGGGCTCTGAGGCCGGCTCAGCTCAGGTGGGACTCGGCCGTCGCGAATGCCTGCCACATCGACGCATAGCGCCCACCGCTGTTGACGAGCTCGTCGTGAGAGCCGACCTCGGCGACCCGTCCGCCGGCGAGCACGACGATCCGGTCGGCGGTCCTCGCCGTCTGCAGGCGATGGGCGATCACGATCGTCGTCCGGCCGCGGGAGACCCGCCGCATCGCCGCGGCGACGCGGGCCTCGGTCGCCAGGTCGAGGTTCGAGGTCGCCTCGTCGAGCAGGAGGATCGCCGGGTCGACCAGCTCGGCCCGGGCGAGGGCGATCAGCTGGCGCTGTCCGGCCGAGAGCGACCGTCCCCGCTCGGGGACCTGGTGGAGGTACCCGCCGTCGAGGCGGACGATGAACTCGTGGGCCTCGACCGCGCGGGCCGCCCGCTCGACCTCGGCATCGGTCGCCTGTGGCCGGCCGTAGGCGATGTTCTCGCGGATCGACCCGCTGAACAGGAACCCCTCCTGGGGGACGTAGCCCAGCTGCCGGCGAAACGCCTGGAGGTCGAGCGACCGGAGATCGTGGCCGTCGACCTCGACCGCGCCCGAGTCGGGGTCGTAGAAGCGGGCGAGCAGCTTGACGATCGTCGACTTCCCGGCACCGGTCTCACCCACGAGGGCGATCGTCTCCCCGGCCGCGACGCGCAGCTCGATGCCCTTGAGGGCCTCCGGCGGTCGGCGGCCGGCGGGGAGCGCCCCGCCGGGATATGAGAAGCGGACGTCGGCGAGGCGGATCTCCCCGACCAGGGCGCCCGGATCGAGCGGGTCGGCGGCCGGGGGCGTCCGCGTGTCGAGCCCCATCAGCTCGCCGATCCGGCTGACCGAGACCCGGGTCTGCTGCCAGGAGTCGAAGACCTGGGAGAGCTGCTGGATCGGCGAGAAGAACAGGTCCACGTAGAGGATGAAGGCGATCAGCGCGCCGGACGTCAGCTCTCCCCCTGCGACGAGGCCGGCGCCGATGCCGAGCACGATCGCGTCGGCCGCGCCGGAGAGGAACTGGACGAACGGAAAGTAGGTGGCGACCAGCCGCTGTGCCGAGACCCGCGAGTCGAGGTAGTCCCGACCGAGCGAACGGAACCGTCGGATCGTCGCAGCCTCGTGGACGAAGGCCTGTGACTCGCGTACTCCGGAGAGGCTCTCCTGGAAGTCGGCGTTGACGACCGCCAGGCGCTCGCGGGCCTGGTCGTAGAGGACGGCCGCCCGCCGGCGGAACGCGGCGGTCGCGATCGCCAGGGGGACGGCGATCGTCAGGGTGCACAGGCCGAGCGTCGTATTGATCAGGACGAGCGTCAGACCGACGCCGACGAACGTGACTCCGGCGACGAGTGCCGAGAGCAGGCCGTTCTCGATCAGCGACTCGAACTGGTCGACGTCGGTCGTCATCCGCGTCATGATCCGACCGGCCATCTCCCGCTCGTAGTAGTCGAGCGACAGTCGCTGGAGCTGGGCCCAGATCCGGATCCGCAGCGACAGCATGATCCGCTCGGCCGCCCGGCCGGTGACGAACGTCTCGGCGACCAGATCGACCAGGTCGGCGAGGCTGACGACGAGGAAGATCCCCGACGCGGCGAACAGGACGTCCCGCGAGCCGTGGGCCACGCCGTTGTCGATGCCGGTCTTGACGAGGATCGGCCCGGCCAGCCCGGCGACCGCGTCGATCACGACGAGCGCGAGTCCGACCAGCAGCGGCCGGCGGAACTCGCGAAGCAGCCGCCGGAGGCTGAACTGCGCCTCGTGGCGCGATTCCCGCACGAGGTCGACGCTCGGGAAGTCGGCGACCGGCCGCAGTGCGGCGACCCGGGCGAGCAGCTCCGGCGTCGGGGCGAGGTTCAGCCGCCAGGACCCTCCCCCGCCGCGGCCGAGACCCGGACCGAGCGCCTGGGGGCCGATCGTCCGGGCTGCGCCGATCCGGCCGTCAGTGTTCAGCGATTGCCCGACCCAAGCCGCCGCGGTCGTCCCGTCGGAGCCCACCCGCGCCGCCAGCGCCTCGATCCGGTCGCCGATCCCGGCCGACTCGTCGAGTCCGGTGATCAGCGTTCGGTACAGCCGGCTGCGGTCGGTCAGCTCGTCGTGTGTCCCGACGTCCGCGACCCGCCCGCCGTCGAGCACGACGATCCGGTCGGCGAGGCTGACGGTCGACCGACGATGGGCGACGATAAGCGTCGTGCGGCCGGCCATCGCCAGCCGCAGCCGGTCTCCGATCGCCTCCTCGGTCTTGGCGTCGATCGCGCTCGTCGCGTCGTCGAGGATCAGGATCCGCGGGTCGATCAGGATCGCTCGGGCGAGGGCGATCCGTTGGCGCTGTCCGCCCGAGAGGGTCAGCCCGCGCTCGCCGACGACCGTGTCGTACCCGTCGGGGAGCTCGCGGATGAACTCGTCGGCCGCGGCGACGTCGGCTGCCGCGCGGATCTCCTCGACGGTTGCCTGCGGCCGGCCGTAGGCGATGTTCGCGGCGACGGTGTCCGAGAAGAGGAAGCTCTCCTCGAAAACGACGCCGACCTGCCGGCGGAGCGAGTGCAGGCTGACGTCGCGGACGTCGTGACCGTCGAGCAGCACGGCTCCGGCCGCCGGGTCGCGGAAACGGGAGACCAGCAGAGCGGCCGTCGACTTGCCGCTCCCGCTCGGCCCGACGATCGCCAGCCGCTCGCCCGCGGGGATCCGCAGGTCGAGGCCGTCGAGCACGGGGTCGCCGTCGCCGTAGGAGAGATGGACGTCCTCAAAACGGATCTCACCCCGCAGGTCGGGGAGCTCGACGGCATCCTGCGCATCGATGATCGCCGGCGGCAGGTCGATCAGCTGGAAGATTCGGCCGGCCCCGGCGCGCGCCTGTTGGGCGATCGTCAGCACCCCTGCGAGGAGTCGGGCGGGCGCGGAGAGCTGGGTCAGGTAGGTCGAGAAGGCGAGGAACGTTCCGAGCGTGATCCTGTGGTGGAGGGCCAGCCAACCCCCGAGCGCGAGGATCGCGACCTGGCTGATCGTGGGGATCTGGGCGATCAGCGGCTGGTAGCGCGACTGGAGACGGACCGCCCGCATCCGCGACCCGTAGAGCGTCTGCGCGGCGGTCGCCAGCCTTTCGAGCTCGCGCCGCTCCTGGCCGAAGGCCTTGACGACACGGACGCCGTTGACGCACTCGTCGACGATCTGTGCGAGGTCGCCCTCCCGCTGCTGGCCGTCCCAGCTGGCCGGGAAGACGCGCCAGCGCATCCGGTAGGAGAGAACGACGAGGAGCGGCGTGACGAGGAGGCTGACGAGGGCGAGCAGCGGCGAGAGGTACACCATCACGCTGAGCGAGAGGACCAGGCCGAGCAGGTTCCCGCTCATCAGCGGGAGGATTCCCAGGAGACCCTGGACGAGCGTCGCGTCGGAGTTGGCCCGGCCGACCAGCTGACCCGTCGGCATCCGGTCGAGGTTCTCGAGGTCGAGCGTCTGGAGGTGGTCGTGCATCTCGTTGCGCAGGGCGTACTGGACCTTCAGGCCGACCATCGCCCCGTGGTAGCGGCGGACGTAGGCCAAGCCGAAGCTCGCCGCGGCGAGCACGAGGAGGACGGTCAGCCACGGCCAGAGTGGCGACTCGTGGTGGAGGATCACCCGGTCGACGATCTCCCGCTCGATCAGCGGGACGACCGTCTGAGCCGCGCTCCCGAGAATCGTCGCCCCGAGGGCGAGGACGACGTCCCGGCGGTGGGGTCGAGCGTATGTCGCGAGTCGGCGGATCCAGCCCGTCGGGGGCGGCGGGGCGTGGGTCACCGGTCGGTCCTCCTGGCGCTCGAGCGGTCTCGTTGCCCTCGTATTCTCGTCGGTCGCGCTCGCCCGGCGTCGCACGAGGCTTTCACCGACCTTCGCCGCGAGCGCCGTCGATCGCCCTGGGACGGCGAGCATCGCCGTCCGGCATGTAAGCCCGTCGAACGGCGTTCGCCACGCAAGCAAGTCGAAGAACAAGCCGAGCTCGAACCCGACCCGGGTCGTCGGGGAGCGCTCCGACGGGCAGGCCGCCAAGCTCGTGACGACGGCAGGCGAAGTCCGGCCCGACAACGCGTCCGGCGTCCGGACGGTCCCGACCCCGGCGGCGCTCGCCGCTTCCGGTCGGGCGACCATTCGATGCCCGCCCGATACCTCGCCCGGATCGACCGCGACTACCGGGGACGACCGACGACATCATCCAGTCGGCGGGCCTACAAGTGGGCGGTCGGCCCTGAGCCGACAGGTCCGGCTCGGGCAGTGGTTCTTAGGCCGGCGAGCCGGCCCACGGCCGGAGCGCAGCGTCAGGCAGGGAGACGCACCCGCTGGCCGGGGGCGAGTCGGTCCGGGGTCAGATCGGGATTGACGCGCTGGAGATCGGCCGGGCCGAGGCTCTCCCTGGCGGCGATCGAGTAGAGCGTCTGACCGGGCTGCACGATCCAGCAGCACCGGGAGCTCGTGCCCACCTTGGCCGCGACGACCGGCCCGCGCGGGGTGAGGGAGCCGGGGGACGGGGAGCCCGAAGCTCCGAGTGTTGTCACGGTGATCACGACGATCGCGACCACCACCGAGCTCAGCGCGCCTGCGGCCATCAGCCTCTGCCTCACTCGACTGACTGAGCTGGATCCGGACGGGCCGACGGGCTCGCACGAGGCAACGGGTCTTGGCGGCGCGACGGATGTAGGTGCTGCGACGGGTCCGCGCGACGCGACGGGTTCGGGCGGCGCGACGGGTTCGGGCGGCGCGACGGGTTCGCCCAATGCCAGGGACTCGCGCGATGCGAGGGGTGCGGGCGATGGGACGCGGAGCGCAGGGGGCGCAGTGGGTTTGTCTGCGTCGGCGCTCGACGGGGAGGTGACGACGTCGGGTGTGGACATCGGGCCGATCATCGACCCCCGGCTGACCGAGCCCGGGCCGGTGCATCCGGCCCGGGGCCGGTCAAGGCCAGCCGGCAGAACGTCGTCCAAGTCATCGCAACGCCCCCAGCCCCGAACTGCTTAGGTCAGTACAGCGGGGGTTCGGGGTCGCGAACGACATCCTCGCGGACGACGACGTCACGACGGGTACGCCGAGCGGTCGACAGCCAGAAGAACGACAACAGCAGCCCGAGCAGACCGACGAGCATCAGGATCACGCCGACGGTCTGGAGCGAGATGCCCGAGACCGTCGACGTCACGGCGAACGCAAGGACTGCACCTACGGCAATGAGAAACAGTGAGGTTCCATATTCCATGGAGCTGAGGTTCCCGGGGTTGCGCGGCGTCAAACCTCGAGTTGCATCGCGATCCGCGGCAGATGCGACGGGGCCCGGAACAGGCGGATCTCGCGTCGCGAAAGACGCAGCTTCACCGTGAGCTTTAGTTGACGCGGCACGGCGACCTGTGAGTTTTAGTTGACGGCACGGCGCCTTCACCGTGAGCCGGGGCAGACTTCACCACAGTAGGCGGGCAAGGCTTCACCGTCAGCGACCTGCGCCACGAGTCGCGGCGCCCTGCGACAGCGAGTGGCAGTGACTCCGTGCGGCCGCGAGTCGGCCGCGAGCGTTTGCCGGAGGCGGGCGCGGGGTAACCCGAGGCCAGACAGTGTGAGGCGCGTTCAATCGCAGCCTCGAAAACTCCGGACAGCCAGCAATGGCTAGGAAGACGTGGCTCCCATGATTGGTCTAGGCGTAGTTCTTCTGATCGTCGCCGTTCTCGTCCCGAAGCTCGCCGTCCTCTGGGCCGTTGGAATCATTCTCCTGATCGTCGGCCTGATTCTCGCCGCCCTCGGATCGATGGATCGCGCGGTGGCGGGCCGCCGGCACTGGTATTGAGCTCTCCCCGGTAGCCAGCCTGCCGGTGGAGTGCTGACCGTAGAAGCGGGCCGCGCGGCGGTGCGGTAGTCACCGCGCCGCCGAGGCCGGAGGCCGAGGCCGGTGACGGCGCTGAAGAACTGACTGTCATCACGGCGGAGGGGGGTGCGCCTCCGCTGCCAGGGGGCTGCTTGGCTTCGAATGCAGACGAGCGATGGCTCGGATCTTGTGCGAGGATGCCGGTCCTGTGGAATCTCTGCCCGTCGATTCGGCGTCGCCCCGCGCCGCTCGACGAGCCGGCCCGGCGGGGGTTGGGTCTGCGCACGGGTCGGCCGGAAGGCGGGTCCGCAGATCGGTTGACTTGCGCTTTCGCGGCGCCCGTCGGACCGGGCGACGCCCGAGTGTGCCGATGGGTCTTCTGGCGCTCGTTGCGGCGCTCGGCCCGCTCGGCCTGTTCTCACCTGCCGCCGCACCGGCGAACACGAGTCACGCTGGCTGGCCGGCGATCACGGGCATGCTGTTGATCAACAAGCTCGATCAGGCCCGCCCGCTCGACGGCCGGCCCGGCGGCGACCCGTTCGACGGGACCGACTACAGCAACAGCTGCCCCAAGGGCCAGCTCCATTCCCACTGCATTCCCAACGGCGTTCGGATCGCGCGGCATCACGGCGTGAGCTGCGCGGCGCTGGCGAGCGCCGAGGCACGCCTCGCGAAGAAGCTCGGGATCACGCCACGCACGTCGCGGTGTACGCAGACGCTGTCGAGCGCAGCGCTGGTGCCCGCGAGCATCGGCCACAACGAACTGCTCGGCGGGCACGGCAACGACGACATCCACGCCGGCCCAGCCGGCGACGTGATCTGGGGCGACTACAAGCCGACCGGGCAGCCGACGACGCAGGTCGACACCCTCGTCGGCGGGGCCGGCAACGACTTCATCTACGCGAGTCACGGCACGAACCACATCTCGACGGGCGGCGGGACCGATGTCGTTCACGCCCATTTCGGGCGCGGCACGATCAACTGCGGATCGTCCCGCGACATCGCCTACCTGAGCCGAGCGAGTCGCCGCCTCTACCACGTGACGGGCTGCCGGATCAGCTACAAGACGCTCGGCTACTAGTCTTAGAGGACGGGGCCGTCGAGGACGAACAGCTCGACGGCGATGTCCGGGTCGATGTGGTTGCCGCTGATGAACGCAGTGACCCTGCGGCCCGTCAGCCGTTCGACCGCGGCGACGAAGTCGACTTGCATGGTCTTCTGATAGAGGTGGCGGACGTTCACCACAATGTCGGCTTGGTCGCTGTTCGCCAGCGTTCGCTCAGCCTGACTCAGGACATCGTGCAGCATCGTGACGTGAGCGGCCGCTCGCCCACGACCGCACCTGGCACCAGCTGCGGCCATGGCTTGGCCGTCGGCTCGAGTTGCCGGCCGGCGCGCTGTTCTGCGTGATCGACGGTCGCACGAGTGGTCGGCCGTGGGCGGCGACGAGTGCCCGGGAGCAATTGCGTCGACCGCGGCGCACGCGGGCGTGCGGAGGCGGTTCGTACGGCGAATCGTCCATCTACACATGATCCCCGATGCGACCTTCGACGCGCGGTCGGCGACCCGGCCTCCGACGCGTATTCGCGCCTTGGACCGGGGCGTTCATCAGAGCATCCTCACCGACCCGGCGGACATCGACGGCAGTCGCCGGGTCGCGTGCGGACTTGTGCCAGGGAGGTCTTCGTGCCAAACGTGTTCGGTATGGCCGCCCACCCGCTCCACTGCGTCGACGTCGCGTTTGCGGAGAACCCGGCCACGCTGCGACTGCGATGTGCCAACGCAGCATGCCTGCTGGCCCTCAAGCAGGCCGCGTTTGGCCGCACCGGGCCGCCCGACGCCACGCCGGTGGAACGCGACTTTCACGACGCGTACCTGCTGATCTCGGCGGCGGCGGACGTCGTCGTTGCCGAGCTGGCGCTGGCCGAACACGAGGTCCGCAAGCGATCGGCCGACGCGATCTCGCGACTTGCCGCGGGCGGCGATGCGACATCCGCCGCCGCACGCCAGATGCTCCGCCTGCGAGCAGCCACGACCCAACGCGAAGCCGAGGCGGCTGTCCGGCGCCGCCAGCTCAATTCAGCGACGACTCGACCGCGCGGACTGAGATCACTCCATGCGGTTGAGTCGCCAGAGCAGCCGGAGCGGCAGCCGCGGTCAGAACATCCGCTCGGGCTGGGCGGTCGGCATCTTTCGCCCCGCCGCCCGGCGGGTCAGGCGCTTCGCGGCGCCGGAGCGCTGCTCGGCGGCGGCTCGCTCGCAATTCAGCTCGATCAGGCGAGCGAGCACCTCGTCTCGGACGTCGTCGGGCCACCGGGGCCTGCCACTGCTCGAGCACCGACGGCGGCGCGGCGACGACGACCGTCTTTGCCTTCTTGCGGAGCAGCAGCTCGCGAGCGATCAGCCCGGACTCAGATCGTCTTGCCGAGCCCGGTGTCGTCGGCGATGAACAGGTTGGCCCGCGGGAGGCGAAGCGCCTTGCCCAGCGGGTCCATCTGGTAGGCCTCGATCTTGATCCCGGCCCGAAACGGAGCCTGGGAGAGACTCGGGTCGGTCGCGGTGACCGAGCTCCACCGCAGCGTGTTCAGGAACGCCGCGAAGTACCTGGGATCATCGAACCCGCGGGCGGCGAGGTCATCCCAGCCCTCGTCGACAAGGATCCGACGGTCTATCTCGTAGTCCCAGAGGACATCAATCTGCTCGCCCTGGGCGTCGTCATCGGCGCACGCCAGGCTGACCACCGGCGAACCAGGACCGGCGTCCGAGACCTTCTCGACGAGCCACCGTCGTGAGCGAACCCCGACGAGCTCGCCCTGCTCCGGCAGACGCTCGGGAAGCCACTCGGCGGCTCGCGACTGATTCATACGCCGTCCAGCTTCGGCGTGCGCCAGCGCGCCATGAAGTCCGGTCGACTCGCCGGGGGGATCCTAGCCCCACCTCGGCATAGCTCCCAACACTCCCCTGATCCACGAGCCGATCGCCCACATCAGGGAAAGAGCAGAACACCGGCAGCCAGCTTGGAATGCCAATCGTGGTGGTTGGTGCCGAGGCTGAGTAGGAGGACGACGCGGCTCGGCTTGCCGAATCCAAGCTGGGCGAGCGAGTGCGCGCCAGGCTGTTCCGTTCTGCGCAGCGCGGCCGAGACCGTGAAGTCCGTCAGGGGTAGATCCCAATTCTTGCCCCGATGCGTGAACCTGGCAATCGGCTTCAGATCGCTTGTCAGCACCAACTCGAGACCGGCGGGTTCGATCAGACACAGCGATTCATCCAGACCCTCCATCGCCACGTGCGCGGGGATGGCCTTGCCGCGATTGCCGAGGATAGCGTGGCCGGTATGCAAGTGAGGCTCGATGAGCTCGAGCGCAACAGTCGGGTCCAGCCGTCCTTCGCTGGTCCATGGGCTGCCGTCGACGACGACGTTCTCGGGCTGGACAGGATCACCGTCGAAACCGCTGTGATGGAAGCGGACGACATCGAGTTCGGCGGGCGCGGGGTCGAGTTGATGGTCGTAGGGAAACAGCTCGCCGTTTCCGTAACCGGTGACTGGCCGTACCAGGCCGTTGCCTTCGAGCGACAAGCCCGCGACGCACCGGCCGCCGTGCTTCCGGGAGCTGGCGAGCACTAATCTAACAGACGTTCGGTCGTCAGAGGCATTGGCCGGGTCGGCTTGGACGCAAGTCACCGGTGGACTGGGCGAACGTCGCTCCAATGCTCGGCCAGATGGGCGATCACCAGGCGGCGGTGGCAATGGTCGGGGTTGCCTCGCTGCACAACAACGCCGTGCGACGCTCGAATGGCGCAGGGTCGAGCCGCTGCGCGACGCGGCGCTCCGTCATCAGGGCCATGAACTCGCTCTCGTGTTCGTCCCACGGCATCTCGCGGCGACGCTTGTACTTCTCGAGGATGTCGACCGACGGGCACAGCAGCGCCTCGTGCTCGTAGGTGATGCCCGCGATGGCCGACAGAAAGTAGCCGAGATCACGTTCTTTGGCGAAGCCTGCGAGCTGCGAGGCCGTGTTCAAGCGCACGTCGAGAACGCGCTCGACGCGGTTGTCGATCAGTCGGCCAAAGAAGCTTTCGGCCGTCGTCCTTGTGAAACCGACGCTGTAGATGTCCACGGCAGCTCCTCATCCCCGAACAGGCCGGCATGGCTGACGAACCCGCTCTCGGGCTCCACGTCTCCGCTTCGGCGGATGTGATGGACGGCGACATCTTCGGCCGCCAGGACCCGCGCCACGAGCAGCCGGCGATGGCAGTGTTCGGGGTCCTCCTCCGAGCACATGATCGCGACCCTCACGCGCTCCATGCCGCGTCGCAGTCGACACATGCCTTTTTGGAAGGTCACAGTCGCGGCCACGCGATCGTAACGCACCCGTCCATCGGGGAGATAGACAGCCGGATCGTCTGGTCGCCCGCCAAGGTCCGGACCCATCCAGATGTAAGAGATTCCGGCAGACCTGAGGGCGTCTGCGAGCGGCCCTCGGTCGAACCACGGCGCATACCGTGACCGTGGCCATGACCGAACGTCCGCGACCACCTCGATGTCATGCCGCTGAAGATTGGAGACGAACTCCCCGCACTCCATGTTCGAATGCCCGACGGTCCAGAGTGCGGGCGCGCTAATGGACATCCGCGGCGGCGAGGCTGACGGCAGCCAGCCAAACGGGATCTTCAAGCGTCCGGTTGAGCTGCTCGATGCACGCGTCAACGTTCGCGTACCGGATGACGCGTGGCAGAGGACCGTCGCGCAGGAGGGCGGCGACGATTCCCGATGCCGGGGCGTCGACGTGCTCCAAGGCGATGACCGGACGTCCGGCACACACCGCAGTGGCAACCTCCGCCCCGACGGCCATGGAGCTCACATCGAACAGACAGGCGTTGGCAGAGCGCACAGCTTCCAGCGTCCTCGCGGCAGCCCTGGCGTCACCGCCGTGGTGCGACTGAGTCCGCTCTGTGGAACCCACCACCATCCACCCGTGCGAACAAATCGACTTGGCAATGCTCTCCGAGAGCTCTCGGGCAGTCCCGTTGAGGTGCTCAAGTGGCGCTGAGACGTAGATCCACTCGCCTTCGTGCGGCTCGTTGGTCGTGTCTTCACTGTGCATGGCGTAAGTCTAGGCGGGGGGTCGGATTGCAAGCCTCGGGGAGTCGTCGTCGCTGCGAGAGCTCTCGATGCGCGGCCTGGGACTCGAACCCAGCCCGCCGGATTAAAAGTCCGGTGCTCTACCCGATGAGCTAGCCGCGCCCCGCCAGTTTTCCACAAGGGGCTGACCGATCGCCGGGGAAGCTCGGCGCCAGCGGGGCACGTCACGGCCGAGCCCATCCCGATCCCTCGACCGCAGCCGACGCCGGCTGCCGATCCCCGCGCAAATACACTTCGACGGCCCAGCCCCCATGGTGTAGCGGTTAGCACGCGGGCCTTTCACGCCCGTAGCGGGGGTTCGATTCCCCCTGGGGGTACTGCCGGCGGGGTCGGCGCTCCTCGAAGCCGAGTTCGGGCCCGGAGCTCGGTGACCGTCTCGAGGTGGCCGGACAGCTCAAGGAAACGCCGCTGCGAGCCGATCCATTCAGGATGACGCCCTGCCGGGACGACTCGTGACGCTGCCCGCGGGAGACGGCCCAACTCCGCCGGCGCGCGACCGGCCGGTCCGTCCCGACCTCGAAGGCGAGGCATCCCCGGACCGGGCGGTCGCGGGCGCTGATCCCGGCCGCGACAACGACGACCTGCTTCGCCTCCTGGTCCACGGCGTCGAGGACTACGCGATCCTGTTGCTCGACCCGACCGGCAACGTCGCGACCTGGAACGCCGGCGCCGAGCGCTTGAAGGGCTACGGGGCCGCGGAGATCATCGGCCGGCACTTCTCGGTCTTCTACCCGCCCGAGGACATCGCCGACGGCAAGCCCGGCCGCGAGCTCGCGATCGCGGCCGCCGACGGCCGACTCGAGGACGAGGGCTGGCGCGTGCGCAAGGACGGGACCTGCTTCTGGGCGAACGTCGTGATCACCGCGCTCCGCGACCCAGACGGACGCCTGCGCGGGTACGGGAAGATCACCCGCGACCTCACCGAGCGCCGCGCCCACGACGAGCGGGTCCGCGAGCGCGAGCAGCTCGTCAGCAGCGTCCTCGCCGCCGCGACCGAGTGCTCGATCATCGGCACCGACCTCGACGGCACGATCACGATTTTCAACGCCGGAGCCGAGCGGATGCTCGGGTATCGGGCGCAAGAGCTCGTCGGCCTCCAGACGCCGGCGCTCCTCCACGACGCCGGCGAGGTCGCCGCGCGGGCCGTCGAGCTCGGGATCGCGCCGGGCTTCGAGGTGCTCGTCGCAGACGCACGGGTCCAGCCGGCGGATGTCCGACGGTGGACCTACATCCGCAAGGACGGCTCGCGACTTCCCGTCGAGGTCACCGTCACCGTGCTGCCCGGTGCCGACGGCCGGCCGCGAGGCTTCATGGGCATTGGCATCGACGTCTCGCAGCGCCGCAGAGTCGAGGACGACCTCGCCGCCGCCCGCGACCGGGCGCTCGAGGCGTCACGGCTGAAGTCCGAGTTCGTCGCCAACATGAGCCACGAGCTCCGCACGCCGCTCAACGGGGTGATCGGGATCGGCGGCCTCCTCCTCGACAGTGACCTCGACGACGAGCAGCGGGAATACGCCCAGGCGATCAGCGCGTCCGGCGACGCCCTGCTTGCGGTGATCGACGAGATCCTGGACTTCTCGAAGATCGAGGCCGGAAGGCTCGAGCTCGACAGCGCCCCGTTCAGCGTGCGCGACCTCGTCGAGGAGGCCTGCACGATGGTCGCCAGCACCGCGCACGACAAGGGCCTCGAGCTGATCAGCGCGATCGGCGGACCCCTGGACGGACCCCTCGACGGTGTCGAGGGCGACGGTCCCCGCCTCCGACAGGTCCTCATCAACCTGCTGACGAACGCGATCAAGTTCACCGCGTCCGGCCAGATCGTCGTGAGCGTCACCGACGAGCCGGGCCAAGCCGACCGCCGCAGACTCCGCTTCGAGGTCGCCGACACCGGGATCGGCATCGACGCCGCGCATCTCGAGAGCATCTTCGACTCCTTCGCCCAGGCCGACACCTCGACGACGCGCCGCTACGGGGGAACCGGACTCGGCCTCGCGATCAGCAGGCGCCTCGTGAACCTGATGGGCGGCGAGATCGGCGTCACGAGCAACCCCAACCGTGGCAGCACGTTCTGGTTCACGATCACCGTCGACGATGCCCCGATCCTCCGCGACGTCGGCGGGCACGGCCTGCTGCCCGGTGTCCGCACCCTGATCGTCGACGACAACGCCACGAGCCGGGCAGTTCTGCGCGCCGCGCTGACCACGTCCGGCATGGTTTGCGAGACGGCGGCCGGGGGTGTCGAAGCGCTCGGTCGGCTCGCAGCCGCTACTCACGCCGGCTATCCGTACGGCCTCGTCCTGCTCGACTCCCAGATGCCGGGGATGAGCGGCGTCGAGCTGGTGGTGGCCGTCAAGGCCGATCCCGCCCTGTCGGCGACCCCGCTGCTGATGCTCGCCTCCTCGGGGGACGCGCGGGCCGCGGCGGCGAGCGCCGGCGTCGCCGGATTCGTCGCCAAGCCGGTCCGCGAGCTGCGACTCCGCGACGAGATCGAGCGCGTCCTGCGCCCGCGCGACCCCGTATCCCCGGCGGGCAACGGTGCCCGCAATGCGCTGCCTCCCGCGAGCCCCGCCGTGTCGCCTGACGCCGAGCGGCCGCAGCCCCTCTGGGGGCCCGTCCTCGTCGCCGACGACCAGCCCGCCAATCGCCTCGTCGCGTCTCGGCTGCTCGAGCGCCGCGGCTTCGACGTGCATGTCGCCGAAAACGGCCGGCAGGTGCTCGAGATGCACAGGAACGCCGGCTACGACCTGGTCCTGATGGATTGTCAGATGCCCGAGCTCGACGGCTACCAGGCCACCACCGAGATCCGCCGCCACGACGGCACCCGTCACCACACCCAGATCATCGCGATGACGGCCAGCACGATGAAGGGCGATCGCGAGCGGTGCCTGCGAGCCGGGATGGACGACTACCTCGGCAAGCCGCTGCGCCCGGCGATGCTCGACGAGGCCCTCGCACGGGCACTCCTCCGGCTGACCGAGCAACCCCCGACCACCTCGCGCGGCGATGACGATCCGCGATCGAAGAACCGCGACCTGGCGCCCCTGCTCGACGGCGGCCTACTCGACGAGATCTGCGACACCGACGACGCCCTCCGTGACGAGCTCGTCGCGATGTTCCGCGACGAGGCCCGATCCGCGATCGACGACCTCGCGCTCGCCCTGGCCGCCGGTGACGCCCGCGCCGCACAGCGCAGCGCACACTCGCTCAAGGGCGCGAGCTCGGCGATCGGCGCAAGGCGACTCGCCGCCGCGGCCGGTGTCGTGGCCAATGCCGCAACTGCCAGCCACGTGCCCCACGCGCGGTCCGCCGCGGCCGACCTCACCCGGATCTTCGCGCTGACCCTCGCCGCCCTCGACCGATCTGACGCCGTGACGAGCCGATCGGCCCACCCGCCCGGGCCCACCCGCTGAGCACCGCCCCTCTCCGGCCGCTGGCAGCACAAGCCGCCGCGCTCTGGTCGCCGAACGGAAGCCTCGGCCCCGGGGTTCACCAGCTGCGCGTGCCGGGCGGGCCCTTGAACGGACCGACGAGGTCGGCGGTGATCCAGCCCCCATAGAAGTCGCCCGGCTGGGCCTCGACCAGCTCGTCGTCGAGCCAGGCCCCGTCGACGCGGCCCGGGTAGAAGGCGATGTGCTCGCGCAGGCCCTCGTAACCCGCCGACGGGCTCGGGTAGGTCCAGCCGATCGACCGGGTCCGCCGCCGACCGATCACCGCGTCGACGTAGATCGCCGCCCCCTTGAACTCGCACCACGTCGACGCGCCGCGGGCGACCTCGACAAGATCCGTGCGAACGTCCACCAGCGGGACGTAGATCGCCGGCGGGTGGCTCGTCTCGAGCACCCGCAGCGCCCGCCGCGAGTCCGCCAGCGCCTGCCCGGCGAGCTCGACGCGGACCCGCCTGTCACACGCGACGACCACCGGCGGCCGCGGGTAGTCCCAGACTCGCTCCATGCACGGGCTACGCTCGGCCGCCGGCCGACGGATCAGCGTCCCGTGCCGGCGCAGATCGTGCCCGGCTAACGCGGCCCGTCCTCGACATGCCGGCGAAGCCGCTCGAGCCGCCCGTCCCACTGCGCCTCGATCACCCCGAGCCACGCCGACGCCGCATCGAGCGGGCCCGGGGTCAACCGGTAGCGCGTCTCGCGACCCTCCCTGTGCCCGGCGACCAGCCCGGCGTCGACGAGCGCCGCGAGGTGCTTGCTGACCGCCTGCCGCGTGATCGGCAGGTCGCCGGCCAGCTGGGTCGCCGTGACCGACTCGCGCGAGATCAGCCGCCGCACGACGCTCCGGCGGGTCGGATCGGCCAGCGCGAAGAAGACCGCGTCGAGGCGCTCGTCGCCCACCCCCGGCCCGGCTACGCCGCCACCGCGCAGGCCGCCAGCCGCAGTCCCGCCAGTCGCGGCCCCCAGCTCAGCGCCCGGCCGGCCGCGGACCGCGCGGTCAGCCCGCGCTCGACCACCGTGACCCGCGTTCCAGCCGGCTCCTCAGCCAGCTCGAAGGCGACCTCGGTCTCCTCCCCGCCGCCGTCGGCCCACCGAAACGCCAGCCGGCGGGGGGCGTCGACCTCCTGGACCACGCCGACTCGCTCGGTTCCGTCGTCCCACCTGAAGAGCACCTCCGACCCCGGGCACAGCTCGCCGTCCTGCGCGTCGACCTCGTCGGCGAACCAGTCCTCAAGCCGCGACGGGTCGACCAGCGCATCCCACACGTCTGCGGCCCCCGCCCCGATCGACAGGCTTCTCGTGACGACGCCCTCGGACATCTGGCCCTCCTCATTCGCGCAACTTGCCGGTTGCGGTTATGCTACACCTCAGATGCGCAACCAAAAGGTTGCACCACAAATCGTGCAAGCCGACCGAAAGCAGGAGCCGCGATGCCGCTGGTACCGATGGTCATCGAGCAGACCTCACGGGGTGAGCGATCGTTCGACATCTACTCCCGCCTCCTCAACGACCGGGTGATCTTCCTCGGCCAGCCGGTTGACGACGACATCGCCAACCTGATCGTCGCCCAGCTCCTCCACCTCGAGTCGCAGGACCCCGACAGGGACATCTCGCTCTACATCAACTCTCCCGGCGGCGCCGTCTACGCCGGCCTTGCGATCTACGACACGATGCAGTTCATCTCACCCGACGTCTCGACGATCTGCTTCGGAGTGGCGATGTCGATGGGCTCGCTCCTCCTGATGGGCGGCGCCCCCGGCAAACGGCTGGCCCTCCCCGACGCGAAGATCCTCACCCACCAGCCCTCGGGCGGCTTCCAGGGCCAGTCGTCCGACATCGAGATCCACGCCCGCGAGATCCTCCAGATCCGCTCGCGGATCGACCAGCTCTACGCCCGGCACACCGGCCGCTCGACCGACGAGATCCACGACGACATGGACCGCGACCGGTACTTCACGGCCGAGGAGGCCGCCGCCTACGGCCTGATCGACCGCGTGATCGACTCCCGCCGACCGATCTCGGCCAACGGCAGGCCGGCAGCGAACGGCGACCGATAGGGAGCCGAGCCGCCGGCCGCGCGACTCAGAGGAACGGGTAGGGATCCCAGGCCGGCCCGGCCGCGACCGCGCCAAGCTCCGAGATCGCCGCCTCGATCAGCCCGTACGGCCGGTCCTCGACCCGGAAGATCTCGTTCTCGTTGGCCAGGCCGAACGGCGTCAGGTCGACGACGAAGTGGTGGCGGTTGGGCATCGACATGCGGACCTCGACGATCTCCTCGAGCTCTTCGATCACCCCGCTCGCCATCGCGTGGAGCGTCTGCTGGAGCGACAGGCTGTGGGTCTGCGCGAACCGCTCGAGCAGGAGCCGGCGGGCCGTCGCGAACGACGCGCCCCAGTCGGATTCGACGCCGGCGTGGCGCCATTGTGCGGTGACCGCCGTGCTGAGGATCCGCTCGCGCGTCTCCTGGAGCGTCGTGTAGCGGTCCTTGACGAAACCCGTGAACTCAGAACCCGACGTCTTCAGGACGACGAGGTCCCGCAGGCCGGAGACGACCCACTCGCCGGCTGCGTCGCAGACGACGGTCGCCGTGCGCAGCTCGCTGCCCGCGCTCTCGAACGCGTGCGGGTGACCGCCCCCGGCGACCGGGATCCGCCTCCACGACGACGACTCGATCTGCACGCGGGCCCGCGTGATCGGCTCGAACTCCCGAACGAAGTGCCGACCCAGTCGCAGGCCGAACTCCTCGATCTCGCCGACCGGCGCCTCCTTGGCGAACGCGAAGACCGTGTTCTTCTGCGTGTCGGTCGGCACGACGTTCGCGTTGCTCCCGGTCACATGGACGTCGTCGAGGTCCCCCGACAGGGCGATGCCGACGTTCAGGTCGTGGAACACGTGCGCGTCGTCGCCCCGCTGGACGGCGACGATCCGGACCTCGGCCTTCCCGTACTGGTTGGGCCCGACGACGACGCTCATAGCAACCGCCGCGCCTGGCGAACCGCGATCCTCATCCGAGCGCTCCCGGCGCGCACTCGATCTCCCCCGTCATCTGGAGGTGGACGCTCATCATCCGCCGGGCGAGCTCCGGGTCGCGGGCGACGATCGCCTCGAGGATCAGTCGGTGCGCCGCCAGCGACCGGGCGGGTTGCCCGGCCCGGCGCAGGGAGGCCGTCGCGATCCTGGCCGACCCCTCCTGGATCGACCCGAGCAGATCCCGGAGCACCGGGTTGTGGGCGGCCGCGAGGACCGCCGCGTGGAAGATCCGGTCGCCGGCCAGCCCGTCCTGCCCGGCCGCCACCTCCTCGTCCATCCGCCGGATCCCGGCGACCATCCCGGCGAGGTCGTCGTCGGTGCGCCGCGACGCCGCCAGCTCGGCGCCCAGCGCCTCGAGCGAGTTGCGAACCTCGCCGAGCGACGGCAGCTCTGGGTCGCGCTCGCGCAGCTCGGCCGCCAACGGTGGAACAGTGTCGGTCGGCGAGCGCAGGAGATAGACGCCGTTGCCGTGCTGGACGTCGACCAGCCCATCGATCCTCAGGACCATCAACGCCTGGCGCAGCGAGCTTCGACTGACACCCAGCAGGCGGGCCAGCTCCCGTTCGGGTGGAAGCCTGTCACCCGGGCGCAGCGCCGAGTCGGCCGCGTACTCCCGCAGACGGGCCTGGACGCTCGCGTAGACCGGCGGACGGCGCCTGGAGGACTCGGAGGTCTGCATCGCGCGCTCATGCTATCCCCGCCGGGCCGCCGCCCACGGCGGTCTTGGCCAGTGGTCCAAACGCGTCTGGCCAGCCTGTCCATAGTGGTCACACCTCTCCCGGCGTATGTTCGCCTCCGACGGCCCCGACCAGCACTGCGCCAGATCAGAGGAAACGATGAGCGAGTCAGCCGTACTCACGCCGCCCGCCGACCACCGGTACCTGCCGAGCAGCAGCGACCACCCGGTCGACGAGGTGCTTCCACCGCAGCGCCTGGTCACGCTCGGCCTCCAGCACCTCTTCATCATGTACGCCGGCGCCGTCGCCGTACCCCTGATCGTCGGGCCGGCCGTCCACCTCGACAAGCAGGGGATCGGCATCCTGATCGGCGCCGACCTCCTCGTCTCGGGGATCTGCACGCTGATCCAGGCGGTCGGGATCGGCAAGATCTTCGGGATCCGACTGCCGGTCGTCGCCGGGGCGACGTTCACCGTGCTCAGCCCGATGATCACGATCGCCAGCCAGTACGGATTGCGGTCGGTCTACGGGGCGATGATGATCTCGGGGATCTTCGGCCTGCTCGTGGCCAAGCCGTTCTCGATGATCCTGCGCTTCTTCCCGCCGCTCGTCACGGGGACGATCATCGCCGTGATCGGCCTCTCGCTGATCGGCGCGGACGTCGGGCTGATCGCCGGGAACGATGCGACGGCGCCGAGCTACGGCGCCGTCTCGCACATCCTCCTCGCCGGCCTGGTGATCCTGATGCTGGTCGTGATCACCCGCGCGTTCAGCGGCTTCGTCGGCCAGATCGCCGTCCTCCTGGCGATCGTGATCGGCACTCTCGTCGCCTGGCCGATGGGCCTGCTCGACTTCTCGAGCGTCCACACCGTCGGCTGGTTCGGCGGTCCGAAGATCTTCTACTTCGGCTCTCCCGAGTTCAAGGCGTCGGCGATCATCTCGCTGTGCATCGTGATGCTCGTGACCTACACCGAGTCGACCGCCGACATGCTCGCCGTCAGCGAGATGGTCGACAAGCCCGTCACACCGAGCGACCTGGCCCGGGGACTGCGGACCGACGGCCTCTCAGCCCTGATCGCCAGCTTCACGAACTCGTTCCCGGACACGGCCTACGCCGAGAACGTCGGGATCGTCGGCATGACCGGCGTGCGCAGCCGGTGGGTGGTCGCCGTCTGCGGCGTCTTCCTCGTGCTCCTCGGCCTGATTCCCAAGGCCAGCCAGGTGATCGCCAACATCCCCGGGCCGGTGATCGGCGGGGCGGCGACGGTGATGTTCGCGATGGTCACGGCGATCGGCATCCGCACACTCCACAAGGTCGAGTTCGAGGGCAACCACAACCTCCTGATCATCGCCGTCTCCCTCTCGATCGGCCTGATCCCGGCGGTCGCGCCGACCTTCTACGAGAAGTTCCCGGCCAACTTCCAGGTGATCTTCGGGTCGAGCATCACGTCGACCGTGATCGTCGTCTTCCTGCTCAACCTCTTCTTCAACCACCTGACCAACTTCCCGCCCAAACGGGGGGCGCTGCGGACGGCGCTGGAACACGGCGCGGTGACCCCGGACGGGACGAACCCGACACCCGCGGGCGCCCACTTCGCGACCGGGCCGGCGACGGCCGATTCGTGAGTGGCGGGCTGACCGCGATCGAGCGGTGTCACGTCGCCACATGCGACGCCGACGCAACCGAGCACACCGACGGGTACGTCGTGCTCGACGGATCACGGATCGCCGATGTCGGCCCGGGCCGGGCACCCGAGCGCTTTCGCGCCGGTGAATTGATCGACGGGTCGGGATGCCTGGTGACGCCGGGCCTGATCAACACACACCATCACCTCTATCAGTGGATCACCCGCGGCATCGCCCAGGACACGACGCTGTTCGGCTGGCTGACCACGCTCTATCCGATCTGGGCGCGGATCGACGCCGAGACCGTCCACGCCTCAGCCGCTGCAAATCTCGCCTGGATGGCGCTGACCGGGTGCACGACGACGAGCGACCACCACTACGTCTTCCCGGTCGACGGCGGCGACTGCCTCGAGGCCGAGATCTCGGCGGCCCGGCGGATCGGCGTGCGCTTCCACCCGGCGCGCGGATCGATGGACCTCGGCCAGTCCTCCGGCGGCCTCCCGCCGGATTCCGTTGTCGAGCAGCGGGACGCGATCCTGGCGGCGACCGAGGCGGCGATCGACCGCTGGCACGACGCGTCGATCGATTCGATGCTGCGGATCGTCGTCGCCCCCTGCTCGCCGTTCACGGTGACCGACGGCCTGATGCGCGAGGCGGCCGAGCTGGCCCGCCGCAAGGGGGTCAGGATGCACACGCACCTGGCCGAGACCGCCGACGAGGAGGACTTCTGCCAGGCGCGGCACAACTGCTCGCCGGCGCAGTACGCCGAGAACCTCGGCTGGCTGGGCGACGACGTCTGGATGGCCCACTGCGTCCACCTGTCGAGCGCCGCGGTGGAGCGGTTCGGACAGACCGGGACGGGTGTCGCCCACTGCCCGACCTCCAACGGCCGGCTGGGGTCCGGCGCCGCGCCGATCTCAGACCTGCTGATCGCCGGCGCGCCGGTCGGACTCGGCGTCGACGGGGCGGCGTCCAACGAGTCGGGCCGGATGATCGACGAGCTCCACCAGGCCCTGCTGGTTGCCCGGGTGCGGGGCGGACCGCTCGCGCTCTCGGCCCGCCAGGCGCTGGGGATGGCCACCAACGGCGGGGCCCGCTGCCTGGGCAGAGCCGGCGAGCTGGGGTCGCTCGAGCCGGGCAAGCTCGCCGACGTCGCCCTCTGGCGGGTCGACGGCCTGGCCGGCGCCGGGGTCGCCGACCCGGTCTGCACGCTGGTCTTCGGCGCGCCGACGCTCGAGCGCCTGTTCGTGGGCGGACGACCCGTCGTCGATGCCGGCCACCTCTGCAACGCCGACGAGGACCAGCTCGCCCAGGCCGCGGCAAGCGCCTGCGCGGCGCTCCAGGCGGCCTAGGCCGGATGGACCTCAACGGCATCGGCGCGATCGTCGCGGCGGCGCCGTCGTCGCTCGAGACCTGGCAGGACGGCGACGCGTGGTTGGCCGGCGGGACCTGGCTCTTCTCAGAGCCCCAACCGGAGATCCGACGGCTCGTCGATCTGACGTATTTTCGCTGGCCGGCCCTAAGGGAGAGCGACGCCGGGCTCGAGATCGCGGCGACCTGCACGCTCGGGCAGCTCTCCCGCTACGAGGGTCCGGCGGATTGGCCGGCGGCCGCACTCGCCCGGCAGTGCTGCGACGCCCTGCTCGGGTCCTTCAAGGTCTGGAACGCCGCGACCGTCGGCGGCAACATCTGCCTCTCGCTGCCGGCCGGGCCGATGACGTCGCTGGCCGCCGCGCTCGACGGCGTCTGCACGATCTGGACGCGGTCGGGCGAGGTCCGGGAGGTCGCGATCTGCGACTTCGTGCTCGGCCCCGGCGAGAACGTGCTCGAGCCCGGCGATCTGCTGCGCTCGGTGCTCCTCCCGGCCGCCGCGATGCGCTGCGCGACCGCGTTTCGCCAGCTCTCGCTCAGCCCGGTCGGCCGCTCGGCGGTGATCGTCGTCGGCCGCCGCCGCGCCGCCGACGGCGCCTTCGTCGTGACGGTGACCGGCTCGGTCCGCCGACCGGTCAAGCTCCACTTCGACGCGCCGCCGGCCGCCGAGGAGCTCGGCCGAGCGCTCGAGGACGCGGCCCTCGACTACCACGACGACGTGCACGGCGACCCGGTCTGGCGCCGGCACCTGACCCGGCTCTACGTCGAGGAGGTTCGCCGCGAGCTGTCCTGCGACGAGCCGTGATGCTCGTCAACGGCCAGCCGACCGGAGCGGACCCCCGCCCCGGACAGTGCCTGCGGACCTACCTTCGCGAGCAGGGCTGGTTCGGCGTCAAGAAGGGCTGCGACGCCGGGGACTGCGGGGCGTGCACGGTGCACGTCGACGGCGTCCCCGTCCACAGCTGCCTCTACCCCGCCTTCCGCGCGGCCGATCGTGCGGTGACGACGATCGAGGGCCTCGCCGGGGACGGGGTCCTCCACCCGGTCCAGCGGAGCTTCGTCGCCGCCCAGGGCTTCCAGTGCGGCTTCTGCACCGCCGGGATGATCATGACGGCGGCAGCCCTCTCGGCGGCGCAGCTCGCCGACCTCCCGCGGGCCCTGAAGGGCTCGATCTGCCGGTGCACCGGCTACCGGGCGATCGAGGATGCGATCCGCGGCGTATGCAACGTCGACCTCCAGGCAGGGGCCAGCGTCGGCCGCGACACGCCGGCCCCGGCTGGCGCCGCGCTCGTCACCGGAGCGGCCCGCTTCACGCTCGACTGGGCACCCGAGGGCCTGCTGCACACCAAGCTCGTACGCGCGCCTCACGCAAGCGCCTACATCCGGTCGATCGACCCCTCCGCCGCGCTCGCCCTGCCGGGTGTCCACCTCGTGCTGACGCACGCCGACGCGCCGCCGGTCCACTACTCGACCGCCCGCCACGAGCTGGTCGCCGACGACCCGGCGGACACGCTCCTCTTCGACCGCGTCGTGCGCTTCGCCGGCCAGCGGGTCGCCGCCGTCGTCGCCGACACGGTGGCGATCGCCGAGCAGGCCGCGCTGCTGGTCGGCGTCGACTACGAGGAGCTCCCGGCGGTGACCGACCCGCGGGCCGCGCTCGCACCCGGCGCTCCGCTCGTCCACGGCGACAAGGACGCGGCCGCCGCGCGGATCGCCGACCCGGCTCGCAACGTCGTCGCCGAGGTCCACAGCGAGCTCGGCGACGTCGAGCACGGCTTCGGCCGGGCGGCAGCCGTGTACGCCGGGGAGTTCGTCATCCAGCGCGTCCAGCACGTCCACCTCGAGACGCACGGGGCGATCGCCTGGACCGAGCCCGACGGGCGTCTCGTTGTGCGGACGAGCAGCCAGACGCCCTTCCTCACGCGCGACGCCCTCTGCCGGCTGTTCGACCTCCCGCGCGACCGGGTCCGCGTCTTGACAGCGCGGGTGGGCGGCGGCTTCGGCGCCAAGCAGGAGATGCTCGTCGAGGACGTCGTCGCGCTCGCCGCGCTGCGCCTGGGCCGGCCGGTCGCACTCGAGTTCACGCGGGAGGAGCAGTTCGCGGCGGCGACCACCCGCCACCCGATGCGGGTCGCCGTCAAGGTCGGCGCCGACTCCGACGGCGTGCTCACAGCGCTCGCGGTGCGGATCCTCGCGGACACCGGCGCCTACGGCAACCACGGCCCCGGCGTCCTCTTCCACGCCTGCGGCGAGCCGATCAGCCTCTACCGGTGCCCGAACAAGCGGGTCGACGCATGCTGCGTCTACACGAACACCGTCCCGGCCGGCGCCCTGCGCGGCTACGGCCTCAGCCAGCTCGTCTTCGCCGTCGACTGCGCCATCGACGAGCTGGCCCGCAAGCTCGGGATCGATCCGATCGACTTCCGCCGGCGCAACATGGTCGGCCCCGACGACGAGCTGCGCTCGATCGAGGACGATCCGGGCGGCGTCGAGATCGGCAGCTACGGGCTCGACCAGTGCCTCGACGCCGTAGCGCAGGCGCTCGCCAGCGGACGCGGCGCGCCGGCGCCCGAGGGCGACTGGCTGGTCGGGGAGGGCGTCGCGATCTCGATGCTCGACACGACGCCGCCGGGCGGCCACCGGGCGCACGCGCGGATCTCGCAGCAGCCCGACGGCGGCTATCGCCTAGCCGTCGGGACGGCCGAGTTCGGCAACGGGACGGCGACCGTCCACACCCAGCTCGCCGCGACCGCGCTCGGCACTACGCCCGATCGGATCGAGCTCGTCGCGGCCGACACCGACCTCGTCGAGCACGACACCGGGGCCTACGGCTCGACGGGCACGGTGATCGCCGGTGCGGCGACGCTTGCTGCGGCCGAGCGACTGAAGGTCCTGATCGACGCGAGCCCGCGGCACACGGGCGCGCTCCAAAGCAGCGAGGCGCACACCGACGGGCTGCTGCGGTCGGTCGCCTTCAACGCCCAGGGCTTTCGCGTCGCGGTCTTCCCCCAGACCGGCGAGATCCGCATCCTGTTCAGCGTCCAGGCGGCCGATGCGGGGACCGTGATCAACCCGATGCAGTGCCGCGCTCAGGTCGAGGGCGGTGTCGCCCAGGCGCTCGGAGCGGCGCTCTTCGAGGCGGTCGAGCTCGACCCGACGGGGCGGGTGGTGACGCGGTCGCTGCGCGACTACCACGTCCCGGTGCTCGCCGACCTGCCCCGGACCGAGGTCCACTTCGCCGCGACCCGCGACCGGATCGTCGGTCCGTTCGGGGCCAAACCGATGAGCGAGAGCCCGTTCAACCCGGTCGCCCCGGCGCTGGCCAACGCGGTCCGCGACGCGACCGGCGTCCGCTTCACGAGCCTGCCGCTGCGTCGCGACCGCGTCTACGTAGGATTGGCCCGATGCTCGGGATGAGGGGATCGCGCGGCCGGGCCTTCACCCTGCTGACCCCGGAGAACCACTTCGCCAGCCGGCTGCCCCAGCTGCCGGGCGCCCGCGTGATCAAGCTCGTGACGCCGCGCCTGGCGCCGGCCCGGCTCGCCCAATATCTGATCGAGCTCCCCGCGGGGTCGGGAAGCCACCCGATCGCGCCGGGCTTCGAGCACTTCCTGTTCGGACTCGACGGCGGCGCCCGGATCGTCCTCGGCGACGGGGAGCTCGGGCTCGGCGACGGCGACTATGCCTACCTTCCGCAGAGCGCCGGCTTCGAGCTCCACGCGGGGCCCGGCGGGCCGACCAGGCTCCTGTGGATCAAGCGCCGCTACGAGCCCGCGCCGGGCTTCGCCGCGCCGGCTGCGTTCGGGGGACATCGCTCGGGCGTCGAACCGGCGCCGACACCGGTCGCCGGCTTGCGGCGGGCCGAGCTGCTCCCGACGCTCGACCCGGCGTTCGACTTCAACATCACGCTGATGATCTTCGAGCCCGACGTCGGGCTGGCGCAGATCGAAATCCACGACGAGGAGCACGGGCTCTACATGACCGCCGGGGCCGGCCTCTACCACCTCGACGGCGACGAGCACGACGTCGTCGCCGACGACTTCATCTACATGGCGCCCTACTGTCCCCAGGGCTTTCGGGCCGGCGCGGCCGGCGCCGAGTACCTGCTCTACAAGGACGTCTACCGCGACGGCTTCTAGGACCCTCGATAGACCGTGTAGCCGTACGGGCTGAGCAGCAGCGGGATGTGGAGGTGGGGCTCGGCGGCGACGGTGAAGGTCACGAGAACCTCGTCGAAGAACGCCCCCCTCGTCGCGAAGCGCAGACGGTGAACCCCGGGCTGGGCGCCGTCGCGTCCGGCGAGCCCGCTCGCCCGGCCGTCGGCGTTCGTCGCCGCGCCGCCCAGACGGCCCCAATGACCGTCGTCGCCGCGCGCCTCCAGCGCGACCTCGATCCCGCCGGCCGGACGGCCGGTCGCCGTGTCGAGGACGTGGGTGCTGACGTCGGTCACCGGCCCGCTCGCGTCGGCTCGGGCGCCCCCGGGGCTTCGGGGGTCCCGGGGGTCGGGGTTGCGAGCAGCCGGCCGAGGCGCAGACGGGTGATCTTGCGCTGCTGCGCACCGGCCAGCGCGAACTCGACCTGGGGCGGGTTGGCGTAGCGGGCCTCGAGCGCGGCGATGCTCGCGCTCGCGTCGAGCCCGGTCGCGCAGATCAGGAAGACGTACCCGAAGCGCGCCTCGTAGGCCGTGTTGCGCTCGGCGAGCTCCCGCCGCTCGCCGGCTCCGGCGCCGAGCACGCCGGCCTGCTCGCCGTGGCCCTGGGGATCGGAGCCGCGCGGTTCGCCGATCCGCGCGTGGGCGGCGAATGCCTCGAGCCAGTCGCCCTGGTCGAGCCCGTCGAAAGCCAGCTCGGCCAGCGCCGTGACCTCGTCGGAGGTCGCGTACGGGCGGCCGCGCTCCATCAGGGCCGCCCACCGCTGCGACCCGCAGCAGCCGAGCAGCACCGCCCGCGCGTCGGGCGGGTCGAGCCGGTTGAGCGACGCCAGGCCGGCGGACACGGGTCAGGCGAGCCGGGCCGGGGCCGGGGCCGGGGCCGCCGGCACGGGAGTGGGAGTCGGGCTCGCGCGCGCGAGAGTTCGGCCCGGGCGCGCGGGCGCCGGGGCCGGCCGCGCGGGCGTCGGGGCCGGGCGCGCGGGAGCCGGGGACGCCGGGCGGAGGACCGCGTCGATCAAACCGGGAAAGCGGTCGTCGAGATCGGCCCGGCGGAGCGAGTTCAGGCGTGCCGTCCCGTCCTCGCGCTGCTCGATCAGGCCAGCCTCGCGGAGCACGCGGAAGTGGTGGGTGAGCGTCGACTTGGTGACCGCGAGATCGAAGCTCCCGCACCGGCGCGGCCCCTCGGCGGCGGCGAGCTTGCGGACGATCGACAGGCGCTGTGGGTCGCTCAGGGCGTGGAGCACGGCGGGGAGCTCGAGCGCTTCGGGTGCGGGGTGATCCAGGCCCATCGATATCGCATTATACGACGATCGTCGTAGGTTTGGTACGATGGTTGCCGTACCAATGCCCTCCTCGATCGCCACCGATCGCAACCGGCGCTCCGCCGTCAGGCTTGGCCGCCGGAGCTCGTTCTGGCTGCTCGCCGGGACGCTCTGCCTGCTGCTGTTCGCCTCGAGCGCGCCGTCGCCGCTCTACGTCGTCTACCAGACCGAGTGGACCTTCTCGACGATCACGCTGACCAGCGTGTTCGCCGTCTACGCGCTGGCCCTGCTCGCGAGCCTGGTGATCGCCGGCTCGGTCTCCGACCACGTCGGACGCCGGCCGACGCTGCTCTTCGCGCTGGTCATCGAGCTCGTCGGGATGCTCCTCTTCGCGGAGGCCAGGGGCGTCGGCTGGCTGTTCGCCGCGCGGATCGTCCAGGGCGTGGCGACCGGGATCGCGATGGGAACGATCAGCGCCAGCCTGATCGACCTCGAGCCCGACGACCGGCCCCGCCTGGGCGCGACGCTCGGCGTCGCCGCGCCGCTCGCCGGCCTCGCCCTCGGCGCGCTTGCGGCCGGCCTGCTCGTCGAGTACGGGCCCGACCCGACCCGGCTGATCTTCTGGCTGCTGACCGGCGCCTTCGCCCTGGCGATCGGCGTCGCCGCCGCCGTCCCGGAGACCGTCCACCGCGCAGGTCCGTGGGCCCACTCGCTGCGGCCCCGGCTGTCGATCCCGCCGGCCGTGCGCGGCGACTTCCTCCGGGCGATCCCCTGCCTGATCGCGACCTGGGCGCTCGGCGGCCTGATCCTCTCGCTCGGCCCGTCGGTGACGGCCGGTGTGCTCGGGCAGACGAGCCACGTGATCGGCGCCCTGCCGATCTTCATCATGGCCGGCGTCAGCGCGTTCGCGTCGGTCCGCCTGCGCGAGGCCCACCCCAAGGCGACGGCCCAGGGCGGCCTGACGGCGCTGACGCTCGGCGTGGCGCTGGCCCTCGTCGCGATCGCCGACCACTCGACCGCGCTCTTCCTCGTCGCGACGGCGGTCGTCGGGCTCGGCTTCGGCCCGGCCTTCGGCGGCGCCTTCCGCGCGCTCAGCTCGCAGGCCCCGGTCGATGAGCGGGCGGGTCTGGTGTCGTCGATCCTCGCAGTCGCCTACCTCGCCTTCAGCCTTCCGGCCGTGGCTGCCGGTGCGGCGGTCACACCGCTCGGCCTGCGCGAGACGACCGAGATCTACGCGGTCGCGCTGATCGTCGTCGCCCTCGTCGCACTCGTCCTCTCGCGCCGCCTCCAGGGTCCGGCGCCGACCGCCGCGACACCGGCGGATCCGGCCCCAGCCGCCTGACGGCACACTGACAAGTCGACCCAGCCGAGGTGGGCGCCGCCGGTCCAACCGGCGGCGCCCGCCGTGCTCAGCTGTGGTTTCCGCTGATCGTCGTCGGATCGCCCGGGAACGGACCGGGGCCGGAATTGCCGGACGTGCTGATCGCGCCGGTCACCCTGTTGTTGATCGCCTCGACCCCGCCGGTGTTGCTCTGGAGGATCAGGCTTCCGCCGATGCTGTTCGGCGCGCACGACGCGTCACCCGGATCGCCGACGATCACCAGGCCGGTCTGGCTCTTGATGTCGACCGTTCCGCTGATCGTGCTGTTGCAGACGCGGATCACGCCCGACCCGCCGGTCGCGCTGACCGAGCCGTTGACGCTCGCGCCCTCGAGGTCGAGACTCGCACCCCCGTGGACGACGATCGGACCGCCGACGACCGCGCCCGGGGCCAGGCATGTGGTGCTCGTCACCTCGAGCGCACCCGAGTGGTTCCCGGTGATCGTCACCGTGCAGGTCACGACGTACGACAGGTTGCCGGCGCTCGGGAGGAAGCTGCCGTCACCCGAGTATGCGGCGCCGATCGTGTGCGACCCGGCCGACAGCGAGCTCGTCGCGACGCTCGCATGACTCGTGCCCGACAGGGTCGGGCTGCCGACGGCCGTCCCGTCCACCGTGAACGCCACGGTCCCGGTCGGCGTCCCCGCTCCCGGGGCGACCGGGGCGACCGACGCGGTGAATGTCACCGGCTGGCCGAACGTCGACGGGCTCGCCGGCGACGCGGTCACCGTCGTCGTCGTCGACGCCTTGTGGACGGTGTAGCTCAACGCCGACGACCCGCTGCTCAGGAAGCTCCCGTCGCCGCCGTACGTGGCGACGATCGAGTGGGGCGAGCCGGCGACCGACAGGGCGGCCGTCGTGCAGGTCGCGGTGTCGGGTGACGTCGCGCTGAGCGGCCTGGCCGAGCAGCCGGCGATCGTCGTGCCGCCGTCGGTGAAGGTCACCGTACCGGTCGGCGTGCCGGCTCCGGGTGCCACGGGTGCCACGGTCGCCGTGAAGGTCACCGGCTGGCCGAATACCGACGGGCTCGCCGGCGACACGGTCAACGTCGTCGTCGTGGCGGCCTTGTTCACCTTGTACGTCAGGTTCGCCGACGTGCTCCCGAGGTAGTTGCCGTCACCCGAGTAGACCGCCGAGACGGTGTGGCTCCCGACCGACAGCGCCGGGGTCACGCAGGTCGCCTGGTGCGAGACGCCGCTCACGGCCTGCGCCCCGCAGCCGACGATCGTGCCGGCCCCGTCCTTGAAGGCGATCGTGCCGCCGTTGTCGTTGGGCGACACCGTCGCCGTGAACGTCACCGGCTGGCCGAACACCGAGGGGCTCGCCGGAGCGACGGTCAGCGTCGTCGCCGTCGGCGCCTTGTTGACCGTGAACTTCCTGCTCGTGTCGCTGGACGCCAGATACGTCGGCGCGTCACCGGCGAAGCTCGCCGTGATCGTGTACGGACTGCCGCCCGGGGAGTCGGTCGGCGTCACCGAACAGCTCGCCACGCCGCTCCCGTTCGTCAGGCCTGAGCAGCTCTCGGCGCCGAAGCCGATCTGCACGGTCTCACCGGAGATGCCCGTCGAGTTCGAGTTGTCGGTCAGGGTCGCCGTCAGAGTGACGGGAACTCCATAGTCGCCGCTCGTCGGCCCCGTGTACGTCGTCGTCGTCGTGATCCCGTTCACCGTGAACGGCACCGTCGTCGAGATCGCGTCGTACCCGGCGTCGCCCGCGAAAACCGCGATCGCCGAGTAGTGCCCGGGGGCGTCGTTTACCGTCACGCTGCATGACGCGTGGCCACCCCCATCGGTGTTCGCGTCGCAGCTCCCGCCGGCTGCGGCGAAGGACACCTTGCTGCCGACCAGCGGCGTCGACGCTCCGTGGTCGAGCAGCGTCGCCGACAGCGTGATGCTCGCGCCGTGGTTTGCGCTCGTCGGACCGGTGTAGGTGATGTCAGCCGGGTTGTTGAACAGCTTGTCAAAGTTCGGCGAGCCCCAACCCGTCGCCTCGTCCCAACCCGCCACCGCGGCGAACCCGTTCGTCCCGCTCGTGATGTCGTGGAAGTCGTGCGGGTAGGTCGTCGGGTCGTTGCCGAGCTGGTAGATCAGCGGCGCGTCGAAGCCGACGCCCGGCCGGCCGGTCGCCGCGTTGTGCTTGTTGTAGATCACCGTCGCTGCCGCCCAGATCGGCGTCGCCAGGCTCGTGCCGCCGGTGCAGCAGCTCGGCGACCCATCGAGGTACAGGTACGTGCCGATCCCCGAGTCCGCCGAGACGTCCGGCGTCGCGCGGCCGGTGCAGGCCGTGCTCGGCCAGACCAGCGGGCTGCCGATCCCCGTCTGCCAGGACGGCCGGGACTCCGCGTTGCTGCAGCCACCGCCGTTGGCGAAGGCCGTCTCGTTGGTGATCGAGTTGAGCACGGTTCCGCCGACCGCGACGGCGTACTGGCTCGTCGCCGGGTAGGAGCAGCCCGATGACGCGCCGGAGTCGCCGGTCGCGAAGTAGAACGTCTTGCCGGTCGCCGCGCCATGCTGGAGCGCCGACTCCATGTTCGTGTCGGTCGGGCAGCCGCCGGCCTGTGCGCCCCAGCTGTTGGAGATGACCGAGATGCTGGAGTTCGCGGCATCGTTGAGGACCGTCTCCATGATCGAGCCGCTGTCGTGCCCGAGCCAGTACGTCTCGTGCACGCCCGGCGCGACGCCGTGGGCGATCTCGGTGTCGAGCGCGACCTCGCCGTCGGTGTCGCTCTCGGTCGTCGTCCCACCAATCGGGATGAAGTTCAAGCCGTCGTCACCCGATCCACCGACGTTCAGCGCCGTCGTCCCGGTCGCCGTCGCGTAGCCGTTGTAGTCGCTCTGTGGCAGCGACTCGCCCCACAGCGTGAAGCCGAGCGTCTGGCCGGTGCCGTCGCCGACGACGTCGTAGGCGCTGCGGAAGTCGCTGCCGTCATAACCGCACTTGGAGCCCGGATTCGGCGTGCACGTGGTCGCGGGCTTGTAGACGACGAAGTTCGAGAGGCCGCTGACGGCGCTGATGTCGAGGTCGGCGGGAACCCTCGGAGCCCGGTCGTTGGCGAGGAACGTACGCCCGCCAGCCCGGAAGTTCTTCAGCGCGACGTCGAAGACGCGCTCGGCCTGGGCTGCCGTGGCGTGGACGCCGATCAGCAGGTTGTCCGGCGAGACGCTGGTCACGTCGAGTCCATGCGCCTTCAGCCACGCCGTGGCGGCGCTCGCCTGGGCGGCGGTCGGCGCGTACTGCGCCATGTACTGGGCATTCGTCAGGTAGTGACCGTAGGACGGGCTGGCCGGATTGCTGGCCGCGGCGATCAGCGCGCCGAGCTTCGCGGAGTCGCGCACGCCGAGGCCGACGTTGAGGTCGAGCCCCGTGGTCGAGGCGACCTGGCTGAGCGCGACCGCCGTGCCCTGGAGGACCGGCGGCGGCGTGTCACGCGCGAGCAGCGCGCTCGCCGGGCTCCCCGCCGCGAGCGCCGGCGCGGGCGTCGCGGCGAGCGCGAGCACGATCAGCGATTGCGTTGCCCGCGACAACCTCCTCCGACGACACGATCCTGCACCCAAACGACCGCCCCATGCTCTCATCGCTACCCCTTTTGTCCGCGCCTTCACAGTAAAGGCGCCTGCCGGTTGTATGCCACCAACATCGCGCAAGGCGGCAGCCCGATGTGTGATTTGCGTCACACAACCGATTTCTTCCAACAGCCGCCGCCGCTCCTGCGCGGCCGGGACGCCGCGGCCGCGGCACCGGGCGCGGAGCGCCACGACGGGCTGGCTACGGGCTGACGGCCATCCCGGTGCTCTGGCCCGAGAACCCGGGCACGACCGACGCGAGCGCGCGCCAGCGGCCGATCTCGCAGGTGCCGCGGAGGCTCAGCTGCGTACGGACGACCTTCCCACGGAGATGACCGATCACGCTGGCGACCTGCGGGCCGGTCTCGATGTCCGAGCAGATCGTCCCGGCCGGGACGGGCGCGAATGGCTGCGACAGGCGCAGCAGAATGCGGCAGGCGCTCGCCGGGTGGGGAACCGTGCCGGAAGGCGGGTTGCAGCTCAGGCGCCTGTGCACGACCCCCGCCCTGCCTACGCCGTTCGGGTAGAGCGTGATCGACAGCTTCGTCTCGGAGGCCGCCGCGCTCGCCCCGCAGGCGCCGCCGACGAGCACGAGGGCGAGCGAGCTCGAGATCAGTACGGCGCGGATCCCGCTCGGCAGTCGCATCGCCTTCAGATTAGCTCGCCCGGCGGTGGCCGTCGTGCTCGCACCGCGCGAGATCGCGGCGCGGCGCGACGGCGGATGCGAGGACAAGATTCGGTCGCGCGGCACCGCAGCCGCCCCCAGCTGCGGTGCCGCGCACCCCTGGACCGATTGCCCTCACATCCGCCTTTCCCCTATTCAGCACCTTCAGGAGAGGCGCTGCGCGCTGTCTGCCTCCCGGAGGATGGCGTGAATCGGGCCCGGGTTGTGTGATTTTCGTCACACAAGAGATCTTTAGCAATCGCGCCTGAGCTGGAGCCTTCCGGGAGCCGGCGGCGAGCCGGAGCGCTCAGCCGGCCGCGAACGGATCCTGCGGGTAGGGCGGATCACTTGGGTAGGGCGGATCACTCGGGTAGGGCGGATCGGCAGGCGGCGGACCGCCGCCGACCGGGTAGGCGCTGACCGGGACGACGACGTCGCGGGCCATCTTGTCGTGCCAGGTCTGCTTCTCCGAATCCCAGAGCATCCAGAGGTACCCGAGGAAGATGAAGATCCCCGAGATGATCTTCCCGACGTAGCGGATCCCCGCTCGGCCGTAGCCGATCGGCCCGCCGGTGTCGAAGGAGACCACGCGGATCCCGAGCGCTCGCTTGCCGACCGTCTGGCCGGTCGGGCCGCCCTCGAAGTAGACGATGTAGGCGATCGCGAGGATGAAGGCGAGCAGGCGTCCGACGTTGTTGAGCACGGCGATCAGCACCTGCTCGACCACGATGATGATCAGCGCGTCGACGATCGTCGCCCCGAAGCGCTGCCAGAAGCCGGCCCGCGGTCCGGACGGGCCACCTGCCGCCGGCGAGTAGCTCGCGGCTCCCGACGGACCCTGCCCCGTAGCCATCCTCGGCCCCCCGTGTCGTTGTTCGCGCGCCGCCCGCCGCCCCGGGCACTTCGGTGCCCTCCAGCCTAGCTCGGCGCCACCGGACGCGCAAGGAGCCCGCTGCGTCCGGCCTTCGTCGCCAGCAGCGTCTCGAGAAACAGCTCTGGCGCTCCGTCGGGAGGCGCTCCGACCACGCGGGGGGCCAGCCCGCCGGCCAGCCTCAGCGCGAGCGCCCGCCGCGCGGGCGGCGCGAGCTGGTCCCGGCGCTCGATGAAGCGCCGGACGACGGCCAGCTCGTCGGGCGTGATCGCGCTGACGTCCCAATCGGCCGCGGCCACCGCGATCGGAGCCGCAGCCGTCGATGACCCGCGTCCACGGCGGCGGCGGCGAACCCGGCGGGCGGTGCGGATCACGACCGTGTCGCCGGCGAGATCGCCGGGGCGCTGGTTGTTCTTCGTGACGATGATGCCGATCAGCGTCGGCATGTAGGTCAGCGGCGGCCCGTCGAGCAGCCGGGTGATGTTGCGCACGGCGCTGCTGCGCAGGTCGACCGGGCTGCCATCGCTGCGCACGACCCGCAGGCCCTGGAGTCGCTTGCCGGGCGTCTGGCCGGCGCCGAGCACCTCGAAGAGGACGTCGTAGGCGAACAGCACGACGAACGACCCGATCGAGAAGAGTGCGAGCCCAAAGGTCCCGGCGGCCAGCAGGCCGATCAGCAGGGCGCCGATCAGCACGGTCTGGATCGCGAGGTCGATCGCCCCGGCGATCAGGCGCGATCCGGCGCCGGCTAGGCTCATCTCGAGCTCGACCCCCTCGGGGGTGGCGAGCGTGATCACGTCGTCGAGTTCCACGCCAATGACGCTAGAGACTTTCCTGAACACGCGCGAGCCCGACTGGCGGCGGCTGGGCGACGGTCTGCGGCGGGCCGGCGGGCGCCCGGAGCGCCTCGGTCCGGCCGGCGCGCTCGAGCTCGGCGCGCTCTACCGGAGTGCCGCCGCCGATCTCGCCCTCGCCCGGCGCCGCTTTCCCGGCGAGTCGGTCATCGAGCGTCTCGAGATCCTCGTCCGCGACGGACGCCAGGCCGTCTACGGTCGGGGCGTCCGGCGCCCGGCCCTGCTGGGCATCATCACCACCGGCTACTGGCGGGAGGTCCGCCGCAGTCGGGGCGCCCTCGCCCTGGCCTGGGCCGCGACGATCGTCCCCGGGCTGGCGGCCTGCGCCTGGGCGCTCTCGGACCCGGGTGCGGCGATCGGGCTCGTCCCGGCGGCGTTCCGAGGGGCGGCCGGTCCGACCGTCCGCCACGCCCAGCTCTCGCTCGGCGACTCGTCGGCCCTGGCGAGCGAGATCTTCACCAACAACATCCGCGTCAGCCTGGTCGCCTTCGCCGGCGGGCTGACGCTCGGCCTGCTGACGATCGCCGTCGTCGCCTACAACGGCTTGGTGGTCGGCGCGCTGGCCGGCCTGACGATCGACGACGGCAACTTCAGCACCTTCGTGCGCTATGTCGTCCCCCACGGCCTGCTCGAGCTCTCGTGCATCGCGGTCAGCGCAGCCGCCGGCCTGCGCGTCGCGTGGGCGGTGATCGAGCCGGGCGCCCTCGGCAGGCTCGCGTCGCTCGGGCGCGAGTCCCGCGACGCGGTGATCCTCGTCCTCGGGACGGCGGCCTGCCTCGTGGTCGCCGGCCTGACCGAGGGGTTCCTGACCCCCCGTGGGGTCAGTCTGGGGACGGCGCTGGGGGTCGGCTTCGGGCTGGCCGGGATCTACTGGACGCTCGTGATCCGGCGCGGACGGCCGCCGCCGGAGGACGCGGCCGAGACGGACGGTCTCAGAGTCGGGCGCGGGCCTTCGCGCTGAGGTACGCCTGGACGCAGCGCAGCGCCAGCTGCTCGACCGGCGCCTCGACGACCTGGGCGCCGCGCCGCCGGAGCTGGGCGCAGACGGCGAGTCGGGCCTCGAGGACGTCGACGGCGGCGAGCGTCTCGTAGGCCTGCGCCGGATCCTGCGGGACCTGCGTCGCCGCGCGACGCAGGTCCGGATCCTCCACGCTGACGATCGCCACCGCGTGGCGCCGGGTCAGCAGCGGCGCGGCCGCCAGCAGCGACCGTGCCGCGGCCAGGTCGACGAGATCGGTGAAGACGAGGACCATCGCCCGGCGGGCGGCGCCGACCCGCGTGAAGGCCAGCTCGAAGTCGCTGTCGCGGGTCGTCGGCTCGAGGTCGAAGAGTCCCCGGACGACGACCCGGCCACCACCTCTGCGCGGCCGCAGCTCGACGCGGACGCCGCTGTCGAAGGCGACCGCGCCGCAGCGGTCGCCGAGCTCGTCGGCGACCAGCCCGACCGCGGTCAGCGCGTCGAGCGCCGCGTCGAGGCGCGTCCGGTCGCCCAGCGGCGTCCCCATCAGGCGCCCGGAGTCGACCAGGCAGATCACCTCCCGATCCTGCTCGATCCGGTACTGGTTGCTCATCGGCCGGCCGAGCCTCGCGCTCGCCCGCCAGTTGAGCTGGCGGACGTCGTCGTCGGGGAGGTAGTCGCGGACCGACTCGAACTCCGTGCCCAGGCCGAGCGGCCCTCGCGCGGCTTGGCCGCCGACGAGCGCGCCGCGACGGACCAGCAGGGCGAGGCGGCGCGCGGTCGGGAGGTCGGGGTAGACGAGCAGCTCTCGCGGCGGGCCGGCCGCGTGGTGGCGGCGGGCGAGCCCGAGCGGGCCGAGACTGACGCTGGCCACGCCGGGAAGGCTGTGGCGGCCGCGGCGCTCGCCGGTCAGCGTGGCCCGCAGCTCGCCGGTCGCGGCCTCCGGCTCGATCCGGACGTCGGCGGGGGTCGCCTGGCGCACACGAACCGTTCGCCCGCGATCGGCGGTCTCGGCCCGCAGCTCGAAGCTCGCGGGGACGCCGCGCGCGATCACCCGGCTGACCTGCCGATCGATCGCCGGCGGCCGGCGGACGCTGCGAACGTCGACGGCGATCGCGGCCAGCAGGGCCAGCGCGGCGAGTCCGGCGAGCACCGGCCCGACGAGCAGGGACGCCACGGCAAGACCGGCGAGCAGCGCCGCCGCCCGCGGCGTCGGCGTCATCCGCCGATCACCGCGGGATCGGTACCTCGGCGAGCGCCGCGCGGACCGCGTCGTCGGTCGTGTACTGCTCGAGCTCGGCCTCCGGGGACATCACGATCCGGTGGCGCAGGACGACCGGGGCGACGGCCGCGGCGTCCTCGGGGATCACGAAGCCCCGGCCGGCCAGGGCGGCCGTCGCCCGCGCCAGCGCGAGCAGGTGGACCGCGGCGCGAGGGGAGGCGCCGAGCGAGACGCTGGGCAGGTCGCGAGTCCGCCGGACGAGCGCGACGACGTAGTCGCGGACGGCGTCGGATACGACGACCGCGTCGACCTCCGCGCGAGCCCGCTGAAGGTCCTCGGGCCCGGCGATCGCCCGGACCTCGTCGAGCCCGGTCGGCCGCAGCCGGCGATGACCGAGCGAGAGCATCGCCCGCTCGTGGACCTCGTCGGGATAGCCGACCTCGAGCTTCGCGACGAAGCGGTCGAGCTGGGCCTCGGGCAGCGGGTAGGTCCCCTCGTAGTCGATCGGGTTCTGGGTCGCGAGGACGAGGAACGGCTCGGGCAGGGCGTGCGACTCCCCCTCGACCGACACCTGGCCCTCCTGCATCGCCTCGAGCAAGGCCGCCTGGGTCTTCGGCGGAGTCCTGTTGATCTCGTCGGCCAGCAGCACGTTGGTGAAGATCGGGCCCGGCCGGAAGGACAGCTCGCCGGCTCGCAGCATCATCGTCCCCGTGATGTCCGACGGGAGCATGTCCGGTGTGAACTGGACGCGGGCGAAGTCGATCGCCAGGGTGCGAGCGACGGTCTGCGCGAGCAGCGACTTGGCGACTCCGGGGACGCCCTCCAGGAGAGCGTGCCCACCGACGACCAGCGCCGCGAGAATCCCCTCGGCAACCTCGTCCTGGCCGACGACGACACGACCGACCTCGGCGAGGACGCGGTCGCGCAGGTCGCGGAGCGCCGCCGGCGATGAGTCCACGGGGACGCTCACGGCAGGCGATCCGCCGACCCGGGCCCGGAGCGCGGCGCGCCGGGGGCGAGCCGGGCGAGCGCCGCACCGACCTCCACGAGGTGCTCGCCGCGCAGCGGGCGCTCGTCGAGCACCAGGCGCGCCTCGTGCTCGGTCAGGCCGAGCCGGCGGGCCGCGGCGAGCTGCTCCTCGGAGCCCGACCCCAGGCGCAGGCCGGTCCGCCTGGCGAGCAGGCGGCGGGCACTCAGGCGAGCCAGCCCGGCGGCCTCGCTGGGGCGGTCGGCCCGGCGGAGGATGTTCGTCATCCCGTGAAGATATGCGCTGCGCGCCGGCGGAAGCACACGGCCGGGGACGCTCGGCGGGCCCAGACGGGGCCAGCGAGCGGCGATCCAGGCGAGCGCGGCGAGCGCGAGACCGGCGAGCGCCCACCACCAGCGCGACGGGATCGCCGCGAGGCCGCGGGCGACCCCGTAACCGTGGACCGATTCGACGAAGACCACCGGGCGGCCGGCGCCGCCGGCCAGATCGACGCCGAGTCGGGCGTTGTCGGCGCTGGCGAGCAGACGGTTCTGGAGCGGCGAGGCGTCGGCGAGCAGGGCGATCCTGCCCCGCCCGATCCGCGCGACGAGGAGCAGCGGTGGACCTCCCGGCGCGCCGAGCGCGTCCCGCGCGCCGGCCGGGCGGGGGGACTGCGACCAGCCGGCCGCGCCGAGCGTCACGACCCGGCCGACGCCGGCCGTCTCGGGCACCGCGGCCAGCGGCCCGGCCCGGGTCGGCGCGGACTCGACCAGCGTCGGCGCCGGCCGGAGGATCGTCGGGAGAAACGCGTCACCGCTGCTCCCGCCGGTGACGAGATCCCCGCCTGCGGCCACGAACGCATGGAGGGCGCGTCCCTGGCTCGGGAGCACGGCGTCGGGATCGAGCAGGACCACCGTCTCGCTTGGCCGGAAGACCCCGTTGGCCGGGGCGCGGCGGAGCTGGGCCACGGGGTGGCCGGCCCGCGCGAGGAGCTCGGCGTACGCGGCGAGGCCGCCGGGCGTCGTCGCGTAGGACGACGACGTCGGCCCGTGCTGGCTCGGTACGAACGCGTTGACCGCGGCGCTCACGACGACGAGTCCGGCCAGGACGGCGAGCAGGTAGAGGCCGATCCTCGCGACGGGCGCGCTCATCGGCGGGCCGCATCCCGGAGGACCTGCCGCCAGCCATCGCGCGCGGTCCCGGCGTCGGAATCCTGCGCCGGCCGGCCGCCGTAGACGAGCTCCTCGAAGCGCCGCAGCAGCCCGTCGAAGATCGGCGAGCCCAGCCGGCGCGAGACGGCGGCGTTCGGCAGCGACGGGCGGTAGGCGAGCACGCCGAGCTCGTCGAGGCGCAGCAGCCCGGCCTGGAAGCGCAGGCGCACGGCGGCCTCGATCCGGCCGTCGCGCTCGGCCGCGTCGGCCGCGGCCTCGAGCGCCCGCGCGTCGGGCGCCCCGGCCTCCTGGCGCAGCAGCGAGGCACTCCGGCGGTGATCGACGAGGGTACGGCCGGTCAGGCGAACCGAGGCGATCGCCGCGAGGGCGACGATCACCGCGCAGAGCAACACCCAGACCGCCGCGTCGCCGCCCGGAAGGACCCCGGCGAGCGTGTCGAAGGCGCCCTGAAACCACCGGCCGACCGGCGCGAACGCACGGCCGAGCGCGTCGAGGACCCCGTGCAGCGGACGCGGAAGCGGTGCCGGCCGGAAGCGCGACTCGCCGAGGATCTCGTGGGCCAGGCGGCTGTAGCCGGAGCTCTGCGGACCGGACGGGGCCATCGCTCCGGTCGCGACGGCGGTCACTCCTCGGGCCACGGCCCGGGGCTCGGCGGCGGGACCGACGGGCTCCGACCGGGGCTCGGCGGCGGGAACGACGGGCTCCAGCCGGGCGGCGCCGGCGGGGGCGGCGGCAACGGCTTCCAGCCGGGCGGCGGCGGCCAGAACGGCGGCGGCTCACCGGGTGGACCCGAGGCGTCGGGCGCGGTCGGCGCGAGGGCATGTGCCGGCGGCGAGTAGAGCGGCAGATCCGCCTCGGGCAGGCCGAGGCCGGCGGCCAGCAGGGCGAGGTCGAAGCCGTCCTTGCGGACGCGGAGATCGAAGTAGAGGATCGTGATGATCGCCGCCTTGATCGGCTGGACGACGGCGACCGCGACCGACGAGGCGATCGTCGCGCCGAGCACGGCCAGCAGGACCGACGAGCCGTCGATCGCCTGCGGGACGATCAGGAAGACGCCGACGAGCACGCCGGACGCGATGCTGACCAGCAGCCACGCTACGACCAGCGTGAAGGCCGTCGGCCACCACCTGCCGCGGACGAGCCGAAACGAGCGGCGCAGTGCCGCGCTGCCGCCGACCCCCTCGACGAGCAGGACCGGCGTCGCCACCGACCAGGCCGCGTAGAGCCAGATCGCCGGGATCACGACGAAGATGAAGGCGACCGCCAGGCCGAGCGCGAGCAGCACGTAGAGCCAGAGCAGGGATCCGATCCGCCGGCCGGCGAAGCGCAACGAGTCGCGGACGCTCGACGGGTTGCCGAGGTACGCGTCGCTGACCGCCTTGAGCATCGCCGCCGTGACGACGAGCGTGACGATCCCGCCGATCACGGCCGTGACCACGACGCCGGCGACGCGGGCCCGCGAGTAGTCGAGCGTGCTCGTCCCCGAGTTGAACATGAACGACCCGCCGCTGACCTGGTCGGCCGACGAGACCGTCGAGAGCTGGATCAGGCCGCTGAGCAGCTCGAACGGGATGCCGACGATCGCTCCGATCGCGATCAGCGTCTTCGCGTTCGTCGAGTACGCCTTGATCGCCACGTCCAGGATCTCGCCGACGCCGAGCGGACGTAGCCGGGTTGCGCTCACCGGCTGGACAATACGCCCCGTCCGCCGCCGTTCTCCCGACTACGTCGTAAGCCGGCGCGTGGGCGCTGCGGCGTACGTGTAGGCCGCCAGCACCCACCCGTAGGCCGCCTCGCCGGCCGCCGGATCGATCTCCGCGTACGCGAACTGCACGCGGCCGTCGGGGTGTCCGGCGTCGTCGAAGGCGGGGAGTGTGAGACGTGCGCCCGGACACAGGTGGATCGCCTGCCCCCGGGCGATCACCGCCCGGACGATGCCGCCGCCGTGGAGGACGCCGCGGGCGGTGCGGGGCAGGTTCCACAGCAGGTAGGTGTAGTCGGCCGCCGCCGCGCCGCCACGGCCGGCGTAGACGGTTCCGGGATCGCCGTAGTTCGACCAGCGGGCGCCGACGTCAGGACTGGCCGCCCTGCCGCCGGGAGTCTCGGTCGGCCGCTTGTAGAACATCCGGGCGAGCTCACGGCCGGCTCGCTGGGGGGCGCTGTGAACGACGGCGTCGCAACCCGGCAGGGCGGCGCCGTCACCGCGGCGCGCGGCGGCCGGCAGCAATCCGATCGGGACGGCAAATGCCGCGGCCGGGACGTGGGCGGTTGCCTGGCGGTCGACGCACGGCGTCTGACACCCGCCGCGGCGGACGTAGGTCAGCCGACCGCCGACGCTCAGCACCTCGAGCCGCATGACACGCAGCTCGCCCGGACCGCAGCGGGGCGCCGTCCCCGGCTCGTGGCCGGCGTGGACGTCGAACGGCAGGCGGGTGCCATCGGACGCGTAGGCCGCGACGCCGGCGGAGGGATCCCGGAGGGCCAGGCACTCGGACACCGTCGACGGGAGACCACGGTTCGCGGGAGCCCGGCGAGCGGCCCGGGGCTCCTGCGGCGGCCCGCCATCCGCTCCACAGCCGCTCGCCACGACGAGCAGCGCGAGGGCTGCGAGGAGAGCGAGGCCGGCGCGCGACGAGGCCGCGATGCTCACCACCACCAGCCGGTCGCCGTCGGGCGGGTTCCCGGGACGCGGGGCTGGAGGACCTCGCACCTCCGCGTGCATTGCACCTCGTGAACCTATCCGACACACCTACACTTCGGCCGAGCGATGCGCGATGACGGAGGAGTGTCACTGTTCGACCGCTGGTTCGACGGCCGGCATGTCCGCTGCGAGCAGCGCGCACACCGTGAGTTCGACTCGGCCGACGACGCCGGCGCGAGCGCCGCCGTCGACTTCACGGCCGGGCTCCAAGCGTGGGCCGAGCAGCAGAATGACGCCCGCGAGGCACGCTGCCGAGAGGTCGGCGGCGACGAGGTGCTCGAAGCCGAGCAGTCGGCGCAGGCAGCCTCCGCGGCTGCGGAGCTCGCGGCGCTGCTCGCGGAGATCAGCCGCTGACGACGACGATGTCGCCGATCGCGAGCATCTTGAAGACGACCGCGGCAGTCGCCGGCGGGAGCTCGACGCAGCCGTCCGACTGGGGGTAGCCGTAGCCGGGCCGATCGAAGCCGTGGACGGCGTCGCCGCCGTTGAAGTAGTTGACCCACGGGACGCCCGGATCGCTGTAGTGGGAACCGTCGGGGTTGGTCCCGGTCATCGTCGTCGAGACGAAGCGCTCGTAGATCGGGAACACGCCGTTCGCGGTCGTCGCCCCCTGCACGCCGGTGTTCGTCGCCGACTTGAGAGCGATCCGGTTGCCCCGGTGGACCTCGAGCGTCTCGGGCTGGACCTGGGAGACGGTGACGAAGGTGTACGGCGTCCGGTCGGTGTTGCCGCCGGCCTCGGCGCCGAGCAGGGCCGCCCAGGTCGCGGCGGTCGCGGTGCCGGTCGGCGCCGACCCGTGCGTCTCCTGGAAGACCTCGAGCGCCCCCCGCGTGGTCGCGTCGGGCTGCCCGGCAGCCAGCGGCGGCGCCTGCCTGATCACCTTGACGAAGTGCCCTGCCGGCGGCCTGAACGCGGCGTGCGCCGCCGCGCCCCGCGTCTCCCGGCCCCTCGTCGGAGTACGGGAGTGGAAGCTGTAGGGGAGGTAGTGAAGCCGAGCCAGCGCCTGCTGCACCGCCCGCACCCCCGGGCAGGCGACGGCCAGCGTCAGGACGCGGCGAGTGCCGAGCGGGAGCTGGCCGGTGGCCGCCGTCTGCGACCAGACCGTCAGCTGATACGTCGTGCACGGCTCGAGCGTCGAGGCGGGTGTGAAGGTCTCGAGGTCGCCCTTCACCGTCCACCTGCCGGCCGCGGCCGGGCTGAGCAGCGGTGTCGGTGACCGCGGGGCGACCGGTCCCGACAGGCGCAGCACGAGCGGGGCCGTCCCGTCGGCGACGGTCGCGTGCGGCAGCTCGGTCAACTTAGTCGTCGCGGTCGATCCGGTCGATCCCGTCGCGCCGGTCGATCCGGCGGCGGTCGTGTCGCTCGCCGGGATCATCCCCTGCGGCGACCGTCCGCCGCTCCAGAGGACAACCACGAGAACCGCCGCGGTGAGCGTGACGAGTCCAACGCAGCCTCCGAGGATCGTACGCAGTCTCATCGACACGACAAGATACCCCCGATCCCGCTGGTTCGAGCTGGGAATCCGGATCCGGCGGGCGGCCGGCGCGGCGAACACCGTCGAGACGCCAAGCGCGCGCACGGCCGGACGCGCCGGTTACCCTAGATACTCGTGACACCTGGCCAAGCCAGCCCGATCGGGACCCCGACCCGACCATCCGGACCGATCGGAGGTCGTGGGGGCTCGATCTCCGTACAGACGCTGATCGTCGCGAGCGTGGCCTCGGCGGTCGCCTCATTCACGGTCTCGAAGATCTGGGGCCCCGGCACGCTTTTCAGCGCGGCGGCGACGCCGATCATCGTCGCCCTCGTATCCGAGCTCGTCCGCCGGCCGGTCCGGCAGGTCTCGACGATCCCGCAGAAGGTCGCCCCGCTCCGCTACCGCCCGCCGCCCGGATCCGCGACGGCGCCGGCGCCGCACCCGGCCGGCCCGCTGGACGAGACGTTGCACCAGCCCCCCGCCGTGGCCGACGAGACCTCGCCGGCGGCGCGCCACCCGCCGCCACCGGGACGACCCAGTCCGTCGGCGAGCACGACGGCGGGCGCGCCGTGGGAGGAGCCTCGAGCCCCCGCATCAGCCGACGACGACCGGCGGGGCGGGCCGCGCTGGCGCCTCGTGCTGGCCACCGGCCTGCTCGCCTGCCTGATCGTGGTCGGCCTGTTCACGGCGCTCAACGTCCTCGCCGGCCAGTCGCTCGGCTCCAACTCGAGCCCGCTCGTGAGCATCGCGCCGCCGCCCAAGGCGAGCACGCCGGCCACGTCGACGACGCCGACCACGCCGACCACGCCGACGATCGGGGCGTCCGGTGCGACGGGGACGTCCGGGACGACGGGACCGACGACGACCACGACCACGACGCCGGCGACTGCGGCCCCGCTGACGGGGACGTCGACCGGAACGACGGGCGCGACGACGGGGCCGACCGGCGTGACCGGTGCCACCGGTACGTCGACCACCCTGACGACTCCCGGAACGCCCGCGACCGCCCCGGGCGCGCCTTGAAGCTGATCGGGGTCAGGCGTCCCGACGGGCACGGAGCCCCGGCGGGCGGCGCCGGCCGGCCGGCTCGGCCGGCCGTGGTCGCGCTCGGTCTCGTCCTGCTGACAGCCGCCCTCGGCGCGGCCGGCGCCGCGCAGGGCGCGCCGGGCACCGGCCGGGCGAGCACCGCGCCCACGGCGGGCAGCGGCCGGGCGAGCACCGCGCCCACCCGCGCCGGACAGACGCGCGCCGCGACGGGCGCCGTCCGGCGTGTCGTGATCAGCGGCGACTCGGTCACCGAGAGCGCGACGCTGGCGCCGGCTGACGTCCAGCGCGAGGGCCTCGACGGCTCGCTGCTCACCGCGCTCCGCGCGCGGGGGGTCGCGGCGTCTGACGCCTACATCCGGTCGCACGGCCTCTCCCTGAACAACGGGGCCGCCGCGGTCGTCCCGGGATCCCTCCACTACGACGGGGCGTGGGCCTACGGGGAGACCGACGGCGGTCCCGACGGGTACGTGTCGGTCACCGTGAAGCCGGGCGCGGCCGTCAGCTTCCCCCCGGGAACCCGGCAGATCCGACTGCTCTACTCGGGCTCGACGCCGCTGGCCTACTACCACCAGCAGCAGGTGCCGGTGGCCGCGGACGGGACGATCGAGCTGCCGGACGCGAGCGCGCGGGTCAAGCTCGTGAATACCGGGAGCCTCGTCTTCGACGGTGTCATCCGGTATCCGACAAGCGGCATCGGCCTCGACGTGCTGGGCCACGCGGCGGCCCTCACGCAGGACAACCTCGACCCCAACGAGGTCGCCGAGCTCCGCCTGCTCGATCCGGCCCAGACGATCGTCCTCTACGGGACGGTCGAGGAGTACGAGGAGAACAACGGCGGCCTGACGCCCCACACGGCGGAGGTCGACTTCGTCAACGGCCTCACCCAGAGAGCCGAGATCGCGCGCGCGTCGGGCACGTGTGTGTTCGTGTCACACGCACCGAACACCGTCGTCACAGCGACGATCCAGGCGCGTTTCCGTGTCATCGAGAAGGAACAGGCGAAGCTGGACGGGTGCACTTACAGCAACATCCTCAAGAACGTCTTCGGGCCCGCCACCAGGAGCGTCAAAGCCGGCCTGACGATCGACACGATCCACCCGACGCCGGCCGGTTACCGGCGGCTCGCGGGGCTCCTCGCAACGCTGATCGTCCCGGTGCCCGGCAAGATCGGCGGATGAGCCCGGCCGCGGGATCCGCCTCGTTCGGAGGCGGTGACGGGCCGGATCGACGGCGTCGACTGCTGATCCTCTCGATCTGCTGCATGAGCCTGCTGATCGTCGGACTCGACAACACGATCGTCAACGTCGCCCTCCCGTCGATCGGCCGCGACCTCCACGCGAAGGTCTCGGGCCTCCAGTGGATCGTCGATGCGTACACGCTGGTCCTCGCCAGCCTGCTGATGCTCTCCGGGTCGATGGCCGACCGGATCGGCCGGCGGAAGGTCTTCGCGATCGGCCTGTGCCTGTTCACCGGCGGCTCGCTGCTGTGCAGCATGGCGTCGACCGAGGGCCAACTGGTGATCTTCCGGATGGTCCAGGCCCTCGGCGGGTCGATGCTCAACCCCGTCGCGATGTCGATCATCCGCAACGTCTTCACCGACTCCCGCGAGCGGGCCCAGGCGATCGGCTTCTGGGGTGCGACGGTCGGCATCAGCCTGGCGCTCGGCCCGGTCGTCGGCGGCGCGCTCGTGCAGTCGGTCGGCTGGCCGGCGATCTTCCTGATCAACATCCCGGTCGGCCTCGCAGCCCTCGTCCTGACGCTGCGCTTCGTCCCCGAGTCGAAGGCCGACCGACCCCGCCGGGTCGACCCGGTCGGCCAGCTGCTGGTGATCGTGCTGCTCGGATCGCTGACCTACGCGATCATCGAGGGGCCGACCGCCGGCTGGCGCTCGACCCAGGAGCTCGCCCTGTTCGCCGGGGCGGCGGCCTGCCTGGCCGGTTTCCTCGCGTACGAGGCACGGCGCGACGAGCCTCTGATCGAGGTCGCCTTCTTCCGTAGCCGGCCGTTCTCCGGAGCCGTCGTGATCGCGATCGCCGCGTTCGCCGCGCTCGGCGGCTTCCTCTTCCTGAACACGCTCTACCTCCAGGACGTCCGGCATTTCTCGGCGCTCGACGCCGGCCTCTACACGCTCCCGATCGCGGCGATGACCTTGATCTTCGCGCCGGTCTCCGGCCGCATCGTCGGCAACCGCGGGCCCCGCGCCGCGCTCCTGGTCGGCGGCGCCGGGATCGGGCTGGGCGCATTGATCCTGACCGGGTTGACGGCGACCACGCCGACCTCGACCCTGCTGCTCGCCTACGCGGTCTTCGGACTCGGCTTCGGGACGATCAACCCGCCGATCACCAACACGGCCGTCGCCGGCATGCCGCCGGCCCAGGCGGGCGTGGCGTCGGCGATCGCGTCGACCTCCCGGCAACTCGGACAGACGCTCGGCGTGGCGATCGTCGGCGCGCTGGCCGCGTCGAGCCTCGGGGCCGCGCGCACGGGAGGCCCGGCCGCCGTGCCGAACCCGATCGGCTGGTGGTTGATCACGGGCTGCGGCGTCGTCATCGTCGCGCTCGGGCTGCTCTCGACGACCGGCCGGGCCAACGCGAGCGCGGCAGCGGTCGCCGCGTCGAGCGCCGCGGCCTGAGCTGGCGCGGTCTGGCGAGCACGGGGCGCGCCCACCCGCCCGAGGACCCGGGGCCGGGCGGCCCCAACGCAGACGTGCAACCACCGCGACCGGCCATGATGATGATCCCTATCCGGGGGTGGCCCGTAGAAGTTGACATGGGACTCGATAATCCACTCCACATACTCATCCTCGCCGTCATCGTCATGCTCGTCTTCGGAGCCAAACGGCTCCCGGAGCTCGGCAAGTCACTCGGAACCGGCATCCGCGAATTCAAGGGCTCGGTGTCGGGCGTTCCGGCGCCCGCGCAGATCGACACACCCGACCAGGGCTGAGTCGGCCGGGCCGTCCGCTGGGCGGCCTGAAACGCGTTTGAGCGCGCGCGCTCGGGGCTAATGAGGGGAGGCCCCGCCGTCCACTGACGGCGTCCCCCGAGACCCGAGGCTCCGATGACCCAATCAGCGCTCGCACCACCACCCGAGCTGACGGCCGGCGCGATCCGCCGTCACGTCATCTCGGCAGCAGCGATCACCGCCCTCGGTGGGCTGTTGTTCGGCTATGACACGGGCGTCGTCTCCGGCGCTCTCCTGTTCCTCCACAACAGCTTCGGCAACCTCACGTCGTTCCAGAAGGAGCTCGTCACCAGCATGCTGCTGGTCGGCGCGATGGTCGGCGCCCCGATCGCCGGGCGGGTCGCCGACCGGATCGGGCGTCGACCGACGGTGCTCGCGACGGCGGCCCTGTTCGTCGTCGGCGTCCTCGGCGCCGCGTTCTCGCCCGGCTTCGGCTTCCTGATCGCGATGCGCTTCGTGATCGGCCTGGCCGTCGGCGCGGCGTCGATGGTCGTGCCGCTCTACATCGCCGAGTCGGCCCCACCCCAGATCCGCGGGGCCCTGGTCAGCTTCAACCAGCTGGCGATCACCGCCGGCATCCTGACGTCCTACCTCGGCGACTACTGGCTCGCGTCGACCCAGAACTGGCGGCTGATGTTCGGGCTCGCGGCGATCCCCGCGGTCGCCCTGTTCGCCGGCGTGCTCTTCCAGCGCGAGAGTCCTCACTGGCTGATCGCCCAGGGCCGGGAGGACGAGGCCCGGGAGGTGCTCCACAGGGTCCGGGTCGCGACCGACATCGACGCCGAGATCGACGAGGTCAGGGAGCTCAGTCAGCGCGACGCGAACTGGCGGGAGCTCCTCGATCCTGCGGTCCGCCCGGCGCTGACCGTCGGCGTCCTGCTGGCCGTCTTCCAGCAGGTCACGGGAATCAACACGATCATCTACTACGCCCCGACGCTCCTCCACGGGGCCGGCCTGGGCAACTCGGCGGCCCTGCTTGCGAACGTCGGCAACGGCGCGGTCAACGTCGGCATGACGCTCGTCGCGATCCGCCTGCTCGACCGGGTCGGCCGGCGGCCGCTGCTGCTGTGGGGAACCGCCGGGATGGCGCTCGCCCTGATCACGATGGCCTTGAGCTTCCTCGGCGGCGACCAGCTCTCCGGCACGGCGGCGGTCGTCGCGATCGGTGCCCTGCTCGTCTACACGGCATCGTTCGCGATCGGTCTGGGTCCCGTCTTCTGGCTCCTGATCAGCGAGATCTACCCCGTCCGGGTGCGTGGCCAGGCGATGAGCGTGGCGGCGATCGCCAACTGGGGAGCCAATTTCGTCGTCACGATCTCCTTCCTCACGCTGCTCGGTGCGATCCACGGGTCGGGGACGTTCTTCCTCTTCGCCGGGTTGACGATCGTCGCGCTCGTCTACTTCCAGGCACGGGTTCCGGAGACCAGGAGCCGCAGCCTCCAGGAGATCGAGCGGGACCTCCACAGCGAGCCGCCGGTTAGAGTTCAGGCTCATCCGGCGACGTGAAATGGAGCAAGCTTGAGTTCAATCAGGAACCTGCGGTACGTCGCGCTGATCGAGGCCACGACCTTCCTGGCCCTGTTGGTCGCAACCGGCGTGAAGTACGCCGACAGCTCGCCCCAGGGCGTACAGATCCTGGGTCCGATCCACGGAATCTTCTTCCTCGCCTACGTCCTGCTCACGCTCAACATCCGCCCGGCAGCCGGGTGGAGCCCGAAGACGACGCTGCTGATCCTGCTCGGAGCGGTTCTCCCGTTCGGCGGCTACGTCGTCGACCGGTGGCTCGGCCGCCAGCCGCAGCCGCGGGCGGCGACCGCCTAGCGTTTCGCGGGCAGCGACCGGCCCAGCCGCGGGGGGCAGCGACCGCCTGAACGAGAAGGTCGCACCCAGGGCCCGGTCGGGCCCTGGGGGGCCCCGTCGGGTCCTGGGCTCAGGTCAGGTGAAGGTTGAAATGGAGCAGGATCAGCGGCCAGAGGACGATCCCGAGGATCGCCGAGAATGCTCGGTGGAGCGTCGTGAGGCGGGTCAGGTAGTCGTGCTGGTTGGCGACGATCAGGCCGACCACGACGTACGCGAGTGATCCGATGCTTCTCATCTGGTGATGGCTCCTCTGGTTGGCGCCAGCCTAGCGGCTGACTGAGGCCCGGGTTGTCAGGTAGGTGGCGATCGCGTCGTCCTCGCCGTGGCCGTCGTCGATGCCCTCGTCGAAGCGGGCCGCGATCGTCTCGAGCAGCGGCAGGCGGAGGTCGCCGCGGCGGGCGGCGTCGATCGCGAGACCGGCGTCCTTGGCGGCGAGCGCCAGCTTGAACGACGGCGCGAAGTTCGCCTCGGCGATCGCCTTGGCCTTGATCCGTGCGTAGCCGACGTCGAGCGGTCCGCCGGCGATCGCGTCGAGGAAACGGGCGGGCGAGACGTCGAGGGCCTCGGCGAGCGCGAAGGTCTCGGCCAGCCCCTCGACGAGCGTCACGATCCACGTGTTGGCGACGAGCTTGAGCCGGCTGCCGGCGCCGGCCTCACCGAGCCAGATCGTGCGGGCGGCGATTGCCGAGAAGACCTGCTCGGCCCGCTCGCGGGCGTGATCGGGGCCGGACGCGAGGACGACGAGCGCGGCCTGCTCGGCAGGCTCCTTGGTCCCGAGGACCGGCGCATCTACGAAGGTCACGCCGCGATCGGCGGCCAGGCCGCGGGCCGAGTCGGTTCCGTCGAGGCCGATCGTCCCCATCTGGATCCAGATCGCCTCACGGGCTGCCCTGTCGAGGTCGCCGGGCCCGATCGTCTGGAGGAGGGCGTCGGCATCGGCGAGCATCGTGATCAGGACGTCTGCCTGGTCGGTCGCCTCGGCGACCGTCTCGGCGACCATCACCCCGTCGTCGCGCAGGGGCTGCGCCCGGCCGGCCGACCGGTTCCACGCGGTCACCTCGAATCCGGCGTGGACGAGATTGCTGGCGATCGGGGCACCCATCGTCCCGGTCCCGATCACGGTCACCCGTGTAGGCGATCTCACGGCGGTCTCCTGGTCTTGATTGGCGGTCAGCGAGGGCGGCCGGCGAGCTTGGGCGGGCGGGCGATTCCCTGCCTTTTTCTCGGAGCGGCTTGCACGCGATTACCCGGGTCGGCGGGAATTCATGCGCGACGTCCGGTCGGCCGCCTAGGTTGCGCGAACGCATGTTCGCCGACGAGTCCGCCGCCCCACCGGCCTCCGCGAAGCCCGGCCCGTCGCGGGCGACGGGGTCGTTGAGCTGGCTCGGGGACCTCAACCCCGACCAGCTGGCGGCGGCCACCCACGAGGGCGGCCCGCTGCTGATCCTGGCGGGCGCGGGGACCGGCAAGACGACGACGCTGTGCTCGCGGGTCGCGTGGCTGATCGCGACCGGCGTGCCGGCCGAGCGGATCCTCCTGCTGACGTTCACCCGGCGAGCCGCCCGGGAGATGGTCCAGCGGGCGCGGGCGCTGACCGAGCGGACATCGCCGAACGCCGGGCGGATCGCCGGGGGGACGTTCCATTCGCTGGCCCACCGGATCGTCAGGCTGCACGCCGGGTCGGTCGGACTGGGGCCGAACTTCGGCGTGCTCGACGCGGCCGACGCGGTCGACCTGATCGATCTGGTCCGCCAGGAGCACGGCCAGGCGGCCGGGCGGCGGCGGTTCCCGCGGGCGCAGACGATGCTCGAGATCTACTCGCGGACGGTCAACTCGCAGGTTCCCGTCGACGACGTCCTGGCCGAGTCGTTTCCCTGGTGCGCCGAACACAGGGACGCCCTGGCCGAGACGTTCCGGTCCTACGGGGAGCGCAAGCGGAGCCTCGGCGTGCTCGACCTCGACGACCTGCTCGTCTACTGGCGGGCGCTGGCCCGGGACGACGTGATCGGGCGGAGCATCGAGGAGACGTGGGATCACGTGCTGGTCGACGAGTACCAGGACGTCAACGGGATCCAGGTCGAGATCGTCGCCGGCCTGCGGCGCGAGCGGCGGGAGCTGACCGTCGTCGGCGACGACTTCCAGGCGATCTATGGGTTCCGGGCGGCGAGCGCCAGGCACATCCTCGACTTCCCGAAGCGGTTCCCCGAGGCGACGGTGATGACGCTCGAGCGCAACTACCGGTCGACCCAACCGATCCTCGGGGTGGCGAACGCGGTCTCCGAGCAGGACGCCGACGGCTTCAGGAAGGTCCTGTGGACCGCGCGGGAGGGTGGAGACCGGCCGGAGCTGGTGATGCCGCGGGACGAGTCCGGTCAGGCCGTCGAGGTCTGCGACCGGGTCCTGGCGGCCCGGGAGGAGGGGATGCTGCTGCGGGAGCAGGCCGTCCTCTTCCGGACGGGCCATGACTCTGCGCTGCTCGAGCTGGAGCTGACCCGCCGACGGATCCCGTTCGTCAAGTACGGGGGCCTGCGGTACCTGGACGCGGCCCACGTCAAGGACCTCGTCGCGCTGCTCCGGCTGACGGAGAACCCGGCCGACGAGATGAGCTGGTTTCGCCTGCTCCAGCTACTCGACGGGGTCGGGCCGATCCGGGCGCGACGGGTGCTCGACGCGCTGCGGCCGGACGGCGGCGGCCCGCCGTCGGTGGAGCGGTGGCCGGAGGCTGCCGAGCATGTGCCGGACGCGGTTCGCGGGCAGGCCGACGTCGTGTTCGGGGCGCTCGCGGCCGACTCGGGCGACACGGGGCCGGCGGGGGTGCGGGCGGAGCTGCTGTGCGGGGCGCTGGCCCCGTTGATCGGCCTGCGCTACGCGGACGGGGCCGCGCGGCTGGCCGACCTCGACGCGCTCGTGGCGGCCGCGAAGGGTGCGGCGAGCCTGGCGGAGTTCGTCAGCGACCTGGTCCTCGACCCGCCGGCGTCGAGCTCGGACCTGGCGGGGCCGCCGCACCTTGACGAGGACTACGTGATCCTGAGCACGGTCCACTCGGCGAAGGGCCTGGAGTGGGAGGCGGTCCACGTGATCGCCGTCTACGACGGGAACTTCCCTGCCGACATGGCGACCGGCAGCCGGGAGGGGATCGCCGAGGAGCGGCGGCTGCTGTACGTGGCGCTGACGCGGGCCCGGCGGCAGCTGGTGGTCTACGTCCCGGCGCGCTACCACCACCGACCGGGCGGGATCGACGACGCGTACGGCCTGAGCAGGGCGTCGCGGTTCCTGACCGATCGGGTCCAGGGGCTGTTTCGGGTGACGCGGACGGTCGAGCCGACGATCGAGGTCCGGCGGGGGGACGGCGGGGGGATCGGCCGGCGGATCGAGGTCTCGGTGGACTCGCTGTTCGGCTGAGGAGGAGGGCGACGGGAAATCTGCGATCGTCTGGGGCGTGGCCGACGAGGAATTCGCGAGGCCGGCACTGACCGTTGACGTCGTGCTGCTGGCCGGCGTGGCACCCCGGCGGATCCTGCTGATCCAGCGTGGGAATCCGCCGTTCAAGGGGCAGTGGGCGCTGCCGGGAGGGTTCGTCGACGAGGGCGAGACGGTCCTGACGGCGGCCGGGCGGGAGCTGCGGGAGGAGACGGGGGTCGAGGTGTCGGGGCTGAGGCTGCTCGGCGTCTACGACACGCCGGGCCGGGACCCGCGGGGATGGTCTGTGTCCGTCGTCTTCTACCTGACGGTCGAGTCGGAGCTCGAGGCCGTCGGCGGCGACGATGCGGGGGACGCCCGGTGGTTCGCAAGCGACGTCCTGCCGAGCCTGGCCTTCGACCATCAGTTGATCGTCGGCGACGCGTTGCGGGCGACGGCCGGCTGAGCGGTCAGGCGGCCGTCGCGGCCCGGTGAGGCTGGGGGTCGGGGGGTGAGGCTCGGGGTCGGGCCACCAGAGGCCGCGGGTGAGGCCGGGTGGCGGGCTACCAGAGGCCGCGGGTGAGGCCGCCGTCGACGAGGAGGGCGATACCGGTGATGTAGGCGGCGCGGTCGGAGCAGAGGAAGGCGACGGCGGCGGCGAACTCCTCGGGCGTCCCGAGCCGGTCGGCGGGGACGTCGTTGGTGGCGAGGGTCTCGGCGGCGTCCTTGGATCCGTAGAGGTCGTAGAGGCGGTCGGTGGCGATCCGGCCGGGGAGGACGGTGTTGACGGTGA
>DASZKP010000079.1:0-6558 GCA_035553395.1 Solirubrobacteraceae bacterium | reverse complement strand
GTCGTCTGCGCCTCGTCGAACGTGATGCTCCGCACCTGGCTCTGGCCGGCCGCAAAGCTCGCGTACCCGGCCAGCTCCGACCGGAACGCCGGATCCGCCAGGGCCCACGCCCCCGCGTAGTCGTGCGCCGCCGCCCGCGCGTAGAACGTCCGCACGGCGCCCGACGGAGTCGACGTCGACGCGTTCCCCGTGACCTGGCTTTCCGCCGGCGAGCTTGCCCCTGACGAGCTGGTCGCCGCCGACGTCTTGCCGGTCCCATGCGCGGTCGCCGGCGCCTTCGGAGCCCCGCCGCCCGACGCGAGCACGGCCACCACGATCGCCACCAGCCCGCACCCGAGGAGACCGGCCAGAACAATTCCCGATCTTCCCCGCAGACCTTCCGCCCCCGAACTGCGCTTCCGCGGCCCGGCCGACCGGTGCTCGGCAGGCGCGGGGTCGCGGACGACTTGCATCGTGTTCCCGCCCGGCTCGGGCAGCCGCGGCCTGCGCGGCCGGGAGACCGGGCCCTCGAGCGCCGCTCGCAGCCGGTCGACGAGATCCCCGGCCGTCAGCGGCCGCTTCGCCGGGTCGGCGGCCATCCCCAGCTTCAGCACGTCGGCTGCGGCCGGCGGCGTCTCGGACGAGATCGCCCGAAGGTCGGGCGGTGGACGCGTCGCGATCGCGTGGGCCAGGGCCACCGGGTTGGTCTCCGGCCGCGCCTTCTCGCCGCTCAGCATCTCGAACGCGACGAGCGCCAGCGCGTAGATGTCGACCGCCGGAGTCGACGGCAGACCCTCGAGCTGCTCGGGCGCCATGTAGCTGAATGTGCCGAGGATCTCTCCCGCGTTCGTGATCCGCGTCCGGTCCTCGGCCAACGCGATGCCCAGATCCGCCAACTTGACCGCGCCCTCCCGGCCGAGCAGGACGTTCGCAGGCTTGACGTCCCGGTGGACGATTCCCCGCGCGTGGATCGTGTCCAGACCCGCGGCCAGTCCGTCGAGCACGTTGAGCACGAAGGCCGGCGGCAGGCCCCCCGACCCGGCGATCGCGTCGCGGAGCGTCTGCCCGGCCACGTACTCCATGACGATCACCAGGTCCCCGTCCTCGCCGATCTCGACGTCGTAGATCGCGACCAGGTTCGGGTGGCTCAGCGACGCCCCGACCAGGGCCTCCCGCCGCAGGCGCGACGTCGCCCGGTCGTCCCCGCCCGCGTGGACCCGTTTCAGGGCGACCCTCCGCCCGAGCAGGGTGTCCTCGGCCAGGGTCACCGTCGCCATGCCGCCGACGCCGAGCCGGTGGATGTCCCGGTAGCGCCCGACGTCGTCGGGCGCAAGCGGCTTCTTGCGCGCAGCCATCGACCGCCGCCTACCCCCCCGGCCCGCTTTCCACGCCTCGGTCATCCCCGGCCATGCGACTGCGCCACTGACGCCGGCAGCCGGCTGGTCGCGCCGGCGGTCCTCAGATCGTCCCGCGCGGGGCCGACCAGATCGACTCGAAGCCGAGCACGTCGGCAAGCCGGTCGTAGTGAACGTCGGAGTGGAGGACGGCACACCCACTCTCGGCTGCGCACGCGGCGATGATCGCGTCCTGAGGTGGCACTCGATGGTGGCCATCCGATCCACCGGCCGCCAGATCGACCATCGCGCGCTTGGCCGCGGCGAGGGTTCCCCGCGTGATCGGGATGTCCCGCAGCCGGCAGAGCTCGGCGTCGAGCGCCTCGACATCGGCCCGCGTTCGAGCGCTGAAGAGAAGCTCGAGGTGGACGATCGCGCAGATCACGATGCGATCCGCGTCGAGCGCAGACAGCCACCGATCGGGATACGCGCCGACCCGAGCCCACGCGGACTTGTCCGCGAGCAGCGGGCCATCCGTCTCCCAGGTCACCTGTCGTGGCCCCACATCTCATCCCGCTCGTCGCGCAAGACGTCGAGATCGATCCCCCGACCGCTTCTGAAGCGCTCCATCAGCGCACGATTTCCGGCGTCGCCGGAGCTCCCCGTCTCGTCCGCCTCGGCTCTCGCCCGGTACTCAGACAACGCCTCGCGGACGATCTCGGCCTGCCTGCGCCGCGTCCGAAACGCATGCTCGCGCAGCCAGTCGGCCTGCTCGGGCGGAAGGAGGAAGTTGCGCTGCACCGGTCGATCGCCCGCCACACCACAACCCTACACTACCGTCCAGAACTAGTCTTGTAGATCGCTATGTAGGTCAAGGTCGCCGTCGTCTGGAACAACGGTAAGGCGTATTTCTTCCAGGGCAGCCAGTACATCCGCTACGACATCGCCACCGACACGTCAGACGACGGCTACCCCCAGAGCATTCACAACTGGCACGGGTTCTAGAAGCCAGGTCCGCCGAGGCCGTCGTCGATCGAAGAGCGCCGGCGGCCCGAACGGATCGGGTCGGCCCACGGCGACCAGTACACGGACCAGAGGACCAGCCCGACGATGCCGACGAGCAGCACGACCAGTCCGAACCCCAGGATAAGACGGGCCGGCGGACCGGCGCCAAACCCGAACTGCCGCAGGAACACACCACCCGACGGTCCCGGTTGGCGGACGGCGGCGGGCGACGCGGTCGCCACGGAGGTCGACCCGCGCCGGACGGTGACGATCGCCAGGCCGACGAAGATCGTCGCGATCGACACGCCGGCGGCGATCGCGCTGCGGACCGGCCAGCTGTGAAGGTGAAGCGGCCTGACGACGGCGACACGCGGCCGCGCCATCACGCCGCGAGCGGCCGCCCACGACGCCGCGAACGACCGCGGATCGAACGCCTCGCTCCCGAGCACCTGCTCGGGCGACGCGCCTTCGGCCTCGGCCTCCTGGAGGTCGGCCGCGAGGTCGGCGGCCATCTCGTTGGCGATCGGGTCGGGCACGCGGAGCCGCTTCCACTCGCGGCGGCATTCGTCGACGAACTCGCTCACGGGGATACCTCCGTTCCGACGGGTCCGAGCACCGCATCCACGGCGTCGCGGGCAGCCCGCCATTCAGACACGCCGTCCGCGAGGGTCTGGCGGCCCTCGCGCGAGGCCTGGTAGTACTTGCGCGGCGGCCCGCCATTGCTCGCCGCCCGATGCGTCTCGACGAGACCGTCGCGCTCGAGCCGGCCGAGCAGCGGGTAGATCGACCCCTCGCCGACGATCGACAGACCACGCGCGCGAAGTCGCTTGGTCATCTCGTAGCCGTAGGCCGGACCCTCCTGCATGACCGCCAGCAGGCAGAGGTCGAGCACTCCCCGAAGCAGTTCCGTCCGGCGGCGCTCGTTCGTTGCCATGCGTCGCAAGGTAGCACGAGTTGCCTTGCACCGCAAGGCACCGGGAAGGCCGCCGCGAAGCCCGCCGCGCGCGGTCTGGGCCGGCGGGACGCAACCGGCCAACCTCGACCGGGCGCGGGCGGTCTCAGAGTCACAAGTCCTCGTCAAGACCACCCCAGGAGAATCGAATGCCCAGATTTCGCTACGGCCTCGCGCTCAGCGCGTGTGCCCTGCTCGTCCTTCCGGCCGCAGCCAGCGCCCGCCCGGGTCAGCGCGGCTTCGCCCAGACGTTCCCGCACGCGTCCAGCCTCTGCACGAACATCGCCGCCGGCCGCGGGCCGACCGCCCTGCGACCCGACGCCAGCCAGGTCGCGGCACTCTGCGGGACGCTGAAGACGACGTTCACGACGGCCCAGGGCACCTACTTCGCGACGGTCACCCCGCTCAAGGAGCAGGCGATCGCCCTCGTCACGGCAACCCGCGAGGCCTGCGCGACCCGGCCGTCGACGACCTGCAAGACGACCCGCGCGGAGAACAAGGCCGCCCTCAAGGGCCTGCGGGCCCAGGTCAAGACCGCGGGCGTGACCTACCGGACGAGCATCGAGGCCGCGCGCAAGACCTTCTGGGCCGCCGTCCACACCCTGCGTGGCGGCGCGTCGATCACGCCGGACACCGGCACCCCGCTCACGCCGAGCGTCACGCTACCGACGACGGTCTGACGCTCGGATCGTCAGCTTCCCGATACTGGGAATCCGCGCGATCAACCGATAGCCGACGAGGGCGGCCGCGGCCAGCAAGACAAAGGCCACGCGGTCGCCCTCCGTCGGACCGACGATGCCGAAGCGGTCGCGGCCGCGGCGTCGGTGACAAGCGGACCCTTTTCGGCGCGAGAGCACCAGCCAGGGAGTTCCGATCAAGCCGCAGCACGCAATCTCGGTGGTGCACGACGACGGCCCGCCCGCCGGCGACCCCGCCTCGCGACCGCTGACTGCCCCCGGTCCCAAGCGTGGAGCGACCGGCCGGCGCGACCCGCGATCCCGACGGCGGGCGTCCGCGACGTCGAGATCCCCGGCCGACCGCGTCCTCGAGGCGGCGCTCGCTCCCGTGCTCGACCAGCGGCCGGCGCGTCTCGTCTTCGACCTGGCGATGCTCGAGTTCTTGGACAGCTCGGGGATCGCCGTGATGCTGCGGGCGGCCGCGGTCATTCCAAGCGTTGTGATCGTGAACCCGTCGGACCTGATCACCCAGATCCTGTCGGCGACCGGCCTGACCGACACGTTCCACGTCGAGTCGTGAAGCACATCCCCCTCCAGGCGACCGGCACCCTTACCGGGGCGGCCTGATCCCGAACGGGACCCGCCGATCGACCGCCCGGCGGGGCGCGAGCAGGGCCCGGCGGCGGCGGGCGGCCGGGAGCAGGCGCAGGGCGTCGCGGTATCCGCCGAGCAGGGCGGGCTCGCGGAGCACGCAGTGGCCGAGCGCCAGCAGCTCGTAGAAGGCGATCCGATGGAAGTCACGCGCGAGGCTGCCGGCCGTCTCGTTCTTGGCGATCATCAGCAGCCGGTTGCGGAACTGGAGGCGCCGGTGGACCGGGTCGAGCTTGGACCGCGTCGACGGGCTGTAGTAGCGGACGTGCCAGCCGACTGCGGCCGGCTCGTAGATCGATCGCCAGCCGAGCAGCTGCGCCCGCCAGGCGAGGTCGACGTCGGCCGCCCACAGCTCGAAGTCCTCGTCGAGGACCTCGCCGCCGATCGCGCAGTGCTCGAGCGTCTCCCGCCGGTAGAGGACGGCCGCCCCGTCGGCTCCGAAGACCTCCGCCGGGGTGTCATATTCGGTGGCCGGGGCGTTGTGGCCGACCAGGCTGTTCTTGCGCCGCCGGTCGATCGTCATCGCCGCGGCGTCGACCACGTCGAGCCGGCCGCCGCGATCGAGCGATGTCGCGCGGATCAGCTTGGGCGCGACCGACCCGACGCTCGGATCGTGGAGGCGGCCGACGAGCCGCTCGACGAAGTCCGGACCGATCACGCAGTCGGCGTTGAGCAGCAGCACGGCCGGCCCGTCGGTCGCGGCGACCCCGGCGTTGATCGCCGCGCAGTAGGTCTGGCGATCGCGCAGGCGCATGTACCCCGCACCGTGGGCCTCGGCGACCGTCTGCGTCGTGTCGGTCGACGCGTTGTCGACGACGACCACCTCGGCGTCGGGCTGGCCCATCGCCGCCGGCAGCGACTGCTCGAGGAGATCGGCCTCGTCGACGCTCAGCATGATGATCGTCGTGCGCATGGTCGACATCGTTCTCGATTGCCCACCCCTCTCGTCGGCCGGATCAAATCCACGCGTTCGTCGACGTTTCTTCGCCGGCGCATCGAGCGCCGTGGGCTCGCATGCCCTGCCATCCCGTGCGCAGGGGTCCAACGGGCGACGCGAACAGTGTTCGGTTGCGAACGGTGTTCGGTTGCGAACGGTGTTCGTGTCCTCGGCCGGACCTCAGACGGCCGACTGGGAGGCGAGCCAGGTCTCGATCGCGGCGACGCGCTGCTCGAGCGCGTGCAGGCGATCGGTTTCGCCCGCATCGTGCGCCACGGCGGCCGGCGCGTACTCGTCGTCGCCCGGGGCGGCATCGTAGTCGGCGGGCTCGGAGGCTTCGTACACGGTTTCGGCGCCTCGGCCGACAACGGGGTTGCGCCCCAGCCGGCGTTCAGGCCCGCCGGTCCCGCCGTGATCGACGGACGCCGCGAGGGCGACCGGCTCCGGCCCCTGGTCGGCGACGACCTCCCGGGCCTGAGCGACCTGGGCGGCCGCGGCCTGGGTCTGGTATCGGACCAGCCGGGGCGAGACGGTGTCACCGCCGAGCGCGCCTTGGAGGCCGTAGTGCGCGAACAGGGCCTCCTCCTCGGCGACCGTCAGCTGACCGTCGGGCTCGACGTTCGGCGCGTCCTTGACGAGCGCGACCGGGTACGCGACGCGGACGTGATTGCGCGCCATCGCCGCGCCCTGGAGGGGCACGAACGTCAGCCGGCGGCCGAACAGGCCGGTCGCCACGCAGGCGAATCCGGGAGCGTCGGTGTGCCGGTCGTAGTAGATCTCCTCGAGGCGGCCGATCTTTCGATCGTCGGGATCGACGACGTCCTGGCCGCGCCACTCGCTGATTGCCTCGACGTCCAACATGGGTTCCTTTCGGCTTGTGCAGGCTGTCTCCTCATCCATTGCGTACCCCGCGACGTAACCGATCAACCTGGCCGCAAGACTCGACGGGAGTCCCAGGGCCCGGTCGGCCAGCCAGTGGACCCGAGGTGTCACAGATTCGGCGGTTGTGCGAAGAACCCGGTG
>DASZKP010000078.1:0-8002 GCA_035553395.1 Solirubrobacteraceae bacterium | reverse complement strand
GCGCGAGTCGCGCAAGCCCGCCCACGACGAGTCCGACGATTGCGAGGGTCAGGAGGTAGGCGATCATCTTGGCGTCAGCGTACGCCCCACGGATGAAGCCGGCCTAACCGGCTGGTCAGCGCAGCTTAAATGGGGCGTTCGGCCGGTCGGCGGCCGGGAGGTTGGACCGGGAGGAGCTGGAGCGTCGCGACGGCCGTGGTAGGCTCGTGGCCGGGCTGATCTGACTCGACAACAGCGATGCCGGGGGGCGAGATGACGGATCCGGATCAGTCGGTGAATCTGGGTCGGAGTGCGTCCAGCAGCGGGGGTAGGGCGAACGAGGGCGGCGGCGTGCCGGCGACCCCGGACATCGCGTCCGGTCCTCCCGGAGGCGGGTTTCACCCGCACCCTCCCGGCAACCCGATCGTGCCGGTGGCTTTGCCCGGGCTCGCGATCCAGTTCCGGGCCGCAGGCGCGCTGAGCCCGCAGGAGACCGGCTACGTGGTGAGCTCGGTGAAGTCGGTGGTCACCGCGTATGACCCCAACGCTCAGGCCGTCGCGGTGACCCGCGATCCGACCAGCAGCGACGCCGCGGACGTCGTCGGCGTCTGGCTCGCGCCGCCGTTTCCCACCCCGGCCCAGGCGCAGCCCGTGGTGGCCGAGCTTCCATCGCTGACGGCGCAGGAGACGTTCGGCATCTTCATCAGCGAGGGCCTCATCGACCTCATCACCCAGAAGACCTTCGCGGCGCTGCCCAAGGTGCTCGGCTCGGGGGGCGACGCCGACCCCGACGGCCCGACCCACCTCACGGGGATCAGCGTCACGCTGGCGCCGCCGAGCACGGTGCAGACCTTCGTGACCGGCTTCGACACCCGGCCGGTACCCGACGCCTCGTTCACGCTTACCGTCACCGACGTGCTCTCGGCGGACATCACGCCCCGTCACGTGGGTACCGAGAACCTGTCGATCGATCGGTCCTGGCTCGACGAGATCGAAGGCGTGCTGTTCGGAAGCCTGTTCCTCAGCATCTTCTGGTGGCCTTTCGCGCTCGCCTTTCTCGCGTTCGACATCGAGCTGATCGGGGTTCTCCTGGAGCTGCCGCCGGCGCCGCAGGTCGGCGGGGCCGGCGCCGCGGCCCTCAGCATGCTCCCAACGGCGGTTCCGCTCCCGAAGGACGGTGATGCGGCCGCTCAGACCCTCACGTTCCTCTACGAGACCGTCGAGGTGCTTGAGGGCGGAATCTACGCGAGCGGCCTCAACGGCGTCCGCGGCCGAGATCCGGGCGTCCAGATCGCGGGACCCGCCACGCTGACGCTCCAGACGGGCTCCTCGGCGCAAGCGTCTTTCAGCGCGGTCGGCCTGTCCGAGCTCCGTGCGCCGGTCTCCTACCGGTGGTCGGCCGCCGGAGCGATCCACAACCAGGGCTCCAGCCTCACCGGGATCGAGTTCTCGGCGAAAGTGTCGACACCCGGCTCGGTGCAGACCACGGACGTCTCGCTCACCGTCACCGACACCGACGGCGTCACTGCGACGGCGGTCCACGCCGTGGGGCTCCAGAGCGTCCTCGGCGGTGTGCACAAGCCCGGCTTTCCCGACGGTCCCGGGAGCTGAGGGAGCGTGGATCGTATGGCGCGCGTCGTGGTGGCGACGGCTTTCGGCGGACCCGAGGTTCTCTGCATCGTCCGCCGGGATGTCGCGACGCCCGGGCCGGGCGAGGTTCGAATCGCTGTGCGCGCGGCTGGGATCAATCCGGTGGACTGGAAGCGCTACAGCGGCGCGATGGGATCCGCCGCGCCGTTGCCGATGCGCCTCGGTTTCGAGGCGGCCGGCGTCGTCGTCGACGTCGGCGACGGGGCGGTCGGTCCAGCCGGGCGCGTGAGCGTCGCCGACGAGGTGATCGCGTTTCGAATCGACGGCGGCTACGCCGACCAGGTCGTCGTCGCGGCGTCCGCGGTAGTCCCCAAGCCGACGACGATGACTTGGGAAGCGGCCGGCGGGCTGATGCTGGCCGGCGCCACTGCCATGCACGCGCTGACCGCGACGGCCGTCAACGCGGACGAGACGGTGCTCGTGCATGCCGCGGCCGGCGGCGTCGGACTGATGGCCGTGCAGGTTGCGCTCGCCCGCGGAGCCCACGTGATCGGGACCGCGAGCAGGCGAAACCACGCGTATCTGCGCGAGCTCGGCGCTCAGCCAACGACCTACGGCGCCGGCCTGGCCGATCGGGTCCGCGCACTCGCCCCAGGCGGCGTGGATGCGGCGGTCGATTGCATCGGCACCGACGAGGCGATCGACGTCTCGCTCGAGCTGGTCGCCGATCGCGCCCGGATCGCATCGATCGCGGCGTTCGCGCGCGGCGCCGAGGTTGGCATCAAGCTGCTCGGCGGGGGTCCCGGGGCTGACCCGGGAACCGAGGTGCGCAACGCTGCCCGCCTACAGCTCACCGAGCTCGTCGAACACGGCAGGCTCAAGGTCCTCACCCGCTCCTTCGAGCTCGACCAGGTTGCCAGCGCCCATCGCGAGGGACAAGCCGGCCACGTGACCGGCAAGCTCGTGCTCGTCACGGACTCCTCGACCTGACGGTCGGTCAGCCGCGGGTAGGGACAAGCGATCCGCGGCGCCCGCCCGAGTCCTCACGACGCTCCGCCCGGCGGTCGTGTTCAGCAGGTTCGCCGGCCGTCGAGCCCGTGTTTCCGTGGCTATCCGGAAGCGGGCGACGGCTGACGGCGGAGCGCCAGCGCGGCCGTGTCGTCGGCCTGGGGGCCGACCTGGAAGGCGGTGAGGCGCTCGTCGAGCGCCGTGAGCAGGTCGGCCGGCCGGCAGTCGGCGGATCGGCCGAGTAGGTCGAGCAGCCGGTCGTCGCCGAAGCGCCCGTCGGCGCCGACGGTGTCGGTGACTCCGTCGGTGTAGAGGACCAGCGTCTGGCCGGGCTCGAGGTCGAGGCTGGTCTGGAGCCAGCTCGAGTCGGCGAAGGCTCCGAGCAGGGGCCCGGGCTGGCCGACCGGGGCGGCCGAGCCGTCGGCGACGAGCAGGGGGAGCGGGTGGCCGGCGGAGCCGATCGTCACACGGCCGGCCCTGACCCGGAGGCAGAGCAGGCTGCACAGGGAGAGCTCCGGTTGGCTGCGCAGGGCGGCGTCGAGCCGGTCGATGATCATCGCCGGCTCAGGTGTCTGCTCGCCGACGATCCGCGCGCTGTGGCGGACGAAGGCGGTCATCGCGGCGGCGGCGACGCCCTTGCCGGTGATGTCGCCGATCAGGACGAGCCAGCCGCCGCGGACCTCGAAGACGTCGTAGAAGTCGCCGCCGACCTCGACGCCCTCGCCGACCGGCCGGTAGAGGGCCGAGACCTCCCAGCCGTCGATCTGCGGGAGGGCGTCGGGGAGCAGGCTCTTCTGGAGCGTCGCGGCGATCCGCGCCTGCGCGGTGTACAGGCGGGCGTTCTCCACCGCGATCGCCGCGCGGTCGGCGATCTGCGAGGCGAACGACAGAGCGGCTTTGTCGAAGCGGCGGCGGGACTCGGCGTTGACGAGGGTCATCGCACCGAACGTCCGGCCGTTGGCGGCGGTGAGCGGGACGATCATCACCGAGCTCATGCCGATCTCCCGGAGCAGCTCGAGGTGGTCGGGGTTACGGGCGCCGGCGGCCAGCATCTCGTCGGTGATCTCGGGGTACAGCTCGGGCAGGCCGGTGGCCATCGCCCGGCCGAGTCCGCGGTCGGGGTCGACGCGCTCGGGCTCGTGTGCCCGGAGGCGCTCGGCAAGGTGGAGCTTGGCCGGGTCGGTGTGGGCGACGGCGAGTGAGGTCCGGTCGCCAAGATCGCTGACGAGGTCGACCGAGCACCAGTCGGCGAGTCGGGGGACGGCGAGCCAGGCGACGTTGCGAAGCGTCTGCTCGTAGTCGAGCGACGACGCGAGGATCTGACTCGCCTCGGCCAGCAGGCGGGTCCGGACCTCGGCCTGCTTGACGCTGGTGACGTCCTCGATGATCGTCACCGCGGCCTCGAGGCGGCCGTTGGCGTCGGTCAACCCGGCGGCCTTGAGCAGGCGCCAGCGCTCGGCGCCGTCGGCCCGATCGACAGTCCGGATCAGCAGCGGGCCGGGCTGCTGGCCGCGGAGCAGGCGGACGGACGGGATGTCGTCCATGCCGATCTCGCGGCCGTCGTTCCCCGTGACGATGTAGGCGTCCATGATCGAGCTCGGCGGAGACCTCGTCATCTCGTCGAGCGAGGCGAAGCCCATCGAGTCGAGGGCCGCGCGGTTGGCGTAGATGATCCGGTCGTCGAGGTCGCGGATCGTCACGGCCTCGGCGAGGGCGTCGACGATCCCGGCGAAGCGCCGCTCGCTCCCGTGGAGAGCGGCCTCGAGCCGGGCGATCAGCTGGGTTCGCTGGTACTCGGCCGAGGCGAGCTCGGAGACGTCGCGGATGAACGCGTGGAGGCCCCAGTCGGGACCGATTCGCAGGGCCGAGATCGTCAGCTCGGCGGGGAACTCCCGGCCGTCGGCCCGCTGGGCGGTCAGCCGCCGGCGGGTGCCCAGGCGGGGGCCGTCACCCGGCTGGGTGAGCAGGCGGAGCTCCCGATCGAAGTCCGGCCGGTCGCGCTCGGGGATGATCGTCGCGCACAGCGACCGGCCGACCGCGTCGTCGCGGCCGAGGCGGAAGACGTCCTCGGCCGACCGGTTCCAGAACGTGATCCGGCCGTCCTGGTCGGTCGACGCGAACGCGCTGTGTGCCGTCTCGAGGATCGCGTGCGCCGGGCCGAGATCCATTGTCGCCCGAGCCTAGCGGCCGGGCGCCTCCGCGGCCAGTCGGGACCGTCCGGCCGACCTCACGGGCAGCGCTAATCCGGATCCATTCCAGATCTGTGGCAGACTTCGGCGGATGCTGGCAACCACGGAACTTGCGCGGATGCTGCGCGGGGCTTCCCTGCGCGTCACGCGTCCCCGGGCGGCGGTGCTCGCCGCGGTGGACGAGCATCCGCACGCCGACACGAACTCGATCATCGGCCTCGTTCGCGAGGATCTGGGTGACGTGTCCCACCAGGCCGTCTACGACGTCCTGCGGGCACTCACCGCGGCGGGTCTCGTGCGGTGCATCCACCCACCCGGCTCCGTGGCGCGGTACGAGTCGCGCGTCGGGGACAACCATCACCACGTCGTGTGCCGGTCGTGCGGTGCGATCGCCGACGTCGATTGCGCCGTCGGCGCCGCACCGTGCCTGTCCGCGGCCGACGACCACGGCTACGTGCTCGACGCGGCCGAGGTCATCTACCGGGGCCTGTGCCCCGGATGCTCGACCGCACACCCCTCCTGATCCGGAAAGGCCTTCCCTTGTCTGACAGTCCTGACGCCGTTGTTGGAGAGATGAACGAGACGACCGGGGGCGGCTGCCCCGTCGCGCACGACCGCGCCCGGCACCCGACCCAGGGCGGGGATAACCGAGGGTGGTGGCCGGACCGGCTCAACGTGAAGATCCTCGCGAAGAACCCCGCCGTCGCCGACCCGCTGGGTTCGGACTTCGACTACGCGGCGGCGTTCGAGACGCTGGACTATGCGTCGGTCAAGCAGGACATCGCGGACGTCCTGACGACGTCGCAGGACTGGTGGCCGGCAGACTTCGGCCACTACGGGCCACTGATGATCCGGATGGCGTGGCACAGCGCGGGGACGTACCGCATCAGCGACGGCCGGGGTGGCGCCGGGGCCGGCCAGCAGCGCTTCGCGCCACTCAACAGCTGGCCGGACAACGGCAACCTCGACAAGGCCCGCCGCCTCCTGTGGCCGGTAAAGAAGAAGTACGGCCGAGCGCTGTCGTGGGCGGATCTGATGGTCCTCACCGGGAACGTCGCCCTCGAGTCGATGGGCTTCAAGACGTTCGGCTTCGCCGGCGGCCGACCGGACGTCTGGGAGCCGGACGAGGACGTCTACTGGGGTCCGGAGACGACCTGGCTGGGCGACGAGCGCTACACCGGCGATCGTCAGCTCGAGGAGCCGCTCGGTGCCGTCCAGATGGGCCTGATCTACGTCAACCCGGAGGGCCCGAACGGCAACCCGGACCCGCTCGCGTCGGCCAGGGACATCCGCGAGACGTTCAGCCGGATGGCGATGAACGACGAGGAGACGGTCGCGCTGATCGCCGGTGGGCACACATTTGGCAAGACCCACGGCGCGGCCGACCCCGACGAGTACGTCGGCCCCGAGCCGGAGGGTGCTCCGTTGGAGGAGCAGGGTCTCGGGTGGAGGAACACCTACGGCTCGGGCAGGGGCGCGGACGCGATCACCAGCGGCCTCGAGGTCACGTGGACGGCAACGCCGACGGCGTGGTCGAGCAGCTTCTTCGACAATCTGTTCGGCTACGACTGGGAGCTGACGAAGAGCCCGGCCGGCGCGCACCAGTGGCAGCCGAAGGGCGGCGTCGGCATAGGCGCGGTTCCGGGTCCGAACAAGACGTCGCCGAGGCGGCCGCCGACGATGCTGACGACCGACCTGGCGCTCCGCTTCGACCCGGTCTACGAGCCGAACTCGCGGCGCTTCCACGAGCACCCCGACGAACTGGCGGACGCCTTCGCCCGGGCCTGGTTCAAGCTGACCCACCGCGACATGGGGCCGGTCGCCCGGTACCTCGGACCGGAGGTCCCGTCGGAGACGCTGCTGTGGCAGGACCCCCTCCCCGCGGTGACAGACGAGCTGATCGGGGCGGAGGAGATCGCCGCGCTCAAGGCCCAGGTCCTCGACTCGGGGCTGTCGGTCTCCCAGCTCGTCTCCACGGCATGGGCGTCGGCGTCGACGTTCCGCGGCAGCGACAAGCGCGGCGGGGCCAACGGCGCGCGGATCCGCCTGGAGCCGCAGAAGACGTGGGAGGTCAACGACCCCGAGCAGCTGGCGACGGTCCTCGGCACGCTGGAGGGCATCCAGGATGCGTTCAACAGTTCGCAGACCGGCGACAAGCGGGTCTCGCTCGCCGACCTGATCGTGATCGGCGGCGCCGCAGCCGTCGAGCAGGCCGCGAGGAACGCCGGCCATGACGTCGAGGTCCCGGTCACGCCGGGACGGACGGACGCGTCGGCGGAGCAGACCGACGTCGAGTCCTTCGGCGCGCTCGAGCCGTCGGCCGACGGGTTTCGCAACCACCTGGGGGAGCGGCAGCGGCTGACGGCCGAGTACCTGCTGATCGACCGGGCGAACCTGCTGACGCTGAGCGCACCCGAGATGACCGTCCTCGTCGGCGGCCTGCGCGTCCTCGGTGCGAACTCGGGCCAGTCACCGGTGGGCGTCTTCACGTCGTCGCCGGGATCGCTGACGAACGACTTCTTCGTCAACCTGCTCGACCTCGGCACGACGTGGACGGCGACGGCCGGGGACGCGGGAACCTTCGCGGGCCACGACGTTGCGACCGGCGAGCTGCGGTGGACCGGCAGCCGGGTCGACCTGGTGTTCGGGTCGAACTCCGAGCTGCGGGCGCTGGCGGAGGTCTACGCGAGTGATGACGCGGGCGAGAAGTTCGTCGGCGACTTCGTCGCCGCGTGGGTCAAGGTGATGAACCTCGACCGGTTCGATCTCCGCTGATCCGATTCGCCGGCGGGCACGTCACCCGGCACGGCGGGCCGATGCGGCGGCGGATGCCCGCGTTGGCTCGTCAGACCGGCGTACGTGGCCGGTGTTCGGGTCCGCGTGACCGTCACCAGGGGCCAGAGCAGTCGTCGCCGCGTCTGCGCGTCTGCGTGGGCGCAGCGCGGCCGCCGGCCGCCTGGGTGGCGCGATGCACGTGGAGCGTATGACCGGGGAGGCGACCTTCGGCCCTGGCGCCTTTCATGTCGTCGCGAGCGCGCGTCCGGGTCAGGTCAGATTCGAACGCAGCGAACATCGCGAGCACGTCGAGGAGCAGCCGGCCGACGGGATCGGTCGGATCGTTCACGATCCGCCGACTTGGTCTTGACCGACCACTCCGCGAGCTCGTCGGAGATTCGACGCGGGCGTCGGGGCGAGCGTGCGCGTCGATCGAGCTTGGTCGCGACGAGCGCGTCGCC
>DASZKP010000077.1:0-95865 GCA_035553395.1 Solirubrobacteraceae bacterium | reverse complement strand
TCATGATCGGGCTCCGGCGCCGCCGCGAGCTCGGGCTCCTGCGGCTCGTCGGCGCGACCCCCCGCCAAGTCCGATCGATGGCGCGCTGGGAGGCAGCGCTGATCATCACTATCGGACTTGGCATCGGCCTGGCGATCGCCGCCATCGCGCTGCTACCACTCAGCCAGGCGCTCAACGGCGGCCTCCCATACATACCCGCGAGACCATTCGCCGCGATCCTCGGCATCTCAGCGCTCCTGGCGCTTTTGGCCCTTGCGCTGCCAACCAGACGAGCGCTCCGCGCCCGGCCCGTTGAGGCGATCGGGGCGCGAGAGTAGACCTCCGGTCGGCACCTGGCAGCTCGCAGGGGTCCCCGCGCCAGCGGCAAACCTTCTCTTCAATGTAAGGCTCGAGTTGGACTCTGCTTCTTAATGGCGACCTTCACCTTCGCCATCGGTAGCGCCCTCATCCACTCGCACTTCGCGGGCGGGACTCCCGCGACGGCACCCTCGTCGCCGGCGTCTTCCTTCTCGCCTGCACCGGCCTAGCGGTCGTGACGAACGGCCTGGCGATGCGCAGTGCCTTGACACCACACACACGCCTTCGTTCGCAGGCCGCTACCCGGTGTTCTTGGTCGGCACGGTCCTGGCCATGTTCAACCTGATCCACGTCACTCACGTCGCCGGGACGCTCGCGCTGGTCCCCGGTGGCCTCTTCGAGTTGATCCTCCCGATCTGGCTCGTCGCCAAAGGATTCGCGTCCCCGCGGACCACAGATGATGCCGACTGAAGCCAACATCCGCCACCAATAGCTGTCGTGCGGCTGCAGCAGTTGGCCCCACTCCGGCCTGACCTCGTGCGTAAGCACGATCTCGCCATCGTCATAGCGAACGACGCCTTCGCCACCGGACAGTTCGATCGAGAGGCAGCCACGACTGAACTGTCGCCACCGGGCAGGGGCATCACGATCGCCTCGGAAACACAGCGTCACGGGATCCTTGGTGGGCCCGAAGCCCGTGCTGATCCGAGGTCGGGCACTCAGCGCCTGGTCTCGTACCTGGTCAGGACCACGCCGTCGGGAAACGTCCGGGTCTCCACCAGGCTCAGGTTCACCCAGTTGTCCAGGGCCGTGAAGAACGGCGTGCCGCCGCCCACCAGGACGGGATGGGTGACGATGGCGTACTCGTCGATCAGCCCGGCCCGCATGGCCGCCGCGGCGAGTGTGGCGCCGCCGATGTCCATGGGGCCGCCGTCGTCGGCCTTGAGCCTGGTGATCTCGGTGACCGCGTCGCCGGTGACCAGGCGGGTGTTCCAGTCGACCGTGGTGGTCGTCGAGGAGAACACCACCTTCGGCATGTCCCGCCAGCGGCGGGCGAACTCGATCTCCGCCGGTGTGGCGCCGGGCTGCTGGTCGGCGGTCGGCCAGTGGGAGCTCATCGTCTCCCACAGTTTGCGCCCGTACAGCGCCAGGCCTGTCGCCGCCACCCGGTCGGACCACCACTGGAACAGTTCGTCGCTCGGCGCGCTCCAGCCGAGGTCGTCGCCGGGCGCGGCGATATAGCCGTCCAGGGTCACGTTCATGCTGAAGGTCAGTTTCCGCATGGCGTCAGTCTCCCATTGAGTCGGTTTCGGCGTACAGACCAGCACGGCGCGCAAAAATCATCGGTCAGGCCCACCGAGGGCCAGCTGACCACGACGCCAAGCAGATGCTCCGTACGGAAAGGAACCTCACGCGGAGAGCGATCGGGCCTCAAGCCACCCGGCGACCGGGTCGGCCGTCCCGCAGCCGAATCCGGACGATCGCCGCTCGGGCCCGGTGGGGCGTGAAACGTCGTGAGCTCGAGCCGTGCGTGGCATGATCGCCGGCCTGACCTTGCCGTCCGGGTCTCGACCATCGCGATCTCCGCCCGGACGCTGTCGGGTCCCACCACGCGGTCCATCCGAGTCGCCCCGGACCCGCCCGCCGCCCCTTCAGTTTGAGTCCGAGCTCCAGAAGAAGAACGCCGTCGCTATCGGGAGGTCGTCGACCACCATGCCGACGTGGTCCATGCGTTGGATCGGCATGCGTTTCCCCTCGTGTCGTGGCCCGCGCCTGTCGCGGCCCTTCACCTTCTGAGCGGGGCCGTTCAGAGCTTCTCGACATGGAGCCGCCGCGCGCGGGCGGCCTGTCGGATCAGGTGGTCACGCGCGGCGACGTCCGTGGCCCGATGGGCGGCATCCGCGTACGCCGTGGCGGCGGCGGGCAGGTCGTCACCGAGCTCGTGCAGGTGGCCGCGTACGGCGTGCCACCGGTGCCGGTCGCCGAGCCCCTCGCGCAGCCGGTCGGTCTCACGCAGCCCCGCGGCGGCGCCGAGTACGTGGCCGACTGCGACCGCGCGGCCGAGCACGGCGGCGGGGTTCTCGCGCACCGGGTCGTCGGTCATGGCGACGAGGTCGTCGTACCAGGCGAGGATCTGCGGCCAGTCGGTCTCTTCGGCGCTTGCCGCGTCGTCGTGCAAGGCGGCGATCGCGGCCTCGATCTGGTAACGACCGGGGCGCTTTCGCGCCGTCTGCGTGGCCAGGGCCGACTGCAGGACGCGGACGCCCTCGGCGATCTCGCGGGTGTCCCACAGCCCGCGGTCCTGCCGGTCGAGCGTGACGATGCGACCCTCTGAGTCGAGTCGCGCCGGAAGGCGAGCGTGGTTGAGCAGCATCAGCGCGAGCAGGCCGCGGGCCTCCGGCTCCTCGACGGCGAGGGTGAGTTGGCGGGCGAGCCGGATCGCGTCTCCGGTCAGGTCCACCCGGCCCGCGTGGCCGGCCGTGTAGACGAGGTAAAGCACGCGGAGCACGACGGCGAGGTCTCCGGGCTGGTCCAGCCGACGCCCGCGCAGGGTCCGCTTCGCGCGGCTGATCCGCTGCGCCATCGTCGCTTCCGGAACGTAGAAGGCGTCGGCGATCTCCCGGGTGGTGAGGCCGCCGACGGCTCGCAGGTTCAGCGCCACCTGGGACGCGGGCGCGAGGTCGGGATGGCAGCAGCAGAAGAGCAGGAACAGGGTGTCGTCGCCCTCCTGGATGGCCGCGGGACGCGGCTCGGCGTACGGCTGCTCCTCGCGGCGCCGCCGGGCGGCCTCGCTGCGGCGGGCGTCCACGAGCCGCCGCGTCGCGACCGTCGCCAGCCACGCCTGCGGCTCGCGCGGCGGGTGCTCGGGCCACACCCGCAGCGCCTCCAGCAACGCGTCCTGCAGCGCGTCCTCGGCGGCATCGAAGTCCTCGCCCCGCCGGACGAGACCCGTGAGCACACTCGGCACGAGGGCACGCAGCGCGCCCTCGCCCAACCGTCGCGTCGGCTCGTCGATCATGCCGGATCAGCCCTCCGACGGCGGCCGGACATGACCTCGCGCACGTCGACGCACGCGTACAGCGGCTCTCCCCGCGGGCCGGGCTCAGACGAGACATAGGCCGCGATCTCGACCGCGCGCTCGTAGGACTCGACATCGATCATGAACCAGCCCGCCACGAGGTCGCCCGCCTCGGGAACGGACCGTCGGTCGTGACCGGTGCGGCGTCCGGCCCGCCGTAGCGCACCCACGTGCGTGTCGGCGTGAGCGCCTCTGCGCCGGCGTACTCGCCCTACTCCTCGAGCAGTTCGATGACGTGCCGCTGGAACGCGATGTGCGCCTCCACGTCCTCAGGAGCCCACTGGTCCATCGGCGGGAAGGGATGGTGCGGCTCCGGGCCGCCGCGGTAGTGCTTGAGGAGCAAGTACTTCGGCATGGTCGCCTCCTGGTGTCGTGGGCCGCGCCGGTCGTGGCCCTTCACCTGCTGAGCGGAGCCGGCCCGAGCTTCTCGACATGCAATCACTCATCCAACTGGGAGACCGTCGCGTAGGGAAACCTCCAGCGGCACACCAACGTCGGCAAGACCCGCGAGCCGCCCATCGATGAACCTGGCCTCTAGCCCATTCCCATACGCCCCCACGCAGCGGGCGGAAGGCTACGCGCCGACCGGCGACACCCCAGTCGCCAGCTGATCAGACCAACGCGACAGCGCGGACCGGCGGAGGACCCGCTCCCACCCAGCCGGGTCAGAAACGCTCACGCGAGCGAGAGTCCGAGCTGTAGCCGCCCCCGAACGAGCGAGCCCGCCCGGCGAAAGCCGCCACCACCACCGCACGCGAGCGGAGTGAGCCGGGCGGCGAAAGCTCGGACCGAGCGAGCCCTATTGGGCGTGCAGCCGCCGCAGCTCTTCCCTGACCGAATACGGCCGCCCCCACAGCTGGGTGACCTCGGTCCGCCCCTCGCGAACCTCCCGGACCGCGAGCTCGCCGACCAGGCCGGCATCGTCGAGCAGGGCAAGCGTCCCGTGGACCGTCGGCTCGGACGCGCCGTGGCCGAACCGGTGTGCGACGAGGATCCGCCAATGCCAGTCGTGGCGGGAGTACGGCTGCGCGTTGCACGTGACCATGTACACCGCAGCCTCGACGTACCGCGACTCGTCCGCGATCCGCAGATCCAGTTCGAGGTCGGTCCAGTCGTCGGGCAGCGAGCCGGTGATCTGGTTGAACGTCTCGGCGAGCGCCATGCCGCCGTCAGCCTACCGGTCTATCCTCGGATCCATGAGGACGAACACCCTAGCCGCCCCGCCCGACCCCCTCGAGCACCGGGCGCTGCTCGAGGGTGCCGGCCTGTTCGACCGCTCCGACCGCGGCAAGCTTGCCGTGACGGGGGACGAGGCCGACCGGTTTCTCGACTCGATGCTCTCCAACGACATCGCCGGGATCCCCGTCGGCGGCGGCGCATACGCGACGCTGCTGACCCACAAGGGCCGCATTCTTGCCGACCCCCGGGTGATCCGGACGGACGAGGGATTCCTGCTCGATACCGAGCGCGTCGGCCTCCAGGCCCTCTTCGACGCGATCCGCCAGCTGCGGATCGGCTACCTGGCCGAGCTCCACAAGCGGACGCTCGAGCGCAGTCTGGTCTCGTTGATCGGCCCGCGCTCCGAAACACTCGTCACCGATCCACCGGCAGCCGGCGAGCATGCCAACACGCCGACGATGATCGCCGGAATCCCCGTGCTCGCCGTCCGCACCCCGGTCGGCATCGACCTGATCTTCGAGGCCCAGGAACTCGGCGCCGTCCGCGGCGAGCTCGAGCGTCTCGGTGCGATCCCCGTCGGCGAGGCCGCCGTCGAGTGTCTGCGCGTCGAGCGCGGCGCCCCCCGCCTGGGGATCGACATGGACGAGACGACGATGCCCCAGGAAGCCGGGATCCACGGTCGTGCGGTCAGCTTCACGAAGGGCTGCTACGTCGGTCAGGAGACGGTCGCCCGCCTCTACTGGAAGGGCAAGCCCAACCGCCACCTCCGCGGCCTCGAGCTCTCCGGCCCGGCCAGCCCGGGCGATGAGCTCCGCCTCGGGGAGACCGTCGTCGGCAGCCTGACCAGCGTCGCCCTCTCGCCGATCCACGGTCCGATCGCCCTCGCCCTCGTCCGCCGGGCCGCCGGCCCCGGCGATCGGTTGACGGTCGCCGACGGGTCGGTGACCGCCACGGTCACCAACCTTCCGTTCGCCGGCGGAGGGGATGCTCCGGCGACGGAGCGATGACGCGAGCCCCCGCCCTGCAATCCGGTCGGCGGACTGCCGCCGTCTCGACGCTGACCTGTATCTGCGCGGTGATGCTCGCCGGCTGCTCCGACACCCACGCTCCGCCCGGGCGCTCCCCCCGTCAAAGGCCGACCGTCGTCGCGACCGCGATCACCGCCGGCGGCGTCAGCATCTCCCCCGACCACCTCGGCGCCGGCCCTGTGAAGCTGGTGATCACGAACATGACGCACGCCTCCCAGCAGCTTGCCGTCGCGTCGACCGACGCCGGCACCTTCCGCCAGGAGACCGCCCCGATCAATCCCCAGGACATGGCCCAGCTCCGCGCCCGGCTCGTCCCCGGCAGCTACACGGTGAGCGTGAGGGCCGCCGGCGTCAAAAGCGCCAGCCTCGCAGTCGCGGGCGGACTGCCCGCCCGTCCGTAGGCCCTCCCCCGGCCAGGCGCCGATCGATGCGACATCGGTCGGCGATCTCGGCTATCTTCGCATTCACATAACGAGCCGAGTCGCCGGTCTTCACGGACCGGTGAGCGGGGGAACCAAAGCGGCAAGTTGCCGCAGGGGCGAATCGCCGGATCCACGGCGTAGCGCAAGTTCGGTGCGCGAGCCCGTCAGCTCACCTCGCAGGCTCACACCCGACGCCAGGAGACGCAGGAACATGGATGACTGCCCGCGCGATCTGATCCGCCCCGACCTGTGGGCGGGATCACTCGAACGTTCTCTTGAGCGCCGTCGCCGGTCCCGGCGCGGCTCGATCGAGCTGGGCCGCCTGAAGGGACCCCGCGAGCTCGGCAACCCCGAGGTCCTGCTCGACTCGCTCGAGCACTCCCGCGCTCGCCGCGACGCAGCCGACCGGGCGACCGGCCTGCCGGCCCCAGCAGCTCGGGGCCTTTCGATCGTCGGCCTGCTTGCAGCAGTCGCCGCCCCCGCGACCGGCGTCATGGCGACCGTCGCGGCCGCTGCTGCTCCGACCACCGGCCAGAATGACGCGCCGCCTCCCACCGGCCAGTTCAACGCCGCGGGCGCCAACGCCGATGTCGCCAGCCTTCAGAAGGCCCTCGGCCTACCGGCGGACGGGGTGTTCGGGCCGAAGACCGTGCGCGCTCTGAAGGCCTTCCAGCGGGCCCATCACCTGACCGCCGACGGCGTCGCCGGTCCGGCGACCCGCGCGGCTCTCCGACTCGCGCCCGGCGCCACGCTCAGCGCGTCGTCGACCGCCGCCTCCAAGACCAAGGCAGCTTCGGTCGCGACCGCCCGCGCCGCCCACCCCGTCACGGCGAGCGTCACCGTCAGCAGCCCGGCCGGCGGTGTCTCCGCCGGCGCGCTCGTCGCCCCGGCCGGCGCCGCTCCCGCCGCGGCCAAGCCGGCGACGCCGGTGAAGGCTGCGCCGACCGCGCCGACCGCCGGCAAACCCGCCGTGAAGCCGGCCGCGACTCCAAAGGCCGGCGCCCCCGCACCTGCCAAGCCCGTCGTCGCCGCGCCCGCCAAGCCCGTCGTCGCCGCACCGGCCAAGCCCGCGGTCGCAACGGCTTCGAAGCCCGCCGTCAGCACGGCGGCGAGCACCGCGGCCGCCGTCCGCAGCCTCCAGCGCCGGCTCGGCGTGACCGTCGACGGCCAGTTCGGCGCCCACACGCGGAGCGCGCTCAAGCGCTTCCAGCGCGCGCACAAGCTCACGGTCGACGGAGTCGTCGGCCCGGACACGCTGGCCGCGCTCGGGCTCAAGAGCGCGACCGGCAAGTCGCTCGGGAACCTGCTCGCCACCGTGACTGCGGCGCCGGCCGCAGCGACCGCGCCGGTGGCCGCCACACTCACCGCCGCAGTGACGAGTCCGGCCGCCCCCACGGCGACGGCCACCGCGGCAACCGCCGCGACCGGCGGCGCAGCCCCGTCGCCTCCGCCGAGCGTCGCAGCCGCGACCAACCCCCAGGCTCCTGCCGAGATCGCAGCGATGAAGGCGGCCGGTGACCGGATCGCCACGCTCCCGTACATCTGGGGCGGAGGCCACGCGTCATTCGCCTCGAGCGGGTACGACTGCTCCGGCTCTGTCTCCTACGTTCTCCACGCCGCCGGTCTGCTCAGCACGCCCGAGGACTCGACGGGCCTCGAAAGCTACGGGGCGGCCGGGCCGGGTGCCGACGTGACGATCTACGCGAACGCGAGTCACGCGTTCATGGTCATCGACGGCCGCCGGTTCGACACCGTCGCCCTCCAGGAGACCGGCACCCGCTGGAGCACGACGCTGGGCTCCACCGCCGGCTACGTCGTCCGTCACCCCGTCGGTCTCTGAGTCCCCCCCCGGCCCCTCGCTCTCTGGGCTGAGTCCCCCCGCCCCCGCCGGTCTCTGATCCGGCGAGTGGTCGAGGCCTTTGACGATCATCCGTCACAGGCCGCGCTGGCCGGGCAGCAGCCAGCCCCACCTGGCCTTGGTCGTGCTGGCCCGCCGGTCGGTGACAGCGTGCGAGCGTAACGAACACCGTTCGCTCGAACACCGTTCGTGGCCCGCGAAAACAAGAAAGTCGTAGATCAACTCCACGACACCCAGGACCCGCCGATGCTCCCTCGACCAGCCCGCCCGGTGCATCGGCGTCAAACATCTCGCCGACCGCCCGCGGGGGAGCGGGGCGCTGTGCTGCGCGGTGCTACGTCACTCTCGTCGCGCCACGGCGATCCGGCGCTCGAGGGCGAGGACGAGGGCGGCCGCCTGGCGGACCCGCGCACGGAAGGCCGGGGACCGGCGGGCACGGGCGAGCAGGTACGGGTAGATCAGGTTGTAGGAGCCGGGGCCGGTCATCAGGACGAGGTCGGCTCCGGCGGCGATCGACCGCCCGGCGGCGACCTGGACGCTTGAGCGTCGGCGCACGGCGGCGGCTTCGATCGAGTCCGTGACCACGACGCCGCGGAAGCCGAGCGAGCCGCGCAGAAGACCGTCGAGGACCATTGGTGACTGCGACGCGATCCGGGCCGGGTCGAGCGCTGGGTAGAGCGCGTGCGAGGCCATGATCAGGGGCACGCCGGCAGCGATCGCTGCCCGGAACGGCAGGAGGTCGCGGCCGTCGAGCAGGGCGCGGGAGGCGGCGACGGTGGCCGGACCGTCGTCGGTGTTGGTGGTGGCCGCGCCGAGGCCCGGGAAGTGCTTGGCCGTGGCCGCGACGCCGGTCGCCTCATAGCCGGCGACGGCGGCGGCGGTCGCCGCAGCCACGGCGTGGGCGTCTCCAGCGAAGGCGCGCGAGCGCATGATCGACCCCTCGCCTGTCGCGACGTCGGCTACCGGGGCGAAGTCGACGTTCAATCCCAGGCCGCGCAGACCGCGGCCTGTGGCCCGAGCGTCGGCGCCGGCGGCCGCCGCGTCGCGCTGCCCGGCCTGCGGCGTGACGGCAGCGGCGAACGGGAGGGTGCGCGTCGCGCCGCCCTCCTGGTCAGCCCCGATCAGCGCCGACCCGCGAGCCGACTCCTCGAGCCGCCGTGTGAGCGCGCGCACCTGGCCCGCCGACGCGACGTTCGCGCCGGTCAGGATGACCCCGGCGGCGTCGCGCCGGTGGAGAATCCGCGCGACGTACTCCGGCTCGGTGGTGCCGGCGAAGGCGAGGATCAGCGTCTGACCGACCTGCTGCTCGAGCGACAGGCGGTCGACCGCGGCGACCGGTGGACGGCCGCGCGCAGCCGGGCCGGGCGGCGGCATCGGGGCCGCTCCGCCTCCGCCGCAGCCGCTCAGCAGAGCAGCCAACCCAGCGAGCACCGCAAGGCGGACCCGGCCGGCGAGCCCCTCGTCGGTCGGGCCCGGCCGAGCCGGACACGCAACACGCACGCAACGGCTGCCACGTGGTCGCCAACCCATTCCTCCGCCAGACTACGGCGCTGGCGCCGAGGCGCTCGCGATCACGGGACGCGAGGAGCTGTCGGGCGAGACAGCCATGGCGAACGACCCGGGAGACCGCCGCTGGTCACAAGGATCCGGCACGCTCGTTGGCTTCCGCCGCATCGGGCCACGCTTCCGCTTCGAAACGATCGGGAGCGCGCCAGCGCGCGTCCGCTCAGACTCCCCCGTCTGCCGGCGAGGGATGATCCGCACCACGTCCCAGCAGACGATGGAGTCTCGGGACCGTGCCGGAACTCCGCTTCTTCGCATCCTCGCTCCGGAGATCCAGTGGACGATCCCCGGCAAGAATCGAATCGCCGGCATGTATCGGGGGATCGACGAGGTGCTCGCCTACTTCGCGCGACGCCGAGACCTCGCAGGCGGCACCTTCCGGATGCACCGCCGCGACATCCTCGTCGGCCAGACGAACCGTGTAGCGGCGCTGACCGCCGGGACCGCGACGATCCAAGGGCTCGACCACCACTGGTCGACAGTCGGCCTCTACGACATCGACGAACAGAACCGCATCGTCGCATGCTGGCTGCTCGCTATCGATCAGCACGCGTTCGACGAGATCTGGTCCCAGTAGTCGATCGGTCTGCGAGACGGAGCACGCGGTGCTCCGTAGCCGGACGCGCCTCCAACTTCCGGACCTCCCGTTGGTTCTCGGGTTTCGCCCGGCATCGTGCTCGGGCAGCAGGCCGACGGACTGCGGGAAGCGCTCCGGCCTACATGTAGTACCCGCGGGCGACCGCGGCCTCGAGCACCCGCTCGATGCCGATCGCGTATGCCGCGATCCGCATCCCCACCCGATCGGTCGCGGCCCGCGCCGCGACTCCCTGGTAGGCCGCGGCCAGGATCCTGGCCAGCCGCTCGTTGACCTCGGGCTCCTCCCAGCCGACGTGCTGGAGGTTCTGGGCCCACTCGAAGTACGAGACGATCACGCCGCCGGCGTTCGCGAGGATGTCCGGGACGACGAGGACGCCCTTGTCCCGGAGGATCTCGTCACCCGCCGGCGTGGTCGGCCCGTTGGCTCCCTCGATCACCAGGCGCGCGCGGACCCGGTCGGCGTTCGCCGCGTGGATCGTCCCGCCGAGCGCGGCCGGGATGAACACCTCGCAGTCGAGCCCGGTCAACTCGTCCCCGGGGATCTCCTCGACCCCCGGACCGGTGAACTCGGGAAGCGTGCCGCCGGCCCGGATGTGCGCGAGCAGGGCGTACGGATCGATCCCGGCCTCCGAGTGGATCGCCCCGTCGACGTCGGCGACCCCGACCAGCTCGCAGCCGAGGTCGCAGATCAGGCGGGCCGCCCACGAGCCGACGTTGCCGAAGCCCTGGATCACAACCCGTGTGCCCACGGGCTCGAGCCCTACCGCCCTGGCTGCCTCGATGAAGCAGCGGACGACCCCGCGCCCGGTGGCCGACTCCCGGCCGAGCGAGCCGCCGAGGGCGATCGGCTTGCCTGTGACGATCGCCGGGGTGTGGCCGTGGAGCTTGGAGTACTCGTCCATCATCCAGGCCATCACCTGCGCGTTGGTGTTGACGTCGGGAGCCAGGATGTCCCGCGTCGGCCCGATCACGGCGGCGATCTTGTCGATCAGGGACCGCGTGATCCGCTCGAGCTCGTCGTCACCGAGTCGGCCGGCCGGACAGTTGACCCCGCCCTTGGCTCCGCCGAACGGGACTCCGACGACCGCCGTCTTCCAGCTCATCAGGGCGGCAAGCGCGCGGACCTCGTCGAGGTTGACCTCCTCGTGGTAGCGCATCCCGCCCTTGTAGGGACCGCGGGCGCCGTTGTGCTGGACGCGATACCCCGAGAAGACGTGCAGCTCGCCGCTGGCCAGACGGACCGGGATCTGGACCTGCACCTCACGGCGGGCCGACCGCAGCACCGCTCGGATGCCGGGTTCGAGGCCGAGGTGGTCGGCCGCGAGCTCGAAGTAGCGCATCGCGCTCTCGAAGACCGACATCTCCGCGGCTCCGCTGCCCGACGCCTTGTTGGCCACGCGAGGCGACCTGTCGCTGGGGGCTGCGTCTGAGAACGGCCTCGCGCTCGCGGCCTCGACATCCTTGCCTGGTGCTCGGCTTGCCACGGCGACATGATGACGCCCACGGCCGGCCGCGGCCGGCCGGTATACGATTCGCCGGCCGCCCGATCGCCGACGAGAGGTCCCATCCACATGGCCGTCGACCTCAAGCCCGTCCCGAGCTCCGACCTCACGCCCGGCACGCTGCCGGCGTCGATGTCAGCCTGGGTGATCCGCGAGGAGCGCCAGGGCGAGCCGATCGACGCCTTCCAGATCGAGGAGATCGAGGTTCCCGACCCCGGCCCGTTCGAGGTCGTCGTGCGGGTGATGGCCGCCGGCGTCAACTACAACAACGTCTGGGCGGCGCTCGGCAAGCCGATCTCGGTCTTCCGGTCGGGCGATCATCCTCAGTACGGCCACCACATCGGCGGATCCGACGGCGCCGGGATCGTCTGGAAGGTCGGGCCGGGGGTCACTCGGTGGAAGCCGGGCGACGAGGTCGTCATGCACTGCAACCAGGCGTCCTACGAGGATCCCGAGGTTCACGGCCTCGATCCACTCGCGGCGCCGTCCCAGCGAATCTGGGGCTACGAGACGACGTGGGGGTCGTTCGCCGAGTTCACCAAGGTCCAGGCCCAGCAGCTGCTGCCCAAACCGCCGGCGCTGAGCTGGGAGGAAGCCGGGTCCTACGGACTCGTGTACTTCACGGCCTACCGGATGCTGGTCGGCCGCTGCGCCCTCAAGGCCGGCGACCGTGTCCTGATCTGGGGGGCCGCCGGCGGCCTCGGCGTCTTCGCGACGCAGCTGTGCGCGGCCGCCGGGGCCCAGTCCGTCGGGGTGGTGTCCTCCGAGGAGAAGGGCCGCCTGGTGATGGAACTCGGAGCGACCGGATATATCAACCGCAACGACTTCGCCGGGATGATGCGCAACGGCGGCGAGTCGCCTGAGCAGGAGAAGGCCCGCTTCGGCGAGAGCCGCCGCTTCGCGAAGGCCGTCAAGGAGATCCTCGGCGAGGCCCCGGACATCGTCTTCGAGCACGTCGGGAAGGCGACCTTCCCGACCTCGGTCTTCACGGTCCGCCCGTTCGGCAAGGTCGTGATCTGCGCGGGGACGACCGGATTCGACGTCGACTTCGACGTCCGCTATCTCTGGATGCGTCAGAAGGAGATCATCGGCTCGCATTTCGCGAACGCCTACGACTGCCTGAAGGCCAACGAGCTGATCGATCAGGGTAGGATTCGCCCCGTGCTCTGGCGGACATTCGGTTTCGAGGGGGTCGGCGAGGCCCACCAGCTGATGCGCGACAACAAGCATCTCGGCAAGATCGCGATCCTCGTCGGCGCGACCGCCGAGGGCCGCGGCCGGACCGCCGACGGCCCGGGAGCGATCCACGCGACGGTCGGTGCCTGATGGCCGGCACCGTTCACCTGCCGTGGTACGCGACCGGTTTCCGCCACGACGAGCTCGCCGTCGAGCTCGAGCGGATCTCGAAGGTCTCGCTCCGCTACGGCGCGAGCTCGCACATCGTCTACCGATCGCGGGACGATCGCTACAAGTTCCTCCAGATCATCGACTTCGACGAGAAGCTCGACTTCGAGCGCTACTGGCTCGGGCCCGAGATGATCGACTTCCGCACCAACTGCCAGGGCTGGTTCCAGGTCCCGATCGTCTACGTCTGGCACGACACGGTCGTCGCCGGCACCGGGCCCGGACCCAGGTCGGACGCCGGCGGCAAGGCCGCCACGCCGGTCGCTGCCAAGACCACCTGAAGCGCGTAGCCGGGCCGCGAGCCTCGGTGGTCAGGCACCCAGACCCGGCCTTGCGGCCACCTCAGTCCTTGAGCGACCGCTCGATCGCACGTGCGACCTGGTCGCGCGTGCGGGCGCCGACGGCGGCGCCGAGCGCCGCCTGCCAACGTTCGGGCGCGACCGGCCGGCGGCGCAACCCGAGACCGGCGAGCACTGCCTCGGCGTCGACGAACGGCGCCGTCTGCTCGGCCCGCCGGCGGGCGGCGACGTGCTGCGCGCGGGCCAGAGGCGTCCGTCCACGCTCGCCGACGAGCCCGAGCAGGTCCTGGGTGATCTGCGGGACGGCCCGGCGAGCGCACCGCTCCCACGGGGCGTCGGCCGCCGACTCGACGACCACCTGCCGAACGACGCGCCAGCCCGCATGGTGGGACTCGCAGCGGGCGACGAGGAAGTGGGCCAACGCCTCGGCAACGACGACCGAGTCCGGCTCGGATCCGTGGACATCGAGATGGCGCAGGGCCTCGGCGACACGCCGGCCGCTGCCCACCGCACGAGCGAGCTGCGCGGCGCTTCGCCCAGGTCGTGACTGTCTGAGAGCGATCGTCGGAGGGTAGCGGCCGCCTCCCAGCCAGCCGAGTCGAACTCGCCCGGCGTAGGCCGTATCGTGAAGCCGGTGAGTCCGGAACCGGAGGCCACGCCGCCGACGATCTACGAGTGGGGCGGCGGTCGTCAGGCCTTCGAACGTTGGCTGAACGTCTTCTACGACCTCGTCGAGGCGGATGATCTGGTCGGGCCGGTGTTCGGCGGCCACGTCGGCGAGGCGCATCGCAGCCACGCGACGGCGTGGTGGTGCGAGGTGATGGGCGGCCCGACCGACTACACCGAGCGGCACGGCGGCTACGAGCACATGCTCAGCCGCCACATCGGCCTCGGCATCACCGACGAGCAGCGACTCCGCTTCGTGACGCTCTTGAGCCTGGCCGCCGACGACGCCGGCCTGCCCGCCGACCCGGAGTTCCGGGCGGCGATCGTCGGCTACGCCGAGTGGGGCTCCCGTCTGGCCGTCCACAACTCCCGGCCCGGTGCGGCGGTGACCACCCACGCGCCCGTTCCCCGCTGGGGTTGGGGCGTCGCGCCGCCCTACCAACCCTGAGTCCCCCCGCCCGCGGCAGCGTGCTGACTCCACTCAGCGCCCGAGGATCCGCGGGCCACGGCGCGCTCGCGAGCACGTGCCCAGTGCTAGGTTGCTAGCATGCGAGCGTGCCTGTCGAGGGCCGCGCAGACGGCGGCAAGCAGCAGTTCAACGTCTACCTGCCGCCTGGCCTGATCCGTCGGACCAAGCACGCGGCGGTGGATCAGGCGGTCTCGCTGTCGCGACTCGTCGAGACCGCCTTGGCCGCGTACCTCGATCACCTGGAGGAGCCCGAGCGATGAGAGTCAGACCGATCCACTTCGTTCCCGACGTCGACGCCGCGGTCCGCTTCTACGAGGCGGTCGGGCTGGAAACCGACGTGCGCTCGCGGTCGCGGCACTGGGTCGAGCTTGCTGCGTCCGGCGGCGGCCTCGGCCTGCATGACGTGGCCCTCGCCGCCGACGGGGTCGGGCGGTCGGGCCTGGGCCTCAACCTCGTCACAGACGAGCCGCTCGAGGCCGTCGAGGACCGGCTCCGGCTCGCCGGCTTCCCGCCCGACGGGACGATCGTCGATCACGAGTGGGGACGATCGCTGTACGTCGCCGCGCCCGACGGGACCGTCGTGCAGATCGACGAGCCGGATCGCGAGCTCTACACGTGAGGCAAGCGGCCTCCGACCCGACACCGAGGAGATCAGGACCATGGCAAGCGTGAGCGTCCGGTACATCGTCGACAACGTCGACGCCGCGATCGACTTCTACTGTCGCCAGCTCGGCTTCGACGAGCTGATGCACCCGGCGCCGAGCTTCGCGATGCTCGCCCGCGGCGAGCTTCGTCTCGTCCTGAGCGCGCCGGGCGGAGCCGGCGGCGGCGGCCAGGCGATGCCCGACGGCTCAGTCCCGACTCCCGGCGGGTGGAATCGCTTCTCGCTGGAGGTCGACGACCTCGCCGCGACGGTCGACCGGCTGCGGTCGGCCGGAGCCCACTTTCGCAACGAGATCGTCGTCGGGGTGGGCGGCAAGCAGATCCTGGTCGACGACCCGTCCGGCAACCCGGTCGAGCTCTTCGAGCCGACGCTCGCGGCCGCGAGGCTCGCGCCCAGCGCCTGAGCCGGCCGCACGACGGCACGACGCCGCCCGCGTCAGCCATCAGCCATCAGCCATCAGCCGTCAGCCGTCAGCCGTCAGCCGTCAAGTCGATGTACGCCTGAGCGAGGCGCTTCGGCGCGCGGGCGAGCCAGGCCTCGACGATCAGCTCCTCCAGCTCTTCGACCGGGATCCGATCGAGACGGACGAGGACCGCGGGGTAGCCGTCGAAGTGCGGGATCGTGAAGTAGACGTCGGGGTCGTCGGCCAGGACGGCCTCCTTGGCCATCAGGTGCTCGACCCGGACGCCGAGGATCGGGCCGGACGGGGCGGCGTCGCCGAGTGCCCTGAGGTCCGAGGCCCGGAGTGGGCGCTCCCACACGAAGCCCTTGTCCTTAACCCGCCAGAAGGCGTGGTCGCGCGAGGTCCGCTCGGTGGTCTCCGGCAGGCCCAGTGCGATCCGACGGACGTCGTCCCAGCCGGCCACGTCGTCAGACTGGCTCGACGACCTAGGCCCGCTCGAGCGGAGCCATCGTCAGGCCGGCGTCCCGCAGGCACTCCCAGTAGTGCTCGGCGGCTTCCTGGTGGCCGGTCCAGACGATCGCCAGGCCCTTGTTGTGGATCGCGTCGGCCATCGCGTAGCCGCCGTCGAGCGTCACGCCGGGGATTACGCGGGCGAGGGTCGCCGCGACGTGGTCGAACGTGTTGTGGCTGTCGTTGCGGACGATCACCTTCCACGAGCCGCCCATGCCGGTCCCGGGGCCGTTCGTGCGAGGAAGCTCGATCGTCGCCGGCATCAGTCTTCGAGCTTAGCTCTCCGGGCGATCGGATTCGAGGGCTTCGCGCTTGGACCAGTATCGGGCCAGGCCATGCCAGCTCTGCTCGGGTGGGAGCGCGCCGTTGTAGCGGCTGGCGGTCACTGGATCGGTCGCAACCGCGATCTCCGCAGCCATCGTCCGCACGAACGCGGCCTCGTCGAGCCGCCGGGCTCGATCGCCCCAGCGGTCGAGGGCGTCGCGGATCGCGGCGAAGTGCTCCGGCGGGTCGTCGACGCCGCCGAAGTGAGTCAGAGCGAGGCTGTCGGGCCGCCACGCCTCGACGGCGTCGAGGGATGCGCGCCACGCGTCGAGATCGACATCCGGTGGAGGCGTCGGCGGGAGGACGAAGCCAGACGGGGGAATCATCACGCCGCACACGTCGCCGACGAACGCCCGACCGGTCGATACGTCGAGGTAGGAGACGTGATGGGACGCGTGGCCCGGTGTGTAGGCGACGCGGAACCGGCCGAGCGTCTCGCCACCGGTCAGGATCCGGAGGTTCTCGGCCGGGACGGGGATGATCTCCCCCCACAGCTCGTCCATCCGGTCGCCGTAGAGGCGGGTCGCGCTCGCGACCAGCCGAGTCGGATCGACGATGTGGCGGGCGCCGCGCTCGTGAACCCAGACCTCGACCTCCGGCCAGCGGCGGACGATCGCGCCGGCAGCACCGGCGTGGTCGAGGTGGATGTGGGTCAGGGCGAGGGCGCGCGGTCGGACCGGGCCAAGACCTTCGAGCAGCGCGCCGAGTGACGCCGTCGGCCCGGGATCGACGACGACGTCGCCGACCAGCCACGAGCAGATCACCCGGTCGCGGCCGAGATGGCGGACATCGATGGGGCGGACCTCGTCGCTGGGCACGGTCGGGACCTCCGAATGGCGGTGGGCCGGGAACCCTACAATCGCAGGCGTGAGTGGCGACCCGCACCGCCTCGACCGACCCGACCGTCCGTGGCTGATCCGGACATACTCGGGACACTCGACGGCCAGGGCGTCCAACGAGCTCTACCGCAAGAACCTGGCCCAGGGTCAGACGGGTCTGTCGATCGCCTTCGACCTGCCGACGCAGACCGGCTACGACTGCGACCACGTGCTCGCCCGTGGCGAGGTCGGCAAGGTCGGCGTGTCGATCTCCCACCGGCGCGATATGGCCGAGCTCCTCGCCGGGATCCCCCTCGACGAGATGAACACCTCGATGACGATCAACGCGACGGCTCCCTGGCTTTTGGCGCTGTACATCGTCGCCGCCGAGGAGCAGGGCGTCTCCCCCGGCGGGCTTCGCGGGACGACGCAGAACGACATCATCAAGGAGTTCCTCGCCCGCGGGACCTACGCGTTCCCGCCGGCTCCGTCGATGCGGTTGACGGCCGACACGATCGCCTACACGGTCGAGCACGTTCCCGGGTGGAACCCGATCAACATCTGCTCGTACCACCTCCAGGAGGCCGGGGCGACCCCGGTCCAGGAGATCGCCTTCGCGATCGCGAACGCGATCGCCGTGCTCGACGCCGTCCGCGACCGGCTCGACGGCGACGACGCCCGGATGGCTGCCGTCTTCGGCCGGATCTCGTTCTTCGTCAACGCCGGCGTCCGTTTCATCGAGGAGCACGCCAAGCTCCGGGCGATGGCCAGGGTCTGGGAGGACCTCGGCCGCGATCGGTACGGGGTGAGCGACCCGAAGCTGCTGCGGTTCCGCTACGGCGTTCAGGTCAACTCGCTCGGCCTGACCGAGCCACAGCCCGAGAACAACGTCCAGCGGATCGTGCTCGAGGCGCTGGCCGTGACGCTGGGCCGCGACGCCCGGGCCAGGGCGATCCAGCTGCCGGCGTGGAACGAGGCGCTGGGGCTGCCGCGGCCGTGGGACCAGCAGTGGTCACTGCGCATCCAGCAGGTGCTCGCCTTCGAGACCGACCTGCTCGAGTACCCCGACATCTTCGAGGGGTCGGTCGTGATGGACGGCCTCGTCGACGAGCTGGTCAGCGGGGCCCGAGCCGAGCTCGAGGTGATCGCCCGGCACGGTGGGGCGGTCGCCGCGGTCGGCTACATGAAGGCCGCCCTGGTCGAATCCCACCGGGAGCGAATCCGCCGGATCGAAGCGGGTGAGCAGACGGTGGTCGGCGTGAACCGCTTCACCGGCACCGAGCCGTCTCCGCTCACCGCGGATCTCGACGGCGGGATCCTCGTGGTCGATCCGGCGCTCGAGGCCGAGCAGGTCCGCGATCTCGAGCGGTGGCGCGGCGAGCGCGACGCGGCTGTCGTGGCCGCAGCGATCGGTCAGCTCGAACGCGCGGCAGCCGGCGAGGAGAACATCATGATCGCGTCGCTCGCCGCTGCCCGGGCAGGCGTCACGACGGGCGAGTGGGCGCAGGCGCTGCGCGACACATTCGGCGACTACCGGGCGCCGACCGGCGTCGGCGGCGCGGCGGCGTCCCCGCCGAGCGCCAACCTCGACGAGCTCCGCAGCGAGGTCGACCGGCTCTCGGAAGCGCTCGGCCGTAGGCTGAAGATGCTCGTCGGCAAGCCCGGCCTCGATGGCCACTCGAACGGGGCCGAGCAGATCGCCGTCCACGCGCGGGATGCCGGTTTCGAGGTCGTCTACGAGGGGATCCGCCTGACGCCGGCCCAGATCGCCAACTCGGCGCTCCAGGAGGGCGTCCACGTCGTCGGGCTGTCGATCCTGTCGGGCTCACACCGCGATCTGATCCCCGATGTGATCGACGCGCTGCGCGAGCGCGGCGTCGACGTGCCCGTCGTCGTCGGCGGGATCATCCCCGACCGGGACGTCGGGCCCCTGCGCGAGGCCGGCGTTGCGGCCGTCTTCACGCCGAAGGACTTTCGCTTCTCCGACATCATGCGCCAGATCGTCGCCCTGGTGGCCGAGCGCCACCGGGCCCGGTCGCTCGTCGGGTGACCAACCCGGCGCCGGGCGGTGGCGACGTCGGCCGCGAGCTCGGCGAGCGCCTGCGTCGAGGTGACCTGAGCGCCGCCCCAGCCGTCCTCAATCTGCTCGAAAGCACCGCGACGGCCGACCGGGCGCAGGCGGCCGAACTTCTCGCCGCAGTCTCGCCGGCAGCCCTCGGCGGCGAGGCCGCCGGGCACGTGGTCGGCGTGACCGGCCCGCCGGGCGTCGGCAAGTCGACGCTGGTCTCCGCGCTCGTGGCCATCTGGCGGGCCGACGGGCGGAGCGTCGCCGCGCTCGTCGTCGATCCGTCGTCGAAGCGGTCGGGTGGCGCCCTGCTCGGCGACCGCGTGCGGATCGCGTTCGACCCGTCCGACCGCGGGGTGTTCGTCCGCTCGACGGCAACCGCCCAGCGACTCGGCGGCGTGGCCCGGGCAACGCGGGCGGCAGCCCAGGCATTGGCCGCGGCATTCGACATCGTCGTCGTCGAGACGGTCGGCGTCGGCCAGTCGGAGACCGAGGTCGCGGACGTCGCCGACACGGTTGCCGTCGTCCTTCAGCCGGGCTCGGGCGACACGCTCCAGTTCCTGAAGTCCGGGATCATGGAGATCCCCGACATCCTCGTCGTCACGAAGGGCGACACGGGACGCCAGGCGAAGGACACGTTCGCCGACGCGGGCGCGGCGCTGACGTCGGTCGGGTCGACCGACACGCCGCTCCTGCTGGTGTCCGCCGTCTCACCGCCGGCCGGCGTCGACGCCCTGGCAGCGGCGATCGACGCCCACGCCGCGTCGATCGACCGCGCAACCCGCCGGCAACGTGCCCGTTTGGCCGGAGCGCTCGTCGACTATGTGACCGAGCATGGCGAGCACGGCCTGCGGAGGCTCGGGGGCCGGCGACAGGCGGAGGCGGTGCTTGTCGAGCAGGCTCCCGGACTGGACGTTGCCGGGCTCGTGGCATTCCTCGAGGAACGCGCGGGGTTGGCCGCCGACGAGCCGGGCTGCGCTCTCGGCAGGCAACCGCAGGCGGACCTGTGAGACGCCTCGCGTAACGCGCGAGTTGGACGGCAGTCCCGCCCCCCTTCGCGAGCTCTGGTCGTCTACTAGTGCTCGAGCTCGTCTGAGTCGTGGGCGTTGCCTGCCGGGGCGGGGTCGCGGAATCCCTTGACGATCAGCCAGAGCGGGAGAATGAGCTCAAATAGGCCTCCCGGGACGTAGAGGAAGGGCGCGACGGTGTGATGACCGGCGATGTAGAGCCATCCGCTCGCGAACAGCGCCACGTATCCGGCGAACCCGAGGACCGCGAGGGGGCGTGGCACGAGCCTGGCCTCGTAGAGGACGTAACACAGCGTGAGGGCGCCGACGCTCAGCGCGATCTCGGCCGACTGGAAGGCGAGGTGATATCCCTGCACTGCGAGGGTCGCCACCGTCGCGAGCTCGGAGGCGGTTGCAGCATCGGCCCGCAGAAGGTCTTGGCCGACCGGGACGAGCATCAGGACAGCGAGTGAGCTGACAAGCAGCAGGAGCGATTCGATGATCCTGGTGGCGAGGTAGCCGATCGCCATGCGCTCTCGGTGTTGCCTGAGGATCGGAAACAGCACCACGCCGACGCCGACGTTGGCGACGGCGTTGACGAACTCGAGGAACACGCCAAGCCGGATATGGGTCCCGTTCAGGTTCGAGAGACCGTGTGGAGCGCTCAGGGCAGAGCTGATCAGGCCGTTGCCGGCCGCATAGGATAGGTGGCCGTTGCGCTGAGAAACAGTGCCCCTACGGCCATCGCGGTCTTCCTGGCCGCCGTCCGCGGCGGTTTGATCTGCTTCTGCGCGGCCCGGACGGGGATGCGGACCGCTGCGGCTGTTGCTGATCCCATGTCATTCGCCTGTTCGTTCGATGTGGAAGTGACCGGGTGATGAGGAGCGAGCGTCGACCCCGCTCTTCGTACACTGTACGTGGTACGCTGTACGGTAGCCGTACGCTGTACGATTGTCAAGTGGCGCAAGACGGACACGATCGGACGGGTCGAGCGCAAACGGAAACCGAGCCGGCCCGAGCTCCGCTCAGCAAGGAGCGCGTGCTGAGCGCGGCGATCAAGCTCGCCAATCGAGACGGGATCGACTCACTGACGATGCGCAACCTCGCGCACGAGCTCGGAGCCGGCGCGATGTCGCTCTACCACCACGTGGCCAACAAGGACGAGCTCCTCGACGCCATGGTCGACCTCGTCGTCGGGGAGATCGCGGCAGCTCTGCCGTCGGACCTCGCCGACTGGAAGACGGCCATGCGTCAGCGCGCGAGCGCCGCGCACGAAGTCCTCGTGCGCCACCGCTGGGCGACGATGCTGATCGTGTCGAGGATCAACCTTGGGCCTGGCATGAGCCGCTACCTCGACTCCACCCTCCGAACGCTTCGCGAGGCCGGGTTCTCGATCGAGCTGGCCCTCGACGCGTGGCACGCCATGGACAGCCACATCTACGGCTTCACGCTCCAGGAGCTCAACCTCCCGTTCGCCGCCGACGCGATTCCCGAGATGGCCGCGTCGTTCGTCCCGCAGATCTCCGCCGAACACTACCCCTACGCCTATGAGGCGGCCACTCACGCGATGGCCGCCGGCCGTCAGGAAACCATCGAGTTCGGGATCGACCTGATCCTCGACGGCCTCGACAGACTCCGCGACACGCCGTGAGACCGATCGCCTCCGGCTGACGACGTCGACGGCCGCCGGCCGCCGTGCTGACGCTTCGTCGCGGTCAGGCGGCGCGGCGGAAGCCCGCGTCCGCGGGCGCGGGATCGAGCGGGCTGAGCGGCAGTCCTGCGGCCGGCTCGAGCGCGTTGAAGCCCGGCGGGGCGATGTCGTTGGGGCCGTCGGGGGAGAACAGCGAAGCGAGCAGCTGGACCTGGCCGCGCGCGACGCCGAGCTCAGCCATGCCGCCGCCGTACAGGAGCGCCCCGCGCCGCTCGCACTCGGCGTAGAGCTCGAACAGCGTCTCCAGCCGCCCGACGCGGCTCGGCTTGATGTTGAAGACGTTCGCCGCGATCGCCGTCGCGTCGAGGTCGGCAACGGTGACGATCGGCGCGTCGTAGGAAACGCGCGCGGCGTGCTCACGGACCAGCGGGGTGATCTCGGGCAGGTCGTGCGGGTCCTCGAGCAGCGCGTCGGGGAACGCCTCGAGCAGCCACGCGTAGACGCTCGCGAGCGCCTCGACGTCCTTGACCTCGAGCCCGTACTGGCCCTTGAAGTCGACCGTGTGGACGGCGCCCGTGCCAACCAGCGCCTCGACGATCTCCGGCGTCCATGTCGCGGCGGCGTCGAGCTTGAAGCGTAGGCCCGGATAGCGCTCGAGGCGCCGCAGGATGGTGCCGGCGTCGGGCGGGTCGCCGAGGCCGAGCGAGTTGACGTAGGTGACCGGCCGCGGTGTCCGGCCGAGCACTGCGTGCAGCGGCTGCCCCGCCTGCTGCAGGGCGAGGTCGAGCGCGGCCGACTCGAAAGCCCAGTTGCGAAAACGCGCCGCCATCTCCCGATGGGACTCGGGCGGGCCATCCGGCCACTGGTCGAGCCCGTGCAGGTGGTCGCAGAAGCCGGCCAACGTCCACTCGCCGGCCAGGTCGAGGTCCGGCGCACCGCCGCCCATGACCAGACTGATGTCCTCCCCGAGGCCCTCGGCGCCGGCGCCGCTCAGCCGCACGAGCCGGGTGGCGTGCGCCTCGCCAAAGCCGGGACCGGGCTCGAGGACCTGGTACTCGACCCGCTCGACGGCGAGCTGAAGATCGGCGATACGCGGCCACACGGAGATGCGACGGACCCTATCGAGCTGCGCGGATCGCGGCGTGAATCGATGGTGCGGCTCGTCACGAGCACCCGCCGACCGACGACAGCGGCGCCCGCCGCTGGGCGAACGCGCAAGCGCTTGGCCGCCGGCCGCTCGGCCTCAGCCACGCTTTGGCCGGAGCGCTCGCCCGCGGCGTGCGGGCGCGAAGGCCAGTGCAATCGTCCGCGAGAGTCGCGGGTTCCGCGCGTTGCAGGGAAGGCGGCGCCGCGCTCGGGATGCGCGCACCTGGTCGGTCATTCCGGCGCAGGCGGTCCGAACCAGGTGCTCAGCGCGTCGGGGAGTCCGAGTCGGGTTCGGTCTCCGACCCAGGCAACGTATCCGTCGGGCCGGATCAACACGGCAGTGGGAGCGGTGACCGCGCCGAGCACCGGGAGCTCCCAGTCCCCCGCGTAGCTCGCGTCGACCAGCCGGACCCGGTCAGCCCACGGAGCGATCTCGAAATCCCCGGGCTCACCGAGGTTGAGCAGCACCGGCCGGGCGTCGTGCAGCAGTTCGAAGACACGGATCGGGTCTTCGGCGGTTGCGAGGTCGAGGTCGGGCATCCGGCGTCCGAGCAGCGGATGTCCGTCTCCCAGGTCGTAGTGGATGTCGAGCCCGGAGACGATCCCGGCGAGCCGTTTGCGGGGCTCGTCCATGCTCGCCAGCTCCGACACGATGTCGACCAGCGCCAGCGTGCGCTCGTCCTGGCGTTGGAGCGCCGTCAGGGCCATCGTGTGCTTGAGCCAGCGCGCCGCGACCGGGTGACGCTCGTCGTGGTAGGTGTCCAGGAGGCCCTCCGGGGAGGTCCCGTTGACCACCTGCGCGAGCTTCCATCCCAGATTCACGGCGTCCTGCACGCCGAGGCCGAGTCCCTGTCCACCGGCCGGGTAATGCACGTGCGCAGAGTCGCCGGCGAGTAGGACTCGTCCCGTGCGATAGGCCGCGGCCTGCCGGGTCATGTCGGTGAACCTGGAGATCGAGGACGGGTTGTGAATCCCGAAATCGGTGCCGTACAAGGTGATGAGCGCGTCGCTGAGATCACGCAGAGTGGGTTCGGTCGTGGATCCGACGCGCGCCTCGGTCACCATGACCCGCACCGGCCCGGAATCGTTGTAGACCACCTCGCCGTCGCGGATCTCGTACTCCAGCCTGCTGAGACCGTGGACGCCGATCGCGTCGCGCCGAATCCCCAATTCCGGCTCCTCGGTCATGTCGACCTCGGCGATCAGGTGGCTCCTCGTCGGATCCCACCCCGGGAACTCGATACCGGCGGCTTTACGGATCAGACTGCGTCCTCCGTCGCACCCGACGAGATACTGCGCCCGCAAGGGCCCGCCGTCGGATAGCTCGACGTCGACCCCTGTGTCGTCCTGGGCGAAGCCCGTCACCTCCGATCCGTAGTAGATCTGCACCGGCAGCTCGGCGATCCAGGCGGCCAGGATCCGCTCGATCTTGCTCTGCCAGATCCCGAGCGTGTATGGGTGACGCGTCGGGAAGTCGCTCATGTCCAATGCAGTCCCGCCGAACGTCGCGACCTGAACGACTTGGCCCTCGGCCAGGAACTGATTCGCGACCCCGCGCTGATCGAGCACCTCGATCGTGCGCGAGTGGAACCCGCCGGCCCGTGAGCCGGCCAGCGCGTGATCCGGACGCCGCTCGACGACGGCGACATCCACCTTTGCCAGCGCCAACTCGGCCGCCAGCATCATCCCCGCCGGACCGCCTCCGGCGATCACCACAGCATGCTCGGTCTCACGCATTTCCGCTCCTCCCATTCCGTAGGTTCTGACCTGCGACGGGCGATTATGCGCCACGACCCGAGGCTTCATGAAGGCCTCGTGTGCGGTATAAATTAGAAGTGGAGAAGGGGCGCGCGACGTCCTTTCCCTGTCGTCCGGCGCGGGAGATCAGCCGCTGGACCGCGGCGAGCGGCCGCTGGACCGTTGTCCGGGCGCCCTCTACGATTCGTAAAGCGGCAGCCAGAGGCGTGCGTGATGCTTGCGCAACGGCACCCGACGAGTCCACGACGCCCGCCTGATGGAGCCGCGAGTGTCGCTGGCTGCGTTCATCGGGGGCGTCCGGTCACGCTCGCTTCACGAACCTGAAATAGAAAGCCGCGAACACCAGGACAATCCCGACGTTCACCATCAGGCGCTCCCAGAACCCACTGCTGAAGAACAAGACGTCCACGGCGATCACGACGCTTACCAGCGCGAGCACGTAAGGCACGACGCCTGCCTGCCTTCCCATGGTTCCAGCCTACTGCTCGAGGACGGCGTCGCGGCCAAGGATGACGCCGGCCGGCTCGGCCAACGCTCAATGCCGATCTTCGATCTGCGCTCTCCGTGCCTCGAGCTCAGCCAGCCGCCTGCGCAGCTGAGCCATTTCTCGAGTGATTTCCCGCAGCTCGGTCTTCTCTCGCCAACTACCCAGATAATCGTCGCCGAGCTCCGCGGCGATGTATGTCTCGAGCTGGCCTCTCAGCAGGCGAATGTACGGGTTACCGTGGATCGCCCCTTCGCGATACTCGAGCTTTCCAGCGTTGATGCCCTTGACGATGAACTGCGAGTCGACCCCGTACTCCTTGCGGGCGCTCGTATCGCTGAGGGTCGCTCCCTTGCGGGACCATTCGCCGTATTCCGCCATGTCTCACCCCATGATCTCCAAGCACGCGATGTCGTGCATTCCAGACGGTAGGCGATCTGGGAAGCTGGGCCTCGATGGCCTGTCTGGCCCGCCGGCCGAGTCTGGTCGGTGCGCAACTGAAAGGGATCTCTGCTGATGGCGGGCGGCGCCGAGCGTCTCCAGGACAAGGTCTGTGTGCTCACCGGCGCGGCCAGCCCGCTCGCCCGGGCCGTCGCGGACCGGCTGACGCTCGAGGGGGCCACGGTCGTAGGTGTCGACATGCTCGACCACGGGGTCGGTGTGCAGGCAAGGCAGGCCGACCTCACCGACGAGGATCAGGTGCGTGAGCTGTTCGCGAGCGTCAGGAGCGACCTCGGCCGTGTCGATGTCCTCTACAACAGCGCCGGCCTCAACGACCCAGACGACCATTCGGTCCTCGACATGCCTCTCGCCGTGTGGGAGACGGTCCTGGCCGCGAACCTGACGACGACATTCCTCTGCTGCAAGCACGTCGTCCCGCACCTGCTCGAGAACGATCCGCCGGGCGGGTCGATCATCAACACGGCATCGTTCCTGGCCGTGATGGGCGCCGCCAGCTCGCAGATGGCCTACTCCGTCGCCAAGGCCGGGGTCGTCCAGCTCTCACGCGACCTGGGCGTCCACCTCGCGCGCACCGGTGTGCGCGTGAACGCGGTGATCCTCGGCCCGATCGAAACACCTCAGCTGCGCGCGCTCTTCGACAGGATCGGCGATCAGGAGATCGCGCGGCGCTTCGCGCATTATCCGATGGGTCGCTTCGGCACGCCTGAGGAGCTCGCCGGCACGGTCGCGTACCTCGCGAGCGACGACGCCGGCTTCGTCACCGGTGCAGCCTTCCCACTCGACGGCGGCATCACCTCGGCCTTCACCGTCCCGTCGTAGCAAACAGACAGGCCGGCCGCCGTCGGGATTGCGCTTCGCGCCAACCTGATCCACCGCTCCGTCGCCTGCGACTCAGCGCACGCCGACCGCGATCAGTGCAAGATCTTCGTCGGGGTCACCGGGGAAGTCGGCCGGCCAGGCGACGAGCGGGTGGCCGTCGGCCGTGAACGCCGCCGTCGGGGGGCCGAACGCGACGCTTGGCGGGCGCGGGCCCGGGTAAGTCGGGGACGGGATCCTAGGGGCCCGAGTTGCCATCCCCGTCTGGTCGGTGACGACCTCCGGTCGGCCGAGACCGATCGCTCCGGGCTGCGTCACGGCGACCGTGACCTGACCGGCCGTGTCGAGCCACGTCGTCGCGGCGGTGCCGTCGTCCTGGATTGCCGGTCTGCCCGGCGTGCCGTTGCCGGCGAGGCGGATCCGCCGGGCGAAGGGCGCTCCGGCGGGCGCCAGCGCCGCGCAGATCGCGTCTGCCGGCGCTCCGGCGCTCGAGCCCGGCCGGGTCGTGTGTCGGCTGAAATTGTCCCATTCGACCACGGCCGACCCGTCGGCGGCGACCGCGAGGGACGGGGTGCCGAACGGCAGGTCGTCTGCCGAGCCGCCGGGATCGAGCAACACGGTCGACCCGAACCGGCCGTCCGGGGTCGAGCGGATCGCCGCGCGGAGCTTGAACTGGCCCATCGGGCCGTCCTGGTCCACCGCCTGGGTCCCCCAGACCACGAAGGCCCGCCGGCCGCCGGCGCCCACGGCGAGGGCGAGCGGCTCGGACCTGAGTGCGCCGAGTCGCTGCGGGCGACCGAGGACGCCGCCCGGCGAGAGTGTCACGACGAGCAGTTTCGGCGTCTGCTCGTACGCGATCAGGACCGATCCGTCATCCTCGACAGCGATGCTCGGCGCGTCGATCCCGACCCTGAAGCCACCGTCGCTCGCACCCTTCGCGACGACCACCGGGGATCCCGGCGCCGGCCGTTGGCGGCGGACCACGACGCTCAGCACCGCGCTCGTTCCGGCATCGTTGCTGCGGACGGCCACGCGGGCGACGGCCAGATCGCCGCGGCGATTCGACGCGATCGCCGCCTCGCCCGGCGAGAAGCCGCTCACGACGGTCGTCGTCTTCGTGACGTGTCCCGACGCGCCGTCGATGTCGTCGAGCTGGAGTCCGACGAGCCCGCCGCAGACGATCGACGACGCGACGGCCGCGCCACCGGGTGTCACGACCGGACCGGCGTCGAGCTCCGCGTCCAGCGGGGCTGGCACCAGGAACCCGTCGCCCCGGGGGGCGGTCGCGGCGTAGCTGCCGGCCGGGCTGCGCTGCTCGCAGTCGGCTGGTCCCGCCGACTGCCCGCACGCGGCGATCTCGTCGCCCGAGTCGGCCGTGACGATGCCGAACGGCAGGATGCCCTGGTGCTCGGGGACGCGAGCCAGCACCCGCGGCCCCGACCATCCCGAGCGGGCTGGGGAGATCAGCTTCGACAGGTCGACCTGGCCGCCGGCGATCCGGCGCTTCGGCGTGGATGCGGGCTTCGACGAAGCGGCCGGGCCCGACCCGCCACACCCTCCTACGACGACCGCGCACGTCGCCAGGCTCAGAATCCAGCCCCGCTTGATGTCCGAGCGGCGGCCCGCCAGTGGTCTCGTCACCCAGCGAGCGTACGCCGGTCACAGCTTCTACACGACGAGCTCGCCGTGCCACCCGGCATATGCGACGAGCTCGCCGGCCGCGAGCAGCGGGATCTCGTACCGCTCGGCCACCCGCTCCAGGCGCCGGCCGCCCTCCCGCCGGTCGAGCGGGTTGCGAGCTTCGAGCACAGCGACCGGGCGGGCGTACTCGGCCCGGAAGCCGCGTTCGCACTCGACGATCCTCCCCCACGCGACGACGGCTCCCCAGACGGCTTCCGGCGCCGGCAGATCGGGCTCGTCGGGGAGGGTGTAGTAGGCCGAATAGCCGCAGCCGCAGGCCGCGTGCGGGGCCTCGTGGCCGCCGAGCGCGTAGCACCGGGCGTTGCGGTCGTGGTCGGTCGGCCAGGGCACCGGGATCGCGCGAGGGGCGATCATCGCGAGCGCGGGGTTGGGCACGAATCGACCGGCGACGAAGATGCCCGAGTAGAGCCCGCCGCGTCGGGCGCCCCACCGGCGGAAGCCGACGAGCGGCTGGGGTGCTGGTTGGCGCGTCAAGCTGGGACTGTCTCTGGCCGCTCCCGGGCGGGTGCGACGTCCGGCGGCAGGGGAGCCGGCGGCGGCTGGGGTTCGGGCGGCGGCAGCCGGACCGGGGCCGGGCGTTCGGTCTCGCGCAGCGGTTTGCCGATCTCCCCCATGCCGCGCCGGATCAGGTCTCGGCGACCGCCGGCTGGCGGGCGACGTCGATCTCGACGAGCTTGCGGTGGACGCGGCCGAGCCGCTCCGCGAGGTCGGCCTCGAGCCGGTCGAGGTCGGCGGCCCGCAGGCGCACGAGCTCGAGCTGGCGCTCGAGCAGATCGCGGGCCTCGATCAGGAGGGCCCGCCGGCGGTCGGGCTCGACATCGTCGCGGCTCAGCTCGCTGCGCAGTGCCGCCCGGGCATCCTCGGCGGCGAGCAGCTCCTTGAGCTCGTCGAGCGACACGCCGAGCAGTGATTTGAGTCGCATCACCTCGCGCAGGCGCTCGAGGTCGGCCTCGTCGTAGAGGCGGTGGGAGCCGGCCATCCGGGCGCCGCCGTCGGGCAGCAGGCCGATCTCCTCGTAGTAGCGGATCGTCCGCGCAGTCGTGCCGGCGAGGCGGGCGAGGTCGCCGATGCGGAGTGTCTGCGCGGCGGTCATCGGCTCAGGACCTGCCCGATCTCCAGCTCGCCGACGGGCTCGCCGAGCGGTTCGGAAGCCAGCGACGTGGCCACCTCAGGAGACAGTGCGACGTGCTTGGGTCGCATCATGCAGACGATCGCACCGACGAAGGACGTCACCGTGAGGACCCAGAGTGCGACATGCATGTTGTGGATGAATGGTGCCAGCTTCTGGTCCGACAGGCCCTGGGCGAGGCCCGAGAAGATCTTGAAGAGCGTGGCCTTCGGCACGGCCGACGTAACGATCGCCAGCACGAAGGCGATCGACAGGACGGCCCCGGTGTTCTGGAGGAGCATCCGCGCACCGGCGGCGATCCCGCGCCGCTGAGCCGGGACGGTGCCCATCATCGCGGCCGTGTTCGGGCTGTTGAACATGCCCGAGCCGATCCCGACGATCGTCATCCACAGGCCGCTCTCCCAGTAGGCCGTGTGGACCCCGAGCGTGGTCATCAGGCCGAGCCCGACGCCGACCGTGACCATCCCGAGCGCGGCGAGCGCCCGCGACCCGTGGCGGTCGGCGTAGATGCCGGCCAGCGGCGACGCGACGAGCATGCCGGCGGCCAGGGGGATCAGCTTGATGCCCGCGGTGATCGCGTCGTCGCCCTGGGCGCCCTGGAAGTAGAAGACGAAGAGGAACATCAGCGCGAAGCGGGCCAGGCCGTTGATGAAGGCGGCTGCCGTCGCGGCCGCGAACAGGCGGTTGCGGAAGATCGCGAGGTCGAGCATCGGCGCCTTGACGCGGCTTTCGATCACGACCCACACCGGCAGGAGGACGACGGCGGCGGCGAGTCCGCCGATCACGATCGGGTCGCTCCAGCCGTTGAGGCCGCCGCGCGAGACGCCGAGCACGAGGCCGGTCAGACCGATCACGAAGGTCACCGTGCCGAGGATGTCGAAGCCGCGGTTGCCGTCGGGCTTGGCGAGCTCGCGGAGGACCAGGCCGCCCCAGATCGCGCCGATCAGGCCGAAGGGGACGTTGAACCAGAAGACCCACTGCCACGAGGCCGAGACGAGCAGGCCGCCGAGCACCGGGCCGAGGACGAGGCCGACGGCGGCGATCATCGTGTTCGCGCCCATCGCCATGCCGAGCTGCTCGCGCGGGAACGCGTCGGTGACGAGGGCGGCTGCGTTCGCGAAGAGGAAGGCCCCGCCGATTCCCTGGAGGATCCGCCAGAGGATCAGCTGGGTGACGTCGGCCGAGAACCCGGCGCCGAGTGAGGCGAGCGCGAAGACGAGGAAGCCGCCGACGTAGGCCTTCTTGCGGCCGAACAGGTCCGACAGGCGGCCGGCGTTGAGGACCAGGACGGTCGAGGCGATCATGTACGCGAGGATCACCCAGACGAGGCCGAGCAGGCTGCCGTGGAGGCTGCGCTCGAGGTCGGGCAGGGCGATGATCAGCGTCCCGGAGTTGGTCGCCGCGAGCAGCATGCCGAGGCTCGTGCACGACAGGGCCCACCACTTGTAGTGGGCGTGGTCGGCCGCCACGCCGAGCCGGCGTCCGGCCTTCGGGGCGGGCATGCTGCTGGGTTGCGCGGCCATCGGCGAGATCCTTTGAGAGCTTACGTGAACGTAAGGTTCAAGATATCACGCCGCCCGGTCGGCCCGACCGGCGTCTCACCCGCCGGGCCGACCGGAGTCTCACCCGCCGGGCCGACCGGAGTCTCAGCCGCCGGAGCGGACCGGAGCCTCAGCCGGCGGACCGACCGGAGCCTCAGCCAGCGGGCCGACCGGAGCCTCAGCCGGCGGGCTGGGCGAGCGAGCCGATCCGCCAACTGCTGCCGACCTTGACCAGACCGATCGTCGTGTCGTCGGGCGCCTGGTTGGCGGCCGTTGTGTGGACGCTGACGAGCGCGCTCTGGCCGGTCACCTTGACGCTGAGGATCGTCAGCTTCGGCTTGACGACGCCCTTGAAGGCGCGCGAGAGCGCCGTCGTGCAGGGCAGGTCGATCGACGACGCCGGCTGGAGCAGGGTCGGCGAGAACAGGCGGTTGCAGATCGTCCGGTAGTCCTTCGCGGCCACGGCCTTGCCGTAGTCGACGACCGTCGCCCGGACGAGGGCGGTCTGGTCTGCGCCGCCGCCGCAACCGCCCGCCACGAGGGCCGCCAGCGCGAGCGGGATGAGGGCCGTGGTTCGCCGCACGCGTGGAGGTTATCCATGCCGGCGGCGGCCCGAGTTCATAGATCCGCAAGGTTCGATCGACGCCGCCGGCGGGGGGATCGCCGATGATGTCGAGCGATGTTGATCCTGATGTTCTTCGCCCTCCTGGCAGGTGCCGGAACCGCGCTCAGCCCGTGCGTCCTCCCCGTCCTGCCGGCCCTTCTGTCGGCCGGCGGTGTCGGCGGCAGGCGGCGTCCGCTGGGCATCGTGCTCGGGCTGACGGTGACCTTCACGATCACGATCGTCGGCATCTCGAAGGTCGCCGGCGGCGTCGGCCTGGGGTCGGATCCGCTGCGCGACCTCGCCGTGGTCGTGCTGCTGGGGTTCGGCATCGCCCTCCTCGTCCCGTCGCTCGCCCGCCGCATCGAGGAGCCGCTGGCCTTCCTCTCGCGGTTCGGGCCCCGCACGCGCGGCGACGGCTTCGCGTCCGGCCTCGTCGTCGGCGGCGCGCTCGGCTTCGTCTACACCCCGTGCGCCGGACCGATCCTCGCCGCCGTGATCGCCGTCAGCGCGGCCTCAGGCCGGTCGATCGCCGTCGGCCTGTCGTACGCCCTCGGCTCGGCGATCGTCCTGTTCGCCCTCTCGCTCGGCGGCCGCCGTGTGATCGACCGCCTGCGGGCGGCCGGCCGCGGCCCGCAGGTCCAGCGGACGCTGGGTGTCGTGATGATCCTCACGGCCGTCGTGATCGTCACCCAGCTCGACGTCAGGCTCGACCAGCAGATCGCCGAGCACATCCCGCAGGTCAGCCTGACCGCGTCGCTGGAGTCCAGTCACGCGGTGACCAGCCGGATCGCCGGGTCGCTCCGCACGCGGACGTCGCCGTTCACCTCCGACGCCGCCCAGGCCGCCAGCGCGGCGCCGGCGCTGCCGACCGCCGCGGCGGCCTCCTCGCTCCCCGACCTCGGGCCAGCGCCGGAGTTCGTCGGCACCCAACGGTGGTTCAACACGCCGGGCGGCGCCCCGCTCAGCCTCGCCGGCCTCCGCGGCCGGGTCGTGCTGATCGACTTCTGGACCTACACGTGCATCAACTGCCTGCGCACCCTCCCCTACCTCGAGGCCTGGAACTCCAAGTACGCGGCCGACGGCCTGACGATCGTCGGCATCGAGGCGCCGGAGTTCGCCTTCGAGAAGGACGCATCGAACGTCGCGAACGCGATCGGCACGCTCGGGATCAAGTACCCGGTCGTCCAGGACAACAACATGGACACGTGGAACGCGTGGGGCAACCAGTACTGGCCGGCGGAGTTCCTGATCGACGCCAGCGGGCAGGTTCGCTCAGCCGACTTCGGCGAGGGCGACTACGCCCAGACCGAGGCGAAGATCCGCTCCCTGCTGGCGGCCACCGGCCACACGGCGCTCGGCGCGGACGCCAGGGCCGTCGGCGCGATCACCCCGTCCCAGCAGGCCACGCCCGAGACCTACCTCGGCTATGAGCGGGCCGACGGGTGGATCCCGGCGAACCCGAAGCCCGGCACCCACACGACGCCGGCCGCGACCGGCAGCCTGCCGCTCAGCAGATTCAGTTACGGCGGGACCTGGACGATCGGGCCGCAGGAGGTCATCGCCGGCGCGAACGCCCGGATCGACACGGAGGTCGAGGGCAAGAACGTCTACATCGTGCTCAGCCCCCCGAAGCCCGGGACGACCGGCCACGTCGGGGTCACGCTCGACGGCCGGCCGGCGCCCGACGGCGTCGATGTGCACAACGGGTCGATCGCGGTCACCGGGCAGCGTCTCTACACGGTCGCCTCGTTCGCCAAGGACGGTCCCCACCGCCTGACGCTGAAGTTCTCGCCCGGGACCGAGGGCTTCTCGTTCACGTTCGGCTGACCCCGGTGGCCGCCGACCGGCGCCTGGTCAGACCGGGAGCCGTGGCGTGGAATCGTGGGCCGCATAGAATCAGACCCGTGGACGCCGACCCCCGCAGCTGGCTGCGTTGCTACCGCTGCTGGTCCCAGGATCTCGAGGTCCAGGTCCACTACGAGGGCATCCACAAGATCGACCCCGACACGGGCGAGCGGGCCGAGGTCGTCGACGAGCTCCAGGAGGCCGTCGTCCAGTGCCTGGACTGCATGCACGACCAGCCGCACCTCGGCTTCCAGGACGGTCGGGTCGAGCCGATCGAGGATCGCTGGGAACGGATGGTCGCGGGCACGCCGTGGGTCGCGTCGTGCACGGTGACCGTCGACGCCGACGAGGTCGAGAGCTGCTCGGGGCCCGATGCCGGCGACGCCCTGTCCTACGCGGCGTTCGGCGACCACGGGGTTCGCGAGTTCTTCACCCACGTCCGCTTCCACAAGCACGAGGACGACAACCGGATCGTCGTCCACCTGCTCGTCGAGCTGTACGCCCGGTCGCTCGACGAGGCCACCGAGGTGCTCGAGGAGGCCGCGCGCGGCGCCCTTGCGATCACCTCGCTCGCCGAGGAGTCCCGCCCGCCGGCGGCGACGCCAGGCGAGGATCCCCACTAGCGACGATGGCCCACGCCGTCCGCCGATCCTGCCTGTCGGTGCCCGGCTCGTCGGAGCGCAAGATCCAGAAGGCCCTGTCGCTCGACGTCGACGAGCTGATCTTCGACCTCGAGGACGCCGTCGCGATCCCCGCGAAGGACCACGCCCGGGCCGACGTGGTCGCCGCCCTCGAAGCCAACCCAGACCAGGCCGACCGGATCGCGGTCCGCGTCAACGCGCCCGGCTCGCCGTGGTGCCACCTCGACCTGATCGCACTCGCCGGGGCCGACGTCCCGCCGGCGTCGGTGATCCTCCCGAAGACGGAGAGTCCCGACGACATCGCGTTCGTCGACCGTCTGCTCGCCGGTGTCGAAGCCGCCGCTGACGTGACCCGACCGCTGGGGGTGCAGGCACTGATCGAGACGGCCGGCGGACTGTTGTGGGCGTCGGAGATCGCCGGGGCGTCGGGGCGTCTGGAGACGCTGATCCTCGGCTATGCCGACCTCAGCGTCTCGCTCGGCCGGCGGCCGCCCGGACCTGCCCACCCGGACGGCTCGGCCTGGGACGGCGCGCGCGACGCCGTCGTCCTCGCGGCGAAGGCCGCCGGCCTCCAGGCGATCGACGGCCCATACCTGGGGATCGCAGTCGACGACCACTTCCGGGCCGCGGCGATCCGCGCGCGGGAGCTCGGCTTCGATGGGAAGTGGGCGATCCACCCGGCCCAGGTCGGCTCCCTCAACGAGGTCTTCACGCCCGGCGAGGAGGAGGTCGCCCGCGCCCGGGAGATCGTCGCCGCGCTCGACGCCGCCAGCAGCGGCCACGGCGACGGAGCCGTCGCGCTCGACGGGGCGATGCTCGACGAAGCGCTGCGACAGTGGGCGCTCGGCGTCCTCGCGAACGCCGAGCGAGCCGGCCGGGTCCCCGGAGCCCGATAGGCACGGCCGCTTGGATCCCGACGGGCTGCGGGCGCTCCCGGCGCCGTTGGACGACCGCCGCGACCTGCCGGCGCTCAGTCGGTCGGTGTCGGCGTGCATCGCCGGCATCCTCGAGCTCGATGCGTCCGACGTACCGGCGCCCCCGGACGGGCACCCCGCGCCGTGGACGGTGTGGAGCAACTGGCTGGCCGGGCGGGGGCTCGGCCTCGTGCCGGTGTTCGAGCCCCGTCGCTTCGCCTGGCCCGGGCCGTGGATCGCCCTGCTGCGAGACGGCCACGGAGATCTCGTCGCCGCCGTCGCCTACGGCTCGCCGCCCGACCTCGCATGGAAGCCCCTGGCGGGACCGGGGACCTTCGAGGAGGTCGAGGCCGGCTACGTGATCGCTGCGGCGGACGTCGCGTCGTGGACGCCGATCGAGACGGCGGGCCGCCGTGATCGCGGCCACGTCGAGATCCTCGCGCTGGCCGGCGAGGCGGCCGGCGTGATGAGCGTCGTCGAGCGGGTCAGCGTGCGCACCGGCCGCGGACTGGTCGGCGACCGGTACTTCGACGGCCAGGGGACGTTCTCGAACCCTCACGCCACGGGCGTGGACCTCACGCTGATCGAGGCCGAGGCGCTCGACGCCCTGACGCTGCCGTCGGGCCGCCTGGCTCCGGCGGACGCCCGGCGGAACGTCGTGACCCGCGGCATCGACCTCAACGCCCTCGTCGGCAGTCGCTTCAGGGTCGGCGGCGTCGAGTGCATCGGCCGGCGCCTGTGCGAGCCGTGCGCCCACCTCCAGCGCCTTACGCGCCCGGGCACGCTGCGCGGTCTGGCCCACCGCGGCGGGCTTCGCGCGGATGTCCTCACCGACGGCACGATCACCGTCGGCGACGCGGTCGAGCGCGCCTGAGGACCGGCGCCCGAGCACCGGTCGGGCGCGCCCGCGGACCGGTCGAGCCAACCGAGGACCGCGCCCAAGCAGCGGTCAGGCGCGCCCGCGGACGGGGGCCGGCTGACCCGAGGCCCGATCGAGCTCGGCGCGCACCTCGAGGCACCAGCGGGCGAGGATGCCGCCGCCGAATCCGTCGTTGACGGCCGCGTCGTCGATCATCCGCCGCGAGCTCACGCCGGCCTCGGCCAGCTCCCGCATCCCGCCGTCGGTGCGACACCACGCTCGGATGATCTCCGCCGTGACCTCCGGGTGAGGTTGGAACGCCGAGACCGAGCCCACCCGGAAGGCCTCCCAGTCGTCGAGGATCTGGACGGCCTCGGCTGGCGGGTCGTAGCGGTCCCCGTGCCAGTAGAACAGCCGCGCGCCCGGCACGAGCTCGGCCGTCAGCGAGTCGGCTTCGCCTCCGGCCACCGCCCGCCAGCCGATCCGCGGGCCGGTGGGCCGGCGGGTGACGCGCCCGCCGAACGCGGCGGCGGCCAGCTGCGCGCCCAGGCAGATTCCGAGCGCCGGCACGCCGCGGTCGGCCGCGTCCGCGATCAGCCGCTTCGCCGACCCGAGGTACGGGAGGGACGCCGTGTCGTTGGCCGACATCCGGCCGCCGAGGACGACCAGACCCGCGTGGGAGTCGAGCCTGGCCGGGAGCGGCCGGCCGTCTGCGGGCCGCCAGATCTCGTGGCGCAGGCCGGCGGCGGCCAGCCCTGCGACCAGCTGGCCGGGCCCGGCGTCGTCGTGGTGCTGGATGACCAGAACCGCCGGTCGGCCGTCGTCGCCGCTCACGCGCCGGCGCCGGCGACGACGCCGCTCGACGACTCGTCGAACTCGGCGGCCTCCAGCCGCCGGCGATGCACCGTGGTCTCGAAGACGTCGGGCCTGGCGTAGTGGCCGGTCACGTCGAGCATCATCCGCTCCCGCCGCACCGTGTGCGGATCGACCTCCGCGACGACGAGCGTCGACGCCCCGCAGACCGGCGGCGCGATCCACCGGCCGTCCGGGCCGGCGATGCCCGATCCGCCGTCGAACGGAAGCTCGGCGTACGAGGCCCTGATCTCGTCGATCATCGGGAAGTCGTCGGGAACGTCGGCCAGCGAGAGCAGGCCGCTCGCCGACATGCAGTAGACGCGCCCCTCCTGGGCGATGAACCGTGTGATGTCGGCGGTCAGGCCGGACCACCCCGGCCAGACCGCGACGTGCAGGTCCTCGCCGTCGCAGTAGAGCGCGTGCCGCGCCTGCGGCATCCAGTTCTCCCAGCAGATCAGTCCGCCGACCCGCAGGCCCCGGAACTCGTGCGTGCGCAGGCCGTGCCCGTCGCCCCGCGCCCAGATCAGTCGCTCGTCGTGGGTCGGTGCGAGCTTGCGATGGGCCCCGACGACCCCCTTGTCGGGGTCGACGGCCAGCAGTGTGCAGTAGATGCTGCCACGGGCGCTGCGGGCTCCCCGCTCGCTCATCCCGACGTACACGAAGATGCCGAGATCGCCGGCGGCCTCGCGGATCGCCGCGACCTCCGGCCCGTCGAGCTCGACCGCCGCCTCGAGGTACCTGGCGTAGGCGTCCTTCTGCCGCGGATCGTCGAACGCGGCTCCGTTGGTTCGGCACAGCCAGAACGGATAGCCGCAGAGGAAGGTCTCCGGGAGCGCGACCAGCTCGACTCCGTCGGCCGCAGCCCGCTCGAGCAGCGAGATTATCTTCAGCGTGGTCGCGGCCGGGTCAAGCCAGACCGGCCGATCCTGGGCGACGGCGACGCGCATCACCATCCGCCTTTCAGTACATCTCGAAGTACTCGGTGTGCTCCCAGTCGGTCACGTGCTGGAGGAATCGGTCGATCTCATGCTGCTTGATCCTCAGGATGTAGTCGACGAACGTCTCGCCGAACGCCTCTGCGAAGAAGCTGTCGGCCCGCAGCGCGGACACGGCCTCCATCAGGCTCTTCGGCAGCGGCTCCGCCGTCGCCTTGTACGGCTCCTCGGTCGGCGGCCCCGGATCCAGCCGCCGGCGCAGCCCGTCGATCCCGGCGGCGACCTGCGACGCGAGGTACAGATACGGGTTGGCCGCCGGGTCGCCGACCCGGTTCTCGACGTGCGCCGAGGCCGAGCCCGGCTCGCCGATCACGCGGAGCAGGGCCCCGCGGTTCTCGACTGCCCAGGTCACCCGATCGGGGGCGAAGGAGTCCGGCCGGTAGCGCTTGTACCCGTTGATCGTCGGCGTCGTGAAGACGGACCCGGCGACCGCGTGCTCGAGCAGTCCGCCGACCCAGTGCATACCCTCGGCCGACAGACGGCTGGTCCCGTCCGCGTCGCTGAACTCGTTGGCCACGTCCCGGTCGGGCGCGCCCAGCGACTGGTGGACGTGCCAGCCGGTCGAGAAGAACTCGGGAAACACCGGCCGGGCCATGAACGTCGCGTGATATCCCAGGCGCCGGCAGATCTGCTTGACGGCCGTCCGGAAGAGCAGGGCGTTGTCGGCCGGCAGGAGGCCGGCCTGCGGGGCGAAGGTGAACTCGAGCTGCCCGGGGCCCCACTCGTCCTCGATCGAGAGCAGCGGCAACCCGAGCTGCTGGAGGTTGTCCTCGAGGACGCACAGCAGATCGTGGATCTCGTCGCCGCGATTCTCGGTCAGGTATTGGAAGCCGTGGGCCAGCGCACTCACCTTCGGCGGCGTCGGCGGCCAGCCGCAGTCGCGGGTGGCGAGCATCGGGTCCTCGAGGCGCATCACGTAGAACTCGATCTCCAGGCCCGCCACGAACTCGTATCCGAGCCCGGCGAGGGCCGCCAGCTGGCGACGGTAGAGGTCCCGCGTGGAGAACGGCAGGGGATTTCCGCTCGCGAAGTACGCGTCGCACAACACCCAGCCGGTGTCATCGGCCCACGGGAGCACCCTGAACGTCGTCGGATCCGGGACCAGCACACCGTCCGGCAGGCCGGTCAGCTCCGGCGCTCCGATGAAGTTGCCGGCGGCGAACGGCGGGACGATCGGATGGTTCGTGGTGTCGAAGATCGCCGTCACCAGCTGGAAGTCCTTCCCTTCGGACAGGCTGCGCGTGAACTCCGCCACCGTCAGCGTCTTGCCCCGGACGATGCCGTGCTGGTCGCCCCAGCCGACACGTACCCGGCGGAGCCCCCGCTGGCTGATCAGCGCCTCGACCTCCGCGGCCGCCTCGATCTGTGCCTCGTCCCACAGGCCGTGCCGCTCGATGAAGCCTGCCGCCCGGGTCGGTCGGGTCGCCGTCAGGATCGGGCCCGGCAGCGTCATGCCGCGTGCGCGCTGCACCGAGCGTGCCCGGCCGGCGGCGGCACGTCGAGGGCGGGGTTGCGGTCGAAGAAGCCGACCGGCTTGAGCATGAACCCGATCTTGGCGACCGGCATCACCGGCCAGTCCTCCGGTCGGGGTATGTGGTGGTGGCCCATCGAATACCACAGGACCACGTCGGTGTCCTCGGTCGACCGGTCGAGCCCCGCCCACGCCGGGAGGCCCTCGCCGCCGGCCGACTGGTTGGGATAGTCGCCGGCCGCGAAGCGCTGGGTCGGGTCGTAGCGGGTGACCCAGACGTGCCGCATGATGAACCCGGCCCGCCGCGCCACCCACGACCCGGGATGCACGAACGGCACGGTGTTGGCCCCCGGTTCCAGCTTGAAGGCGACGGCCTGGCCGAGCCGGTTGGTGACCCGCGGGTTGACCATCTTCCAGTACCGGGCACGCGACGCGTCGATCATCCGCCCGCTCTGCGACTCGCTCGCCAACACGGTCTCCCGCGTCGAGAACGCGTTGCCCAGCGGGTTCTCGGGCCCGAGCGGGAGGGCCTCGGTGTCGACCTCGACGATCGAGTTCTCCAGCCCGTCGACCATCGTGTCGAGCCGGACGTTGAAGAAGTGCTGGTGGTACGGGGCGCTCAGGCCCGGCGCGACCTCGGTCGCATGCGGCGTCGGGGCGCCCGGGACGATCGCGCCGGTCGAGACGATCCCGGTCAGCTTTACCTCGCATTCGATCGACCCGTCCTGCTGGAAGTACCAGTAGAAGCCGTACTCGTAGTTGCCGACCGTCGCGACGAACGAGATCACCAGCCGCCGGCTCCGCCGAACCTCGGCGTCGTTGGTCCGCCAGTCGACGTGCTTCCACAGCAGCGACGCGTCCTCCTCGTGGACGCAGATCGCATTCGCCAGCGTCTGGGGACTCCCGGACGCGTCGCACGACAGCGCGTCGAAGTAGTGGATCTCGCCGAGGCAGTCGCAGCCGAGCTCGAGCGAGTTCGCGAGCGCGCCGATCCCGTACTCGCCGATGTCGAACGCGTTCTTCCAGACGTGGGTCGGCGCGACGTCGCCGTAGGGGACGACCATCTCGCAGAACGACGCCCGGTAGAGCACCGGCCGCCGACGGCCGCCGTCCTCGTAGGCGATCGTGTGCAGCGTGAGCCCCTCGCGCGCGTTGAAGCCGACCCGGATCCGCCACTTCTGCCACTGGATCTCGTGGCCGTCGACGACGAAGCTCGGGCCGTCGGGCTGGACGATCTCCAGCGGGCGCAGGTCAGCCCGCGGCGGCCCGACCGCGTCCATCGTGTAGTCGCCGGGCTCGGCCGGGACCGGCGTTACGCCGTGATCCTCGATCCGGACGACCTCCATCCGGGCGAGGTCGACGATCGCGATCAGGCCCTCGACCGGGCGGGCGTAGCCGTTGTCGCCCGGCCTGGCCCGCACCCACGTCAGGGCGCGGGCCATCCGCGTACCGGTGCCCTCGAAGCCGCCGGCCGACCACGGGTCGATCATCAGCAGGTCGGGGTCGGTGATGCCGCGGCGGGCGAGCGCCGCCAGGTAGTCGGGGTGGCGCTTGAGCATCTCCTCGCACTCGACGAACTCCTCGGCCAGGATCCGCGGCTGCACACCCGGCAGGTGCCGCCACTCGGTCACGCTGCCGGCGTCCAGCGAGACGACGGCCTCGTAGGCGCCGCCCCCGTCCCGGTCGAGCACGATCGCGAAGGCCTCCCGCGGCGGCGTGCCTCCCGGCCACCCGAGGACCGCGTCCTTGGGCGGCTCGTGCAGCTCGACGGTCGAGAATCGCGCCCGATCCGGGAGGTCGCCACTCGCCCGCAGGATCGACACGGCGCGCTCGATCTCCGCGGCATCCAGCGGCTCGAGCGGATGCAGCGCGGTTCGCGGATCGAGCGTGCCGGTAGACGCGTTCATTGTCGTCTCCTCTCGTGAGTGCGACATCACGCCGGTCCCTCGTCGAAGACGAGCCGGCCGATCGAGTGAAAGCGCTTGCGGTCCACGCTGCGGTAGTAGAGGCCGATCGCGCAGCCGATCAGGAAGGTCGCGAGGACCGCCCAGGGGATCGCCTTGATGAACGTCGCCCCGCCGGCGCCCGACAGCGCGGTCCGATTGGCGATCAGCAGGTAGCAGGCGACGAGCATCGACCCCCCGCCGACGAGCGGCGCGACGAACGTCCGAAACCAATGGAAGTCGTCCCGGGCGGTCGTCAGGAAGTACCGGATGATCGCGACCGACGCAAGGGCCTGGACGAAGAGGATGCCGAGCACGCCCATCAGCGGCGACCACGTGCCGAGCTTCAGCAGGGCGGCCGAGTCGCTCGAGTCAGACAGCGTGAACGCGAGGATCCATGCGCCGACGAGCCCGGTGACGACCGCCGCCGCCACATGTGGGCTCTTGTGGCTCGGGTGGGTCCGCGAGAACGAGAACGGGAGCACGCGTTCGCGGCCGAGCGAGTAGGCGTAGCGAGCCGACGTGTTGTAGAACGCCGTCGCACACGCGAACGAGCTCGTGACGATCAGCAGCTTGAACGCGTCGGTCAGCGACGCGCCGAAGTACTTCCCGGTCAGCGGGTAGAAGGCCGATTCGTACTTGCCCGAGAACTGGTCGGACACGGCCTGGGCGGCCCCGTGGGTGCCCCAGCCGATCACGAAGACATAGGCGACGGCCGTATAGAGGACGCCGAGCCCGAGCACGGAGATGTAGGTCGCCGGCCCCATCAGGCGCTTGGGGTTGCGGGACTCCTCGGCGTAGTTGGGCGCCATCTCGAACCCGACCCACGACCAGAACGCGCCGAACAGGGCGACTCCGGCCGCGGCGCCGCCGAACACCCTGATCGCGTCGGGATTGCTGAAGACCGCCGTCGGGTCGAACGGCGCCGCCGTCAGGCCGCCGTTCCCGCCCTGGACGAGCACGACGACCGCGAAGATGATCAGGGCGATCACCTCGCACGTGAGGAAGACGCCGAGCACCCGCGAGGTCAGCTCGATGTGGAACCACGAAAGCCCCGACATGACCGCGAGGGCGACGATCTCGACCAGCCAGGCCGGGATGTTGACGCCCAGCCAGTCGCTGAGCGTCGTGTGGGCGAAGTACCCGCAGACGCCGATCACCGACGCCGAGAACGCGACGTAGCACAGCCACATCAGCAGGCCGGCCCCGGTCGCCGCCGTCTGGCCGATCCCGTGGGAGATGAAGCTGTAGAAGCCGCCGGCCGCCGTGACCCTCCTGGCCATCGCGACGTAGCCGACCGAGAAGATCGTCAGCGCGAAGGTCGCCATCAGGAACGCCGCCGGCGCGGCCGAGCCGCCGCCCTGGACGGCGACCGGGACGTTGAAGAGCATCGCCGTGATCGGAGCCGCGCCGGTGACGATCAGGAAGAGGACGCCGCGCAGGCCGATCGCTCCGCTGGCCAGGCGGTCACCGGTCGGTCGCCCCTCCACATCGAGCGGCCCCAGACTGTCGGCCGTGGGTGAATTGACGGTCGTGGACATGGGTAGGCCCTCCTGAGGACGGTTGTCGGCGCTGCGCTGGGCGACGGCTCGGGTCGGCGTCGCGTCATATTCGCCGCCCGCACTCCACTTGTCTTTGGACGGTCGGGCTAATGTGAATGGACAAATGGTTCAACCAATCTTCTTGAGCGCTGGACGTCTCGCGCCGCTCCCCATATGGTTGGCGCGTGTCCGCGAAAGACCATCTCCGCCCGGTCGAGCGCAAGCCCCTCTACGAGGAGATCAGCGACCGGCTGCGGGAGTTCATCGACGTCAACGAGCTCAAGCCCGGCGATCGCCTGATGACCGAGCGCGAGGTCGGCGTCCAACTCGGGGTCAGCCGCCACACCGTCCGCCAGGCGCTGACCGCCCTGCGCGTCACCGGGCTGATCGAGATCCGGCACGGGGACGGCATCTACCTGCTGCGCTCGCCGCACGAGCTCGTCCCGTCGCTGGCGCTCGAGCTGCTCGAGAGCCAGGCCGACTACCCCTACATCTGGGAGGTCCGCCAGGCGATCGAGAACCAGGCGGCGCGGCTGGCGGCCCGCCGGCGCACGGCGGCCGACCTGCGGCGGATGCGCGACGCCCTGCACGCGATGGCCGACGCCGTCGACAAGGGTGAGGACGGAGTCGCGGGTGACCGCCGCTTCCACGACGCCGTGCTCGCCGCCGCGCACAACCCCGTCCTCTCGAAGGTCATCGAGCAGCTGACCGAGGCGTTCGCCCGAACGTCGATGGCCTCGCTCTCACAAGCCGGGCAGCCGGCCCGCTCGCTGGCCGATCACCGCCTCATCCTCGACGCGATCCAGGGCGGCGACGAGGACGCGGCGATGAGGGAGATGCGCGGACATCTCGAGCGAACGACGAACGTCGCGTTCGTCAGGGATCCCGACTAGAGCTTTCGCGCTCTGACAGCCGTCCCGTAGGCGCAGATCTCAGTCCAGGTCGAGCCGAGCTCGGACGTATAGAAGCGGAACGCGAGCACCGCGTTCGCACCCTTGGCCCCGGCCTCCGCCACCAGCCGCTCGGTCGCATGCTCGCGGCCGTCCGCGAGCATCTTCGTCATCCCCTTCAGCTCGCCCCCGACCAGCGACTTCAGGCCGGCCCCGAGCTGGGAGCCGAGGTTCCGCGAGCGGACCGTCAGCCCGAACACCTCACCGTAGACCTCCTCGATCGCGTAGCCCGGAAGGTCGTTCATCGTCGAGATGATCATGCAGCCACGCTACCACCGACGGGGAGTCACCTGCTGCCCGTCCGGCCGCCCGTCGATGTACGTATCGTCGACGCGACGATCTGCTGTCGACTTCACCGTCAGGTGAACGCGAACGGTGTTCGTGTCGAACGGCGTTCGCGTGGACACGGTCACCTCACGCCAGCTGCCAGCGCCGGCCCGACGCACGGCTCACCACGTCCTCGCGGTGATCTCCAGACCCAGACCGACGAGCACGAAGCCACTCAGCCGCTCGAGCCTCCTTCCGAGCGCCGGCCGGTCCAACGCCCGCCGCGAACTCCCGACCGCCCTGGCCCAGACGTTCAGCCAGACCAGCGACAGACCGGCGTGCGCGAGCACCAGACCAGCCCGGGTCGCCGCCGCGCTGGCGCCGGCAGGGACGAGCTGCGGCAGGATGCTGGTGTAGAAGACGCCGATCTTCGGGTTCAGGAGGTTTGCCGCCAAGCCGGTCCGCCACGCCCCACCGTCGGGGCGGCCGCCGGTGACGTGACGGTTACGCCGGTCGCGGCTGTGCACCACCGCACGCACGCCGAGCCAGATCAGATAGGCCGCGCCGAGCAACCGGACGGCCGTGTACGCGTCGTCCGAGGCCGCGAGCACCGCGGCCAGCCCGGCGACCGCCAGCAGGCCCCACACGAGCAGGCCGCAGACGACGCCGGCCACCGTCTGCTCCGCCGCCCTGCGCCCTCCGGTCACGGCGGCTCTCGCGACGACTGCCATGTCCGGTCCGGGGACGACCGTCAGCAGCGCGACTACGCCGAGCGCGACCGCGACCGAGGCGACCATCCGGCTGGCCGGGTCGGCGGCGCCCGCGGGCGCCGCCTACCCCGAAATCTCCGCCGGACTCAGCCGAGACGCGCTTCGAGCGCGTCCAGCTGCTCGGCAAGCTCGCCCGGCAGGCGGTCGAACTTGGCGAAGTGCTCGCGGAACTGCGGCAGCTGCGCCCGCCACTGGTCCTCGTCGACACGCAGCAGCTCGGCCATCTCCTCAGATCCGATGTCCAGGCCGTCGGTGTCGATCCCGCCGTCGAGCGGCATCACGCCGATCGGCGTCGTGACGCCCTCGACCGAGCCCGCGCACCGCTCGAAGATCCACGCCAGGACCCGGCTGTTCTCGCCGAAGCCCGGCCACAGGAACCGGCCGTCCGCGTCCTTGCGAAACCAGTTGACGTAGAAGATCTTCGGCAGCGCGTCCGCGTCCGCACCCGCGCCGAGCTTCAGCCAGTGGGTGAAGTAGTCGGCCATGTTGTAGCCACAGAACGGCAGCATCGCGAACGGGTCGAAGCGCAGCTTGCCGACCGTCCCGGCCGCCGCCGCCGTCATCTCCGAGGACATCGTCGACCCCATGAAGACGCCGTGCTCCCAGTCGAACGACTCGCAGACCAGCGGCACCACTCCGGCCCGCCGACCGCCGAACAGCATCGCGTCGATCGGCACGCCCGCCGGGTCCTCCCACTCGTCGGCGATCGCCGGGTCCTGGGCTGCCGCAACCGCGAAACGGGCATTCGGGTGGGCCGCCGGCGTGCTCGACTCCGGCGTCCAGTCGTCTCCGTGCCAGTCGATCAGATGGGCCGGCTTCTCCTTGGTCATGCCCTCCCACCAGACATCGCCGTCGTCGGTCTTCGCGCAGTTCGTGAAGACCGTGTTCTCGGCGACCGTCAGCATCGCGTTCGGGTTCGTCTTCTCGCCGGTCCCCGGCGCCACCCCAAAGAAACCGGCCTCCGGGTTGATCGCGTACAGCCGGCCATCCTCGCCGAACTTCATCCACGCGATGTCGTCGCCGATCGTCTCGACCGTCCACCCCTCGATCGTCGGGATCAGCATCGCCAGGTTGGTCTTGCCGCACGCCGACGGGAACGCCGCCGCGATGTACTTCAGCTCGCCGGCCGGCGACGTCAGCTTGAGGATCAACATGTGCTCGGCCAGCCAGCCCTCGTCCCGCGCCATCACGGACGCGATGCGCAGGGCGAAGCACTTCTTCCCCAGCAGGGCGTTTCCGCCGTAACCCGACCCGAACGACCAGATCTCGCGGGTCTCCGGGTAGTGGACGATGTACTTGTTGTCGGCGTTGCACGGCCACGAGACATCCTCGACGCCCTCGCCGAGCGGCATCCCGACCGAGTGCACGCACGGCACGAACTCGCCGTCCTCCCCGATCGCGTCGAGCGCGTCCTGACCCATCCGGGTCATCACCCGCATGCTCGCGACCACGTACGGCGAGTCGGTCAACTCGACTCCGACATGGGCGATCGGAGACCCGATCGGACCCATCGAGAACGGCACGACGTACATCGTCCGCCCGACCATCGACCCGGTGAAGAGGTCGCCGAGCAGCTCGCGCATCTCAGCCGGGTCACGCCAGTTGTTCGTCGGCCCGGCGTCCCGCTCGTCGTGCGAGCAGATGAACGTCCGGTCCTCGACCCGCGCGACGTCGGCCGGATCGGAGAGCACGAGCAGCGAGTTCGGGCGCTTGTCGTCTGCCAGTCGCTCAGCGGTGCCCGCGTCGATCAGCGCCTGGCAGAGGCCCTCGTACTCCTCCTCGGAGCCGTCACACCAGTGGATCGCGTCGGGTCGCGTGAGCTCGGCGACTTCAGCGACCCACGTGATCAGACGCTGGTGCTTGGTCGGGGCGGTGGTCTCGATCACGGCTTGCTGGCTCCTCTGTGTGTTGAACGGACTCTCTCTCCGCCTTACTCTACGGCCCCGTCGGCCACTCCGTCGGGTACCTGTGGACCACCGGGACTACGACGCGGTACGAGGACCAGTCGCTTGAACTCGGCGACCAGCAGTCCGTCCTGGTTGAGCACCCGCGTGTGCACGCGCACGGTTCCCCGATCCGGCTTGGTCTTCGACTCCCGCTTCTCGAGCACCTCCGACTCGCAGTACAGCGTGTCCCCGTGGAAGACCGGCGCCGGATGGCGCAGCTCGTCGGTCGCGAGGTTCGCGATCGCCTTGCCACTCACGTCCGAGACCGACATTCCCAGGGCCAGCGAGTAGACGAGCGGTCCGACGACGACGTTACGCCCCTGCTGGGACGCCGCCGCGTAGACGTCGTTGAGGTGCAGCGGGTGGTGGTTCATCGTGATCAGGCAGAACAGGTGGTCGTCGGACTCGGTCACCGTCTTCGCCGGCCAGTGCTTGTAGACGGCGCCGACCTCGAACTCCTCGAGGTAGCGGCCGTACGGATGGGCGCCGCTCGCCTCGCGGGCCGCCTGGCCGGTCTCGACTTGGCTCATCGGGTTCTCCTTCTCACTTGGCCGCCAACCGGCGAGCCGAAGACAACGGACGACGCTTGCGCCGGCCGGCCGGTGACCGGCGCCGACCGCGGCACACGGCGGTCGATCGGTCGACCGTGCAGGCCGGCGAGAGCATATCGGGAGCCATTGGGCGACATCCCGGGTCGTCCACGGCCCGCCGGTCGAAGCTTCCGTGGCCCCGCTTGCTCTAGCAGGCGATCGTCGGCGAGACCGCGAGCGGGCAGGCGATCGCCCGCGTGCCGGCGGACACCGCCAGCGGACACGCGTGGCCGGCCTGGCACGGCGGCGGCGACGGGCACGGGCAGCTCGGCACGGGAATCGGCGTGGGCGTAGGTGTCGGGGTCGGCGTCGGAGTCGGGGTCGGCGTCGGAGCAGGGGTCGGGGTCGGGGGGGCGACGCACATCGCGTTCGCCGGGCAGCAGCCGGCCGCCAGGCTCGTCGTCGTGCACGGAGTGATCGCGCGCGCGAACGCCGGGTCGTACGGCAGGCCGCAGGCGACGTCGTAGGCCTCGGCGACGGCAGCGGTCGTCGAGAATCCCGCGAGCGCGCGCCCCGCGCTCAGCAGCTTCGACAGCCCGGACGCCCCATGGGCCCTGCCCAACCCGCACAGATGAGACGCCGACGAGACCCCCGGCAACCCGGGGAGCGGGTTAGTGAGCTGGGCGACGACCGGCGCGCCGAGCCCGGCGCCGGCGCTCAGCCGCAGCCCGATCGACGCCGCGTCCGGCGCGAGCGACCCCCGCGGCCGCTCGTTGACGACGAGGACCAGCGCCCGCGGTCCGCCGCGCGACGGCTTGCGGACGAGCGCGGCGGCCACGTAGTAGAGGCCCGGGGCCCGCGTCAAGGCGACGCGCAGCGACGACGCGCCGCGACCGGAGAAGCGCAGCTCGGCGAACTCGAGGTTGAACTGGGCCGGCGCCCGCAGCGTGACGTGCCTCGTCGTCGCGGTCGCAACGGTCGAGATGCGCGGAGCGCCGGCCGCCGGAACCGCGAGGGCCAGTCCGATCACCGCCAGCAAGCCAACCCACAGCCGTCGAGTCCGCATGCCCTTGGTAATAGCACGAACTCGGCCGGGTCGGTCCACATCGCAGCGCCCCGGGCGTGCTCCCGGGCTTTCCCCGCTACGGTTCCCGCGAGCCTCTGCAGCGTCGACCAAGGAGAATCCCCTTGCGCAACCCCCGCGCCTTCCTCGCGCCCCTGGCCATCGGCGCCCCCGACCCGCTCCGGGAGATCCCGGTCAAGCCGTCGCGGATGATCCACTTCTTCGATCCGAGCAACGAGAAGATGGCCGCCAAGGTCCCGGACATCGCCGCCCGCACCGACATCCTGCTCGGCAACCTCGAGGACGGCGTCGCCGTCGAGCGCAAGGAGGCCGCCCGCCACGGCCTCGTCCGGATCGCCAAGGAGATGGACCTCGGCGCGACCGCGCTCTGGACCCGCGTCAACTCGCTCGAGTCGCCCTGGGCGCTCGACGACATCTCGACCCTCGTAACAGAGATCGGCGACCGTCTCGAGGTCGTCATGGTTCCCAAGGTCGAGGGCGCCTTCGACATCCACTACGTCGACCGCCTGCTCGCCCAGCTCGAGGCTCGTGCCGGCCTCGAGCGGCCGATCCTGATCCACGCGATCCTCGAGACCGCGCTCGGCGTCGCCAACCTCGAGGAGATCGCCGCCGCCAGCCCCCGCATGCAGGGCATGAGCCTCGGCCCGGCCGACCTCGCCGCCTCCCGGCGGATGCGCACGACACGCGTCGGTGGCGGCCACCCCGGCTACCGCGTGATCGCCGACCCCGACCCCGACGCACCCGATGCGCCCCGCCCGAGCGCCCAGCAGGATCTATGGCACTACTCGATCGGCCGCATGGTCGACGCCTGCGCCGCCGTCGGCGCCCTCCCCTTCTACGGCCCGTTCGGCGACATCCGCGACGTCGACGGCTGCGAGACGCAGTTTCGCTCGGCCTACGTGATGGGCTGCGTCGGCGCCTGGTCGCTGCACCCCGTCCAGATCGACATCGCCAAGCGCGTCTTCAGCCCAGACCCCGAGGAGGTCGCCTTCGCCCGCAAGGTGCTCGAGGCGATCCCCGACGGCCGCGGCGTCCACATGATCGACGGCAAGATGCAGGACGACGCGACCTGGAAGCAGTGCAAGGTGATGGTCACACTCGCCGACATGCTCGCCGAGAAGGACCCCGAGCTGGCCGCCCGCTACGCCGCCTAGCCTTCTCGGAGGACAAGAGCTCGTCGGGCGCGGATCGCCCCGGGGAGGCAGTCGAAGGACCTGGGAGAAGTAGTTGACAGACTCAGGCAGCTATATCGCCGAGAAGGTGCACACTCACCCGGACCCGACCCGGCCCGACCCCCCGGCGCTCTCCGCCGCCGAAAACGACCGCCGGCCGACGCCCGGCCGGCTCCCGCGTCGCCCCCAGCGTCCGGATATCCTGAGCCGCTCCAAAGACCCACCTGACTGGAACCAATGCGATTCTTTGAATACGAGGCGCGCGAGATCGTCAAGCGCGCCGGGATACCAGTGACGAAGTTCGGCTTCGCCACGACGGCCGAGCAGGCCGGGGAGATCGCCCGGGAGATCGGCGGCGAGATCGTGATCAAGTCGCAGGTCCTGACCGGCGGCCGGATGAAGGCCGGGGGGATCCAGTTCGCGGCGACGCCCCAGGAGGCAGCCGCCCACGCTCAGACCGTGCTCGAGCTCGAGATCGGCGGCCACATGCCCCGCGGCGTGCTCGTCGACCCGCGCGCCGACGTCGCCCACGAGTACTACGCCGGCGTCGTCTGGGACGGACTGCGCAAAGCGCCGGTGATGCTCTTCTCCGACATGGGCGGGATCGACATCGAGGAGGTCGCCGAGAACCACCCCGACCACGTCGGCCGCGGCCACTTCTCGAACATCCTCCCCTTCTCCGACTGGCAGGCCAAGCAGGTGATCGCCTCCGTCGGCGTGACCGGCACCCGCCTCAACCGGCTGACCCCGATCCTCGCCCGGCTGGCCCGCCTGTTCGTCGACTACGACATGACACTCGCCGAGATCAACCCGATCGGCGAGCTCGCCGACGGCAGATTCGTCGCGCTCGACGCCCACATGGACATGGAGAACGAGGCCCGCCCCCGCCAGAAGACGCTGCTCGATGCCCTCGGCGTCGGGGACGAAGAGACCCGCCAGGCCCGCGAGGCGACACCGTTCGAGCTCGCCGGCGAGGCCGTCGACGCCCAGGACCACCGCGGCGTCGCCGGGAACGTCACCGAGTTCGACGGCAACATCGGTCTCGTGATCGGCGCCGGCGGCGGCTCACTGACACTGTTCGACGCCGTCCGCGCCCACGGCGGCCGGCCGGCCAACTACTGCGAGATCGGCGGCAACCCGTCGGTCGCCAAGGCCTGCGGCCTGGCCAAGCTCGTCCTCCAGAAGCCCGGTGTCGACCAGATCGCCGTGATGATGTCGATCGTCTCCAACACCCGCGTCGACATCGTCGCCCGCGGCGTGATCAAGGCCTGCGTCGAGCTCGGCTACAACCCGGCCGAGAAGATCGCGATCTTCCGGATCCCGGGCGCCTGGGAGGACGAGGGCTTCAAGATCCTCCGCCGCTACGGAATCGACTACGCCGACCGGTCCGTCTCGATGCACGAGGCCGCCCGCCGGGCGGTCGCCAAGATCCAGGGGGCCGCGACCGGCCCGGAGGTCGCAGCGTGAGCATCCTGATCGACGCCGACACCACCTTCATCGTCCAGGGGATCACCGGCCGCGAGGCCGTCAATCTCACGCGGGAGTGCCTCGACTACGGGAACGGCGCGAAGATCGTCGGCGGCGTCACGCCCGGCCGGCTCGGCCGCGACGTCCACGGCGTGCCGGTCTTCGACACCGTCGCCCAGGCCGTCGAGAACCACGGCGAGCCGATCTACGGGTCGGTCGTCACCGTCCCCCCCGCCTTCACCCGTGACGCCGTCGTCGAGGCGATCGAGAACGGCATCAAGCTGATCGTGATCGTCACCGAGCGGATCCCCCGCCGCGACGTCGCCCAGATGGTCGAGCTCGCCGCGCTCCGCGGCGCCCGGATCATCGGTCCGAACTGCCTTGGCATGATCGTCCCCGACGTCGTCAAGATGGGCGGCATCGGCGGGCCGGCCAAGAACGCCGCGCAGGCCTACACCCCCGGTCCGATCGGCGTGATATCGCGCTCCGGCGGGATGACCACCGAGATGTCCTCCACGCTGACCGCCGCCGGCCTCGGCCAGTCGACCGCCGTGTCGATCGGCGGCGACGCGATCATCGGGTCGACCTACGCCGAGCTGATGCCCCTCTTCGAAGCCGATCCCGAGACTGAGGGGATCGTGATCTACACCGAGCCCGGCGGCCGGATGGAGGCCGAGCTCGCCCGCTGGGTCGCCGAGAACGACTCCCGCCTGCCGATCGTCGCCTTCATGGCCGGCCGCTTCATGGACGAGATGCCCGGGATGAGCTTCGGCCATGCCGGGACGATCGTCGAGGGCAAGGAGGACACCGCCGCCGAGAAGATCAGCCGACTCGCCGAAGCCGGGATCCAGGTCGCCGAGGAGATCTCCGAGATCCCCGCGTTGATCCGGGCCAAGATCGAAGCGAGGAGCCCGGCGTGAGCGCCCTGTTCATCAACGTCGAGGTCGACGCCGCCGTCGCCGAGGATCCGAAGATCGTCGCCAAGCTCGTCGAGGTCTGCCCGGTCGACATCTTCGCCGCCGACGACGACGGCGGCCTGCGCCTGGTCGAAGCGAACTTCGACGAATGCGTCCTCTGCCGGCTCTGCCTCGTCGCCCTCGACCAGGAGGGCGGCCCGGACGGCGGCGTCCGCGTGATCAGGCTCTACGAGGACGACCCCGAGCAGGCCGTCCTGCGCTGAGCCGGGCCGCTCCGCACCGAGCGGACCGCGCTGGACGTACGTCGTAAGGAAACCCTGACGCGGTCGGCGTCCCGATTCCCGCTGCCGATCCGGAATGCAAGCCGCCCACCGCCCCTCCCTCTGACAGGCGGGGATCCCCGAGGCGGCGACACAGACCCACCGCCTCGCCATCCGCTGGGAATCAGCCGGTGCCGCGGCACGGGCATCGGCCCAGCGGGTCATCGGCCCATCGCCAGGAGGTCCCACAATGCTCAGTCGCTCCGCGCGTCCGCGCAGCCGGGCGCAGCTCACCGGCCTGATCCTCGCCGCAGCGGCCGCGACGGCCGCGACGGCCGCACTCCCGGCGAGCCCGGCGCTGGCCGCCGGTCACCACGCCCCCGCACGCTCGACTCATCACAGCCGAAGGCTGGTGCGATCGGGCAGCACATCCGCCGCGTGCGCCGACGCCAACCTCGTCCCGACTCCGACCAACCGCGCCCGGATCGCGACGGCCACGCTCTGCCTGATCAACCAGCAGCGGGCGGCCGCCGATCTGGCCCCGCTGCGCTCCGACGCGGCCCTCGGCGCCGCGGCCGCCCAGCACTCCGCCGACATGGTCGCCAACGACTACTTCGATCACGTCAGCCCGTCCGGGAGCACGCCGAAGTCGCGCTTGACGGCGGTCGGCTACATCAAGCCGAACCACGCGTGGACGATCGGCGAGAACATCGCCGCCGCGACCGGCTCACTCGCGACGCCCGCGTCGATCGTCAAGATGTGGATGAACTCACCCGGCCACCGCGCGAACATCCTCAACGCCGCATTCCGCGACACCGGGATCGCCGCAGCCGCCGCGGCCCCGGCGCTCGTCGGCGCCGGCCCAGGTGGGACCTACACCGAGGACTTCGGCGCGAGGAGCTGAGTCCGGCTCAGCCCGTCCGCGGGTGGACCGCGCCGTCCGGGTCGACGTCGAACTGCGGCAGGTCGACGTCGGCGACCGGCGGCCGCCCGGCGGTCGGCTTGTCGTGCACGATCAGGGTCACCGCGCCGCCATCCAGGGCGCCCATCTCCGTCTCGTAGCCGCGCATCACGGCCGCCCGCCGGAAGCGCATCGGCGTGCGGGGCGCCTGCGATCTGAAGTGGTAGTGACCCGGTCCGATCTCGACGTCCACCGCCCGCCAGGCCGCGCGGCCCCCGTCGGGTGCCGGTGCGGGTCCGCGCACGCCGCCGCCGCCCCCGCCCCCGCCCCCGCCGGGGAGGCTCACCACGTACCCCACAGGGGGTTGTGGACCGGCCGGGGATCCGGCGGCTGCTCGGGTCGCGGCCCGGACTCTGTCGTCGTCTTCAACGGCCCGATCGCCCCGCGGCCCGTGAGTCCCGGGATCACGACGCGCACCGCCGACCATTCACCCGGCGAGAACTCGCGCGCGAGCCAGTGGACGCCGGGCTGAGCGCCTGGCACGGCGTTGCGCTCGGCACAGTCCCGCTCGGCCTCGTCTCGCGACATGCCATCGAGTCTAGACCTCCCGGCCGCCGGCCGCCCCGGTGGCCCGTGGGCCCGGCGATCGGACACGACGACTGATTGGTGTCAGTCGATCGGATGTCAGTGTCTCATACCTTCGGCCAGTCCGATTGACTGACACGTCAGCCCAGCCGATACGGTCGCAGATCCGCACTCGCCTCCTTCCCCGCCGAGGGAGTCCGCTCCCACGAGCGGAGACACGGCCCGCAGAGAAGTCACCTTCGTGACGGCCGCGCGGCTGCCCGGCCGTCGAGGGCAACACCCGATGCCTTCAAGAGGAGATAGCACGATGCCCGCATCCGTCCCGCGCCCAACTCACCGCAAGGCCACAGCCGCGATCGCCTGCTGCGCCGCGGCCGCCGCCTGCGCACTGGCCGCAGCTCCGGCGATCGCCGCCACATCCGGTGCACAGACCGCCCGCGCTGCCTCGACCTGCGCCGACGCGAGCCTGATGCCCAGCTCGACGGACCTCGCGCGGATCGCCGCGGCGACGCTGTGCCTGATCAACCAGCAGCGGGCCGCCGCCCGCCTGCCGGCGCTGCGCTCCAACGCCGCGCTCAACACGGCCGCCTCCCAGCACTCGCTGGACATGGTCGCCAAGAACTACTTCGACCACACCAGCCCGTCCGGCAGCACGATGCTCAGCCGCCTGACCGCGGTCGGCTACATCAAGCCGAACAAGGGCTGGAGCATCGGCGAGAACATCGCCGCCGCGACCGGCTCACTCGCCACACCCGCGGCAATCGTCACGTCGTGGATGAGCTCGCCCGGCCACCGCGCGAACATCCTCAGCCCGACCTTCAAGGACACCGGCATCGGCGCGGCAGCCGGGGTTCCGCAGCTCGTCGGGCAGGGCGCCGGCGGCACCTACACCGAGGACTTCGCGGTCACGAGCTGAGCCGACGCACGCGACGTATCTCCCGCGCCGGCCGTGGTAGCGTCGGCCGGGTGATCGCCCACGTCGCACTCGAGACCGCGCCCGCCGACGGTCCCCGGGCCACCGCGTTCTGGCAGACGCTCGGCTTCGCGCCCGTCGAACCGCCGCGCGCCCTGCGCGACCGGGCCGCCTGGCTCGAGCGGGGCGGCACGCAGATCCACCTGCTCTGGAACGACGAGCCGACCGTCGCGCCCGAGGGTCACGTCGCCGTGGTCGTCCCCGACTACCAGGCGACGCTCGCCCGCCTGCGGGCGGCCGGTCACACAGTCGAGCCACGGACCGAGCACTGGGGCGCCCCCCGGGCATTCGCCTGGACTCCCGGAGGTCACCGCGTCGAGTTGATGGCGGCGGCGCCGGCGAGCCCGCGACTGCCGACGGCGGACACGCCCGACGCAGGGACCCGCCCGAGCGCCGACGACGAGCTCCGATGACCGGCCCGCCGTCGCAGACGGGCACACAGGCGAGCTGCGGCTCGCCCTACTTCGCCTGGGGCTTGGCCCGGCGAAGCCGGTTGCGCTCCTCCTGGAGCTCGGCGACGTGGGCGACGAGCTGGAGGATCTGGGGAACCCCGGTCGCCTTGGCCTGCCCGTAGCGGAAGGCATCCTGCCAGTCGGCGAGCTTCGCGTCCTTGGCCATCTCGTTGAAGAATGCCCGCGCCATCTCGACGCGGACCTTCGCGTCCGGCGCCGAGTCCTTGACGATCTTCGGCCCCGGCAGCTCGACCCGGAACTGCTGGACGTCGCCCCTCCCGCGCAGCTCGAGTCCGAAGACGAGCTTCAGCGGCTTGAGGGCGGGGACCTCGTCCATGAAGTTGGAGATCGCCCGTTCGATCTGCGACTTGGCATCGGTGGCTGAACTCACCGGCGGCAGTCTAGTAAAGCGTTTCGGCTCGGCCGGCACACGCGACCCGATCGCGAGACCCGGCGTGCGCCTCACGAGCAGGTCGAGCGGGCCACCCCGCTGACGGGCCTGATCGCGCGAGCGCCGGCGTGGAGCGCCCTGACCGGGAGCAGCAGACGAGCCGCCGGACCCCGGCGGCCGTTCGCGCCGACCGGCGTGATCGTGACCGCGACCGACGTGGTGGTCGGGCTCTGCGGCAGGGCCTGGACCCGGCAGCCGGCCCTGGCGATGTACAAGCGCTGATAGCCCTCGGTCGACGTCGCGCTGACCTCGTAGCGCGTCGCCAGCCGCGAGCCGTCCCAGGTCAGGACGACGTGCTTGGCCGTGCGGTGCAGCCGGAGCCCCGGGACCCGGGCCGGCACACGGGGCGCAGGCGCAACGTACGAGGCCACCTTGAACGTGGTCAGGGGCATCCCGTGGCGAGTGATCTGCACGTCGACCTCCCGCCTCCCGCCCGGCCCGTCGGTCGGCGTGAAGGCAACCGTTCCGCAGCGCACCCTGATCGTCGCGCTGCGGCCCGTCCGCCGGCGGACGGCCGCCGGACACGTCGCCGCGTGCCCCGACCCGAGGCTCTGGGCGAGGCCGCCGTGGTGCTCGACGAAGTTCAGGGCCGCGCCCGCCTGCGGCGTGTAGGTGTAGTCGACGCGGTAACCCGACCGGTCGTGGATCACGCGGGCTCCGACGGCCGGCGGAAGCACGAGCGGGGCCGTGTCGACCGACGTGATCGTGCTGCCGAGCCCCGGCGTCACCGTCCACACGCCGGCCGCCGGCTTGAGCAGCTCGAAGGCGGTCGTCGCGTTCTGCGGATCCTGGGCGATCACGTACCTCCCGGTCTGACGCGATGCCCCCTGGAACGCCGAGGCCACGATCTGAGTCCCGTCGGGGCCCGTGATCGTGACGTCCGGGGCGCCCGAGGCGCCGTGCAACCGCATGCTCTCCAAGAGCGTCCCCGACTTGACGGTGAACGTGTAAGGGGCACTCGCCGCCCGTAGGCCGCTCGCCGCCCCGAGGCCGCCCGCCGCCCGCAGGCCGCTCGCCACGCGCAGCGCGGCCGCCGACGCGAGGCCGGGAGCCCCGGCCGGGCGCCACGGTCCGACGTCGCACGAGTCGCCCATCACGTCGACGCTCCCGTTCCACGGGTAGCCGAAGCCCGTCTGGACGCTGTAGCTGCCGTAGGAGAAGTCAGGGATACCACCGCTGAAGGTGACGATCGGGTAGTAGATCGTGCCCAGCGACGCGCACGCCGCGACGCCGTCGCTCGAGACGAGGGCGTTGCCGTTGACGCACGCGACGTCGAGCAGGCAGACGCTGACGCTCCCCTCGATGTCGAAGCTCGTCCCCTGCATCCAGCCGTTCACCTGGCCGTCGACCGACGCGGCGTCGACGTCGTCGCTGGGGAGCTGGAGGCGGGCGTGGAAGCCGACGTCGAGCGCGTCGTCCCCGTTCAGCGAAAGCGTCCCGTCGGCGAGGTGATGCCCGAACATCGTCAGGCCCCCCTGGAGGGTGATCGACCACGGCTGACCGTTGGCGGCGTCGACGTAGAGGAAGGACCCGTCGACCTCGACCGCGTCGTCGGAGCCGAGCGGCAGCGCACTGATCACGGCCTGGCCGCGGATCTGCATCGGCGCCGGCGTCAGGCACAGGCCGGCGGCGATCGACTTCAGGTAGACGCCCTCCTCCAGCGGAACCGTGTGGCCGAACTCGGCCTTCGCGGCGATGTTGCCGAGCGTCCCGTTCTGGAGCTCGCCCGAGAAGGCGAAGCCGGCGTCGCTCTTCGTCGGCAGGCCGACGTCCATCGTCCCGTTCCACCGGTTCGTCGACGTGTCCGTCGCGCAGGTCAAGAACGGCTGGCCGGCCGGGTCCGCGAACTGGTCGCACTGGTCGCCGGTCTGACCGGCCGCGACGTACGAGAGGCAGATCTGGTTGATGTCGAGGTCGTGGAGCTTGGCGTGGTCGACCTGCATCTTGACGGCGTCGAAGTGCACGCCCTGCGCGTCGATCCGGAACGAGATCTTCCCGGTCACGCCGGGCGAGTCGGTCGCCTCGGTGAGCGTGAAGCCGGGGATCTCGAGATAGGCGCCGACCCGCACGTACGGCGTCCCGTCGGCGTCCATGCCGACCGCGAAGGAGATCCGCCCCTCGGCGTGGAGACCCAGCAGGTCGATGCCGGCCGGCGGGAGGCCGACGTTCGCGATCGAGTGCTCCTGGCCCGGCCCGCCCGCCGGCAGCAGCCAGTCGATCGCGCCGTTGACTATGTTCGCGCCGGCCTCGTCGACGCGGACGGCCGTTCCCGTGATCTTGGCCAGCGCGGTTCCGATCGGCGGGGTGATCGTCAGCGTCGACCCCGGGGCCTTGGTGATCGGCATGCCGTTGAGGACGATCGAGCCATTGGCGGCGTACGTCGAGTCGGCCGCGCCCGACGTCCGGTTGAGGCAGATCGCGTTGGTCGCCGTCGTGATCACGTTCGACCCGAACCGCAGCGTGTGGATGCACCCCTGGAGGACGGTGATGCTCTGGCGGATCGCGTGGACGTGACCGAGTGCGTCGGTGACCTCCAGGCCGACCGTCTGTGTCCCGTCGTGCGGGAAGCTCGCCGTCTCGCTCAGCGCGCTGCCCGCGTCCGTCTCGTACGAGCCGTTGCCGTCGAGATCCCACCGCAGGTGCAGGGGCGGCGCCCCGCCGGACGTCGCGCTCGCGTCGAAGGTCGCCGGCTGGTCGTCGGTGATCACCGACGGGATCGCGAACGCCGGCACGAGGCGCTGGGTGACGACCGTCGTCGCGATCGCCTGGGCGTGCTGCGAGCGGTCGTCGCCGAGATCGACGCCGAACGTCGCGGTGCCCGGATTTGCGACCGTTGCCGTGGCGCTCGCCGCGGTCGACGTCGGCCCGTCGACCGTGCCGTCGCCGTTCAGATCGAACCCATAGTGCAGCGTGCCGACGCCGCCGGTCGAGCCCGACGCGTCGAGCGTGACCGTGTCCCCGGTCTCCGGGTGCGCCGGGCTCAGGCTGAGGGCCGCAATCAGTGGATCGGCGACCGTGACGACGGAGTTGGCGACCTGCTGATGCCCACCGGAGTCGGTCACGCGCACCGCCACCTGATGATCTCCCTTGGTCGTGAACGCGGTCGTGAACGACGACGCCGCCCCGGCCGAGTTGGCGAACGTGCTGGCGCCGTCGAGGTCGAAGGCGAAGCTCAGCGCCCCGGCGCCGCCGGTGCTCGCCGATGCGTCGAGCGTGACGGGCTGGCCGGGCGCCGGGATCGCCGGCGTGTGGGTCAGCGACGCCGTCAGGGCCGGGGCGACCTGGACGTTGTGGGTGATCGTCGTGCTCACGCCGTCGGCGTCGGTCACCTGGAGGCCGACCGCGTGGACGCCGGCCGTCGTGAAGGTGACGTGATCGGCGGCGGTCGTGCCCGTGTCGTCCTCGTAGGTCCCGTTCCCGTCGAGGTCCCACGCGTAGTGGAGCGGCGGGATGCCGCCGGTCGATGTGCCCGCGTCGAAGCTGACCTGCTCGCCGGTCTGCGGGAGGCCCGGCGTTCCGGTGAACGCGGCGACCACGGGCGCCGCGACCTTGAAGGACTCGGCGGCGACGGCGCTCGTGTGGCCGGCGTGATCGGTCACGCTGAGGGCGATCGTGTGATGTCCGGGCGCCGGGAAGGTCCGCTGGATCTGGTCGGCGCCGTCGCCGGGTCCCGTCAGGAGGGCGCCGTCCAGCGTCCACGAGTAGACGTACGGATGGGTGCCGCCGACCGTGCTCGTCGCGTCGAAGGTCACCGCCTGGCCGGGCGCCGGCTGGGCCGGCAGGATCCGCTGCGCAGCCGTCAGCGCGGTCGCCACGCCGACCGGCAGCGTGACCGTGGCGAGCACGCCGTCGCTGTCTGTGACGCGCAGCGAGACCTGGTAGATCCCGCTCGCCGGGTACGCGTGGGTCGGCGCGGGGTTGCCGGCCGCCGCGGCGTCGTAGACGCCGTCGCCGTCGAGGTCCCACTCGTAGGTGTACGGCGGGATCCCGCCGGTCGTCGAGCTCGCGGCGAACGCGACGGTGTCCCCGATCTGCGGGTCGACCGGCGTGCTCGTGAAGTTCGGGGTCAGCGGCGCGGCGACCTTGAACGCGTCGCTCGCCTGCTGCGTGCGGCCGTACGCATCGGTGATCGTCAGGCCGACCGTGTGGCGGCCGGGCGTCGGGAACGTGTGCATCAGCGTGGCCGCGCTCGCTCCGGCCACGACGCTGCCGTCGAGCGTCCACGCGTACGTGTACGGCGTCGCGCCGAACGGCTCGCCGCCGGTGCTGTCGACGCTGTCGAACGTCATCTGGTCGCCCGGGATCGGCGACGCCGGGGCCTGGTCGATCACGGCGCTGAGGACCGGGCGGACGATCAGGCTCTGCGTCGTCGTGACGAGCACGCCGCCCGACGGGTCGGAGTCCGTCACCCGGACGCCGACGGTCGGCGTGCCGGCCGCCGGGAAGGTCACCGACGTCTGCCCGGTCGTTCCCGTGTCCGTCTCGTACGTCCCGTTGCCGTCGAGGTCCCACGCGTAGTGGAGCGCCCCGATGCCGCCGGTCGCGGTCGCGACCAGGGTCCGCGGCTCGCCGGCCATCAGGTTGTGGCCGAGCGCGGGGGCGATCGCCACGCTCAGCGGGTTGGCGACGCGGACCGACACCGAGTCGGTCGCCGTCTGTCCCTGGCCGTCGCTCACGCTGACGGCGACCGTGCCCCGGGTCGGGCTCGCCCACGTCGTCCGCAGGACGGCCGCCTGGGGGTTCGCCGTGGTGCCGGCGTCGGTCGTGAAGGTGTAGGTGTACGACGGCGACGCGCCGCCGCTGCCCGGGTAGCCTCCCGTCGCGCTCGCCGTGAAGTCGGTGGCCACGCCCGGCGGGGTCGACGCCGGCTTCGGGGCGAGGCTGACCGCGAGCGGCGTGCCGATCCGCACGGCGACCGGGAGATGGACGGTGACGCTGTCGCCGGCGGTGTTGACATACGTCGCCAACACGTTCTTGTCGCCGGTCGTCGTGAACGTGTGGGTCACCGACGGCGCGCTCGTCGTCTGATCGACCGTGCCGTTGCCGTCGAAGTCCCAGTCGACGTGGTCGAGCGTCGCGTCCTGGGGTGACGCGGCAGGCGCGGTCGCCGTCGCCGTGAAGGTCACGGGCGCGCCGGTGAAGGCCTTGGACTGCGAGGCGGCGAGCGTCACGGCGGGTGGACGGGTGGCCGTGTAGACCTCCCAGTCGGCTGCCGTCGGGCGTGTCGCCCACGCGAGCATGTCGAGCCGCCCGTCGGTGTCGATGTTCCCCAGCGCGAGCCCGTCCGGGCCGTTGCTGACGGCGGTACCGTCGCCGAACCTGGTCGGCGAGCCGTACGGCGTGAACGAGGTCCCCGGGCTCGACGGGTCGTTCGCCAGCACGACGATCTGCCCGGACTGGGGTTGGGCGATCACGAGGTCCGGGTGCCCGTCGGTGTCCGCGCTCGGGTTCGCCGGCGCGGCGACGTCGCCGATCTGGAGGGCTCCGGCGCCGCCGGCCACCGTGTGCAGGTCGACGGTCGCGTCGTTGCCCGGCTGGAAGCCGAAGTGGAGCGCCGGCTGGTTGGCGAGCGTCAGCGACGGATCGTAGAGGGCGACCGCGTAGGCGCCGTCACCGCTCGTCAGGCTCGACGCGAACGTGAACGCGAGGTCGTCGTGGCCGTCGCCGTTGAGGTCGGCGATCTGCATCGACTGGAGGCCCGGGCCGAGCGAGAAGTAGCCCTGGTAGGTGAAGTTCCCCGGCGCCGTCCCGGGCCCACCGGTCCAGACCTGAAAGCCGCTGTCCCCGCCGCCGCACCTGTTGCCGTACTGGATGATGTCGTCGGCTCCGTCGCCGGTGATGTCGCCGACGAGGAGATGTCCGCCGCAGACGCGGGTACCGGTCGGCGTCGGGAGGTAGACGCCCGGCCCGACGATCCCGCCGTTGGTCTTCGGCCACAGCGCGAGGGAGTCGTCGTCGAGCAGCTGGACGGCGCCGGCCTCGACGGCGGGACTCGTCTCGATGTTGCCGAGCGCGATGGCGAGTTGGGGATGCGCGCGGGTCACCGCGTCCTGGTCGCTGTCGGAGTAGCGGCCGTTGAAGGCGATGCTCTCGGCCAGGCCGCCGATGCCGTCCGGCCAGTAGAAGACGTCGCCGCCGGCGTTCGGGTCGGTTCCGAGGGCGAGGTCGGTCGGCGCGTAGGCGCCTGCCCCGCTCGACTCGCTGATCGTCCATGGCGGCTGGCCCGGGGCGGCCTGGAGGATCCGATAGAAGCCGGGCGTCTGGCCACCGGCCGAGCTCGAGGTGATCCCGACGACGTCGCCAAGGCCGTCCTGCGCCGCATCCTGTCGACCGGCGCCGACACCGGTTCCGACATCGGAGATCACCATCTTCGTGAAGTAGTTCCCGGTCGACGCCTGGCCGCTGGTGATCGCGCCCTGGTGGACACGGACGAAGTTCGCCGACGCCGGGCCGGCCGTCGCCGCAGCGCACCCGACCAGGGCTGCGAGAGTCGCGGCCCAGCACACCCGCGCGCGACCCATCGCCGTTCCGCCTCTCCTCGGGGCCTCCGGGCGGTCCGCCGCTCGGACGAGAGCTACGAGGGTGTCATCGGACGCGCCGGGACATCCGGGGATACGACATTCGTCCGTCGGGGACGGCGCGACTAAAGGTGGGTCAGATCTTGTGGCGCTCGAGCAGCTTGCGGCCGATCACCATCCGCTGGATCTCGGAGGTCCCCTCGCCGATCAGCAGGAGCGGCGCATCGCGATAGAGGCGCTCGATCTCGTACTCCTTGGAGTAGCCGTAGCCCCCGTGGATCCGGAAGGACTCCTCGACGCAGAAGCGGCCGGCCTCGGAGGCGAACAGCTTTGCCATGCCGGCCTCGAGATCGGCCCGGTGGCCGGAGTCCTTGAGCCTGGCCGCGCTCATCGTCAGCAGCCGTGCCGCCTCGATCTGGGTGGCCATGTCGGCGAGCTTGAACTGGATCGCCTGGTGCTGGGCGATCGGCTTGCCGAAGGCATGGCGCTCCTGCGAGTAGCGCAGCGCCAGCTCGAGCGCTCGCTGGGCGATCCCGACGCCGCGGGCCGCGACGTTGACCCGGCCGACCTCCAGGGCGTCCATCATCTGCCCGAAGCCGGCGTTCAACCCGGCGGGCTCCCCCCCAAGAATGTTCGCTGAAGGGCACTGGTATCCATCGAAGACGAGCTCGGTCGACTCGACCCCCTTGTAGCCGAGCTTCTGGATCTTCGGGGGCACGTCGAGGCCGGCGAACGCGCCGACGTTCTCCGAGACGCCGGGCTCCTTCTCGGCGATGAAGCACGTGAACCCGCGGTGGCGGGGCTTGGCGTCGGGGTCGGTCTTGACGAGCACGAAGACGAGACCGGACATCAGGCCGTTGGTGACCCACATCTTCTGACCGTTGATCTCCCACCGACCGTCGTCGCCTCGCTGCGCGCGCGTCTTGATCGCCTGGACGTCGGACCCCATCTCGGGCTCCGAGAGCGAGAAGGCCGCCCGGATCTCGCCGGTGGCCATCGACGGGAGGTATCTGCGGCGCTGGTCCTCGGTCCCGTACCTGATCAGGAGGTACGAGCCGATGAAGTGGGTGTTGACGATCCCGGAGATCGAGATCCAGCCGCGCGAGAGCTCCTCGACGATCATCGCGTAGGTCGCCAGGTCGAGGCCCATCCCGCCGTACTCCTCGGGAATCGTCACGCCGAACAGGCCGAGCTCCCGCATCTGGGCGACGATCTCGGTCGGGAACTCGTCGGCCCGGTCGAGGCGGCCGGCGTTCGGGAGGATCTGCTCGTCGGCGAACCGGCGGACCATCTCGATGATCGCGCGCTGCTCGTCGGTCTTGTCGGTGGGGTTGGCGGCAACCGCCATTGCTCGCTCCGTCCAGTGCGTGCGTGGGCCAGGGAAGATGGAGGATACCCCCGTGAACTACGCCCGAGACACGGTTGACAGCGCCGACCCCGGCCGCGTCGCGCTGGTCGAGCTGGGCCGAGACGGGACCCGCGCGGAGTGGACGTTCGGCCGCGTCGCGAGTCTCAGCGCCGGGCTCGCCGGCACGCTGGGCGAGCTCGGCGTCGGCCGGGGCGAGCGGGTCCTCACGCTGATCGGAAACCGCCCGCAGTGGGTCGTCTCGATGATCGCGTGCTGGCGGATCGGAGCGGTCGCCGTGCCGTGCAACGAGCAGCTGCGCGCGGCCGATCTGAGGCTCCGGCTGGGGCTCGCCCGGCCGTCGGTGATCCTCGCCGACGAGCGCAACGCCGTCGAGCTCGAAGCCGCGCAGCCCGACTGCCCCGTCCTGTGGTGCGGGGATCCCGGCCTCTACGAGAGCCCGCCGGCGGCGGCGGTCGAGCTCGCCGCGGACGACCCGTGCGTGATCGTCTTCACGAGCGGGAGCACCGGCGAGCCGAAGGCCGTGGTCCACGGCCAGCGCTACCTCGCCGGGCAGGAGCTCCAGGCCCGCGCGTGGCTGGGGGCCCGGCCGGGCGAGCTGGTCTGGTGCACGGCGGCGACCGGGTGGTCGAAGTCAGCCCGTAACGCCTTCGTCGCCCCGTGGCTCTGCGGTGCCCGGGCCGTCGTCCACGACGGGCGCTTCGACCCCGCCGAGCGAGTCGAGCTGGCGGCCCGGGAGGCGGTCAACGTGCTCTGCATGGCGCCGACCGAGTACCGCCTGATCGCCGCCCGCACGACGATTCCCCGGCTCCCCGACCTGCGGGGGATGGTCGCGGCCGGCGAGGCGCTGAACCCGGAGGTCCTGCGGGCGTGGGAGGACGCGACCGGCCGCAGCATCCGCGACGGCTACGGGCAGACCGAGACCGGTCAGCTGACCGCGATGCCGGCCGACCAGCCGGTCCGGCCGGGATCGATGGGCCGGGCCCTCCCGGGGATCCGGCTGTGGATCGACGACGGCGAGCTGGTCGTCGACCCGCTGACGGTGCCGACCTTCTTCCTCCACTACCTCGGCGAGCCCCCACCCGACGGGCCGTGGCGGACCGGCGATCGCGTCACGCAGGACGCCGACGGCTACCTCCACTTCGAGGGCCGCTCGGACGACCTGATCATCTCGGCCGGGTACCGGATCGGTCCTTTCGAGGTGGAGTCGGCGCTCGTCGGCCACCCGGCGGTCGCCGAGGCCGCGGTCGTTGCCTCGCCTGATTCGGAGCGCGGGTCGGTGGTCCGGGCTGTCGTCGTCCTGCGCGACGGATACCGGGGGTCGGCCGGCCTGGCAGAAGACCTCCAGCGGCATTGCCGGGCGGTCACGGCGCCATACAAGTACCCGCGGATCGTCGATTTCGTCGACTCGCTGCCGACGACGCCGAGCGGCAAGATCCGCCGGGCGGAGCTCCGCCGGGGGTGATCGCGGCGAAGCTCCGGCGCCGGTCGGCCGATCAGCTCGCGAGGGCGTAGATCCGGCCACTGACGCGCGGGCCGCCGGCCGGGTACTCGCGAGCCCGGAGCGTGACGCGCGTGCCGCCGGGGTAGTAGCTGGCGGACGCCGGCCGGCCCTTCGGCCTGACGTTGGTGACTAGGAAGTCGACTAGCGGGCGGGCGCTCTGCGCTGCCGGCATCACGCCGCGGATCCGCCTGCCGGCCGGCGCCCTGATCGTGAAGTTGACGCCCTCAGCGCCCGAGAGCGTGACGTCCCGGTAGACGATGCGGTCTCCCCTGGGGATCCGCTCGCCCTTGTGGAGCCCGGTGCCGGCGATCGTCAGCGGGGCCGTCGCGCCCGTCCAGGTCCTCTGTGGGCCGACGACCGGCGGCTTGACGGCGGCCGCGGCGACACCGGCCGCGGCGAGGGTGAGCGCGGCGACGGCGGCGCCGAGCCTGAGTGCGATGGTCATTTCCGTTGTCCTCCTGCGTAGTTTCGGATTCGGGCTTCTGATCCGACGACGAGCCGGCAGGACGAAACCAACGGACCTTCCGCACAGCATGCGGCGGCGCACGGCGGCTCGGCGACCGGACCGCTGGGACGCAGCGGCGGGAAGCAGTGGCTGGAAGCAGTGGCTGGAAGCAGCGGCGGGCAGCGGCCACCGGCAGCCGGCCGGAGCAGGCCGGCCCGCGCGCCATTCAGGCCGCCTGGGGACGGCCCCGCTCGCGCTGATGGCCCGCGTGTGCGGCGACCCGCGAACCCAGGTGCAGGGCGTAGCTCGAGACCGCGAGCACGGCGGCCTCGACGAACAGTGCTGCAACGCCGAGCGGCTCGGCCCAGTTGCCGACGTCGTCGGCCGCTCCGGGGAGGCCGACCGTCCGGCTGTAGACAAAGGCGAGCGCGGCTCCAGCCGCGAGCGCGGCGGCGCCGGCCCAGACGGCGCGTGAGGCGCGGCGGACGAGCAGCGAGGCGGCCGCCAGTGAGCCGACGATCAGGGCCACGTAGAGCCAGCCCTTGTATGGGAGCTCGGAGAATGTGGGGATCGCGTCGAGCAGGTGGATCAGGGCGATCCCGAGCAGTCCGACGACTGCCAGGCCGCGGGTCAGGATGTCTCGGGCGAGGGCTTCGGGCGTGCGGGTGTTCATCTTGGGGTCTCCTTACCGGGTTGCGGTGTCGTGGACACACCAGGCGTCCGCCAAGGGAACCGGTCTCGCCTAACCCGGGTGTAACGGCCGCGTGAGAAGGAACTCACGGTGCGCGAGCGAGGAGTGCGGGGTTGCAGGCGCCGGCGGGCGGGCGGCCAGCCAGGCGGGCCGGGCGGGCCGGGCGGGAGGCCGGGACGGTTACCGTTGGGGGGAATGGACATCCTCGTCGCGCGCGGCGTCGTCAAGCAGGTCGGCCGGGAGCGCGCGGCCCGCCGTGTGCTCGATGGCGTCGATCTGTCGGTCGGGCCGGGCGAGATGCTCGCCGTGCTGGGCCGGTCGGGCTCTGGCAAGTCGACGCTGCTTCACCTGCTCGGCGGCCTGGACCGGCCGGATGCGGGGTCGATCACGGTCGCCGGCGAGGAGCTCGTCGGCGCCTCGGACCGGGCGCTCACGCGTCTGCGGCTGCGTCGGATCGGGTTCGTCTTCCAGTCGTTCGCCCTGGTCGAGGAGCTCTCCGGCGAGGAGAACGTCCTCCTGCCGACGCGGCTGCCGGGAGCGCCGGCCGGTGGCGGAGGGCGTGCCGCGCGGCTCATCGAGGAGCTCGGCGTCGCCGGGGTCGCCGACCGGGCGCCGCACGAGCTCTCCGGCGGCGAGCAGCAGCGCTTTGCGATCGCCCGGGCACTGGTCAACGATCCGGCTCTCGTGCTCGCCGACGAGCCGACCGGCAACCTCGACTCGCACGCCGCCGCGGACGTCCTGGCCCTGCTCGGCGGTCTGGCGGGTCAGGGACGGGCGGTCGTGATCGTGACCCACGAGCACGACGCGGCGGCCGCGGCCGACCGGGTCGCCGTGATGACCGACGGCCGGCTCGTCGCGTCGGCCGGCCGGGCCGGCGCAGTCGGCGTCGACGCCCGGCGATGAGATCGGCCTGGCGGGAGGCCCGCTCGACGCTGAGAACCCGCCGGCGCCGAGCGGTGCTCGCGGCGATCGGGGTCGGGCTGGCGGCGATGATGCTGGCGACGTCAGTGGTCGTCAGCGACGGCCTGGGCGGCGGCTTCACGCGGAGCGCGCGGGCAGCCGGCCTGCCCGACGTGATCGCGCGCTTCGACGAGCAGTCGGCCGCGAAGGTCGCCGCGCGGGTCGGGGCCCTGCCGGACGTGGCGGCGTTCACGACGCGCCTGGAGATCACGAACGTCCCGCTCGCGGCGAACCACCACTTCTCGGGAAGCGGCGTGCTCGAGATCCTCGACCCGGGGCGGCGGGGCTACGCGATCGTCGCCGGCCGGGACCTCGGATCAGCGCCGGGCGAGGTCGTCGTCGAGCAGGCTCTGGCCCGGGCCTGGGGAATCCGGGTCGGCTCGTCGCTGCGGATCGGTCGGCTGCCGACCGAGCGGGTGGTAGGGCTCTCGGAGGCGCCCGACAACGTCGGCTTCCCGCTCGCCCAGCCGAGGATCTACGTGTCGCGGGCGGGGATCGCCGCGAGCTTTCCCGGACGACTCGACGAGAACGTCAACACCGTCGAGATCTTCCTGCGCGACCCGGCCGGCCTCGACGCGACGCTCGAGCAGGCGCGCTCGGAGAGCTATGGCCTGCGCGGCCTGCGGCTGACGACGAGGTCCGGCGTGCGGCTCGTGATCGACCAGGCCGCGGGCATCGTGATCGCCCTGCTGATCGCCCTGTCGGTGATCGCGCTGATCACCGCCGGCGTGATGCTGGCGGCGTCCTCGCGGGCCGAGGTCGACCGCCGGCTGCGAGGGATCGGCGTCCGGCGAGCGCTCGGCGCCGGACGCGTCTGGGTCGCCGGCGCGGCGGCGCTGGAGACCTTCGCCGTCTCCGCCCCGGCCGCCGGGCTCGGCGTGCTGGCCGGCGGGCTCGTCGCGACGCCGCCGAGCACGCGGCTGCTCGAGCTGCTCAACGAGCTGCCGCCGGGCGGCCGGATCGTCCTGCCACTCGTCGGCTGCTGGGCGCTCGCCGTGTCCGTCGCCGTGCTCACCTCGGCCTGGCCGGCCTGGCGGGCGGCCGGGCGGCCGCCTTCGCGTCTGCTGCGGGGAGCCGACCTCGCCGTCAACGCCCGCCGGGCGCGCCCGGCCCTGCGCAGGGCGCTCGCCGGCCTCGGCGGCCTGGGCGCCCGGCTGGTCGCCGCGCGCCGGGCGAGACTCGCGTCGACGCTGGTCGTGCTCGGCGTGTCGGCGTCGTTCATCCTGCTGATGCTCGCGCTCGCGTCCGAGCTGGTCTCGTTGCGCTCGGACCCGAGCACGCTCGGCCGGCGCTATGCCCTCTCGGCATCGCTCCCGGCCGCGCAGAGCGGGGCGGTCGCCGGTCTGCCGGGGGTCGTGGCGGCGGCGCCGCGCTATGAGGTCACCGCGCTCGACTCGTTCTCGCTCGGCGAGACGATCGACGTGATCGCCTACCCCGGCGACCACACGACCTTCGAAGCGCCGCCGCTCGTCGCCGGCCGGCGTCTGCGCGGGGCCGGCGAGGCCGAGGTCGGGAGCGGGCTGGCCAACGTGCTCGGGCTGGACGTCGGCTCGACGCTCGCGCTCGAGCTCCCCGGCGGCGAGGAGCGCCGGCTGCGCGTCGCCGGGATCGTCAGCTCGCTCGACCACGACGGTCGGATCGCCTACATCCCGGCGGCCGCCCTGCTCGCGGCCGACCCGTCGGCACCCGAGCAGGTCGCGATCGTGCTCGCCCCGGGTGCGGGCGCCGGCCCGGTGCTCGCCGGGGTCGAGGCTCTCGGCGGGAGCGTCGACGAAACGCCGGGGGCGCTCGACGGCCAGAAGGCGCTGATCTCGGCGCTCACGGCGATCCTGCGGGCGATCGCCGTCGTCGACGGGCTCGTCTGCCTCTACGCCCTCGTCCAGGCGCTCGCCCTGACCGCCCAGGAGCGGCGCACGACGCTCGGCGTGCTGCGGGCCTGCGGCGCCGGCATGGGCTCGGTCGCGCGGCTGCTCGCCGGGGCCGCGGTCTGCGTGCTCGTGCCGGCGGCCGTGATCGGCGTGGTGCTCGAGCGAACGATCCTCGGCCCGGTTATGTCGCACATAGCCGCCGACTATGCCGTCCTCCCGTTGGCGGCCGGCCTCGGCGAGATCGTCCTGCTGACCGGCGGGCTGGCCGTGATCGGAGCCGTCGCGGTCGCCGTGGTCGCCCGTCAGGCGCTCGCCGGAGCCCGCGTCGTGACGGGAGCGATATGAGGATGTCCCGACGAGACGTGATCCGTCTGGTGTGCGTCGGGAGCGGCCGGGCGGTCGCCCTGCGGTGGTCGGGCGCGGCGCTCGGATCGGGGCTCGTGCTCGAGGCGTGCGGCGGCGGGTCCGCGCAGCCCTCGGCCGACGGGTCGACGCTCGCGTCGACGTGGACCGATCCCGACGGGTCCGGCGTGCTCCGGGTCGCGGCCGGCGAGCCGCTCGTCGCGCGCACCGAGCTCGCGGCCCCCAGCCCCCGCCGACGCGTGCTGGCGACGCTGGCCCACCTGACCGACGCCCACGTGCTCGACGCCCAGTCGCCCGCCCGGGTCCCGTTCCTGGCCCGCCTCGGGCCGCCGTTCAACTCGACCTTCCGACCTCACGAGACGCTCACCGCCCAGGTTCTCGGCGGCACGCTGTCGGCCGTCGCGGCGCTCGCGCCGGACGTCGTGGTTCAGGGCGGGGATCTGATCGACAACGCCCAGGTCAACGAGCTCGACTGGGCGCTCGCGGCGCTCGCCGGCGGGACGGTCACGCCCGCGAGCGGCGGGCCCGGCTACCACGGCGTCCAGCAGGCCGGGAACCCGGACCCGCTCTACTACCGGCCGGACCTCGACGCGCCCAGCCACCCGGGGCTGCTCGCACAGGCGCTGCGCAGCTTCCACAGCCCCGGCCTGCGGGCCCCGTGGCACCCGGTGCTCGGGGACCACGACCTGCTCGTCGCCGGCGTCCTCCCGCCGTCGCCGCTCAGCACCGGGATCGCCGTGGGGGCGCGGGCGGTCTGGGAGCTCCCAGCCGGCCTCCCGGCCCACATCGGCGCTCTCGCCCAGAGCGCGAGCTCGGCTCCCGACGGCCTTGGCGATCCGTCGGCGCTCGGCGGACTCGTCTCGGAACTGCTGAGCGCGGCCGGCGTCGACGTGCCGGCCGACCCGCGGCGCGCCGAGCTCCAGGCGTCCGCGGCGCTCGCCGCCCTGCGTGGGGCGAGCGCCGGCGGCGGAGCCGGTCCGCAGCTCGACTACAGCTTCGACATCGGCCGGGAGGTCCGCGTGATCGTGCTCGACCTGGTCCGGCGCGACGGCGGATCGGGCGGGGTCGTCCACCCCGGACAGGCGGCCTGGCTGGCGGGCGAGCTCACCGCGGCCGGCGAGCGGCCGGTCCTCGTCTTCTCCCACCAGCCGCTCGACACGACCGCGTCGGGCCCGCTGCTACTTGCCGAGCTCGACCGCTCGCCGCACGTCCTCGCGGCGATCTGGGGCCACACCCACCGCAACCGAGTCACGCCGCGGCCGGGGCCAAACGGCGGGTACTGGCTGATCTCGACCGCGTCGCTGGTCGACTTCCCCCAGCAGGCGCGGGCTCTCCGGGTGATCGAAACCGCCCGGGGGATCGCGCTCGAGACGTGGATGCTCGACCACGTGGGCCCGCCGGGCGGACTCGCGAGGATCTCTCGCGAGCTCTCCTACCTCGACGCGGCGGGCGGCCGTCCGCAGGGCTTCGCCGGGGCGCGGGGGGACCGCAACGCCGTGCTGTACGTCGTGTAGCCGCGCACGGCGCGAGGTTGGCCGGGACGGCCGGAGTCTTGGCGTGCTGAGATTTTGTTAGACCTGCGGCGAGTCGGAATAGGTAGTGGCTAGGATGCGTCTGCCGCCGACGTGGAGCGTCGGCGAACTGTTTCGACGAACTACATAGGGGATCACACGCAATGAAAAGTCACCGGTTCGGCGCTCGCCGAGTTCTCGCGATTTCGGCCGCCGGCGCGGTCACGGTCGGCCTCGCCTCGGGCGCCGGGGGAGCCGCCGCGCAGCCGGCGGCAAGCGCGTCGGCAAGCCAGCTGACGATCCTCGCGGCCGCGTCGCTGAGCAAGGTCTTCCCGAAGATCAACAAGAGCCCGAGGTACACGTTCGCCGGGTCGGGGATGCTCGAGACGGAGATCATGCAGGGGGCGAAGGCCGACGTCTTCGCGGCGGCGAGCCCGAAGCAGCCGGCGGCGCTGTTCACGGCCGGGCTCGTCTACAAGCCGGTCGAGTTCGCGACCAACACGCTCGTGATGATCGTTCCGAAGGACAATCCGGCCCACATCAAGTCGGTCTCTGACATCACCAAGAAGGGCGTCAAGATCGTCGTCTGCAACTCGACCGTCCCGTGCGGCGACTACGCGTCGACGGCGTTCGCGAACCTCGGGATCACGGCGGCGGCGACGAAGAACATCGTCAGCCAGGAGACCGACGTGACGCAGGTCGTGGCCCAGATCGCCGCCGGCGAGGGCGACGTCGGGTTCGTCTACATCACCGACGCGAAAGCCGCCGGCAGCAAGGTCAAGGCGATCCGCCTCCCGGCGAAGGCCAAGCCCGGCACCGAGGACGTTGTCGCAGTCGTCAAGTCGACCTCCAACAAGGCCGGGGCGCAGGCCTTCGTGAAGGCGCTCCTCTCGAAGAGCGGTCAGGCGACGCTCAAGGCCGCGGGCTTCGGCAAGCCGTGAAGTCGGGCGCCGCGCGCGGCGCGTGCGGCGCGTCGTCTGGCAGCGAGTCGGCCCGGGCGCGGATCAGCTCCGCGCTCGGGCCCGTCGTCCTTTTCGCCGTGACGGCAGTCGTCATCGCCGTCGTCATGGCGTTCCTCCTGCTGCCGATCGTCGCGCTGGTCGTCTACCAGCCGGTCGGCCAGCTCCTCCACGAGTTCAACTCGCAGGTCTCGACCGACGCGATCAAGGTCTCGCTGAAGACGAACCTGATCGCGATGGGTCTGACCCTCGCGCTCGGGACGCCGTTCGCGTACGCGATCGGCCGCCACCGGTTCCCCGGCCGGAGCGTCGTCATCACGCTGGTCGAACTGCCGCTGGTGATGCCGCCGGCGGTCGCCGGGATCGGCCTGCTCGTCGCCTACGGGCGGCTCGGCCTGCTCGGCCACCAGTTGACCGCCCTGGGAATCGGCCTCGGGTTCACGCAGGCGGCCGTCGTGATGGCGATCATCCTCGTCGCCAGCCCGTTCTACCTGCGGGGGGCGATCGGTGCGTTCGAGGCGATCGACCCGACCCTGCTCGACGTCGCCGGCACCCTGGGGGCCGGCCCGCTGCGCCGCATGCTGCGCGTCGCGCTGCCGCTCGCCAAGGCCGGGCTCGGGGCGTCGGCCGCGCTCTGCTTCGCGCGTGGAATCGGCGAGTTCGGGGCGACGATCCTCTTCGCCGGGAGCTTCCAGGGGTCGACGCAGACGCTGCCGCTGGCCGTCTACGCGCTGTTCGACGCGAACCTCGGTCAGGCGATCGCCGTCGGCGTCCTGCTGCTGATCGTCAGCGCGGCCATCCTGCTCACAGCCAAACTACTCGGATCATGGACCGTCTCGATATCGACATCACTCTCCCGCGGAGGTCGTTCGATCTCCGCGCCGCGCTCAGCCTGAGCGACGAGACGGTCGCCCTCGTCGGGCGGTCGGGCGCCGGGAAGACGTCGCTGCTGCGTGCCGTCGCCGGACTCGACCGCCCGAAGGCCGGACGGATCGCGCTCGGCGCGGACGTCTGGTTCGACGCCGGGCGGCGGGCCAACCTGCGGCCCGAGCGCCGGCGGGTCGGCTACGTGCCCCAGGACTACGGGCTGTTTCCCCACCTCAGCGTCGCCCGCAACGTCCGCTTCGCCGGACGCCGGCCGAGGCCCGACCTGCTCGAGCGGCTCGGGATCGGCCATCTCGCCCATGCCCGCCCGGGCCAGCTCTCGGGCGGCGAGCGCCAGCGTGTGGCGCTGGCGCGTGCGCTGGCGAGGGATCCGCGCGTGCTGCTGCTCGACGAGCCGTTCGCCGCGCTCGACGCGATCACCCGCGGCGAGGTCCGCGACGAGCTCGCCGACCAGCTCGCGACGCTCCGGCTGCCGGCGCTGCTCGTGACCCACGCCTTCGAGGACGCGAGCGCCCTGGCGCAGCGGATCGGCGTGATCGAGACGGGCGTGCTCGTCCAGCTGGCCGAGCCGGACGAGCTCCTGCGCAACCCGGCGACCGCGACCGTTGCGGCCCTGACCGGGGCCAACGTCCTCGACGGGACCGCGACACCCGCCCGCTTCGGGTCGACCGTCGTGCTTCCCGGCGGCGGTGAGCTCGCCAGCTCGACGGCCGCCCAGGGCCCGGTCCGGGTCGCGATCCACCCGTGGGAGGTCGAGCTGACCGACCCGGAGTCGAGCGTGCTGACCGACGACGTCCTCAGCGTCCAGTCCCGGCGCGGCGGCCTGCAGGTCCGGCTGCGGCGCTTCCGAGTCGATGTGGCGGCCGACCGGCTGGGCGACCTCGCGCTGGCCGTCGGCTCGCGGGTCGGCGTGCGGATCGCGCCCGGCCACGTTCGGGTGCTGCCCGTCGAGCCGTGAGCCGGGCGCCAGGTCTTAGAACAGCTCGAGCGCCGTCGCTGTGCGCCGCAGTCGCGCCGGACCGGCGCATACCGGACCGGCGTTGCGCGGTGGCGGCGCGGGGCCGGGCGCCGGGGCGGCCTACGGGGCGAGCACGGCGATGATCGCCGCGGCCGTCTCGTCGGCGTCGCCGCGATCGCCGTCGAGAATCGTCGCGCCGCTGGCGGCGCGACGGACCGCGGCCAGCGCCTGGTCGGGCCGCGATCGCGCGGGGACGGTGTGCTCGAGCAGTTTCAGCGCGCCCTCGCCCGCACTGCACGCGCGCGGAGCCCAGAACGCGCCCCGCCTGTAGCGGGTCAGCACGACCAGACCGACTGGCAGCGGTCGGTCGCCGGCCCGCCCGCCGAGGCTCTCGACGGCCTGGTCCCGGGCCGCGTGGCCACCGTCGCGAACCGAGAGTGGCTTGGCGTACGGGTGAACGAGACCGTCCGCGTCCAATGCGGCGTATTCGTCGGACCAGTAGCCGGCGCCCGCCCGCACGAGCGCGCTGACGAGCGTCGTCTTGCCGGCGAAGCTCGGGCCCGGCATGACGATGGCGCGCCCGTCGATGCCGACCACCCCCGCATGGACGAAGACGTGGTCGGGGGCGTTGAGCGCGATGTGCATCCGCAGCCTGGCATCGAGGACACCGAGCGCCACGCGCGGATCCATCGGACCCGCCACGGACTGACCGGCGCAGACCAACTCCAGGCGCCCGTCACCCGCCGACACGAGTGCGAAACCGCCCTCGGCCGGCGCGGCGTCGATCGGCCGGGCGGAGGGAGGGAGGAAGTCTCGCACCGCGGCGAGGTGCGCCGCCTCACCTGTGACCTCCACGCTCACGCCGAACACCTCGACCGCGATCGACTGGGCGGCCGCGCGCTTGCCGGGCACACGCCGGACCCTAGCAGCGGATTCGGAGCCGCCCGGCGGGTACGCTGTGGCATGGACGACGCGCTGGTTGTGGCTCGACTGGCCCTGGTCGTCGTCTTCGCGCTCGCGGGAACGGCGAAGCTGCTCGACCGGCCGGGATCACGCCGCGCCCTGATCGACTTCGGGGTGCCCGCCGGTCTCGCCGGCAGGCTGCATCTCCTCCTGCCGGCGGCCGAGCTCGTCAGCGCGGCGGCGCTGATCTTCGCTTCGACGGCTCGTTGGGGGGCGGTCGCGGCGCTCCTCCTGCTGATCTGCTTCCTGCTCGGCCTGACGCGCGCGCTGCGACGGGGTGAGGCCCCCGACTGCCACTGCTTCGGCCAGGTCCACTCCGAGCCGGCGAGCTGGGCGACGGTCGGGCGCAATGTCGCGCTCGCGCTGCCCGCCGCATATGTGGCCGGCTTCGGGCCCGGGCCATCCCTCGCCGCGTGGGTCGACGGGCACAGCGGCGAGGACCTCTGGCTGATCGCCACGACCTCGGTGGCCGCCGTGAGCCTGGCGAGCACGGCGGTGCTCCTGCGGCAGAACCGGCGGCTGCGCTCCGCGCCGGCCCAGCCGGCGCCCACCCCGGCCCCGGTCGGCGTCCGTGCCCCACGCATCTCGCTGCCGGGCGTCGACGGAGAGGTCGTGCGCCTGGCGGACCTTCTGGTCGATGACCGGCCGTGCGTGTTGACCTTCGTCGCGGCGGCGTGTGGGCCGTGCACCAGGTTGCTGCCGGAGCTCGCCCGCTGGCAGGACGCGCTCGCCGACCGGCTGCTGATCGCGGTCGTGTCGGCCGGTGACGCCGACGTCGCGGGCGCAATCGCCCGCGAGCACGGCCTGGGCACGGTGCTCGCCGACGCCGACGCGGCGGTCAGTCGCTCCTACGGGATCGCGGGCACCCCCAGCTCGGTCCTGATCGACTCGGGCGGAGTCCTCCGCAGCCGGCCGGCCGCCGGCCAGGCCGCGATCGAGGCGCTCGTGCGGATCGCCCTGCAGGCGGACCCCGACCGGGCGATCGCCGTTTGAGTCGGGGGATCTGCGCTACATCCGGTCGGGCGCTGCGTTTCGAGTTGCACAGCGGCGCGCCACGTGCCGGACCGACGTGAATCTGGGGGCGGGGACGATGAGCAGGCTGGTCCTCGGGGCTCCGCAGGGGGCGAGCTTCGACCTCAAGCTGCTCGACGAGAAGGGCCGGGAGATCGCCTGCGAGTGCGGCGACGGCGGGCCGGAGACGATCAACCAGGAGCTCAAGCCGGGGCCGCTTCTACGCGGTGGTCGAGGCGAACGCGAACTCCCGCGGGCGCTTCACGCTCGACCGGCAGTCGCGGACGATCACGCGTACCCGGATCACGATCGCCGGCAAGCCGGCGGGGCGGTCGTCGCCCGGACAGACGGTGCCGATCGCCGTCAGCGTGACGCCCCGATCGGCCGGGCCGGTCACGCTGACGATCGAGCGGTTCGACCCGGTCAGCGGGTGGCAGTACTCGCGGACCGAGCACGCCAGCGCCGCCAACGGCGCCGCCACGCTCAGCTTCCTCCCGCCGACGTCAGGGCGCTGGCGGGCGAGCGCCTCGTTCGTCGGGACCCGATCGGCGAGCCCGAGCGCAAGCAGCTTCGCGACCCTGCTCGTCGCGGGCCCACTCCATCAGTAGACACCCGGCGGGCCGTGTCAGGTCAGACGGCGACGATCGCGTCGATCTCGACGCTCGCGCCCTTGGGCAGCGCGGCGACGCCGATCGTCACGCGGGCCGGCGGCTGGGCGGTGAAGAACTCCCCGTAGACCGCGTTGACCTCGGCGAAGCCTGCGAGGTCGGTCATGTAGATCGTCATCCGAACCGCTCGCTCGAGTGCCGTTCCGGCGGCCGTGCAGACGGTCGCGAGGTTCTCGAGGCAGCGGCGCGCCTGGTCGCCCGCCGTCTCACCGACCAGCTCGCCGGTGGTCGGGTCCAGCGGCGTCTGGCCCGAGCAGTAGAGCAGTCCGCCGGCGATCACCCCGTGGCTGTACGGGCCGATCGCGGCCGGGGCGCCGGCTGCGTTGACGACTTTCCGCACGCGCCCCAGCCTACCCGGGGCGATCCGCTAACGTCGGGCCGGATGCCAGGCCGAGGGACCGGATGAGCAACGCACTCGCCGGGGAGACATCCCCGTACCTGCGCCAGCACAAGGACAACCCCGTCGACTGGCTGCCGTGGGGTCCGGAGGCCCACCGCAGGGCGGTCGAGCTCGACCGCCCGCTGCTCGTCTCGATCGGCTACTCGGCCTGCCACTGGTGCCACGTGATGGAGCACGAGTCCTTCGAGGACGCGGCCACGGCCGCCCTGATGAACGCGAACTTCGTCTGCGTGAAGGTCGACCGCGAGGAGCGACCGGACGTCGACGCGATCTACATGGAGGCCGTCCAGAACATGACCGGCCAGGGCGGGTGGCCGCTGAACGTCTTCCTGACCCCGGACCAGACGCCGTTCTACGGCGGCACGTACTTTCCGCCGACTCCCCGCCACGGCCTACCGAGCTGGCCGCAGCTGCTGGAGGCGATCGCCCGGACCTGGCGCGAGCGGCGCGAGGACGCCGTCGAGACCGGGGCCCGGCTGGCCCAGCGCGTGGTCGGCGGTGCCAGGCTCGAGCCCGCCGCCGATCCGATCGACTCCGCGTCGCTCGAGCAGGCGATCGGCAACCTCCGTCGTACCTACGACGCCCGTCGCGGCGGCTTCGGCCGCGCGCCGAAGTTCCCGCCGGCCTCGACGATCGAGTTCCTGCTCGGGCACGGCGAGGCCGAGATGTCCCTGCACACGCTCCGGGCGATGGCCTCCGGCGGGATCAACGACCAGGTCGGCGGCGGGTTCGCCCGCTACGCCGTCGACGCGACGTGGACGGTCCCCCACTTCGAGAAGATGCTCTACGACAACGCCCTGCTCGCCCGGGCCTACCTCCACGGGTGGCAGTGCTCGGGCGACGAGCTGCTCCTGCGGACCTGCCGCGAGACGCTCGAGTTCTGCCTGCGCGAGCTGCGCGCGCCCGAGGGCGGCTTCTATGCCGCGCTCGATGCCGACTCCGAGGGCGTCGAGGGCCGCTTCTACGTCTGGAGCGTCGGCGAGCTCGACGACGTCCTCGGCGAGCTGGCCGAGGAAGCGATCGCCTACTTCGGCGCCAGCCGCGACGGAAACTTCGACGGCGCCAACGTGCTCGAGGCGCGCGGGCCCGAGCCAGACCCGGCTCGGCGAGCGCAGATCCGCGACCTGCTCCTGGCGAGGCGGGCCGACCGCGTCCGCCCGGGACTCGACGACAAGCGTCTGACCTCGTGGAACGCCCTGATCATCACCGCGCTGGCCGAGGCCGGCGCAGTCCTCGAGGAGCCGCGCTACATCGACGCGGCGACCGCGTGCGCCGACTTCGTGCTCGGCACGCTGCGCGACGCGGACGGCCGCCTCCTGCGGACCTTCAACGCCGGCCAGGCCCGGCTCGGCGGCTACCTCGAGGATCATGCGTTCCTGCTCGAGGCGCTCGTCGCGCTCTACGAGGCGACCTTCGACGAGGGCTACTTCGTCGAGGCCCGCAGCCTGGCCGACGAGATCATCGACCGCTTCGCCGACCCCGAACGCGGCGGGTTCTTCTCGACTCCGACCGACCACGAGGCGCTGATCGCCCGGCGCAAGGACCTCGAGGACACACCGATCCCCTCGGGTTCGTCGAGCGCCGCGCTCGGGCTCCTGCGACTGGCCGCGCTGACCGGGGTCCAGACGTACGAGGACGCGGCCGCCGGCGCGATCCAGATCGTCCACCGGATCGCCGCCGACCACCCCGGCGGCTTCGGCCATCTCCTCCAGGCCGTCGAGTTCATCGTCGGCTCGGTCCGCGAGGTCGCCGTCGTCGGCGAGCCGCTCGACCCGCTCGTCCGGGTCATCCGCGGGAGGCTCCGTCCGGGCGTCGTGCTCGCCGGGTCGCGCGGCGCCACCGACATGACCGCGGTACCGCTGCTCGAGGGGCGCCTGCCCGTCGACGGCGCGGCCGCCGCCTACGTATGTGAGAGCTTCGCCTGCCGGGCGCCGGTCACCACGCCGGCAGCGCTCGCCGGCCTGCTCGACGGCTGAGACCGATCAGGGTCTTACCGGATCGAACATCTGTCGGAATGTTCACGCCAGCGGGGGCGGCGGACGATGGAGTGGGTGCCTGCTCCAGTTCCGGTCTCATCCCGGAGGCGGCGGGGCCCAGTCGAATCGACGACTTGACCCGATCCCGCTCAGGCAACGGTTAGTCCGTCCAGCCTCCAAGGAGATCGCAATGAGCCTGTCCGTCCGTCGTCGCCTCTGCGGCCTTGCCGCCTCCGCAGCCTGCTCCGCAGTCGCATTCGGCGGCCTCGCGGCGTCGCAGGCCCAGGCCAGCGTGATCAGCTTCGCCTCGTGCGACAGCTCCGCGCTGACGCAGCCGTTCCTCCCGTGGCTGGATGCGAACCCCTACAAGCTGGTTCCCGGCGGTGACTTCGAAGGAGCCCTGACAGGGTGGTCGCTCAGCGGAGGGGCCGGCGTGGTCGCCGGAAGCGAGCCTTTCGGCGTGACCGGCAGCGTCGGGTCCTCGTCGCTCTCACTGCCAGCCGGCGCCGCGGCCCAGTCGGCGACGACCTGCGTCGACGCCGCCTACCCGAGCTTCCGCTTCGTCGCCCGCACCGATACGCCCGGCTCGGTGCTCGCCGTCTCCGCCGTCTACAACACCCTGCTCGGCCCGGCCGCCGTGCCGGTTGGCCTCGTCGCGCTGAGCGGGAACTGGGCGCCGACGCTGCCGATGCTGACCGGCTCGGCAGTCGGCGGCCTGCTCGCCAACGGGGCGGCCCCGCTCGCACTTCGCTTCACCGAGCTGACCGGGACCTCCCAGATCGACGACGTCTTCGTCGATCCGCACACGATGCACTGACCTGCCGTCCGTGAGAACACCCGGCCGTCGAGCCCCGCCGGCTCGACGAGCCGGGCCGATCAGCAGCTCCCCGGCCGGGGCCCGTGTCCGGCGGGTGGGGTCATGGCGCGCCGCTAAGATGGGGTCGGACTGGGTCTGACCCGATGGACATCGACTCATACGAGAGCGCTGAGGCCGAGGCGCTCCTGCGCGCGGCCGAGACCCGGCGCGACAGACGCCTGGCCCTGGACCACGAGGTACTGACCCACGGACTCGCCGTCGCCGGGTTCGTCGTCGCCGCGGTCGGACTCGCCGTGCTCGCTCCGTGGACCCGCTCGCTCTCGCCGGCGACGCTGCTCCTCTTCACCGCGACCTACGTCGTCGCCGCCACCGTCCGCTTCCCGGTCGGCAGCGTCTGGGCCAACCCGACCCAGCTCGTCTTCGTCCCGATGCTGTTCGTCCTGCCGACGCCGATCGTCCCGGCCGTGGTCGGCGTGGCCCTCGTCCTCACACGGACACCGGACCTCTCACGGAAGACCATCACGCTTCCCCGGCTGATCGCGATGCTCGGCGACTGCTGGTACACGCTCGGGCCGGCCATCGTCCTCGTCGCCGCCGGCTCGCCGCCGTTCGCCTGGTCGCGCTGGCCGCTGTACATCGGGGCGTTCGCCGCGCAGGTCGCCTTCGACGGGGCATCGACGGTCTCGCGGCTCTGGCTCGCCGAGCGGATCTCACCGCGCGATCAGCTCCCGCCGATGGTCTGGACGTTCGGCGTCGACTGCGCCCTGTCGACCGCCGGGCTCCTGATCGCGGCCGCGGCGGTCACGCGTCCGGGCCTCGTGCTCCTCGCCCTCCCGCTGATCGGGCTGCTCGAGCTGTTCGCGCGGGAGCGCCACGAGCGGCTCGACCAGGTGCTGACGCTCAGCTCGGCCTACCGGGGGACGGCGCTCCTCCTGGCCGACGTCGTCGACGCCGACGACCACTACACCGGCGAGCACAGCCGCGGCGTGCTCACGCTCTCGCTCGGCGTCTCCGACGCGCTCGGTCTCGACGCCAACCACCGGCGGGTCGTCGAGTTCGCCGCCCTGCTGCACGACGTCGGCAAGATCCGCGTCCCCAAGGAGATCATCACCAAGCCGGGCCCGCTCGACGAGAACGAGTGGGCGATCGTTCGCCGCCACACGATCGAGGGCGAGGCGATGCTCTGCCAGGTCGGCGGGGCGCTCGTCGAGGTCGGCCGGGTGGTCCGCGCATCGCATGAGCGCTACGACGGCGGCGGCTACCCCGACGGTCTGGCCGGCGAGGCGATCCCGCTCGAGGCGAGGATCGTGACGGCCTGCGATTCCTACAGCGCGATGACGACCGACCGCTCCTACCGCCGAGGTCGCTCGCGGGCCGAGGCGGTCGCCGAGCTCGAGCGGTGTGCCGGCAGCCAGTTCGACCCGGTCGTCGTCGCCACGCTTCGCCAGCTGCTCCCGCCCGACCCGCCGGAGCTGGCCCTCAGCCCGGCCGGATCGCCTGCCCGACCGGCCGCCAACGGCCTGCCGGCGCCCAACGGTCGGCCGAGGCCCCGACGCTCCGACTGACACGGCCGCCCAGAGCCCCGCTCGCGGCGCGCGGCCGCCCCTCCACCGACTAACGGCCGTGCCCGATCGGACCCGACGGCCGCGGCGCCAAATCAGAGCGCGCGGATGACCTGCGCGGGGACGCCGGCGACCAGCGTGCGCGGCGGGACGTCCTTCGTGACGACGGCGCCGGCGGCTACGACGGCGTCGTCGCCGACCGTGACGCCCTGCAGGACCATGGCTCCCGCGGCGATCCACACGCCGCGGCCGACGCGGATCGGGGCCGTCGTGATCTGGGAGCGGCGGATCGCCGGGTCGAGCGGATGGCCCGAGCTGATCAGATGCACGTTCGGCCCGATCATCACGTCGTCGCCGATGTCGATGCCACCGAAGTCCATCGCCGTGCAGCCGTGGTTCACGAACACGTTGCGGCCGAACCGGAGGTTGCGCCCGCCGTCGGTGTGGAACGGCGGAAGCACGCGAACCGACGGGTCAAGCTCGTGGCCGGTCAGCTCGCCCAGGAGCGCGCGCATCGCGTCGAAGTCGCCCGGCGCCAAGGCGTTGAGACGCCCGAGGATCTCCCAGGCACGCTCGATCTCGGCGCGAAAGCCCGGCGCTGCGTCACGCGGCGCGGCGCGACCCTGCGGTGACGCCAACGGTTCGCGGTGGTTGCCAGGCACGGAAGGGGAGTCTGCCGACGCGGCCGGATGTCAATCCTCAACCCGGACGTAGCCGCGGGGTCCGTCAAGCCCTGCGGTCTGGGTCGAGGATCCCGGGACCGCTGGCCCCCTACCCCCGCACGAGCTCGTGGAATCTGGCTGGGTCTGAGCGCAACCGCGGGGATCAGCCGGCCAACGTCCGACCGGGCCTCCGCCGTCGTAGCGGTCAATCCGGCGAGAGCACGTTGAGCGTTGGAAGCAGATCGGTGTGGCGCGAGCGGTCGCGAGTCAACAGCGTGCGATCCGAGACCGCAGCGTGCGCGGCGATGTAGAAGTCCGGCAACGGCGACCGCCGCGCGCCTCCGCGCCGGCGGTATTCCACAAAGAGCCGGCCCGCCAGAAACGCGCCCTCCCAGGGCAGCTCCTCGCGCTCGACCCGGTCCGGCAGGGCATCCTCGAGGTCTTCGACCCGCGCGAAACCGACTGAGAGCTCGGCGTAGACGATCGGGTTGATGATGACCGGGCCTTCGTTGAAAGCGCGCGCGAGGTGCTCCGCTGACCAGTCGGCCCAGCGGTCGTCTTCTGTAAAGACGTCAAGCAGGACGTTCGAGTCCACGATCGTCCCGTGCGGCACCGTGTCAGGTGTCGCCGCGGGTCAGGGCCATGATCTCGTCGGTACTCATCGACCCCTTGCCGCGACCGCGCATCGCGGCCACGACAGCCGCGCCATCGCCCACGACGCGCCTTACGAGCCGCACACCGTGGGCGTCGACCTCGAAGTCGACCTCGCTCCCCGACGTGATCCCAAGACGCCGCCGCACATCCTGGGGGATCGTCACCTGCCCCTTGCTCGTCACGCGCACACGGAGAGATTAGCAAAGTAATACTGGTCGGTATGACCAGCGAACGATGCCCTCTTTGCGGGCGCTGTGCCACCCGCTCGCCGGCAGGGCGGCGATCTTCCACTCGGGGATCGACGCCGTCTCAGACCACCGGCCTGCCGGCGCGGACGCGGCGACCAGCCCGCCTACTTGAACGTCGAGAGCCGCCGCCAGAGCTTGCCGGCCAGGTCGTCGAGCGCCTGCAGCGGCGTGCTCGGACGGGCCGCCGGGTCTGAGGCCGGCCCCGGCAGGAGCCGAGCGTCGGCCGCGCCGATGCGCAGGACCACCGCCCGCTCGTGCATCGATGCGATCTGGTCCGCAACGACGACCCGGTCGCCGGCCGCCGTGTCGACCAGCAGACCGTGGAAGACGTCCTGCCGCTGGGCCGCCAGGACTCGCCTCACCCGGCCGACCACGGTTCCGTCCCGCGCGAGCACCCGCGTACCTCGCCGCAGCGTCAGATACGACACGGCCGGTCCGTGGTCATCCACTACCCCTCACCTCCCCGTTCGTGACCGCTTCGCCGTTCGTGATCGCTTCGCCGTTCGTGGTCGCCTGCCCGTTCCCGATCGCCGCGCCGCCCGCCATCGCATGGCCGTTGGCAATCGCCTCGGGCCGCCCGTCGACCCCCGGCAGCCGGACGCGCGGCTCGCCGGCCGGCGGTGACAGCGGCAGTGGCTCGCAGTGGGCCAGCAGCGGCTCGGCCAGCGCCCCGAGCACCGCGCCCGGCTCGACCCGCGCCCCCCGTCCCAGGCGCGTCCCCGGACCGATCGCCGCCCGCAGGCCGATCTCGACCTCGGCGTCGAGCACGACCGCCGAGGTGTGGAGCGGCTGGACCCGGGTCGGCCGCTCGGTGTCGGTCGGCGCCGGCCCGAAGTCGAGGATGCTGACGCCGTCCCCCAGCCGACTCCGCTCGCCGACGGTGATCTCCCGACGGGCGATCAGCGTGCACCCCTCGCCCAGCAAGCACCCTGCCCCCAGGTCGACGAACCCCGCGCAGACGACGATCCGGCAGCCGTCGCCCACCCGGCACCCCGGCCCGACCCGCAGCGACCCGCCACGGGCGACGTCGAACCGAACGCGTCGCCCGATCCGGGCCGTCTCGGCCACCTCGACCCGCCCGGCCACCGACCGGGCGGCCAGGATCCCCCGCACACGCGCCACCCCCCTCACCGCTCGGCGAACCTTCGCCGGCCGTCGCGGCCGACCGCGGCCGCGTGGGTCGTCAGGGCGTACCTGACATGCGCCCTCACGCTCCGGTGCGGGTCGGCCAGATCGGCCGGGTCGCGCCCGGACCCAAGCGCCCGGGCCGCGAGCTCGGCGACGCGGAGCTGGCCCAGCGCGGTCAGGTGGACCGCGTCCGGGAGCACGAGCGTCCACCCGCGCACTCCGCGCAGGTCGACGACGGCCGCCCCCCGCTCGAGTGCCAGGCGCTCGATCGCCGCGTCGCACCCCTCGATCCGCTCCCGCGGGGCCGCCGGCCGGCCCAGATCGAGCGGGACCGTCGCCACCAGGACCCGCTCCGCCGCCCGTCCGACCGCGTCGAGCACGTCCGCGAGCGCGTCGACGAACGGGTCGAGCTCGAAGCCCGGGTTGCGCACGTCGTTGACCCCGAGGTAGACGCACCCCACGTCGTACGGGCCGCGCAGCCGCGGCACCTGCTCGTCGCGTGCCTGCGCAGCCACCGCCCCGTTCACCGCCAGTCCCGTGTACGGCAGCTCGAGCGCGCTCGCCAGCCACAGCGCCCACGACTGGCACCGGACGCCCAGCATCGGCTGGCCCTCCCCGTTCGTGATGCTGTCGCCGACCGCCACGAGCCCCCGCCTGCGCCCGCCGGCCGTCGCAGCCTCCCCGCTGTTCGAGGCAGCCTCCATCCCGCTCACGGGAGCCTCCCCGCGGCCTCGGTGACCTCCCGCAGCCGGCCTGCGAGCGCCGGGGTCAGCATCCCGTCCGACAGGCGCCACCCCCAGTTGCCCGTCGCCGTCCCCGGCACGTTCATCCGCGCTTCGCTCCCCAGCCCGAGGATGTCCTGCACTTGGACCATCGCGAGATTCGACGACGACGCGAACGCCAGGCTGATCAGCGACCACTCGATCCGCTCGCCGGCGGCCAGGCCGTTCCGAGACAGCGCGTCGCCGACGTACCCCCGCGTCCGCGCATCCAGCGTCCGCCACCAGCCGACGATCGTGTCCTGATCGTGCGTCCCCGTGTACGTCACGCTGTTGCGCCGGTGCGGCTGCCCACCCCCGTGGCCGAAGTCGAACTGGAGGATCACCATCCCCGGGTAGCCGAGCTCGTCCCGCAGCCGGTGGACCGGCTCGGTGATCACGCCGAGATCCTCCGCGATCACCGCAAGCGGCCCGAGCTCACGCTCGACCGCCCGAAAAGGCGCCGCCCCCGGTCCCCGCCGCCAGGCGCCGTAGGTCGCATCCGGCGCACCCGCCGGGATCGACCAGTACGCGACGAAGCCGCGGAAGTGGTCGATCCGCACGAGGTCGAACAGCTCGAAGCTCCGCCGCAGCCGCTGCGTCCACCAGCCGTACCCCCGCCGCTGGAGCGCCGGCCAGTCGTACAACGGGTTTCCCCAGTGCTGGCCCTTGGGCGCGAAGTCGTCCGGCGGCGCCCCGGCGACCGCCGCATCCTGGAAGAACTCCGGGTGGCTGAGATGGTCGACGCTCCCCGGCGCCACGTAGATCGGCAGGTCGCCGATCAGCCGCACCCCCTGGTCGGCCGCGTACCCGCGCAGGCGGCGCCACTCGCGGTCGAAGCGGATCTGGTCGCGCAGCGCCCGTCGCCCGCCGGCCAGCCGCTCCCAGTCGAGCACCCAGTCGCCCTGGACCTCGCGGAAGTCGTCCTCCTCGCCGACCGTGACCCCGGCCGCCGGCTCGGCCAGCAGCCCGTTCCAACACGCGAACGCCGAACGCGCCTTGTAGGGTGAACGCGACCGGTCAGGCGGGCCGAGTGGGAGGACCTGCCACCATGATTGACCCGCAGCATTCAGCCAATCGACGAACCGGTAGGCATCCTCGCCGAGGCGCCCCGAGGCGAGCGAAGTCGGGTGCAGCTGGACGCCGCTGGATCGCGAGATGTTCACAGGAGCCGATTGGAAAACGCCAAACTGGAGCAGAAGCCTGTCATGTCAGCTCTCCTCACGCGCGAGCCGCCGGCCCACCCGCGGATCGACCAACTGACCGACCCGCCGCCCCGGATCATCATCGAGGATCTCGCCCCCGACGTCGACTGCGGCCGCTACCGCGCCAAGCGCTGTGTCGGCGACGTCGTCGCCGTCGGCGCCGCGATCTTCCGCGACGGCCACGACGTGATCCGAGCCGTCGTCCGCTACCGCCCGCCCGGCACCTCCGAATGGAGCGAGGTCGAGATGGACCGGGTCAAGCCCGACCACGGCGACGACCGCTGGTCCGCCCCGTTCGAGGTCGACCGAATCGGCCGCTGGGCCTGGACGATCGAGGCCTGGTCCGACGACTTCGCAACCTGGCGCCGCGAGCTCGAGCGCAAGGCCGCCGGCGGCCAGGAGAACCTCGACTCCGAGCTCAGCGAAGGACTCGCCCTCCTGCGACGGACACTCGACCGGGTCCCCGACGACGATGACGACGCCCGCACCGTCCTCGCCGCCGCGCTCGCCGTCCTCGCCGATCCCACGGCCCCGCCCGAGCAACGCGTCGCCGTCGCCCTCGCCCCCGACCTCGCGACGACCGCTGCCGGCCATCCGAATAGAGACCGCGCGACCCGCCTCGACCGCATCCTCGAGCTCGACGTCGAGCGCCGGCTCGCCGCCGTCGGCGCCTGGTACGAGCTCTTTCCCCGCTCCTGGGGCGGCTTCGCCGGCGTCCGCGACGCCCTCCCCCAGCTCGCCTCGCTCGGCTTCGACGTCGTCTACCTCCCCCCGGTCCATCCGATCGGCCTGACCAACCGCAAGGGCCGCAACGACGCGATCGCCGCCGGCCCAGGCGATCCCGGCAGTCCCTGGGCGATCGGCTCAGCCGACGGTGGCCACACCGCGATCCACCCGGAGCTCGGCACGATCGACGACTTCGACCGGCTCGCCGCGGCCGCCCGCGACCACGGCGTCGAGCTCGCCCTCGACTTCGCGATCCAGTGCTCAGCCGACCACCCCTGGCTGACCGAGCACCCCGACTGGTTCCACAAGCGCCCCGACGGAACCCTCAAGTACGCCGAGAACCCGCCCAAGCGCTACCAGGACATCTACAACGTCGACTTCGACTCCCCCGACTGGCGGGCCCTCTGGTCCGCCCTGCGGGACGTCGTCCTGTTCTGGGTCGACCACGGGATCCAGATCTTCCGCGTCGACAACCCCCACACCAAGCCGGTCGCCTTCTGGGAATGGCTGATCGCCGACGTTCGCGCCGGCCACCCCGAGGTCATCTTCCTCGCCGAGGCATTCACCCGCGCCCCGATGATGCGCGAGCTCGCCAAGATCGGCTTCAGCCAGTCGTACACGTACTTCACCTGGAAGAACACCCGCGCCGAGCTCACCGAGTACGTCGCCGAGCTCGCCGCCCCCCCGATGAGCGACTACTTCCGCCCGAACTTCTTCGTCAACACCCCGGACATCCTCAGCGAGTACCTCCAGACCGGCGGTAAGCCGGCCTTCGCCGCCCGCCTCACGCTCGCCGCCACGCTGTCCCCGACCTACGGGATCTACTCGGGCTTCGAGAGCTTCGAGCACACCCCGCGACGCCCCGGCTCCGAGGAGTACCTGAACTCCGAGAAGTACGAGACCAAGCAACGCCGCCTCGACGGCCAGCTGCTGCCGTTCATCTCGATGATCAACGGCCTGCGCCGCGATCACGCCGCCCTCCAGCAAGTCGATAACGTCCGCTTCCTGGAAACCGAGAACGACCAGCTGATCGCCTACGTCAAGCAGAGCCCCGACGAGACGTTGATCGTGGTCGTCGTGCTCGATCCCGACAACGCCCAGGAGGGTGTGACCGTCGTGCCCCATGACTGCGGCCTCCCCCCCGCCTTCACGGCGATCGACCTGCTGAGCGGCGAGGCCTTCGACTGGCGCCTCGGCCGCAACTACGTCCGGCTCGACCCCAGCCGCCAGGTCGCCCACATACTCGAGGTCGTCCGTCCCTGATGGCCGCCGGACCGATCACGACCACCCCGGCCAGCCCCCAGTGGTTCGAGTCGAACCCGCTCTGGTTCAAGACCGCGATCTTCTACGAGATCCACGTCCGCGGCTTCTATGACGGCGACGCCGACGGGTCCGGCGACTTCCGCGGCCTGACCGAGAAGCTCGACTACCTCGAATGGCTCGGGATCGACTGCGTCTGGCTCCTGCCGATGTACGGATCCCCCCTGCGCGACGGCGGGTACGACATCGCCGACTACAAGACGATCCACCCCGACTACGGGACCATGGAGGACGTCCGCCTGTTCATCGACTCGGCTCACAAGCGCGGAATCCGGGTGATCGCCGACCTCGTGATGAACCACACGTCCTCAGACCACCCGTGGTTCCAGGAGTCCCGGTCGAGCCGCGAATCGCCCAAGCGCAACTGGTACGTCTGGTCGGAGACCAACGACCGCTACCGCGACGCCCGGATCATCTTCCTCGACACCGAGACGTCCAACTGGGCGTGGGACGAGACGACCGGCGAGTACTACTGGCACCGCTTCTTCTCCCACCAGCCGGACCTCAACTACGAGGAGCCGCAGGTCCAGGCGGCGATGCTCGACGTCCTGCGCTTCTGGCTGGACCTCGGGCTCGACGGCTTCCGCCTCGACGCGGTGCCCTACCTCTACGAGCGGGAGGGCACCAACTGCGAGAACCTCCCCGAGACCCACGACTTCCTTCGCAAGGTCCGCGCCACGGTCGACGCCGAGTATCCCGACCGGGTCCTGCTCGCCGAGGCCAACCAGTGGCCGGCCGACGTCGTCGAGTACTTCGGCGACGGCGACGAGTGCCACATGGCCTTCCACTTCCCGGTCATGCCGCGGATGTTCATGGCCCTGCGCCGGGAGGAGGCCGCCCCGATCATCGAGACGCTCCAGAACACACCGAGCATTCCCGCGAACTGCCAGTGGGGCATGTTCCTGCGCAACCACGACGAGCTCACGCTGGAGATGGTCTCCGACGAGGAGCGCGACTACATGTACGCGGAGTACGCCAAGGACCCCCGGATGAAGCTGAACCTCGGGATCCGAAGGCGCCTCGCCCCGCTGCTCGACAACGGCCGCGACGAGATCCAGCTGATGACCGCGATCCTCTTCTCGCTCGCCGGGAGCCCGGTGATCTACTACGGCGACGAGATCGCGATGGGCGACAACGTCTACCTCGGCGACCGCGACGGCGTCCGCACACCGATGCAGTGGACCGGCGACCGCAACGGCGGCTTCTCCCGCGCCGACTGGGCCCAGCTCTACGCCCCGCCCCTGATGGACCCGGTCTACGGGTTCCAGGCCGTCAACGTCGAGGCCCAGCTGCGCACGCCGTCCTCCCTGCTGCGGTGGCTGCGCCGCTTCGTCGGCCTGCGCAAGGACCACCCGGTCTTCGGCCTCGGCACCTACGCACCCCTGCCGACGTCCAACCCGAGGATCTTCGCCCACGTCCGGGCCTACGAGAACGACATCGTGCTGTGTGTCCACAACCTCGCCCGCTCGGCGCAGGCCGTCGAGCTCGATCTCTCGGCCTACGAGGGCCGCCACCCCGAGGAGATGTTCGGGCGCACGCGGTTCCCCGGGATCGGGAAGCTGCCGTACCTGCTGACGCTCGCTCCCCGCGGGTTCTTCTGGTTTCTGCTCGTCGAAGGAGGTGCCGGGAATGGCAACGCGTGACCTCGGCTCGCGAATGGCCGTCTCAGACGAGATCCTCGCCGACTGGATCAGCTCGCAGCGCTGGTTCGGGGCGAAGGCCCGTGACGTCGCCCAGTTCAACGTGCTCGATGTCGTCGTCCTGCGCGAAGAGGCCCCCGCCCTCGCCCTGACGATCGTGGAGGCCCGCTTCGGCGCCGGCACCCACGAGCTCTACCACGTGCCGATCGGCGTCCGGCCGGCTGACGAGGGCTGGGCGGGCGGGCTGATCTGCGAAGCCGACGGCTACACCGCCTACGACGCCCTCAGCGACCCGACCCAGGCCGCCCTGCTCGCTCGGATGCTCGGCAGCGCGGCCGAGATCACCCGCGGCGAGAGCCTGGTCCGCTTCCAGTGGGTCGGCGGCGACCCCGTCGGACCCGACACGCCGTCGCGGGGAGCCGGCGTCGAGCAGTCGAACACGTCGATCATCTTCGACGAGCGCCTCGTCCTCAAGGTCTTCCGTCGACTCGAGCCGGGGATCAACCCCGAGCTCGAGATGCTCCGCTTCCTCGCGGCCCACGACTTCCCGAACATCGCCGCGCTCGAGGGTTGGTTCGACTACTCCGGCGAGTTGATGGAGGCCACGCTCGGCGTGATGCAGCGCTTCATCGTCGACGCCGTCGACGGCTGGGCCCTCACGCTCGATGCCCTGACCACCGGCGAGACCCACTTCTTCGACCGGCTCGAGGAACTCGGTGCCGCGACCGGCCGGATGCACGTCGCCCTCGCCAGTGACCAGAACGACCCCGACTTCGCCCCGGAGGCCCCGTCCGACGAGAACGTCTCCCTGCTGACGGCGACGATCGACGAGCAGATCGAACGCGTCTTCCTCGAGCTCCCCGATAACCCCGTCGTCGCCCCGATCGCCGGCCGCGGCGAGGAGCTCCGCGACCTCCTGCGAGGCCTCTCGCACATCGGCATCGGCGGCCGGCTGATCCGCTGCCACGGCGACTACCACCTCGGTCAGACCGTCCTCGGCCCCGACGGCTGGGTGATCCTCGACTTCGAGGGCGAGCCTGGCCGGCCGCTGCGCGAGCGTCGGCGCAAGCACTCGCCCCTGCGTGACGTCGCCGGCATGCTCCGATCGATCTCCAACGCCGCCCTCGCCGGTGAGCTCCTCCACCACATGCCGGCCGCGTCGATCGACTGGGAGGCCGGCGCCCGGGCCCGCTTCCTCGACGGCTACCTGGCCGAGGTCGACCCTGCCCTGCTCCCGGCCGGCCAGCAGGCGATCACCAAGCTGCTGGCGATCTTCGAGCTCGAGAAGCTCCTCTACGAGCTCCGCTACGAGCTCAACAACCGCCCCGACTGGCTGATCGTTCCGGTCACCGCGATCGCCCGTCTGCTCGAGGAGCCACCGGCGTGAGCGTCCGCGACGAGGTCAACCTCCTGAGCGCCCGCGAGCACGCCGATCCCCACCACGTGCTCGGCCCCCACGAGTCCCGCCGGGGGGTCCGGATCCGCGTATGGCGGCCGGAGGCCAAATCGGTCCAGGCCCGCGTCAACGGCGGCGGCGGCGGCGCCGACGGCGCGGACACCTTCCAGCTCGAGCCGGCCCACGCGCCCGGGCTCTTCCAGGTCACGATCCCCGAGGCCAGCCTGCCGCTCGAATACGAGCTCGACATCGCCTACCCGGACGGCAACAGCTTCACGATGCACGACCCGTACGCGTTTCCGCCGACGCTCGGCGAGCTCGATCTCCACCTCGCGTCCGAGGGACGCCACGAGCAGCTCTACGAGCACCTCGGCGCCCACCCGATGCAGATCGCCGGCGTCTCCGGGACGGCCTTCGCCGTCTGGGCGCCGGCCGCGAGGTCGGTGTCCGTGGTCGGCGACTTCAACTCCTGGGACGGGCGCATCCACCCGATGCGCTCGCTCGGCCACTCCGGGATCTGGGAGCTCTTCCTGCCCGACGTCGGCGAGGGCGCGCGCTACAAGTACGAGATCCGCACGGCCGCCGGAGCGCTCCGCCTGAAGGCCGACCCGCTCGCCTTCGAAGCCGAGATCCCACCGGGAACGGCGTCGATCGTGACGCAGACGCACCACGTCTGGGCCGACGACGACTGGATCGAGCGTCGGGCGAGCGCCGAGCCCCTGACCCGGCCGCTGTCGATCTACGAGGTCCACCTCGGCAGCTGGCGGCGCGATCCCCGCGAGCCCGACCGCCTGCTCGGCTACCGCGAGCTCGCCGAGCAGCTCCTCGTCTATGCGGCCGAGCTCGGCTTCACCCACATCGAGCTGATGCCGGTGATGGCCCACCCGTTCAGCGGGTCGTGGGGCTACCAGGTCACCTCCTACTACGCGCCCACGCCGATCTTCGGCTCGCCGGACGACTTCCGGGCGTTCGTCGAGACGATGCACCGGGGTGGCATCGGCGTGATCCTCGACTGGGTCCCCGCCCACTTCCCCCGCGACGACTGGGCGCTCGCCCGGTTCGACGGGACGGCCCTCTACGAGCACGAGGATCCCCGGCGCGGGTCCCACCCCGACTGGGGCACGCTGGTCTTCAACCTCGGTCGCAACGAGGTCCGCAACTTCCTGATCGCCAACGCCCTCTACTGGGTCCGCGAGTTCCACGTCGACGGGATCCGGGTCGACGCGGTCGCGTCGATGCTGTACCGCGACTACTCGCGCAAGGAGGGCGAGTGGGTCCCCAACCAGTACGGCGGACGCGAGGATCTCGACTCGGTCGCCTTCTTCAAGGAGCTCAACGAGGTCCTCTACGCCCGCGCGCCGGGGATCATCTCGGCGGCCGAGGAGTCGACCGCCTGGCCGGGCGTCTCGCGACCGACCTACCTCGGGGGTCTCGGCTTCGGCTTCAAGTGGAACATGGGCTGGATGCACGACACGCTCGCGTACTTCCAGGAGGACCCGGTCCACCGGCGCTACCACCACAACGAGCTGACCTTCAGCCTGATGTACGCCTTCAGCGAGAACTTCATCCTCCCGCTGAGTCACGACGAGGTCGTCCACGGCAAGCAGTCCCTGCTCGCGAAGATGCCCGGCGACCGGTGGCAGAGGTTCGCCAACCTCCGGGCGCTGTTCGGCTTCATGTGGGCCCACCCCGGCAAGAACCTCCTCTTCATGGGCCAGGAGTTCGCCCAGGAGGCCGAGTGGAGCCACGAGCACTCGCTCGACTGGCACCTGCTCGGGGAGCCCGACCACGCCGGCCTTCAGACGCTCGTCTCGAACCTCAACCGCGTCTACCGGGCCCACCCGGCCCTGTGGGAGCGCGACAGCGACCCCGAGGGGTTCAGGTGGCTGGAGGGCGGCGACGCCGACAGCAACGTGATCGCCTTCGTCCGGCTCGGCAACCGCCAGCAGGACGTCGTCGTCTGCGTCTGCAACCTCTCGCCGCTCGTCCGCAAGCGCTACCGGCTCGGCCTGCCGCGGCCGGGCTTCTGGAGCGAGGTGCTCAACACCGACTCGACGTTCTACGCGGGCGCCAACAACGGCAACGTCGGCGGCCGGGAGGCCGAGCCGGTGCCGTGGCACGACCAGCCGTACTCGGCCGAGCTCACACTCCCGCCGCTCGGCGTGCTCTGGCTGACCCCGGATCCCGCGGCGCTCGCCGACCCCGCCGGCCTGCCGGCCGCGTGACGCAAACCGGCTCAGAGCTTCCGTGGGAGCAGCGTCTCGGGGCCAGCCCTCGAGCCGACGGTCGTACCGATTTCCGGGTCTGGGCTCCGCACGCGTCCGCCGTCACCGTGGTCGCCGCGCGCGGCGGTGCCGAGCATCCCCTTCCCGACGTCGGCCGCGGCGTGTTCGCGGGGACCGCGCCCGTCCCAGCCGGTGCCGACTACTGGCTGGCGCTCGACCCGGCCGCCGGCGGCCGGCGCCGGCGTCTGCCGGATCCGTGCACCCGCGAACAGCCGCGCGGCCTGCGCGGGCCGTCGCGGGTTCTCGACACCACGTCGTTCGACTGGACCGACGCCGACTTCGAGACGCCGGCCCTGGCCGACGTCGTCCTCTACGAGCTACACGTCGGCACCTTCACGCCGGACGGAACCTTCGACGCGGCGATCGCCCACCTCGCGGGCCTCGCGCGGCTCGGCGTCAACGCGATCGAGCTGATGCCGGTCGCCGACTTTCCCGGCCTGCGGGGGTGGGGTTATGACGGCGTGTACATCTCCTGCACCCACCGTGCCTACGGCGGTCCGGCCGGACTCCAGCGACTGGTCGACGCGGCCCACGCCGCGGGGATCGCCGTCGTGCTCGACGTCGTCTACAACCATCTCGGCGCGTCCGGCGGCCGGGCGATGGAGGCCTTCGGGCCTTACTTCACCGACCGGTACGACACGTTCTGGGGCCGGGCGATCAACTACGATGACGCCGACAGCGGTGCCGTGCGGGAATGGGTCATCCAGAGCGCGACCGGCTGGATCCGAGACTTCCACCTCGACGGACTCCGCCTGGATGCGGTGCACGCGATCTTCGACACGAGCCCGACGCACATCGTCGCCGAGCTGGCCGCCCGCGTCCACCTGACGAGCCCGCGGGCGCTCGTGATCGCCGAATCCGGACTCAACGACCCCCGCGTGATCCGCCCCGCCGGGCCGACGGGCGACTGTGGGTGGGGGTGCGACGCGCAGTGGGCCGACGACTTCCATCACGCGCTACGGGTCCTCTTGACCGGCGAGCGCGACGGCTACTACGCCGAGTTCGGTCGGGTCGCCGACCTCGCGAAGGCCTTCCACCGGCCGTTCGTCCACGACGGGCAGTACTCGGAGTTCCGGCGGCGGCGGTTCGGGGCGAAGGCGGACGACCGTCGGCCGGAGCAGTTCGTCGTCTTCGCGCAGGACCACGACCAGGTCGGCAACCGGGCATTCGGCGACCGGCTTCCGGCCCAGGCGCGCCGCCTGGCGGCGTTCTGCACGCTGCTGTCGCCGTTCACGCCGATGCTCTTCATGGGCGAGGAGTACGGCGAGGACGCGCCGTTCCAGTTCTTCTGCGACCACATCGACAAACGGATCGCCAAGGCGACGCGCGAGGGCCGGCGGGCGGAGTTCGCGGCGTTCGCGTCGTTCGGGGAGGAGGTCCCCAACCCGCAGGCGGTCGAGACGTTCGAGCGGTCGAAGCTGACCCGCCGGTCCGACGATGACCTCGCCCGGCTCTATGGCGAGCTGCTCGCCGCCCGGCGGCTGCTGGGGGGCGAGGCCGGGGAGATCGAGTTCGACGAGGATGCCGGCTGGCTGACCGTTCAGCGGGACGGCGGCCGGCTGGTCTGCAACTTCTCAGACGTCGCCCAGGGCGTCCCGACCAAGGCAAGGGAGATCATGCTCGCGACGCACACTGACGCCCGGATCGACGGCGACCGAGTCCTGCTCGGGCCGGTCTCGGGAGCCCTCGTTCGATGACCGACGAGATCTGGCTTGGCCTGCCGTTTCCGCTGGGGGCGACGTGGGACGGGTCGGGGACCAACTTCTCGTTGTTCTCCGAGCACGCGACCGCGGTCGACCTCTGCCTGTTCGACGAGCGCAACGTCGAGAAGCGGATCAAGATGCCGTACCGGACAGCCCACAACTGGCACTGCTACCTGCCGGACGTCGGGCCGGGTCACCGGTACGGCTACCGGGTCCACGGTCCGTTCGACCCGGAGGAGGGCAAGCGGTTCAACCCGAGCAAGCTGCTGCTCGATCCGTACGCCAAGGCGATCGACGGGCCGGTCGACTGGGCGGCGGCGAACACCCTGCCGTACGTGCCCGACCCGGAGAACCCGGATGCGGACCTCGAGCTCGACGACGAGAACTCGGCGCCGGCGATGCCCAGGTGCATCGTCGTGGACCCGCACTTCGACTGGGGAGGCGAGGTCTCGCCCCGGCGATCGTGGAACGAGACGATCATCTACGAGACGCACGTCAAGGGCTTCACGAAGCTCAACGATTCGGTCCGCGAGGACCTCCGCGGGACGTATGCCGGCCTGGCGAGCGACGCGGCGGTCGCCTACCTCAAGGAGCTCGGCGTGACGGCCGTCGAGCTGCTCCCGGTCCATGCGATCATCGACGAGAGCTTCCTCGCCGACCGCGGCCTGACCAACTACTGGGGCTACAGCTCGATCGGCTACCTCGCGCCCCACGCCCTCTACTCGGCGTCAGGTGCCGCCGGGGCTCAGGTCAGTGAGTTCAAGGGCATGGTCAAGGCGCTCCACGCGGCCGACATCGAGGTGATCCTCGACGTTGTGTACAACCACACGGCCGAGGGGAATCACCTCGGGCCGATGCTGTCGTTCAAGGGCGTCGACAACGAGGCTTACTACCGGTTGATGGAGGACGACCCCCGCCACTACATGGACTTCACGGGCACGGGGAACAGCCTCAATCCGATGCACCCGAGCGTCCTGCGGCTGATCATGGACTCACTGCGGTACTTCGTCGTCGACTGTCATGTCGACGGCTTCCGTTTCGACCTGGCGAGTGCGCTGGCCCGGGAGTTCTACGACGTCGACCGGCTGTCGGCGTTCTTCGACGTGATCCACCAGGACCCCGTCCTCTCACAGGTCAAGCTGATCGCCGAGCCGTGGGACGTCGGTCCGGGGGGGTACCAGGTCGGCAACTTCCCGATCCTCTGGTCGGAGTGGAACGGGATGTATCGGGACGTGATGCGCGACTTCTGGCGGGGACGGGCGAGCGTCGGCGAGTTCGCGTCGCGGTTCACGGGGTCGAGCGATCTGTATCAGGAGGACGGGCGCGACCCGTTCGCGTCGATCAACTTCATCACCGCCCACGACGGGTTCACGCTGCGGGACCTGGTCTCCTACAACGACAAGCACAACGACGACAACCAGGAGGGCAACCGCGACGGGACCGACGACAACCGGTCGTGGAACTGCGGTGTCGAGGGGCC
>DASZKP010000076.1:0-30809 GCA_035553395.1 Solirubrobacteraceae bacterium | reverse complement strand
CAGCTCGCCCGGCTCCCCGGGCGCGACGAGCGCTCCCGCGCCGACCTCGGCAAAGCCGCCGACGTCTGAGAGGACGAGCGCCTTGCCGAAGGCCAGGGCCGTCGACAGCACCCCCGACTGGTCGATCTCGCGGTACGGAAGCACGACGACGTCCGCCCTGCGGAAGTACGCCCCCAGCTCGTCGTCGCCGACGAAGCGCGCGACGAAGCGGACGTTGGCCGGCGCGGCCGCGACGAGCGGGGCGATGTCCATCCGCGGCATCCCGACGATCCACAGCTCGGCCTCCCATGCCGGATCCCACGCCGCGAGGAGGACGTCGATCCCCTTGTACGGGCGCATCAGCCCGAAGCAGAGGACCACCGGACCCTGGACCGCCGCGAGCTCGTCCGGCAGCGGGCGACTCGGCCGGTCGACGAGATGGTCGAGCACGCCGTGGGGGATCACGTGGACCCGCTCGCGACTCAGGCCGAGCTCGTCGACCAGCCGCCGGGCGCCGTGTGCCGAGTGGACGACGACCGCGTCGAAGTGCCCGAACAGGCGCCGCTGGGCCGCGAGCTGGCCCGGCCGCGGCTCGCGCGGAAGGACGTCGTGCGCGGTCAGCACGAGCGGGCGGTCCCGCGGCAGGAGGAGGCCATCGACGTGCTGGACGGCGAGCCACTGGAAGTGGACGAGATCGGCCGCGGCGGCCCGCCGCCGGTAGGCGAGCATGTCGGGGACGTGCTCGGCAAGCTTGCTCACCCGGCGCAACCGCGAGTTCGCCGGCCCGCGTGCCCACCGGTAGAAGGCCTCCTCCCGCACGTAGCCGGTCGGCTGCGCGACCGGCCCGTAGACGAAGCGGCTGGTCACGAGCCGGACGTCGACGCCGGTCGCCGCGAGCGCGGCGCACAGGGCGTGGTCGTATGGGGGTGTGTAGGCTGCCGGATCGACGACGTGGACGTGCATCGGGCGAGACAATATGGGCGCTGACGTCGAGGTCTCCTACTGCGTCGTGAACACCGAGGGCCGTGACGTCCTGATGGCCTGCCTCGACTCGGTCGGACGCGAGCGGGCGGCGGTCGGCTTCCCGACGGAGCTGCTCGTGCTCGACAACGCCTCCGACGACGGGTCGGCCGACGCCGTGCGCGCTCGCCGCGACCAGAGCCTCGAGCTGATCGCCCTCGTCGAGCGCCGGGGCAAGGCCGAGAACGACAGCGAGCTGATGCGACGTGCCCGCGGCCGCTACTTCCTCCTGCTCAACGAGGACTCAGAGCTCCTCCCCGGTGCCACGGCCCAGCTCCGCGCCGCGCTCGAGGCCGACCCGCGGGCCGGGGCCGCAGGGGCCGGACTGCTCTCCCCGGACCGCATTGCGCAGCCGTCGGCCTGGCGCTTCCCGTCCGTCTCGACCGCCCTCGCCGGAGCCGTCTTCGCCCACCGCCGCTACACCGTCCAGAGCCTCGGAAACGTCCCCCGACGCGTCGATTGGGCCCAGTCGGCCGCCCTGATGGTCCGCCGCAGCGCCGCCGAGGCCGTCGACTACATGGACCCGGCGTTCTTCGTCTACTCCGACGAGGTCGACTTCCAGAAGCGGCTGCGCAAGATCGGCTGGCACACGCTCCACGTCCCCGGGGCGCTCGCCGTCCACCACGAACAGCTCTCGACCGGCGTGCTCCCCGAGCGGCGGATCGTCGAGCTCTCGCGAAACCGCGACCTCTACATGCGCAAGCACCACTCCCGCGCGGCGGCCGCCCTAGTCCGCTGGTTGACCGCCTGGACCTATCTCGCCCGGGCGGCGGCAGCCGTCTTCCTCCCGGGACACGACCCCCGCCGGTATGCCCGCCACGTCAGCGCGACCATCCACCCAGATCGCGGCGAAGGGCTGCGCGAGGCCGCGGCCCTGCGCAACGCCCGCGTCCTAGGGCCGCGCGCGCCGTAGGCGAGCCCGCAGGCCGCCGAGCAGCGCGAGCCCCCGCTCCCACTCGCCCCGGCGAAAGAACCCCGTCGCCACGAGCAGGGGCACGATCACCAGGAACGCGGCCGCCCGCGTCGCGAAGCCGACCGCGCCGCCCGCCGGCAGCAGCAGGTCACCGGCGACGGCGACGCCGCCGAGCACGCCGACCAGCCGGAGCAGTCGCCCCCACTCGAAGCCGACGCTGAACGCCCGGCGCGTCAACACGTAGATCACGGCGACCATCGCCGTGTAGGCCACGCAAAGGGCGATTCCGGCTCCGGCGACGCCCAGCCGGGGGACGAGGACGACGATCGCGACGACGTTCACGACGAGGCCGACCCCGGCCGCCGGCAGGTTGCGCGACATCGTCCGGGCCCGGCCGGCGATCACGACGAAGACGAGGTAGAGGCCGTAGAGCGACCAGCCGAGGGCGAGCCACGGGAGCGCCGCGTTGGACCCCGGGAAGGTCGGTGCGAGGATCAGCAGGGCCCAGCGGCCGAGCAGCGCCACGCCGGCGACGACGATGCCTGTGGCAAGCACGTAATAGGTCGTGACGAGCGAGTAGAGCCGCGCCGCCTCGTCGTCGTCGGTGACTGAGTACGCGAGCGGCGGCCAGGCGTACTGGAAGCCGCGGACCGCGACGAAGACGACGGTCGCGATCTTCGCCGCCACGGCGTACAGGCCGGCGGCCGCAGGGCTGTCGGCCCGCAGCAGGTAGGCCCGGTCGATCACCTGGAGGGCGTAGACGCTGGCGTCGGCCGGCACCGTCGGCAGGCCGAAGCTGAGCATCCCGCGCAGCGGCTCGCCCGCCGCCGCCAGGCCGGCCCGCAGGGGCGAGAAGATCCGCCGACGCTCGATCCACCAGAGCGCCAGCAGCACCGCCGTCGATCCGGCGAAGTTGCCGAGCAGGAGGCCTTCCGCGCCGTCGTGGCGGAACACGACGAGGTAGATCGTCAGGGCGATCGAGATCACGACGTTCGAGACCGACGCGACGATGTACGCCTTTGCCCGCTCCTCCACCCGGAGCAGGCTGTAGGCGACCTCGAGGTTGGTGAAGGCCCACAGCCCGAGCAGGGCGGCTGCCGCGAGCCCCGGCCGGCGGACGCCGATCTGGAGCCGGGAGAGGCCGCCGGCGTAGTAGAGGCCGATCAGGGCCGCCGCGGTTGTGGTCAGGCCGACGAAGATCACGGTCGTCGATGTGATCCGCGCCCGCCGCCTAGGGTCCTCGTCGTCGAACCAGAAGCGGGTGAACGCCTCGCCGACGCCCAGCCGGAGGAAGATCGACACGAGCACGACCTGCGTGAGGAGCGTCTCGGCGTAGCCGTACTGCGACTGGGAGACGTAGTGCGTGTAGAGCGGGAGCGTGAAGACCGCGAACGCCTTGGCGACGAGGTCGCCCGCCTGGTAGGCGGCGCCGGTCGTGACCAGGCGCTTGAGGTAGCCCAGCACGGCTCAGGCCACGAGCGGCGTCGCACCGCCTGGCTCCCCGACGCCGCCTGGACCCGCGCGCGACGCGACGCCGCCCGGATCTCGCAGCGACGGAGCGACGACCGGGTCGCGGGTCGCGGCCGCCGCCAGGGCCGCCCCGATCCCCAGCAGGGTCCAGGTGATCGGGTCCTCGAGGAAGTCGGCGTAGGCCATCGTGTGCACGACGAGGGCGGCGAACGCCGTGGCGAGCGCGACGCGGGCCGGCGACGAGCGCACACCCCCGCCGAACAGCCGGGCAAAAGCGGCCGACAGCAGCACCAGGTACACCGCCAGCCCGATCAGTCCCTGCTCGGCGGCGACGGTGATCGGAATCGTGTGCGACGCCGACTCCGCATCGCTGGAGGACCCCTCGTGCGCGCGGTAGGCGACCGCGAAGGACCCCGCGCCGTAGCCCTGGAGTGGCCGCTGGGCGAACAGGTCGACGCCGCCCTTGACGAGGTCGAAGCGCCCGGTCGTCGCCTGGTCGGCGCCCCTCGAGCTGCTCAGGTCGACGCGTACAGAGCTTCCGTCGAGCACCACGAAGACCCCGCCCGCCAGGACCAGCGCGACGCCGATCGCCGCGGTCCGCCGCGGGTTCCACCGCAACGCCGCGAGCACGCCGAGGCCCAGGACCAGCGCGGCGATGCTCGACTGGGAGATGCTCGTCATCAGGGCGCCCCAGAGCACCGTGAGACAGGCGGCCGCGGCGAGCACGTCGCGCCGGGTCCGGCCCCAGAGCATCGCCGTGCTGAGCAGGAGCATCACGACCGCCAGGAAGCGGCCGTAGATGTTCGGGTCGTAGAACAGCGAGTTGACGCGGAAGTACGACTCGACCATGTTCGAGCTGATCACCTTCGGGTTGAGCAGCAGGCCGCGACTCGCGTACTCGCCGAAGCCGACGAACGCGAAGACGAGCGCCAGGCCGACGAGCACGCCGAGGCAGGTGACCAGCAGCCGGCCGCTCCAGTCGATCCGTCGCAGGAGGACGAAGAGCAGGGCGAAGGGGATGTAGAAGAAGACGATCTGCTCGAGCGCTTTGGTGAAGTCCTGCGAGTACGTCGCCTGGACCGCGTAGAGCAGGACGCTCCCGACCAGCGCCCATTCGAGCATCCCCGCCGCCGGCTCGTCGCTGTCGACGGGCGACCCCCGGAGCACACGAGCGATCAGGACGACGGTGCCGGCGGCGACCACGGCATAGAGCGGAATCAGGAGGTTCGACGTGTCGCCGCCGGAGGAGATCGGAACGCGGAACGGAAGCGCGGCGACGGCGAGCAGCGGCAGCGCCCACGGTCGCCTGGAGATCACGACCGCCAGGACGCCGACGGCGGCGAGCGCCGCGAGGATCGCGGCCAGGCCGACGAGCGGATGGTGGCGCAGCGAGCGCAGCTGCGGCGAGCCCCAGATCGCGGCGACGAGGAGGATCGGGGTCGCGGCGAGCGCGAGCCCGATCGCCAGCGCGCGAGCCCGATCGAGCTCGCGGCGGCCGGCGCCGAGCACGGCGAAGCCGGCGAGCAGCGCCGCGGCGATCACGCCGAGGTGCTCGGCGACGCGGCCAAGACCGGCGGCCGCGAGGATCATCCGCGCGGCGCCTTCGTCGAGCGCTCGACACGGATCGTCACGAGCTCGCCGCTCGGCCGGGTCAACAGGACCGAGCGATCCTGGGCGCGGAGCTGCACACGAACCGTGTAGAGGCCGTCGGGAGCCGGGGCACCGGAGGCCGTGTCCCCGTACCAGCGGAAGCCCTGCTGCTGGTAGGCGGGCATCCTTCGATCGCTGACCAACGTGTCCACGACGCGGCCGTCGGGCGCGAGCACCGCCACGCTGACCCGGTCGGCCTGCTTGATCTTGAACGTGATCGCCGCGGACGTGTGGTGCACGGCCCCTGAGATGTAGGGCACGGCGGTGACGGCTTGAACCAGCGGCGGCGAATGCTTGAGGCGTTGGGTGACGAAGAAGGCGGCGAACGTCGCGAGCACGAGGAGTCCGAAGACCACCCGGCTCATCGTCTCCGTGCCCGAAGCGGTCAACGGATGACCGGCGTCCCGGCGCACCGACCTGCCGGGGGAGCTCAACGGCTACGCGGCCTGCGGGCCGAGGTCGAGCGTGTCGGAACGCAGGCCAAGGCGCAGCGTCTCGAGCGAGAGGGCATCGCCGGGGGCGATGTTGCCGAGGTTGCAGTTCGAGCCGAACCGGCGCAGGAAGAAGACCTGCTGCTGCTTGCGGGGAGCCTCGAAGACCAGCCGGTCGGGATCGACGGCGTGGACGATCTCGTCGATCAGGCCCATCCGGACCTCTCCGTCGGCGCGGTAGATGCCCGCGTTCCCAGCCTCGCGCGCCTCGGCCACGACCTTCCACGCCCCTGCCTCGAGCTCGGCCTCGATCTCCTCGACCCAGCGGTAGGGCGCCATGATCTCCTCGACGTCCTTGGAGCCGACCTCCGAGAGGACCGTGAACTCCTTCGCCAGCCGGCCGATCAGCTCTCGCTTGGCGCGCGGCTCGAGGCTGATCGTCCCGTCGGAGACCTCGACGTGGCGCAGGCCGAGCTCGCGCAGCCATGCGATCAGGCCGTCGATCCGCCCCTGGCGGAGCGCGACCTCGGTGAGGGTTCCTCCGAGCACGACGGGAATCCCGTGTTCGGCGTAGCGAGCGAGCTTGGGCATCAGGTTGCCCGTCACGACCGCCGTCCCCCAACCGAGCTTGACGATGTCGACGCTGTCACCGGCGACCTCGATCAGACCGTCGACGTCGACCAGGGAGAGACCGCGGTCGAGGACATGGGTGAGTCCTCGCTCACGCGGCTTGCGCGCGCGCGCCGGGAGCTCGAGGAAGCTCACTGCTGCAGATCGCTGCCGACCGACACGACGACCCGGGCGTTGCTGACGGCCGAGTTCACGGCGGCCGTCGCCGCGTCGAGTGGGCCGACCGCGCTCGAGCTGAGGCCCAGCGCCTTGGCGACGGCCTTCGCCGCCGGTTTGTCGCCGGTCGTCGCGTACTCGACCGTGCTCGTCGCGCTCGACCCCGTCGCCGGCGGGGCGTTGCCGACATAGCCCTTCACATAGCCGGCGCTCTGGAGGCGCGTACCGACCCTCGCCGCCAGTCCGGAGACGCTGCTGGCATTCAGCACGGCGACGGTGACGCTCGACGGGACGACCGCCGGCGTCGACGATGTGCTCGGCGACTGCGCGGAGGAGACACCCGGCGTCGACGAGGTCGCCGGCGGGCCCGTCCTCGCCGGGCTCGAACTGCCGCCGAGCAGGTGGGTGGCAGCGAAGACGAGAACGACCAAGACGACGAACGCTCCCGCTACGACGGCCAACGTGCGACGTGTCGGCGGGCGTGTCGCCGAACGCCCGCGCCCTGCGGACTCGACGCCGTTTCTGCGCTCAGGCGGCGGTGGTGGGCGGCGGACGGGTAGCGGCGGCACGGCACGATCGAGCGCCGGCGGACCGGCGAGCGGTTGGGCGCGCACGGCCGGGACGTCGAGCGGGGGGGAAGGCACCCGCGCGGTCGCCGACGGGTATGGCACCCCGGGGCCGGCCGGGGGTGGGGGATAGCCACCCGGGCCGCCGCCGTAGCCGGCCGGGGGTGGCGGGAAGCCGGGCCCCCCCGGGGTCGCCGGCTGCCCGGGTGGCGGTCCGTTGGGTCGCGGCGGCGCCTGGATCGCTCCGGCGGCCGTCTGGGCCGCGGCCGTCGCGCCTGGCGCTCCCGGCATCGGGGGCAGGCCCGGTCCGCCGGGCGGCATGCCCACCCCCGGCGCGCCGCCGGGCGCCATGCCCATGCCGGGCGCGCCGGCGGCCGGGCCTCCGGGCGGCGGCTGGGGCATGAACGGCGCCCCGGGCACGCCGGGCACGTGGGGCCGTGCGGGGCCGAGGGGTCGGACGTTCGGGCCCGAACCGAGTCCCTGCCCGAACGGCGGCGCGGGCGGCCTGGCCTGCGCCTGGGGCGGTCCGCTCGCGGCGTTGCGCTCCGGGGCGCGCCCGGCCCACTCGGTCAGCCGGCGAAGCTCGCGGGCCTGAGCGAAGTAGAGCAGCGCGAGCAGGGCCAGGCCGACCACGGCCGCGAACCCGGCGTAGGCGCCGAGCGACTTGATTTCGCTGGAGATCGAGAGGGCGAGGGGCGTCATGGGGGCCAGTCTATGTACCGGACTGGACCGGCTCGGTGTCGAAGTGGGGGGCCTTTCGCATCGCTGACAGCTCCGAGACCCGGGCCGCGAGGCCGGCGGCGTCGCCCTCGAGCACGAGCAGGCCGATCTCGTCGAACATCAGCTCGACGCTCGCCGCGTCGAGCGGGTCCCGCCGGGCGAGCACGATCTTCTCGGCCAGCGTCGGCTCGGGCCGCTCGAACGGGTTGAAGAGCTCCTCGTGGAGCTTCTCCCCCGGGCGACGGCCGACCAGCTCGATTGCGATGTCACGGTCGGGATCGAGACCCGACAGCTCGATCATGTCGCGGGCGAGCTGGAGGATCGAGACCGGCTCGCCCATCTCCAGCACGAAGACCTCGCCGCCGGCGCCGAGCGACCCCGACCGGATCACGAGCTGGACGGCCTCGGGGATCGTCATGAAGTACCGGGTCATCCGCTCGTCGGTCACCGTCACCGGACCCCCGCGGGCGATCTGCCGGCGGAAGATCGGGACCACGCTGCCCGAGGAGCCCAGCACGTTGCCGAAGCGGACGGCCGTGAACCGCGTGCGCACGAAGCGGCGCTGGGCGGCTTCGATCGCGAACTCGGCGAGCGCCTTCGACGCGCCCATCACGGTCGCCGGCGTAACGGCCTTGTCGGTCGAGATCAGAACGAATGCGTCGACGTTCGACTGGCCGGCGATCGTCGCGACGACCCGCGTGGCGATCGCGTTGTTGCGGATCGCCTCGACCGCGTTGGTCTCCATCAGGCCGACGTGCTTGTAGGCGGCCGCGTGGAAGACGATCGTCGGCCGGTGCTCGGCGAAGACCTCACGCATCCGCTCCTCCTCCTTGCAGTCGCCGAGCACGGCGGCGACCACCGACGGATGGACGTGGCGCTCGTCCTCGAGCTCGCGGACGATGCTGAAGAGGTTGTCCTCCGCATGGTCGAGGGCGACCAGGCGGCGCGGCCCGACCCGCGTGATCTGGCGGCAGAGCTCGGAGCCGATCGACCCGCCCGCTCCCGTCACGAGCACGGTCTGGCCCTCGAGGTACGCGCCGACGAGGTCGAGCTCCATGCGCACCGGCTCTCGGCCGAGGACGTCCTCGACCTGGACCTCGCGGACCTGCCGGACTGGGTTGGACCCGCCCTGGAGGAGCTCGAAGACGGTCGGCAGCGTGCGCACCGGGATACCCCGCTCGCGGCAGGCCCCGACGACCCGCTTGCGCAGCGACCCCGGGGCCGACGGGATCGCGATGATCACCTCGGCCGGCTCGGCCTCGTCGAGGATTCGCGGCAGGTCCTCGGTCGTGCCGCGGACGCGGACGCCGTCGAGGCGCAGGTTGCGCTTGAGCGGATCGTCGTCGACGAAGCCGACCGGCCGCAGGCCGAGCTCGCGGTTGCGAAGGATCTCCCGAAGCACGAGCCGCCCGCCGTCGCCGGCGCCGACGATCAGCACGTCGCGGGCGTCCTTGGCTGCGCGGAAGCCCCGGATCGGCCGGTCGTGCACGCTGCGGGCGAGCAGCCGGACGCCACCGAGGAAGGCCATCGTGAGCAGGAAGTAGAGGGCGATCACGCTGTTCGGGAGTACGATCGCCTTGGTCCCCTGGTGGTTGGCCTGCTGCACCGGACGGAGGATCGCGACTGCCCCGACGAGGGCGATCGTCGCGACGACGACGCCCCGCAGGAGCGTCTGGTAGTCGCGCTGGCCGGCGTAGCGCCAGCGGCGCTGGTAGACCCGCGAGAGGGCCAGGACGAGGGTCGTCCCGGCGACGACCCACGGCCACGTGCGGTGGTAGAGCAGGCCGTAGCTCCCCTTGAACCCGCTGTCGAAGCGCAGCTCGAACGCGAGGTAGTATGCGAGTGCGACCAGTGCCCCGTCCACCCCGAGCTGTGGCAGCGAGTGGCGATGCAGCGGGAGGGTCGCCGAGCGAAGCCGTCGGCGCATCCGCGCCATTCTACGCAGCGCGACGGCGTCGCGCTGAGGGCTTCCCCGAGGCTCTAGGCGACCGGTGCGCAGAGCAGGTCGACGAGCGCACCGACATCGCGCCGGATCCGCCCGGTCGTCGATCCGGCGTCCCGCTTGCCCAGGGCGAGCTGGTCGGCTCGCTCGAGGCGCAGCAGGCGCCCGTCGGCGATCAGCGCGGCGTCGACCGCCCCCAGCCGGCCCTCGAAGGTCGTCCAGACCGGCGTCCCGAGCGCGACCGCCTCGCGGTTCATCGTGCCGCCGGCGCTGACCACGAGGTCGGCATGCGCGATCAGCGACTGGGCGTCGATCGCCTGCTCGGGGACGACGAACCCGCCCGCGGCGACCAGCTCGCGGCGCTGCTCGGGGATCCGCGGCAGGACGACTGCCTGCGACCCGCGGACGCGCGCCAGGACGTCGGCGAAGAGGTCGTTCTCGAAGCGGTGATAGAGCGACACGGCCGGCGGCGTGCGGATCACGAGGATCGGCTCACGGCGGTCGAGGCCCAACTCGTCCAGGACGCCGTCGTCGGGCTCGAAGTCGGCGAGGTAGTACTCCTCCTTGAGGCCGGCGTAGCGCCCGAGCTTGCCCGCGGCGCCGTAGCGCTCCAGCCGCTGCGGAGGGATCGCGTCGGGCACGACGACGGCCTGGGCGAGGCGGCAGTTGATGTTGTGCTGGACGGTCGCCCACTCGTAGTCGAACATCGTCGAGCAGGGGATTCCCAGCAGCCGGGCGGCGACGCTGACGTCGTTGGAGCCGTGCCCGAGCGCAAGATCGAACCCCCGGCCGCGAGCGAAGCGGGTCAACTGCAACGAGCGCTCGGCGAGGCCCCGGGCCTTCGCGGCGAGCCGGCCGCCCCGATGACGACCGATCGGCGTGTGCTCGATGCCGAAGCGGTCACACAGCTCGAGCGTCTGCGAGAAGTCCCGCGCCGTGACGTCGACCTCGTGGCCGTCGGACCGCAGGCGTGCGATCACCGGGCGCATCACGAGCACGTGGGGGCTGTTGGTGAGATCGACCCAGACCCGCATCCGCTGACCCCAACGGTACCCTTCGCCGCCCGTGCTCGTCCCGCTGATCGCGTCGGTCACCAACGTGCTGGTCAACTTCGCGACGAACGTCGTCGCCGATCTCGGCCTGCCCGGAGTCTTCCTGCTGATGGCGCTCGACGCGACAGGTATCCCGATTCCGTCGGAGGTGACGATGCTGTTCGCCGGCTTCGACGTCTTCAAGGGGCACAACACGCTGGTCGGAGTGATCGCGGCGGGGGTCGCGGGCGACGTCGCCGGGGCCAGCCTGGCCTACGCGATCGGCTACTACGGGCGCCTCGAGCTGCTCGAGCGCTACGGCGCCAAGGTCCACATCACCCCGGAGCGCCTGGCGATGGCCGAGCGGTGGTTCGCGCGCTTCGGGACGCCGGCGATCTTCTTCAGCCGGATGGTCCCCGTCGTGCGCTCGTTCATCTCCTTCCCCGCCGGTGCCGCCCGCATGCCCTACCCGCGCTTCCTCGCGCTCAGCCTGCTCGGCGTGCTCCCGTGGGTCGCCGGCTTCGCGATCCTCGGCCGGGAGCTCGGCTCGAAGTACCAGAGCCTGCAGAGCAAGCTCCACTACGTCGACCTGGCGGTCGCCGCGCTGATCGTGATCGGCGCGATCTACCTCGTGATCCGCAACCGGCGGGCCGGCCGGCGGCCGGCGGCGCGCGATGGAGCCGTATAGCCGCGCGGCCTTCCCGCTGCGCCAGGCCGTCTGCCTCGGGCTCGCACAAGGCCCGGCAGAGCTGCTCCCGGTCTCCTCGTCGGCCCACATAACCCTGATCGGCTGGCTCGCCGGCTGGTCCTATCCGGACCTCGACGCGGAGCTGCGCAAGGACTTCGAGGTCGCGCTCCACGCCGGCACCGCCGCCGCCCTCGTGATCGGCGCCCGCCGGTGGCGCGCCGCGCCAGCAGGCACGCGAAAGCGGCAGCGCCCTGCGCCGCCGCCCGCGGCGACCCTCCCCGCGGATCGGCGCGGAGCGCTCGTCCTGGGGCTCGCGCTCGCGCCGCCCGCGCTCGCCGGGCTGGTGCTCGAGTCGCGGATCGAGCGGTTGGGTACCCCGCCGCGGATCGCCGGCGGCCTGCTGGCCGGCGCCCTGGCCCTGGCCCTCGCCGACCTCGGCGGCTCGGGCGCCCGGCGGGCGAGCGACGCCGGGCCGCTCGACGGCCTGCTGCTCGGCCTGGCCCAGACCGCCGCGCTGGTGCCCGGGATCTCCCGCAACGGCGCGACCCTCGCCGTCTCCCGGGCCCGCGGCTTCGGGCGACCCGCGGCCGACGAGCTCTCGCGCGACTGCGGCCTGCCGGTGATCCTCGGCGCGGTCGGCCTACGCGGCCTGAGGTGGGTGCGAGTGAGGTCCGCTCGCGGCTTCGCGGCCGAGCGCTCTGCGGCTGGAAGCCGGATCGCGGCCGGCGGGGCCGCCGCCTTCGTCTCGACGCTCGCCGCCCGCCGGCTGCTCGAGCGTCGCGATCGCCCGGTCTCGCTGCTCGTCTGCGCGGCCTACCGGACGGCGCTCGCCGGCGTCGTCCTCGCCCGCCTGCGACGGGCACAGGCCGGAGGCTGAGCCGAGATCCAGTCGCCCCGGGCACCGCGACGCTCAGCCCGAATGGTCCTGCGAGTCGCACCCCAGACCCGGCCGCGACTCCGGTCGCCGGGGCGGGTTTCGATTTGCGACACATCCGAAACACCAATCAGCGCACAATATGAGTAGACGAATGCGACCCGCGCGATGAGAGCCCCGACCGGCACCCTCCTGAACGGCCGTTACCGCCTCGACGAGCAGGTCGGGATCGGCGGCATGGCGCGGGTCTATCGCGGCTTCGACACCGTCCTCGAGCGGCAGGTCGCCGTCAAGACGCTCAACCGCGAGGTCGCCTCGGATTCAGACCCGCTCGAGCGATTCCGCCGGGAGGCGCGGGCCGTGGCCCGGCTCAGCCACCCCCACATCGTCACGGTGATCGACGCCGGCGAGGACGACGGCACGCCGTACATCGTCTTCGAGTACATCGAGGGCGAGACGCTCAAGCAGCGGATCCGCCGGCTCGGCCGGCTCGAGATCCCCGAGGCCATGGCCTACGCGATCGAGCTGGCCCGGGCGCTCGGCGCCGCCCACGAGGCGCACATCGTCCACCGCGACGTCAAGCCCCAGAACGTCCTCATCGACGGCGACGGTCGCGCCCTGATCACGGACTTCGGGATCGCCCGGACGCTGACCGAGGAGGGCCTGACGGCCGACGGCCGCGTGCTCGGGACGACCGACTACGTCTCACCCGAGCAGGCGCTCGGCCGACCCGTGACCGGTCAGTCGGACATCTACGCGCTGGGGGTCGTGCTCTACGAGATGCTGACCGGCGAGGTCCCGTTCAGTGCCGAGAACCAGGTCGCCGTGGCCATGAAGCACGTCCGGGAGGAGCTGCCCGACGTCCAGCAGCGCCGGCCGGAGGTCTCGGCCGGGCTTGCCGCGGTGATCGATCGGGCGACCGACAAGGACGTCCGTCGGCGCTACCCGGACGCCGCGGCGATGATCGCCGACCTCTCCGAGTCGCTCGCGATCGAGACCGTCCGCACCGGGCATACGACCGGCGAGGCGACGACCGTCCTGCGCACGCTGCCGCGCTCGGCCCGCCGCCGGCTGCCGCTGCGGATGCGCGACCCCAAGCGTCTCACGCTGACACTGGCCGGGCTCGGGGCGATCGGACTCGTCGTCGTCGTCCTGCTGGCCGGCAACACCCACCGCGGCATCGGCGCGCCCCCCAACATCTCGCCGCCGGCCGCGCTCAGCGCGGTCCCGCTCGCCCAGGACGCCGGCCACGACTACAACCCCTACGGGACGCCCGAGCACGTCACGCAGGTGCAGCTCGCCGTCGACGGAGACCCGAACACGTTCTGGTCGACCTTCACCTACACCGATCCTGGACAGCTCGGAAAGCCCGGGACGGGGATCTACGTCGACGCGGCTCCGGGAGTCGCCGCCCGCGCGATCGTCCTCCAGACACAGACCCCCGGCTTCGTCGTGCAGATCTGGGCGAGCGACAACCCGACCTACCCGGCGACGCCACAGGCGGCCACCGCCGCCGGATCACTGGCCGCGCTCGGCTGGCAGCGGGTCGAGTCCGGCGACCAGGTCGTCGCCGGCGAGCAGCCGATCAAGCTCGACACCGGCGGACGGCGCCTGCGCTATTACCTCGTCTGGATCACCCAGCTCCCGGCGGGCAAGCAGAGCGTCGACCTCAACGAGGTCACGCTCTACCAGTGCACGGCCCAGAGGTGCGACACGTCGGCGCCGGCGACCGGCACGACGGGCCCAGCGGCCGGCGCGACGGGAGCCGCGGGCGCGGCGGGCGGCACGACGTCGACCGGGGCGACCAGCTCGACCGCGCTGGGGACGACGTCCACCGGCTGATCGCCCGAGTCGACCACGCGCGCGGCGCCGTCTTCGGGCCGGGCGCTGCTCGGGGATGCGGTGTGAGGCGCCCACGAGACGCCCAGCAGGCCGCGCGCACGACGAGCGCGAGCGTGCACGCGCCGCCGCGGCCGTGTCGCTCGGCGGTCGATCGGGGGGACGCTAGAAGCGGTAGGAGCGCTCGCGGCGGTGACGATCGACCGCCTGGCGGCAGAGGTCGTCGACGAGCTCGGCGTACGGGATCCCGCTGGCCTCCCAGAGCTTCGCGTAGACGCTCGTCGCCGTGAAGCCGGGCATCGTGTTGAGCTCGTTGACCAGGACGGTCTCCCCGTCGACGAAGAAGTCGGCCCGGGCGAGGCCACTGACGCCGAAGCGCTCGAACGCGTCGCAGGCCAGCTCGCGAACGCGAAGCTCTGCGCTCGGCGAGATCCGCGCCGGGACGATCAGCTCCATGCCGCCGGGCTCGTACTTCGCCGCGAGGTCGTACCACTCTGCGCCCACCACTATCTCGCCCGGCAGCGACGCCCGGGCGACCTCGCCGCCGAGCACCGAGCACTCGACCTCGAGGCCCGGGGCCATCGCCTCGACGATCACCAGCGGATCGTGCTCGAAGGCCTGCGACAGCGCGTCCGGCAGTCCCTCCTCGACCGAGACCTTCACGATCCCGATCGACGAGCCGAGCCGGGCCGGCTTGACGAACACGGGCAGGCCGAGCTCGCGCAGCGACGCGAGGACCGCGGCGGGCGCACTGCGCCACCGAGGGTCGCGCACGGCCAGGTAGGCGACCTGCGGCACTCCGGCCGCACCGAGCAGGTTCTTGGCGAGGACCTTGTCCATGCACAGCGCGGAGGCCAGGACCCCGGCACCGACATACGGAACATCCAGGCACTCGAGCAGCCCCTGGACGACCCCGTCCTCGCCGTAGGGACCGTGCAGCGCGGGGAAGACGACATCCGCGGCGAGCAGGCCGCCGGCCGCAGTCAGCGACAGCTCGACTCCGTCGTGGGTCCATCGCCCCTCGCGGGAGATCACGACGTCCAGTGCCTCGTGCCCGGCGGCGCTCAGGCCCGCGCGAACGCCGGCGGCCGAGGCCAGCGAGACGTCGTGCTCCGAGGAGCGCCCGCCGCCAAGCACCGCCACTCTCACTGGGCGGGTGTCGTCACGGTCGGCGTCGTCGGTGTCGTGATCGGCGTCGTCGTGGTCGTCGTCGGTGTCGTGGGGGTCGTCGGTGTCGTGGGGGTCGTCGGTGTCCCAGTGAACCTGCCGATCGTCACGGTGACCGTGTCGCCGGTCTTGACCTTGGTTCCCGCCGCCGGCTGCTGCGAGACGACGACGCCGTTCTCCGTCGGATCGGTCACCGCCTGCGTCGTCGTGGCCGGCTTGAGGCCCGACGCGCTGAGCGCGGACGTGGCCTCGGCGGCGCGCTCGCCGACCAGTGACTGGAGCGTCAGGGTCGTCGGGGCCTTCGCGGCGACCAGGCTCACCGAGCTCCCCGACGGCCGGTTCGTCCCGGCCTGGGGCGACTGCGAGAGCACGGTCCCCGGCGGCTGCGAGGAGTCCATCGTCGTCACGGTCGAGCTGAATCCAGCCTGACGCAGCGCAGCGACGGCCGCGGCCTGCAGCTTGCCGACGACGTTCGGGACGGCGGATTCGGGAGGTCCGCTCGAGACGTCGACGGCAACCGTGCTGCCCACCGGAAGCGTGACCTTCGCCGCCGGGTTGGTGGAGATGACGTGGTCGAGCGGGACGGTCGGTGACGGCAGGGTCGTCGGGACGTCGACGAGGTTGGCCTTCGTGAGAGCCGTCCTCGCCGCGTTCTGGCCCTTGCCGAGGACATCCGGGACGATCGTCGTGCCCGGGCCCTCGGAGACCGTTATCTGCACGATCGACCCCTTCGCGGCGCTCGTCCCGGACGTCGGCGACTGGCCGATCACCGTCCCCGTCGGCGCCTTGGTCGTGACCAGCGCCGGCACCGGATCGAAGCCGGCGCGCTGCAGCACGGCCACCGCGCTGGCCTCGGTCCGCCCGACGACGCCCGGGACGTGGAGCTTGGGCGCCGGCTTGAGGGCCAGGGCGAGAATCAGGATCACCGCGATCACCGCGATCACGGCGGCGGCGATCCACACCCACCCCGGGCGCCGCCGCCCCGACCGAGACGGCCCTGCCGGAACGGGCTGCGGCGCCCCCCAGGCCGACTGGTCCCCGTAGGGCTCGCTCGCGGCCTGCACGTAAGTCGCGCCCGCCGGCACGGCGAACTCCGCCGTGCGCTCGGAGGCCGGCCAGCGCAGCCGCTCGCGCTCGCCCTCGAGGGCCGCGATGAACTGGTCGGCGTCGGCGAAGCGGTGGGCCGGGTCCTTCTGGAGCGCGGCGAGCACGATCGCGTCGAGCTCGGCGGAGACCGCCCGGTTGTACGCACTCGGCGGGACCGGCGTCTCGGAGATCTGCTTGAGCGCGATCGTCACCGCCGAGTCGCCCTCGAATGGCAGACGCCCGGTGAGCAGCTCGTAGAGCACGACGCCGACCGAGTAGAGGTCCGACTGCGGGCCGACCGCGTGGCCCTGGGCCTGCTCGGGCGAGAGGTACTCGACGGTGCCCATGATCGACCCGGTCTCGGTGATCTCCGAGACGCCGGCCCGGGCGATCCCGAAGTCGGTGACCTTGGCCCGGCCCTCCGAGTCGACGATGACGTTGTGCGGCTTGATGTCGCGATGGATCACGCCGCGCTGGTGGGCGAAGCGCGTCGCGCCGAGCACCTGGAGGGTGATCTCGATCGCCCGCGGCGGCGGCAGCGGCGCCTCCTCGCGGATCAGAGCCTTCAGCGACCGGCCGTCGAGGTACTCCATCGCGATGTAATAGGTCCCGTCCCACTCCCCACGGTCGAACACGCCGACGACGTTAGGATGCGAGAGCGACGCCGCGCTCGACGCCTCCCGGCGGAAGCGCTCGACGAACTCCTCGTCCTCGGCGAAGCGCTGGTGCAGCAGCTTGACGGCGACCTGCCGGCCGAGTTGCAGATCCTCACAGCAGTAGACGTCCGCCATCCCGCCCGAGCCGATCCGGGAGATCACGCGGTAGCGACGGTCGATCAGCGTATCGGCGGCCAGCTCGCGCATTCGCCGCGGACCCTACCCGGCCCCGAGCAGGGATTGCAGGACCGCCTTGGCGATCGGCGCGGCCACCGTGCCGCCCTGCCCGGTTGCGCGCTCGACCGTCACGGCGATCGCGATCCGCGGGTTGACGAGCGGCGCGAACGCGATGAACGAGACCTGGTTGAGCGACGTCCCGGTGCCGAGCTGGGCCGTCCCGGTCTTGCCGGCGACCACGATCCCCGGGAGCGCGGCGGCCGTCCCGGTGCCGCCGTCGTTGACGACGTGGGACATCATCTCGCCGACCTCGGTCGCCGTCTGCGTGCTCATCACCTGGCTGAACACAGTCGGATTGACCCGCTCGACGGTCCGTCCGTCCTTGTCGATCACCTTGTCGGTCAGGTGCGGCGTCATCAGCGTCCCGTGGTTGGCGACCGCCGCCGCGACCATCGCCATCTGGAGCGGGGTGACCTCGAGCTTGTCCTGGCCGATCCCCATCCGGCCGACGTCGACGAGGTCGGAGGTCGGGGCGAGCAGCTTGCCGCCCAGGTACTCGCCGCTCGCGCGGGTCTCGTCCCTCGGAAGGTCGATCGGCGGGGCGGCGTCGAAGCCGAGGCGGTTCATGTACTTGGCCATCGTCGGCTTGCCGACCGCGACGGCGACCGGCGCAAAGACCGTGTTGACCGAGTTGGTGAGGGCCTGTGTGAGGCTGATCATGCCGAACTGCTCGTTCGAGTCGTTGGAGAGCGGGACGCCCGAGATCGTGATCGGCGACGCGCCGCTGAGGACCGAGTTCGGCGTGTACCTGCCGCTGTCGATCGCCGCGATCGCCGTGACGACCTTGAACGTCGAACCCGGCAGGTAGGCGGCCTCGGTTGCGCGGTTCTGGAGCGACTGGCCGGACTGCGTGAGTCTCGCGAGCGCCGTCTGCCCCCCGCGGAGCTCGTTCGGGTCATAGCTCGGGAAGGAGGCCATCACCTTGATCGCGCCGGTCTGCGGATCGAGCGCCACGACCGACCCCTTGCGCCCTGCGAGCTGCGCGACGGCGATCCGCTGGGCCTGCGGGTCGAGCGTCGTGTAGACGTCGTCGCCGACCTGCTTGTGCCCGGTCAGCTGGTTGATCACCGAGTTCAGCTGGCTGACGTTCGCCCGACCCGTCAACTCGTCGTTGCGCGACGACTCCAGACCGGCCCGGCCGAGGCTCGTGTACGAGTAGCCGATCGGCAGGGCGAAGAGATCCCCGGTCGGATAGCTGCGCGTGTACGCACCGCCCTTCCCTCGCGTCGACCGGGCCAGCACGCTGCCGTCGTCCGCGCGGATCGACCCTCGCGGGATCAGCTGCTGCTCGAGGATCCCGCGGGCGTTGAACGGGTTGTCGCGCAGCGACTGGGCCTCGAAGACCGTCCACCGCGAGGTGAAGCCGATCAGGAGCAGGAAGAGCACGATCACGAGACCGAACAGACGGGCGATCGGCCTGTTCATCGGCTGTGTTTCATTGGCTCGATATCTGGCCGAGCTCCAGACGACGGACGAGGTCGGTCGCGTCGGCGAACGAGCGCATCTGGTTGTTGAGCAGGCGACTCCGTTCGGCGTTCGAGAGCTCGGCGACGGTGACGCCGGAGACGAAGTAGGTCGAGTAGAGCTTGATCCCGGCCGGCAGGTCGTAGGGGAGCCCGTTGAAGACGGCCACGCGGCCGCCCGAGTCGGTCCCGACGAAGTAGACCGCCTGGTTGGCGAAGAAGAACCCGATGCCGATCACGCCGAAGACGACGAGCAGGCCGAGGATCAGGCGGACCACGCCGGGCATCTGGCGGCGCCGGCGCCGTGGGCGCTGCGCCGGCTCCCGGGGAAGGCGTGGCTGCGCTCCCCGCCGGCGGGCCGTCGGCGCTGACGGCGCCGCGCTGACGGGCGGCGCGGTCGCGAGCGCCTCACGGACCTCCTCGACGCTCGGCGCGGCCGGCCGACCCACCGAGGTCGGCTGGTCGTAGCCGCCCATCATCGGGTCGGGGACGTCCTCGAGGCGGAACAGGACCACTGTGATGTTGTCGCGCCCGCCGGCCTGGTTGGCCGCGTCGATCAGGCTCCCGCCGGCCGCTTCGAGCGTCGCGGCCGCGACCAGCAGCTCGCGGAGCCGATCGTCTCCGAGCATCGAGGTCAGGCCGTCGCTGCACAGCAGGTAGACGTCTCCCGGCCTGGCCCGCACGGTCATCGTGTCGACGAGGACGACCGGCTCGGGGCCCAGTGCCCGGGTGATGATCGAGCGCTGCGGGTGCTCCTCGGCCTCCCGCTCCGTCAGCTTGCCCTGGCGGACGAGCTCGCCGACCAGGGAGTGGTCCTCGGTCAGCATCGTCAGGACCCCGTCGCGCAGGCAGTAGGCCCGGCTGTCGCCGACGTGCGCGATCGCCAGCTCCTCGCCGCCGACGTGGACCGCGGTCAGCGTCGTGCCCATCCCGGCCCGCCGGGAATCCTCGCGGGAGAGCTCGTGGATGCGCACGTTGGCGTCCTGCACGCGCCGGGCCAGACGCTCCTCCGGCGTCACGATCCGCTCGTCGAGGCCGCTCGCGAACAGCTCGACCGCCGTGCGCGACGCGACCTCCCCGGCGCGTGCACCGCCCATCCCGTCGGCGACCACGAAGACCGGCGCCCGGGCAAGGTACGAATCCTCGTTGGCGCGCCGCTCGCGCCCCGTGTCGCTGGCCGAGTAGTGCTCGGCGACGCGGAGCATCAGCCCTCCTCGTATGTGAACTCGCTGTCGCCGATCCGCACCCGGTCGCCGGGGTGCAGCGGCGCCGGTCCCTCGAGCAGCTCCTCGTTGAGGTAGGTGCCGTTCGTCGACCCGAGATCCTCGAGCACGATCGCGCCCGCCTGGGTCAGGATCCGGGCATGCCGCGACGAGGCGAACGGATCCTGCAGGCGGATCTCGGCCGCGTCGCCCCGGCCGAGCACGGCGCCGTCGTCGATGTCGTAGATCATTCCCGGAGTGTGCCCCGGCGCACGCTCGACCACGAGCCGCGGCGCGACCCGAGGGCCCTGGGCGACGATCCCGGTCGACGCGGAGTGCAGGCCGGTCCCGTCGATCGGAGCGGAGAACCGGTCGGGGCGGGCGACGCGCAGGTCGCGCAGGGCTGAGCGCGAGACCCACAACAGGAACAGATAGAGCACGGCTATGAAGCCGAACTTGAGCGCTACGGAGACCGGCTGGAGCGTCGTGGTCACAGGGCCGAGCTCCGCACTACTCGACCTTGAACACGGCCGACACCGTGCCGAGCTCGATCTGATCGCCCGGGTTCAGCGCCTCGAAGCCGCGGACCGGCCGGCCGTTGAGGCGCACGCCGTTGGTCGAGCCAAGGTCACGGATCGTCCACCCGGCCCCGTCCGGGCGAATCTCGGCATGCCGGCGGGAGACGTCGGTGCTGGCGATCTGCACGTCGCACTCGTGGGCGCGGCCGAGCACCGCGCCGCCGGCGCCGATCAGGACCCGGCGACCCTCGACCACGACGAGCGTCCGGCGCGGGCGCACGGCGCGGGCAGCCTCCAGCGGCGCCGCGTACCGCTCGGCGCTCGAGAAGATCATCGTCCCGCCGCTGCCGACGCCGTCGTGCCCGCCGCGACCGGCCTCGTCGTCCTGGGGCGGGTACCAGCCGGCCGGAGCCACAGCCGGCGGCCCAACCGGGTCGGGGCGCGGGTCCGGGGGCTTGGCCTGGATGCCGCAGTCGCCGAGCGCCAGCCGCTCGTCGGTGCGGAAGTCGATCACGGGGCGGGCGAGGAGCGTCAGCCCCTCCGACCGGGCGTGCTCGAGCAGCGACACGCTGAGCTCCTCGGCCAGGGCGTGTTCGAGGCCGGCGTAGTGGGCCCGGTCCTCCGCCGAGAGCCAGATCACGTACTCGTGCGGGACGTAGACCCGTTCGTGCGACACGGTACGGTTGTCGTCGCACTCGTGGGCCAACCGCCGGGCCAGCTCGACCGGCTTGATCTCCGAGCGGAAGGCGCGTCCGAACGCGCCCTCGACAAGGCCGGCGATCTTGGTCTCGAGGCTCCGGAGGACGCTCATCGTGTCAGGGGCTGAAGGGCGGGACCGTCGGCCGGCCGATGGCCGGCCTGCTGGCCAGGGGTTCCATGCTACGGAACGCCGTGTCGCATGCGCGCGGTCGCCCGTCCCGGCGGCGGCAGCAACCCGACGCAGAGCGCGAGCGCACCGCCGCCGAGCAGCGACGTAGTGCCCACCACCCCGACCCGCTCGCCGGCCAGCCCGGTCCCCGCGATCAGCGCCGTGGCCCAGGCGATCGCTCCGAGCGCCCGCCGTGTCAACGCGCCACCGCCGATCAGCAACGGAGCGGAGGCGGCGGCCAGGGACCAGAGGGCGACGAGCAGGAGCTCCGCGCCGATCAACAGCGGGACGACGGCGTGAGCGATCGCCTCGAGCGGCAGGTCCTGCCAGTCCTGGGGCGGCTGCGTTCCGGGCGGGGCGCCGAACAGCAGCCGCCGGCCGAACGCGGCCTCGGCCAGGATCAGCCACCAGAGCCCGAGCGCTCCGAGCGCGCTCCGCTGCCAGACCCCGCCCAGCCGAGCGGCCAGCGCCGGGAACGCGAGCGCGAGCCCCACCAGTCCGAGCAGCGGCGCCAGGGCCGGGGCGCACCACAGCCACGGCGTCGAGCGCAGGGCCGTCGGCACCGGTGCCAGCGCGAGCGCGACCAGCACCGCGGTCCCTGGGGCGCCGTCGACGCACAGCCAACCGACGAGCGTCAGGCCGACCGCGACCCAGCCCGCCCGCGGGAGGAGGCCGACCGCGATCGACGCGGCCGCGGCGAACCACAGCCGCGTCGGCGTCGCGGCGAGGGCCGGCTGGCTGGTGAGCAGGGCGAAGGCGAACGTCCCGGCCGCCAGGCCGCCGATCGCGCGGACCTGTCGCGGGACGGTGAGCTGCCCAGGCCGGAGCGGGCGGGCCTTGCGCCGGTGCGAGCGCGGCAGGTCGCCGGAGAGCGCCGCCGCGCACGCCGCGCGCAGCTCGACGAGCGAGCCCCGGCGCGCCGGGTCGACGCTGAGCGCGCGGTCGATCGACCGGCAGACGGCGCGCGGAAGGTCCTTGCGTTCCCGCTCGAGCGGGGGGACCCCCTCCCCCTGGAGCTGGGCGGTCACCGCCGGTGTCGTCCCACGGACCGGGTTGAACCCGGCCAGGCCCTCGTAGATCGTCAGGGCAAGCGAGTAGAGGTCCGAGGCCGCGTTCGCCGGCCGGCCCTGGGCCTGCTCGGGCGCCATGTAGGCGAACGTGCCGACGATGTCACCCGTCCGCGTGAGCGGCTGGTCGCCGGCGATCCGCGCGACCCCGAAATCGGTCAGCTTGGCCGGCGCCCCGCCCGCCGTGGCCTCGTCGGGAACGATCACGTTCTGCGGCTTGACGTCCCGATGAATGACCCCCCGGGCGTGGGCGTGGGCGAGCGCCTCGCAGAGGACCGCGCCGACGCGCAGGAGCTCGCGATCGTCGATCCGGCGGCTGGCGAACAGCTCCGCGAGGCTCGAGCCGCGGACCGGCTCGGAGACCAGGTAGTAGGCGTCCTCGTCGGCCCCGGCCTCGTACAGCGCGACGATCGCCGGGTGGCTCAGTCGCGCGGCGGCGATCGCCTCCCGCTTGGCCCGCCGGCGCTCCTCCCGGCCGTCGTCGGAGCTTCGTTGGATCCGCTTGATCGCGACCTCGCGCTGGAGCTGCTCGTCGTGAGCCAGCCAGACCGTCCCGAATGCTCCCGCCCCGAGCCGCTCGAGCAGCGTGTACCGGTCGAGGACGAGCCGGCGGGAATCGGTCTTCACCGGCCCGCGTTCGTCGCCGGCCGGCCACTGCCCTGCCTGGAGGGCGGCGATGATGGGAAACTTGCAGCATCGGGGTGCTTTCAGCGCCCCCGTCATAGTTCTCGCTCCCCACCTCCGCCAAGGAGCCAACTTGTCGTTCGACGACCAAGGCGGTCGGCCCCGCACCCCGAGAGAACCGCGCCCACGCCGCGCCGCGTCAGGGCGAGCCCCCGGCGTCGACGACCGCACCCTGCTGATCCGCCGTGCCGTGGCCGCCGTCGGCGGACTCGTGCTCGTGCTGATCGTCGGGCTGCTGGTTCGCAGCTACCTCAACGGCAAGCGCGACGCCGCCCTGCGCTCATACAACGAGAAGGTCTCGACGATCGCCAGCGACGAGGACCAGATCTCGGCACCGCTCTTCAAGGTGCTCGCCGACGCCGCCAACACGGGACAGCCGAACGTCGGCGACGACGTCAACTCCTACCGCGTCTCGGCCGCCCTCGAGGCCTCCGACGCCCGCGGGCTCAGCGTTCCCAGCCAGATGGCCGGGGCCCAGCAGAACCTCCTGCTCGCGCTCGACCTGCGGGCCGAGGCGCTCACGAAGATCGCAAACGAGGTACCCCTGGCCCTCGGCACCGACAGCGCGGCGACCGCCGACGGCGCGATCGCCGCCGAGATGCAGGCCTTCCTCGCCTCCGACGTGATCTACGCAGAGCGCGTCGTCCCGCTGATCTCGCAGACGCTCGCCTCCCAGGGGATCAACGACCAGACGGTCAGCGCGAGTCGCTTCCTCCCCGACCTCGGCTGGCTCAGTCCGCAGACCGTGACCCAGCGGATCTCCGGGAACTCCGGCGGGACGACGGCGACCGGCGCGCTCAAGCCGGGAACGCACGGCCACGGGCTGCTGTCGGTCTCGATCGACGGGACGCCGCTGACGCAGAACATGGCGGTCAACCCGATCAAGCTGACGCCCGCCCCGAGCTTCAGCCTGCTCGTCGCCAATCAGGGGCAGAACGACGAGACCGGTGTAGTCGTCGAGCTGAAGATCGAAGGCGCGACCGGGACCAAGCCGCTGGTCACGACGAAGACGATCAACACCAAGGCGATGACCGACACGACGGTGACGATGGGTCTGACCGGGACCCCGCCGGTCGGTGTGACCGTGAGGCTCGTCGCGACGGTCGAGCCGGTTCCCGGTGAGTCGGACAAGTCCAACAACACGATGACCTACCTCGCCGACTTCAGCCAGTGATGCCGGCCGGCGGCCGACGACGACGGCCTCAGCGGATACCGTTGCAGGCGTGAACACGTTCTCCTCGGCGCAGGGCGTCGCCGCCCTCGTCGGCGCCGGCGGTGCGCTCGTCGCACTCGTCGCCTGCGGCACGCTCGCGCTCACCGTGCGCCGCCTGCGCACCGCCCAGCGGGCCGTCCTGGGCGAGCACGGCGAAGCCGATCTGGTGGACCACGCGGTCGAGCTCCAGGCCGCGTTCGGAGCGCTCCGCGATTGGGTCGAGGCCGTCGCCACGACACTCGACGGCCGGCTCGGCGACGCCGAGGTCCGCCTCTCGGGCGCGATCACCCACCGCGCGCTCGTCCGCTACGACGCCTACAACGAGATGTCCGGCCGCCAGTCGCTGTCGATCGCCCTGCTCGACGACACGCGCTCGGGAATCGTCTTCTCGTCGATCCACCACCGCGACCAAGCCCGGATCTACGCCAAGCAGGTCCGCGCCGGCGAGAGCGAGCTGGAGCTGTCCCCCGAGGAGCAGGACGCCCTCCGCCTGGCCCTCAGCGGCGGCGGGTAGTCGGTCATGCGGATCGGCTTCCTCGGACCCGAGGGGACCTTCTCCCATCAGGCCCTGCTCGCCGCCGGAATCCCGGACGGCGCCACCACGACGGCGCTGAGCACGATCTACGGGACCGTGATGGCCGTCCACGACGGCAGCGTCGAGCGCGCCCTCGTGCCGATCGAGAACTCCCTCGAGGGGTCGGTCGACGTCACGCTCGACGCGCTGGCGACCGACGCCAGCGACGTGCGGATTGTCGGCGAGACGGTCCTCGCGATACGCAACTGCCTGATCGTCGGTCGCGACCGCCCGCTCGAGACGATCGAGACCGTCTACTCACATCCCCAGGCCAACGCCCAGTGCGCCCGCTTCCTGCGCACCCGCCTGGCCGGCGCCCGCGTCGTCTCGGCGAACTCGACCGCCGACGCCGTGCGCAGCGTCACGGCGGATCCCCTGCGCGCCCACGCCGCGCTCGGAAACCGGTTGGCGGCCGAGATCTACGGCGGCCAGATCCTGCTCGACGGGGTCGACGACGACGACGGCAATCAGACGCGGTTCGTCTGGCTCGCGCTCGCCGACACGCCGATTCCACCCGGCACCGGCCCGGCCAAGACGTCGATCGTCTTCTGGGGCGCCGGGGACGAGTCGCCCGGCTGGCTCGTCCGCTGCCTCGGCGAGATCTCCGACCGCCAGATCAACATGACGCGGATCGAGTCCCGCCCACATCGGGCAGGGCTCGGCCATTACATGTTCTTCGCCGACCTGCTCGGCCCCCTCGACTCGCCGACGGTGGCCGAAGCGATCGAAGGTCTGCGCGGCCACTGCGAGGACGTCCGCGTGCTCGGCTCCTACGCCTGCGCCGCCGCGCTCGGCGGGCTCCCGGTCGTCTGAGCGTCGGACCGATCGCTTCCGAGGGAGCGGCAAGCTAGACTCGCGGCTCAGATCGATGGCCACCGGGGCACCACCAGCACCACCGGGGTCCGCGTCCGAAAATGAGTACCCGCGGCGCGGACCGTCACCACTGCCCAACGCAGTGGTAGCTGGCCGGGTGCTCGTCCTCAACGCGACCTACGAGCCGATCAACGTCTGTACCGTCAGGCGGGCCGTCGTCCTCCTGCTCAAGGAGAAGGCCGAGCTCCTCGAGCGCGCCCAGTGGGAGCTCCACTCGGAGACCACGGCGATTGCCCGGCCCACCGTGATCCGGCTGACCAGCTATGTCCGCCTGCCGCGGGATGCCCACCGGCGGAAGATCACCCGGCGGGCCGTCTTCGCACGGGACGACTGGAGCTGCCAGTACTGCGGCGTCCGCTCGAACCTGACCGTCGACCATGTGATCCCCCGCTCCAAGGGCGGATCCTCGGACTGGGAGAACATCGTCGCCTCCTGCGCCCCGTGCAATCGTCGCAAGGGCGATCTCACGCCCGCCCAGGCCGGGATGCACCCCCGACGGGCGCCCCGCGTCCCCCACGCCGAGATCTTCATCCACGTCTCGAGCCCGACGATTCCCGCGTCCTGGCTCGCCTACCTTCCACACGCGGCCTGAGCCCGGCCGCCGCGCCGGGCGGCCGTGAGCCCGGCCGGGAGACGGGTCTCTCCGGCGGCGAGCCGAAGCGCCCGACTCAGTCGTCGAGCTGGCCGGCGTAGAGCGCGAAGGTCGCGCCCTGGGGGTCGGCGATCACGGCGAACTTGGCGATCCCGATGTCCTGCGGCCCGAACAGCTTCGTCGCGCCGAGCTGCTCGGCCTTCGCGACTCCGGCGTCGATCTCCTCGGTCGCGAAGTAGACGAGCCAGTGGGGCGGCACGCCGGGCGCAAGCTCGGTGATGCCGCCGTTGCTCCGGTCGCCGTTGCGGACGACGAAATAAGCCATCGGCATGTCCTCCAGCGGCGTGATCTCCCAGCCGAAGAGGGCGCCGTAGAAGTCTGCGGAGGCCTTCGGGTCGGGCGAGGCCAGCTCGTTCCACGACAGCGCGCCCGGCGAGTTGACGAGCCCGGCGCCGAAGTGGCCGCGCTTCTCCCAGATCATGAAGAAGGCGCCCTGGGGATCGGCGATCACAGCCATCCGGCCGGCGTCGACCACGTCGAACGGTCCGGCGTGTACGCTCGCGCCGAGCTCGGTGGCCCGCTCAGCGGTGGCGTCGGCGCTCTCGACCGAGATGTAGGAGTTCCACATCGGCGGAACGCCCGCCTCTCGCTGCCCCTCCTGCTGGGCGGTGATCGCGGCGACGTCATGGCCGTCGCGGAGCATCATCGAGTAGACGGCACCGCCGTCCCCGACCGGTCTGTCGTCCGCCTCCCAGGCGAAGAGCCCTCCGTAGAAGGCCTTCGCCGCGTCCGGGTCGGTCGTCGCGAGGTCGGCCCAGATGAATGTGCCGGGTGTGTACTGCGTGCGTTCTCCCATGGCGCAAGCCTACCGCCGCTGCCCTGCCGCTTGTGAAAAATCGAGGTGACCGCGGCCGGCGGCGGTCTGACCGGATCGCGGGCCGGCCTGAGAAGCACGAGGGGCGCCTCGACGGGCGCCCCTCGCTTGATGCTGTGCTGGACAGAGCCGCAATGACATTGCCGTAGCCGGGACGCGGGTGAACGCTTCCAGGACACTGCTCGCCGGGGGGACAAGGTCCGGCAGCCGGGTTGCGACGGTGGTCCGGGGTGGATTCCGCTAGGCGGGTCCAGCCGACTTCTCCGGCCTAGGGGCCGGCCACCTCCAGAGTCCCGCAAGTACTGTCAACCAATGTAGGACCACCTCCTTTCGCTGGTACCGAAAGAGTAGCGAACGCAGGGGCGGAGGTCGAGCGGCCTTCGCGCCGCCTACTCCTGGGGCGGGCCAGCCTCGGGATCGGGCGCGAGATCGTCGGCAGCCGCCGGTCCGGGAGCCGTGAGCTCGCCGAGCGGCACGCCCTCCTCGGTCTCCGCCGACGACTCGGCCACAAGGGCGATCGCGCTGACCGTATCGTCCTCCTTGAGGTTCATCACGCGCACCCCCTGTGAGCCGCGGCCGTAGCGGTTGATCCCGCGCACCGACGTCCTCTGGACCATGCCCGTGTGGGAGATGAAGACGAGGTCCTCGTGCTCGCGGACGACGAGGGCGCCCGCCAGCGCGCCCTTGCTCTCGGTCAGGGCGATCGTCTTGACGCCCATCGTGCCGCGACCCTTGCGCGGGTAGTCGGCCAGCGCAGTGCGCTTGCCGTAGCCGTTCTCGGTGACCACGAGCAGCTCCTGGTCGTCGCGGGCGACGTCCATCGCGATCAGGTGGTTCCCCTTCTGCGAGACGTTCATGCCCTTCATCCCGGACGTGTCGCGGCCCATCGCGCGGACCTGCGACTCGTGGAAGCGGGCGGCCTGGCCCGAGCGGCTGACCATCAGGATGTCGTCGTCCCCGGAGGTTCGCCGGACCGCCACGAGCTCGTCGTCCGGGCGGATGTTGATCGCGATGATCCCGTCCGCGTTGATCGGCGTGTTGTACGCGCCGAAGGCCGTCTTCTTGACGATCCCCTGGCGGGTCGCGAAGACGAGGAACGCCCCCTCGGTGTAGTCGCGGGTCGAGAGCACCGACTGGACGCGCTCTCCCTCGCGGAGCGGCAGGATGTTGACGAGCGCGCGGCCCTTTGCCGTTCTCGATGCCTCCGGCAGCTCGTAGACCTTCGAGCGGTACACCTTGCCCCGGTTGGTGAAGAACAGCAGGTAGTCGTGGGTCGAGCAGATGAACAGGTGCTCGATGAAGTCGCCGTCCTTCATGTCCATCCCGGTCACTCCGCGACCGCCGCGGTGCTGCTGGCGGTAGGTGACCAGCGGCAGGGACTTGATGTAGCCCGACCGCGTGATCGCGATCACCATCTGCTGATCGGCGATCAGGTCCTCGATGTCGATCTCGTCGTCGGACGCCGAGATCTCCGTCCGCCGCTCGTCGCCGAAGCGTTCGGCGATCTCGCCGAGCTCCGTCTTGATGATCGACAGCACTTCCATCTCGTCGCCGAGGATCGCCCTGAGCTCGCCGATCCGCTCCATCGTGTCGGCGTGCTCCCTGCGGATCTGATCGGACTCGAGAGCGGTCAGCTGGGACAGGCGGAGGTCGAGGATCGCCTGTGCCTGGATCACGCTGAGCTCGAACTGCGCGACGAGCTCCGTGCGCGCCGTCTCGCGGTCCGGGGACGAGCGGATCAGCGCGATCACTGCGTCGAGGTGCTCGAGCGCGATCAACAACCCCTCGAGGATGTGGGCCCGGGCCTCCCGCTGGGCGAGCTCGTGCTTGGTCCGCCGGACGATCACCTCGCGCTGGTGGATCACGTAGTGGTGGATCACCTCGCGCAGCGAGAGCGTCTTCGGAACTCCGTCGACCAGTGCGACCATGTTCACGCCGAACGTCGCCTGCATCGACGTGTGCTTGTAGAGCTTGTTGAGCACGACCTTCGGCAGGGCGTCCCGCTTGAGCTCGATCACGAGCCGCATGCCCCGCTTGTCGGACTCGTCCCGAAGGTCGGAGATCTCGGAGATCTTCTTCTCGTGCACGAGCGCCGCGATCTTCTGGATCAGGCCGCCTTCGCCGCCCTTCTTGACCATGAACGGCAGCTCGGTGACGATGATCGCCTCCTTGCCGTGCGTGAGCGGCTCGACGTGCGCCCGCGCCTGCACGCGGACGCGTCCCCGCCCGGTCTCGTACGCGTCGCGGATCCCCGACCGCCCGAGGATGATCCCGCCGGTCGGAAAGTCGGGGCCCTTGACGAGCCGCGCGAGCCCCTCCGTGTCGATCGCCGGGTTGTCGATGTAGGCGATCGTCGCCGCGATCACCTCCCGCAGGTTGTGCGGCGGGATGTTCGTCGCCATGCCCACGGCGATCCCAGACGATCCGTTGACCAGCAGGTTGGGGAAGCGCGCCGGCAGCACTGTCGGCTCCTGCTTGCGCCCGTCGTAGTTGGGCACGAAGTCGACTGTGTCCATGTCGAGGTCGCGGAGCATCTCGGTCGCCAGGCGGTCGAGACGGGCCTCGGTGTATCTCATCGCGGCAGCCGGGTCATCGTCGACCGAGCCGAAGTTGCCCTGGCCGTCGACGAGTGGGTAGCGCATCGAGAAGTCCTGGGCGAGGCGGACGAGGGCGTCGTAGATCGCGGAGTCGCCGTGGGGGTGGTAGTTGCCCATCACCTCGCCGACGATCCGCGCGCATTTCGCGTAGCTGCGCGTCGGGCCGAGGCCGAGCTCGCTCATCCCGAAGAGGACGCGGCGATGGACCGGTTTGAGACCGTCCCTGACGTCGGGCAGGGCGCGGCCGATGATCACCGACATCGCGTAGTCGAGATAGGCCGAGCGCATCTCGTCCTCGAGCGCCCGTGGCTCGACGTTGCCGCCGCTGAGGATCTCAGTTGCCATGCGTGATCACCTTCTCCCTAGACATCGAGGTTGACGACGGACCGGGCGTTGTCCTCGATGAACACGCGGCGGGGCTCGACCTGGTCGCCCATCAGCATCGAGAAGATCAGGTCAGCTTCGACGGCGTCCTCGATCTTGACCTGCGCCAGCGTCCGCGACGCCGGGTCCATCGTCGTCTCTGCGAGCTGGTCGGCGTTCATCTCGCCAAGGCCCTTGAAACGCTGGAGCGAGATCCCCTTCTGGACCATGTTCATGACAGCGTCACGCAAGCCGTCAAACGACGCCGGCTCCTCGTGGGCATCACCCAGCCGCACGCTGAACGCCGGCTGACCGGCGAGCTCCGTGAGCTGCTGGTGGACCCTGACGAGCTGGCGGTACTCGGTCGAGTCGAACAGGCTTCGCCGGAGATTGAGCGTCCTCGCGAAGCCGGTCCGCCGCTCGATCACGCGGACGAGCAGGTCACGCTCGTCCTGGCTGACGAGGCTCGCCACGTAGACCGAGTTGTCGACTTCGGCGCGCTCGAGCAGTGCGACGACCGCGTCGGAGCCCTGGAGCCCCTCCTCGAGGATCGAGCACTCGTCGATGAAGCGCACGACGTCCGATCCGTGGGCCGCCCGCAACGACGACGACCAGCCCTCGTACTGGCGCAGCAGCCGGACCAGTCGCTGCCAGCGAGCCTCCGTCATCTTGAACTCGCGGCCGGTTCGGTCGGTGACCTTGAAGCGGTCGAGCTTGTCGAAGACGAGGATGTCGTCGAGCTCGGACTCCTTCTCGATGTACCGCTCCCGGCTGCCCTGCTTGAGCTTGTACAGCGGCGGCTTGGCGATGTAGACGTAGCCGGCCTCGATCAGCTCCTGCATCTCGCGGAAGAGCAGCGTGAGGAC
>DASZKP010000075.1:0-9197 GCA_035553395.1 Solirubrobacteraceae bacterium | reverse complement strand
TGCGCCCGAGAGGACTCGAACCTCCACGGGCTATTAGCCCACAAGGCCCTCAACCTTGCGCGTCTACCAATTCCGCCACAGGCGCCCGGCGGCCGGAGTATAGGCGCTTGATTCCGTCCCCGGTAGCCGCTAGCCTGAGCGAACACTTGTTCGTCGTGCAGGATCGGCCCGTCGCACCCAGGAGGCCCGCCGGATGGATCTGACCAAGCGCCAGCAGGAGATCTTCGACTTCATCAAGCGGTATTCCGCCCGCTACGGCTACCCGCCGACCGTCCGGGACATCGGCAAGGCGGTCGGGCTCGCGTCGTCGTCCACGGTCCATCAGCATCTCGCGAACCTCGAGAAGATCGGCATCCTCCGGCGGGATCCGTCCAAGCCGCGGGCGATCGAGCTGCTCGACCGGGCCGTGCAGGAGGTCCGCAACATCGTCGGCTCGTCCGACGGCCTGCCCGTGGTCGGGTCGGTCGCGGCGGGCCAGCCCGTGCTGGCCGAGGAGAACATCGAGGAGTACGTCCACGTGCCGGACCTCGCCGGCGGCGACCAGGGCGAGTACCTGCTCCGCGTCCGCGGCGAATCGATGAAGGATGCCGGCATCCTCGAGGGGGATCTCGTCGTCGTCCGCCCGCAGGACACCGCGGACGACGGGGACATCGTGGTCGCGATGGTCGGCGAGGAGGCGACGGTCAAGCGGTATTTCCTCGAGTCCGACCACGTTCGTCTCCAGCCCGAGAACGACGCGATGGAGCCGATCCGCAGCCGTGACGTCCGCGTGCTCGGCCGGGTCGTCGGGTTGATGCGGACGATCCGGTAGGGCTGCCGGCCTGCCGAGACGGGCCCCACGCGCTACGGTTGGCCACGCAGGCTGAGCAGCCGCGGAGGCTCGTCCTTCGAGGAAAGTCCGGACATCGCAGGGCAGGGTGGTCGCTAATGGCGACCCGGGGAAACCCGCGGGAAAGTGCCACAGAAACAAACCGCCTAAGCGCTTGGCCTCGGCCGAGCGCCGGTAAGGGTGAAATGGTGCGGTAAGAGCGCACCGGCGTCGCGGTGACGCGGCGGCCGGGCAAACCCCACTCGATGCAAGGCCAAGCAGGACCGCTCGCAGGCTGCCCGCCGAGGTCCAGGTCGGCCGCTCAGATGGATGGTTGCTCACGACAGAATCCGGCTTACAGGCCTGCTACGGAGCGGCCCCGCCACACGGCGGGGCCGCTCTATCTGCAATTTGCTCCAACGTCGGCGACAGACGTCCGAATCCCGGCGTACCATCGTTCGGGTGAGCGGACCGGCAATCGTCCAGAGCGACCGAAGCGTTCTGCTCGAGGTCGCCCACGCCGGTTTCGACGCCGCGCGGGCCGAGCTGGCCCGGTTCGCCGAGCTCGAGAAGAGCCCCGAGCACGTCCACACCTACCGGATCACGGCCGTCTCCCTCTGGAACGCAGCCGCGGCCGGGATGCCGGCCGACGAGATCGCCGCGACGCTCGAGTCGATCTCCCGCTATCCGGTGCCCCAGGCGGTCCTCGCCGACGTCCGCGACCTGTGTGCCCGGTATGGCCGCCTGCGACTCGTCGCGGGTGACACGGCCGGGTCGCTCGCGCTCGTCGCCGACGATCCCGCCCTGCTCGTCGAGGTCACACGCTCGCCGGCCGTCGCCGCCCTCCTCGGGACGAGACTCGACCCGCTGCGGGCAGTGGTCGCAGGTGTCGCCCGAGGGGCTCTCAAGCAGGCTCTCGTCGAGATCGGCTGGCCTGTGCGCGACGACGCTCCATTCGCCGACGGCGCTCGCCTCGACATCGGCCTGGCCGACGGGATCGAGCTCCGCGCGTATCAGGTCGACGCCGACCGTTCGCTCGCGGCCGCCGGCGCCGGCGTGGTCGTCCTGCCGTGCGGGGCCGGCAAGACCCTCGTCGGCCTTGCGGCGATCGCCCGTCTAGCGTGCGAGACGCTGATCGTCACGAGCAATCAGGCGTCGGTCGAGCAGTGGCAGCGCGAGCTGCTCGACAAGACGACGGCGACCGCCGACCAGGTCGGCGAGTACACGGGCCGGCGGAAGGAGCTCCGGCCGGTCACCGTCACGACCTACCAGCTGCTGACCTCACGGCCGTCCCGGGCCGCCGGCTTCCCGCATCTCGACCTCTTCGAGCGGCGGGAGTGGGGCCTTGTGATCTACGACGAGGTCCATCTCCTCCCGGCGCCGATCTTCCGGGCGACCGCTCGCATCCAGGCCCGCCGCCGGCTCGGGCTGACGGCGACCCTGATCCGGGAGGACGGGGCCGAGCCGCTGGTCTTCACGCTGGTCGGCCCGAAGTGCTACGACACAGCCTGGCGTGAGCTCGAGGATGCCGGTTGGCTCGCGGGGGCCGAGTGCGCCGAGGTCCGGATCCCGTTCGCCGACGACGATGCCCGCATGCGCTACGCGCTCGCCGATCCCCGCGAGCGGTTCCGGCTGGCGAGCTCGAACCCGTCGAAGGCGCCGATCGTCCGAGCCCTGCTCGATCGCCATCCGGGACGCCAGGCCCTCGTGATGGCGACCTACATCGGCCAGCTCAAGGATCTCGCGGTCGATTTGGGAGTGCCGATCATCACTGGGAAGACGCCCCAGGCCGAGCGCTCGGCGCTCTACGACCGCTTCCGGGCCGGCGACCTTCCCGTGCTGTGTGTGAGCAAGGTCGCCAACTTCGCGCTCGATCTGCCGACCGCCGGCCTGGCGATCGAGGTCTCGGGGAGCTTCGGCTCCCGCCAGGAGGAGGCCCAGCGGCTCGGCCGGCTCCTGCGACCCAAGCCGGGCGACAACCGGGCGTGGTTCTACACGCTGGTGACGCGGGACACGGTCGAGCAGGACGCCGCACACCGGCGCCAGCGCTTTCTCGCCGAGCAGGGCTACCGCTACACGGTGCTGAGCGACGAGGACATCGTCCCCGAGCTCGCCGCCGCTGCGTGACCAGCCCTCCCAGCCTCGAACGGGCGCTCGCCGGCCTGCCGCTGAGCCACCGCAAGGTGGTCGCCGAGAACATCGGCGCCGCCGCGCCCAAGCCGGCCGCGATCGTCGCCGTGCTCGGCGACGAGGATCGGCTCGAGGCGCTCGTCGCCGGGCTGCCGAACGCCGCCCGGGCGGCGACCACCGAGCTCGCCTTCGCCGCCATCGGGGTGTGGTCCCACCGGCCGTCGGGTCCGACCGAGCGACTCGCGCTCGACGTCCTCGAGCGTCGCGGCCTCGCACTCTGCTTCAAGACCGCCTGGTCGGTTTCGTATGTCGCTCCGTCCGACCTCGTGCCAGCCCTCCGGCGGATCAGGATTCGAGCCCACGCTGGGAGCATCCCGGACGCCTCGCCGCCGGTGTCCTCCTTCCCCGTGTCGGAGCAGCTGCTCGACGACGCGGCCGTGGTCGGGGCCACGATCGCCCATGCCGGGATCCAGATAAAGGCAGACGGCGATGTGTACGCCAAGGCGAGGCCCAAGCTGGCCGGCCCGCTCGGGCCGATTCCCGAGGGGGTACCTGATTTCCGGGAGCATCGCGTCGACCTTGCTCTCACGATGCTTCAGGAGCTCGGCGCGCTGCGGGTCGCCAGCGAGGACGTGCCCGGACGCAGCATCCGCCGGACGCTCGAGCTCGACGGCGACCTTTCGGGGCTGCTCGATCGGCCGTTCGACGAGCGCACCCGGCTCACTCGTCTACTACGCGGAACCTTCGCGGATCTTCACCTGATCGATTTCCTCCTCGACGAGCTGGCCGGGCGGACCGTCCCGATCGACGAGCTCGGCGCCGCGGTCATCCGCCTGTTCGACGAGGCGTCCAAGCAGCTCTCCGGTGACCGGGCCAGCCCGCTTGGAACCGGGCTCTCCGCCCTGCGGATGCGGATCCTCTCCGGCGGCGCCGTGCTCGGGGTCGATGCGGGTGGTGCCCTGAGCACCGTGACCCTCCGTCCGCCGCCGCCGCCGCCGGTCGCGTCCGACGGCCCACCCTGCGTGGGTCAGGCCGACTTCGAGCTGGTCGCGATGCGTCCGCTACGCCCGCACGAGCGGGGCGCCCTCTACCTGCTCTGCGAACCTGTCCCGGGTCGCGAGCACGTGGCCCGGCTCACGCGCGAACGGATCCACGGAGCGGCGAAGGCCCTCCGAACCCGGGACCCCGACGCGATTCTCGGCCGTCTTCGAGGGCTCGCGGGTTCCCTGCCGCAGAATGTCGAGCGGGCCGTCTGCGACTGGGTGTCCGAGACGCTCCCGCGCGCCCGTCTGCGCTCGGCGATCGTCGTCGACCTCGGCGACGGCGAGCTGGGCGACGACGTTGCCCGCAAGCTCGGGGATCTCGTCGTCGAGCGCCTCGCCCCGAACCTCCTGGCGATCGCCGCCGAGGACCTGGCCTTCGTGGTCAGCGCCCTGCGCCGCGCCGGGCTCGCGCTCGACCCCGGCCTCGACCGAATCTCCGGTGTCTGGCAGGAGCGGGCGGTCGACGACGACCACAGCCGGTGGTGGCGACCGTCAGCCGAGCCGGCCGACCATCTCTCGGCGCCGAACGGAAGACTCATCTCCGGCCTCGAACCCGACGGCCCGGCTGCCGCCGCGCCGCGGCCGGTGACCGACGCCGCGGGGATCTTCGCGCGGCTGGCCGAGCTCGAGCTGAAGCTCGACTCCTACGATGGCGGTGGCTCGGACCTCGACATCGACGACGACGATGACGAGCTCGAGCCGGCCGAGCTGCTGCTCGACGCGTACGAGGACGGCTGTCCCGTCGAGCTGCGCTACGCCGCTGCCAGCGGCACGGTCGTGGTGCGAGGCACGGTCGAGCAGATCGACGGCGCCCGCTTCAGGCTGTCCGGTCCCGACGCCGGGTCGTCGCGCTGGCGCTGGCTGAAGGGGATCCACGACGTTCGCCGCCTCGACGACTGAGCCTCGCCCCGCCTCCGGCCGACGGGCCCCGACGGTCCGCCCAGCCCTGCGGTACCGGCCGACGTCCCGGCCCAGCCCACGTGCGGCCCGGTGCCGGCTGACGTCCCGGGCCGGCCGACGCCGGCCGTTCAGCTCTTGCGGCGGCGGTCGTCCGGCCAGACGCCGGTCCGCTCGTACTGGTCGCGCGCGGCCTGCTCCTTGTCGCGGTCGACATCGCTCGACACGCCGAGGCGGACGAGGCTGTTGAAGAGGGCGACGCAGAGGCAGACGCCGACCATCGTGACGACCCCCTCGACACCGGCGCTTCCCGGGACGACGATCAGGATCACGACCCCGGCCAGGAGGATCGCCGCGGGGAGGCCGTAGCGGACGAGGCGGATCCCCGTCGATGTCGGCGCCGACCTGATCGAAACGGTCTCGGGCGAGACGTGCTCGGCCGGACCGGACCCGTTGTGCGATGGAAGGGGCAGACCCCCGCCGCCTCGCTGGTGATGTTCGTCTCGGATGCGTGGCATTGACGTCGTCGTCCTGGAGATCGGGTCTCTGATGCTACCTCCAGCCGGTGTCCGGCGGACGCCTCCGGCCGGTGTCCGGCGGTCGGAGTCGCCGGGTCCGGCACAGCGGGTGGCCGGCCGCATCGGATATCTTGGCGCCCGATGATCTTCGCCGCAGCCGCGTTCTGGATCGTTACCGCGATCGCCGTGTTTCTCGTGGCCTTGCGAGGCGGTCCTTCGGCCGTACGTGCGTCCCTCCACGAGGACAACGCCTTCGGCAGCAGCGTCCGGGCGACCGGCATCGCTGCGGTCTTCGCCGTCTGCATCGCGATCCCCATCCTGATCGTCGGGCTCGACCAGGCGCACAAGGCCCGGACCGGGCCGTCGGGGCTCACCCTCACGGCCGCCGAGACGTCGGGTCGGACGCTGTTCGCCAGCAAGTGTGCGACTTGCCACACGCTGGCCGTCGCCGGCGCCGTCGGCCGGGTCGGCCCGGACCTCGACGTCCTGCGCCCACCTGCGGCCCTCGTACTCGACGCGATCGCCAACGGCCGGGCCCGCGGGCAGGGCCAGATGCCGGCCGGCCTGTACTCGGGGAGCGACGCGACCAACGTCGCCAAGTTCGTCGCCGCCGTCGCCGGCCAGTAGCCCACCCCCGACTGATCCACGCGTCGCCTCCGGTCCCGCGGCCGCCGCCGCTCCGAGGCCCCCGCGTCGCTTATGGAAAGCCCTGGTCCGAGTTATGGAGACCGACTCCGCAACGTCCGGCAATCCGTCCACTTATCCAGGTATTTTCCTTCTCCAGCAGGTAAGATTTCGCTTCCGCTGAGCTCCTGCCGTGGGGGCGGGACACGCGGATCCAGGGAGGAGGCTGCATGGCGCAGGTTGACGTCGACGGTGGCGGTTGGTGGGCCGAAGTCGAGCACCTCCGGGAGCCACTCGAGCGCCGTCGGGCCGAGCGGGCGGCTGACGATCCCCGCCGGACCGTGAAGATCCGCGGCCAGGTGATCGCCGGCACGTCGGCGCGTCAGCTCCACCAGACGGCCGATGCCCCCGCGCCACGCGTCCCCGACGCGGTCGTCCGCCGTGATCGCCGCCGCCGCAGCGCCCCGGGCCGCCTCGGCTCCAATCCGGACAGGATCGCCGCGTGGGCCGTCGTCTTCGGCCTGCTGATGGCGCTGATCGCCGCCGGCACCGCCCACGGCGCGGTCATCGGTCACCCGGCCGCGCCGGTCGTCCGCGCCGTTCACGTCGCCGCGTCCGCGGCACCCACGCTCGCTCCCTGAGCCGCGGCTCCCGGACGCCCCGCCGGGCATGACGACCCACGCGGGCCGCTGGACGCCGTCGCCGCGCCCGGCGGGTGGCTGAACCCCCGGCACACGGACGTCGACACCGAACGTGGGCGCAAACCGCGGTTCGAGGCTTGGTGACCCGGCAAGACGGGTAGGGGTGCGGTGAGCCAAAGCCGGTGTCGGTGCGTTGAGTCGAGCAGGGAGCTCTCATCGCGGCCTCGCCAGGAAGGCAACTCGCGACTTGCGGATCGACGGTGATCCGAGTACCCTTATCAATCGTAAGTAGTAAGCAGAAGGTAAAGCGGCAACCGAAAGCAAGCGGTGGTCTAGATGAAGACAACGATGAGCAGGTTCCAGATTCACGACGAGCTGACAGCTCCGGAAGGCTCGGTGGCCGTGCTGCGGGGTGCGCTCGCCACCGGCGGACAGCTGCCCAACTTCCTCGGCGTCCTCGCCGGCGCTCCGGCCGCGCTCCGCGGCTACGCACGCTTCAGGTCGGAGCTGCGCAGGGGGACGCTCAGGCTTCCGACGCTCGAGCGGATTTCCCTGGCTGTTTCGGAGCACTACGGGTCTGATCCGGGCATCGCTCTCCACAGCCGGACCGCACGCTCGGCCGGCCTTGGTCTCGACGAGGTCGCCGCCGCCCGGGAGTTCAACTCCGGCGATCGGACCGAGGCAGCCCTTCTGCACTACCTCAAGGCGATCATGGAGGGCCACGGCGGACCGCCGATGCACCTGCACGAGGAGGCGCGCGAAGCCGGCTGGAGCGACGAGCAGCTGATCGAGGCGATTGCCTACGTCTCACTGGAGAGCTTCACTGCGATGGTCAACGTCGCCGGCGAGGTTCCGGTGGACGGCTCGGCGGAGGAGTCGAGAACACTCCGAGCCGCGTAGCATCCGACTGCGATGGCGTCCCACGCCGCAGGAGAAGGTCGGTCGACGTGTCCGGGGTGCTGCCCCCACTATCACGAGGCCGTAGAGCTGATCGGCCGTCGTTGGACGGGCGCGATCCTCGCGATCCTGCTTGACGCCGGAGCCCTCCGGTTCTCGGAGCTGGCCGGCGCCGTCCCTGAACTGTCGGACCGGATGCTCTCCGACCGGCTCAAGGAGCTCGAGGCCCGCGGACTGGTCGAGCGGACCGTCTACGGCGGCCGACCCCTGCGAGTCGAGTACGCCCTGACCCGGATGGGCTTCGCCCTCGGGCCGGCCGTCGGAGAGCTCCACGCCTGGGCCCAGCGGTGGCTGGCCGTCTTCGAGCCGGCGCCGATCCGTCGCGCCGACCAGACGGCGCCGGTGCGTCGGGCCGATCAGACGGACCCGGACATGTCCGCGGTGCCCACGGCCCGGCGCTGATCGGCCGCGAGTAGCCGCACGGCCGGAGGCTGGTCGGCCGCGAGCATCCGCACGGCACAGGGCCGATTCGCCCCGAGCACCGACAGGCGGGCCGTCGCGCGTCGACCGGGTGGCGGAGATCACCGCCGCCGGGCAGGCTCATGTTCTAGGGTGGGCCGATGGCCGACACATCGAGAGGCGTGGCACCAGGGACTGCGAAGACGATCGCCGACGTCAAGGCGCTGGTCGAGGAGCGGAAGATCCGCTTCATCCGGTTCTGGTTCACCGACATCCTCGGTCAGCTGAAGTCGTTCTCGATCAACGCCGAGGAGCTCGACGGTACGTTCGAGGGCGGCGTCGGCTTCGACGGGTCGTCGATCACCGGGTTCAACGCGATCGAGGAGTCCGACATGATCGCCCTCCCCGACCCGACGACCTTCGCCGTCCTCCCGTGGCGCCCGGAGGAGCAGGGCGTCGGGCGGATGTTCTGCGACGTGCTCACGCCCGAGCGGACGTCCTACGAGGGCGACCCCCGCCACATCCTCCGCCGCGCCCTCCAGCGGGCCGGGTCGATGGGCTTCGACGTCTTCAACGTCGGACCCGAGCTCGAGTACTTCCTCTTTCGCGACAGCAAGACGACAGAGCCCCTCGACCACGGCGGGTACTTCGACCTGACCACGCTCGACGCCGGTTCCGACGTTCGCCGGGAGACCGTCCTCGCGCTCGAGCAGCTCGGGATCCACGTCGAGTACAGCCACCACGAGGTCGGCCCGTCCCAGCACGAGATCGACATCCGGTACTCGGACGCCCTGAAGATGGCCGACGACTGCATGAGCTACCGGATCACCGTCAAGGAGTACGCGATGAAGTACGGCTGGCATGCGACGTTCATGCCAAAGCCGCTCTACGGTCAGAACGGGTCGGGCATGCACACGCACCAGTCGCTCTTCACCGAGGGCCGCAACGCCTTCTACGACGCCGATGACCAGTACTTCCTCTCGGACGTCGGCAAGGCCTTCATCGCCGGCCAGCTCCGCCACGCGAGAGAGATCTGCTCGATCTTCGCCCAGTGGGTCAACTCCTACAAGCGCCTCGTCCCCGGCTTCGAGGCCCCGGTCTACGTCGCCTGGTCCCGGCGCAACCGGTCGGCCCTCGTCCGCGTCCCGCTCTACCACCCCGGCAAGGAGCAGGCGACCCG
>DASZKP010000074.1:0-19393 GCA_035553395.1 Solirubrobacteraceae bacterium | reverse complement strand
GGCGGGCGACCTGGCGGGACGGCGCTCAGCGGGCAGGCGACCTGGCGGGAGCGACCACGGCGGCGGACCCACCGCCGCGCCGGACCGGCTCGGCGACGGCTTCGAGGCTGCCGTCGGGCCGGAACTCGATCGCGGTGGCCGCGCCGATCTCGGGCGTCGAGACGAGGTGCTGGCCGAAACGCTGGGTCAGCGCGGCTCCGTACTGGGCGATGAACGCCGGCTCTGCGCTCGTCGTCGGCTGGTTCTCCTGGGACGCGCGGGGCGCCGCGACGGCCTGGGCGATCGGCATCCCGAAGCCGAAGCGGTTGAGCAGGATCTGGAGGACGGTCGTGATGATCGTCGCGCCGCCGGGGCTGCCGACCGCGAGCAGCGGGCGGCCGTGGCGCAGGACGATCGTGGGGGCCATGCTGGAACGGGGCCGCTTGCCGGGAGCCGGGAGGTTGGGATCCGGGACGCCGGGTGTCGCCGGCACGGGATCGAAGTCGGTGAGCTCGTTGTTGAGGAGGAAGCCGTAGCCCGGCACCGCGATCCCGCTGCCGCCGATCTGCTCGATCGTCGACGTGTAGCTGACCACGTTGCCGTAGCGATCGGCGACGACGAGATGGTTGGTCGACGCGCCCTCGGGAACCTGGGCGGTCGGCGCCGGAGGCGCGGGACACGGACCGGCCAGCGGCGCGAAGGGGTTGCCGAAGGCCACCGGACTGAGGGCGGCCATCGGTCCGATCGAGCAGCGTCGCTGTGCGGCAAAGCCATCTGAGAGGAGTTGGGCGACCGGCACTCGCACGAAGGCCGGGTCGCCGACGTAGCGGTTGCGGTCGGCATACGCCAGTCGCGAGGCCTCGAGGTAGCGGTGCAGCGCGAGCACCCGGTCGGGCGTCGCGAGGTCGAATCCGGAGAGGATCTTCAGCGCCTCGCCCGTCGTCGTTCCACCGCTCGAGGGTGGGCCCATGCCGTAGATGTCGACCCCGTTGTAGGTGATGTGGGTGGGCGGGCGCAGCCGTGCCACGTAGTCGGCGAGGTCGGCGCGGCGCATCACGCCGTCGGGGACGGGGAAGCCGAGCGGACTCTGGGCGAGCGGACGTGGGTCATCGGCGGCGAGGACGACGGCCTTGCCGATCGGCCCGTGGTAGAACGCCCGCGTGCCCCGGCGCTCGATCAGCCGGTAGGTGCGCGCGAGGGTGGGATTGCGCAGCACGCTGCCGACGGCCGGCGCCTGACCGTCAGGCCCGAGGAAGAGGGCGCGACTGGCGGCGAAGGCGCTGAACCGGGGGAGGTTCTGGACGGTCTGGTCGTGGAAGGTCTGGTCGACGACGAAACCCCGGTCGGCCAGGGCGGCGGCCGGCTGGAGGAGGGCGCGCAGCGACATCGTGCCGTAGCGCTGGCGGGCGAGCTCCCACGTCGCCAGGGTGCCGGGGACGCCGACCGCCATGCCGCTGGTGACACGCTGGGGGTAGAACGGAATCGGCGCGCCGGTCGCTGGATCGACGAAGGCATTCGTCGGGAACAGACCGGGCGCGGTCTCCCGCCCGTCGATCGTGACCACGCGGTGGCTGTGGGCCAGGTAGATCACCATGAAGCCGCCACCGCCGATCCCGGCCACGTAGGGCTCGACCACGCCGAGGGCGGCGTTGGCAGCGATCGCCGCGTCGATCGCGTTGCCACCCCGCCGCAGCACGGCGATCCCCGTCTGGGTCGCATACGCATTGACGCTGGCGACGGCGCCGCCCGCGCCGAACGCGACGGCCTGTTTCGCCGGAGCGGGGGATTTGGCCGCGGCGAGCGCGGGCGAGGCGCCGGACAGCGCGAAAGCGGTGGCGAGGGTGAGGCTGAGCAGGACGCGGCGCCCGGTCACACGGCGAGCCTACCCAGGTCTGTCTATTTCCAGACGCGCACGTAGTCGATCGACGTCGTCGCCGGCAGCGGTGTGGTCGCCGGGTTGAAGGCGTTCGTGCCGATCCCGAGCGCCTGGGTCAGGGCGACGAAGAACGGCTGGTCGAACGGCGCGGCGCCGGTCAGTCCGCTGGCGAGGTAGTTGTCGACGAGGCAGGTCGCGCCGTTGATCGAGATCGTGAAGCTCCCGGGCGACCAGACGACGGCGTAATCGTTGTACTGGGCGAGCGAGATCTGGCAGGTGTAGGCGGTGACGGTGTTCGTGTGGGTCGTCGCGTTCACCGTCGACGGGCTGTAGTCGTAGTGGATGTAGGGGACGTCGAGCGACGCGTACTGGCTGTAGAACTCGGAGAAGTCGACCTCGCCGGACGCGGGCCACGGGCCGTACCTGAGGTCGTTGGCGGGCCACAGCCAGAGCGTTTCCTGGAGGCCGGTGGCGGTGGTCTGGGGGAGCTTCGCGCGGACCTCGAAGCGGCCGTAGGTCTGGTTGAATCCGGTGTACGTGCTGACCATCCCGGCGGTGTACTGGGTCGTGAAGATGCCGGCGCAGTTGAACGGTGCGGCCTCCCGGCGAGCGGTCAGGTGGAGGGCGCCGCCCGCCACGGAGATGTTGTTGGGGGTGTTGACGTAGCAGGCCTCGGCGCCGGCGGGACCGGTGGTGAACGCGCTGGTCGCGGTCAGCTGGGGCGTCCACCACGACGTGTTCAGGGCGGTCGGGTCGCCGGTCGCGGCCGCGAACTCGTCGTCGAACGCGCATGTCCACGCCCCACCGCCCGGCTTCGCCGGCAGCGCCTCGCCGCCACACGTCTTCAGAGCGGCGGCGATCCGCGGCATCGCCCACGAGGCGCTGGCGATGCGAGGCGCCGATCCGAGGAGCACGACACCGAGCACGAGCGCGCCGGCGAGCGCGGCCCGGACGCGCGCGTGAAGCCGGCCCGGCGCGGGGGTCAAGGCAGTCCGGGGTGTCGAGCGCAGGAGGTCCATGCCCACCCGAGCATCGGTCGGATCGGGCGCGCTCTTTAGTCGGCCCGCTCGGACTGTCTCGACCAGGCGGAGACCGCGCCGGGGCCGGCCGTGGGCCGCGGATAGGCTGTCGACATGCTGGCCGCCACGATCACCGACGGGACGGTCGCCGTGGCCGAGCATCCGGACCCGGCCCCCGGGCATGGCGAGGTTCTCGTGCGCGTCCACGCGGCAGGCCTCAACGGGGCGGACATGATGCAGCTGCGCGGCCGCTACCCCGCGCCGCCAGGGGCGCCGGCGGACATCCCCGGCCTGGAGCTGGCCGGCGAGGTGGCCGAGCTCGGCCCGGGCGCCACCCGCTTCTCGGTCGGCGACCGGGTGATGGCGATCGTCGGCGGCGGCGGGCAGGCCGCGCTCGCGGTCGTCCACGAACGCCAGCTGATGCCGGTCCCCGACGGCCTCGACTGGCCGGCGGCCGGCGGCGTGCCGGAGGTCTTCACGACGGCCCACGACGCCCTCTTCACCCAGGCCGGCCTGAGGGCCGGCGAACGCCTGCTCGTCCACGGCGGAGCCGGCGGCGTCGGTACCGCGGCGATCCAGCTGGGCGTGGCGGCGGGCGCCCGGGTCAGCGCGACCGTCCGCAACCCCTCCGCCCGCGACGAGGTCGCCCAGCTCGGTGCCGAGATCCTCGGGCCCGAGGGCTTCGACGAGCACGGCCCGTTCGACGTGATCCTCGAGCTCGTGGGCGCGCCGAACCTGGCGCCCGACATCAGGGCGCTCGGGATGAGCGGACGGATCTGCGTGATCGGCATCGGCGCCGGCGCGAAGGGCGAGATCAACCTCGCCGGCCTGATGGCGAAGCGGGCCGCCGTCCGGGGATCGATGCTGCGGGGCCGTCCGCTCGAGGAGAAGGCGCAGACGGCCCGCCTGATGGAGCGGCACGTCCTCCCCCTCCTGGAGTCCGGCCGGGTCCGCGTGCTCGTCGCCGAGACCTACCCGCTGGAGCGGGTCGCCGACGCCTACGAGCGCTTCGCGGCCGGCGGCAAGCTCGGCAAGATCGTCCTGACGACGGCGTAGCCCCTCGCAGCGCCCGTCGCGGCTGGCAAGGATCCGAACTACGGCGAAGCGATGATCACGCTGGCGCACGTCGCGCGAATGGCCGAGCTGTGGGGAGACGTCGAGGTCTACCCGCTGCCGCGCCCGTCGGCTACGGCGCCATCGATCGAGGCCGTCCGCTAGAACCGGCACTCCCGACCACGATCAAGGCGGGTCACGATCGCGTCGGCGCGACCGTCACCGCGAGCCGGTAGCCGGTCCCGAGCACGACGAGCAGGACGACCGTCATCACCAGCGGCAGGAGCAGGCCGGCCCGGATCATCAGCCCTCCGGCCAGCGCGCCACCGAGCATCGCCAGGACCGCGGCGACGCGCCGGGCAAGACGCTGGCGCTCGTGGGCCCCCAGCACCGAGTCGGCGGCCAGCGCCGTCAGCGTCATCGTCAACACCGTCGTCGTCAGGTCGGGCACTGCCAGCCGGCGGACCGTCGCGTTGCGCACGCCCATCCCCCCGGCCAGCAGGCCGATCACGAGGAAGCGCCGCGCCCCGCCGGACCCCGCGTGGACCCCGACCGCGGCGAGCGCCGCCAGGACGGTGAACGCGGCCTCCGTCCCGAGCGCGATCCCCAGCCATCGCTCCCGCCTGGTCTCGAGCGCCCGACCCATCCGCCCGCCGGCGGCCGCCCCGGCCAGGAAGCAGCCGAGCGCGACGAGCGACGGACCGGCCGTGAACCCCCCGGCCCCGGCGAAGGCGAAGCCCAGCAGGACGATGTTGCCGGTCATGTTCGCCGCGAACACATGTCCCAGACCGAGGTAGCTGACCGCGTCGACGAGCCCGGTCGCGAAGGTCAGCCCGACCAGCGCGAGCACGAGCGGATCGGCCCTCGCCGCACGCCTCGGCCCCGCCGCCGACACGGGCGCAGGCCCGTTTCCGGCCGGCGCTCCTGACACCGGCTGTTCGCCCGCCACGCTCAGCCTCCCCGGTCGGTCGCGACCGGCATGCTGGCCGCGGCCCGGTAGATCGCGCGGAGCTCGTCGGGGTCGGGCGCCGGCGCGACGCGCTCCAACTCGGGACGACTCGCGGCGCCGGTGACGACGCGATCCAGCAGCTGTGGGTCATCACGCAGCCTGTCGATACCGAGCGCCCCGGCGCGAACTCGCAGGCGGCGGGCGAACGCCTCGAGATCGACGCCGACATCTGACTCCAGCTCCTCGACGCCGCCCGGCAGCCGGCGGCGGATGCCGGCGATGCTGGACTCGAGCAGGGCGACGTTGGCTTCGCCGTGGCCGACGCCGGTGAGCCGGACGAGCGTCTGGGCGATCGCGTGGTGCGGACCCAGGCCGCTGCAGTCGACCGCCCAGCCGGCGAGCAGCGCGCCGAGCGCCAGCTCGTCGCGGTCGGGCTCGCTCGCCGCCCACCCACCGACGAGACGGGCCGCCGCCGCCCGGCCGACGGCCCGGGCGACCGGGTTCGAGCCGACACTGAAGATCGCGACGATCGCGTGGCCGAAGGCGTTGCCCGTGCTCGCGGCCAGCTGGCCGGCCGGCTGGGACCCACTCAGGTCGGGGTCGTTGATGACGAGCGCCGGGCGGACGTGCGGTGCCTGCGGCCCGACGCCGGCCGCCTGGCGGTGGAAGGCGGTCATCTCGGCGGCCGAGAGCGTCGTCGGGATCCCGACGACCCCGCGCGGCGGGTCGGCTGCCGCGAGGGCCTTGGCGACGTCGATCACCCGACCTCCACCCAGCGCGACCAGCGGCCCGCCGGAGACGCGATGTCGCAGGTCGGCGGCGATCTCGTCGACCCGTCCGCGTGGGACGTCGATCACGACGCCAGCCCGGTCGAGCACGCCGCCGGCCGCCGCGCGCGCCCGCGGCGTGCTCAGCAGGACGAATCCCTCGCCGACGAGCTCGCCGACCGTGTCGATCGTGCCCCGACCGAAGACGATCGTCCGCTGATGCTCGACCTGGCGAAAGGACTCGGCCATCGGGCTCGCCGTCGCCTACGGGCCGAGCGTCGCCGACAGCCAGCCGCCGGCCGCAGCGAGCGCGTCCGGCGCGATCTGGTGGCCGACGCCCGACTCGTGGTAGACGACGTCGATCCCGGCGGCCTCGAGGACTTCGACGGCCCGGTGGGCGAGGTCGACGACGATCACCGGATCCCGGCGGCCGTGGGCGACGAACGCCCGCACGGCAGTCCGGCCGGCCAGGTCCGGCGCCCACCCGTCAAGCGTGGGGATGAAGCCCGAGAAGGCGAGGATCCCCGCCGGCGCCGGACGATCCGGGCCGAGGCCGAGCGCGTAGCTCATCGCCGAGCCCATCGAGAAGCCGCCGAGCACGGTCTGACCCGGTGTGAGGCCGGTCCGCTGCCACAGCTCGTCGTGGAATCCGGCCAGCGCCCGGTAGGCAGCGTCGAAGGTATCGGGGTCGGGGTGGCCGACCCGCGGGACTTGGTACCAGTGGTAGCCGGGCGAGCCGGGCAGCCGCAGGGGCGCGCGGGGCGCGACGAACAGCAGTCTGCGGTCTGGATCGAGGATGTCGGCCAGGGGGAGCAGGTCCCGCTCGGACGTCCCCCGTCCGTGATGGAGGACGACCAGGCCGGCCGGGTGACCGGCCGCCGGGCGCTCGGCAAAGGTGAGCGGGCTCACGAGCCCTGCTGCTGGCGCTGGCTGACCCGTGGGTTGACGAGCGCCGGGAGGACCTCGGCGAGCTGGGGCCGGAGATGGGCGTACATCTCAGGGACCCGGAGCTCCTCGCCGAGGTGGTCGGGATCCTCGTCGACCGCGAAGCCCGGCGCGCGCGTGGCGATCTCGAAGAGGATGCCGCGGGGCTCGCGGAAGTAGATCGACTTGAAGTACTGGCGGTCGCGGACGTCCGTCACGAACAGGCCGGCCCGGCTGACGCGGTCCTGCCACGCGAGCTGGTCGTCGTCGCCGGGCGCCGCCCACGCGATGTGGTGGACGGTCCCGGCGCCCTGGCGGCCCCGGAGGACCGGCGGCGGGTCGTGGGCCCAGCGAAACTGCCGCTCGTCGCCGTCGAGCCGGTACTCGCCGCGCCCGAGGTTCGCGAACCCGAGCGTCTCGGTGAGCAGGCCGGCCTCGTCCCACGCCCGGCTCGTGTACGCCCTGGCGCCTTCGACGCCGAGGATCGCGTACTCCGCGGGGACCTCGGGGTGAGCCGCCCGCAACGGCGGGTTGCGTGGATCCGCGAGCACGAGCTCGAGGCTGAGACCCTCGAAGTCCTCGAACGTCAGCGACCCCTCACGCCGCATGCTCATGTAGCCCTTGACCCGGAGCCGGGCCGCCCAGAAGTCGAGCGAGTCGTCGTCGGCCACGCCGAGCTGGATCCGGTGGATCATCCCGGCCCCGGCCCGGCCCCGGCCGGCCCCGTCGAAGTCGAACCACGTGAGGATCGATCCCGGAGCGCCGGTCTCGTCGCCGAAGTAGAGGTGGTAGGCGTTCGGCTCGTCGAAGTTGACGGTCTTCTTGACCAGACGCAGGCCGAGCACGTCGGCGTAGAACTCGACATTCATCCGCGCGTCCCCGGTGATCATCGTGATGTGGTGGAGCCCGTCGAGACGGAGGTCGTCGGGGTCGCTCGGCATCCCGCCCGATTGTAGTCCGTCCGCGGCGTACCTCGGGCCCCGGTTTTGCTGGTCCCCAACGACTGATTTCACGCATAGCAAGGCGAAAGTTTCGCGGTGCTAACGTTTCTTTCGTGGTCTCCGAAGAACGTGTCCCGTCGGTTGTCGAGGACTACGCGAAGGCGCTCTACTCGCTCGAGGTCCGGACCGACGGCGCACCCGTGCGGACCAGCGCCCTGGCCGACCGGCTCGGGCTGAGCGCCCCCCAGGTCTCGCTGATGTGCAAGCGCCTGGCCGAGATGGGCCTCGTGACGCGCTCGGCCTACCACGGCGTCAGGCTGACCGACGAGGGCCGGCGGGTCGCACTCCAGGTGCTCCGACATCACCGACTGCTCGAACTGTTCCTCGCCGACCAGCTCGGCATGCCCTGGGATCGGATCCACGCCGAGGCCGAGATCCTCGAGCACTGGGTCTCCGACGAGCTGGAGGCGGCGATCGCGGAGAAGCTCGGCCACCCGACGGTCGATCCCCATGGCGACCCGATCCCGACCGCCGACCTCGTGATCGACGAGGGCCAGACCGTCAGCCTCGACGCGCTGGGCGCCGGAGAGGCGGGGGTCTTCGTGCGGGTCTCGGACTCCGATCCGGGGATGCTCCGGTTTCTCGCGGAGAAGGGCGTCGTCCCCGGCGAGCGGCTCGTCGTCCTCGAGAAGCAGCCCTTCGACGGGCCGGTGTTCCTCCGGCGGGCCGACGACGCCGAGGATCTCGTGCTCGGCGTCCAGTTGGCCCGGGCGATGCGGATCGAGCTGGAATCGTGCGGGGAGTCCGACCAGGGGAACATCGGGACATCGGCGTGACCGAGCCGTTCCTGCGGCCGGCGGCCGCCCTCGAGGGTCCGGGGACGCTCGTCGCAGAGCCGCCCCCCGGCGTCGCCGCCGGCGCCCTCAGCCCGCTCGAGGTGTTGCTGTCGAAGGGGCGCCTTCGGGGCATCCTGACGATGCTCGGGCCGGCCTTCGTCGCGGCGATCGCGTACGTCGACCCGGGGAACTTCGCAACCAACATCCAGGGCGGCGCCCGCTTCGGCTACCTCCTGCTCTGGGTCGTGCTCGGCGCGAACCTGATCGCGATGCTGATCCAGTACCTGTCGGCCAAGGTCGGCATCGTGACCGACCGCACCCTCCCAGAGTTGTTTCGCGAGCAGTTTCCCCGGTCGGCGAGCATCGGCATGTGGATCCAGGCGGAGATCGTCGCGATGTCCACCGACATCGCCGAGTTCGTCGGCGCCGCCCTCGGCTTCAACCTCCTGTTCGGCGTTCCCCTGGTCTGGGCCGGCGGGATGACCGGTCTGATCGCGTTCGGCATCCTCGAGCTCCAGACCCACGGCTTCCGCCGCTTCGAGCTGGCGATCTCCGGCCTTTTGGGGATCATCTTCCTCGGCTTCCTCTACGAGACGCTGAAGATCGGGCCGTCGGTCCACGGGTCGCTCGCCGGCTTCGTGCCCCACCTGAACGGGAGCGACAGCCTCTACCTGGCGATCGGCATCCTCGGGGCGACGGTGATGCCCCACGCGATCTACCTGCACTCCGCATTGACCAAGAATCGGGTTCCCGTTCGTGATTCTCTGGAGCGCGCGCGGGTGCTCCGCTACGAGAGGCTGGACATCGTGATCGCCCTGGGGGCGGCCGGCCTCGTCAACGTGGCGATGCTCGCTGTCGCGGCCAAGCTCTTCCTCGGAACCCACGTCAGCACGATCCAGCAGGCCTACCACGGGTTCGGAAACCAGGTCGGCGGCGTCGCCGCACTGGCCTTCGTCGTCGCCCTGCTCGCGTCGGGCGCGTCGTCGTCGAGCGTCGGCACGTACGCCGGACAGGTCGTGATGCAGGGCTTCGTCGGCCTCAACGTCCGCCTCGTCGTCCGGCGGGCCGTGACGATGATCCCGGCGCTCGTCGTCCTCGCGATCGGCGTCAACCCGACTGCCGCGCTGATCGCAAGCCAGGTCGTCCTGTCCTTCGGGATCCCCTTCGCCCTGATCCCCCTCGTGATGCTGACCCGCCGGGTCGACCTGATGGGTGACCACGTCAACCGGCTGGCGACCAGCGTGATCGGCGCCGGCCTGGCCGGGGCGATCACCCTGATGAACGGCTTCCTGATCTACCAACAGCTCGCCGGCTAGTAGTACGCTGGGCACGATGTCAACCGTCGTCGTCGGTCCTCCGCCAGCCGAGCTCCAAGCGCTCCTGGACCGTCGTGTTCGGGCAGGCGCAGACCGCCTCGACGAGGTCTGGGAAGGTGTCTACCACATGGTTCCCGCACCGACCGGCGAGCACGCGGTCATCGCCCAGCAGCTCGCCGAGCTGCTCGGCCCACTCGCGCGAGCCGCAGCGTTGATCCCGAGCATGCACGAGTTCAACGTCGGCACGTCGAAGCACGACTTCCGCGTCCCGGACGGTGGACTGCACCGTCGGCAGCCTCAGGGCACGTGGCAGGCGACGGCTGCGCTGGTCGTCGAGATCGCCTCCCCGGGCGACGAGAGCTGGCAGAAGCTCCCGTTCTACGCCAGCCACAACGTCGACGAGGTCGTGATCATCAACCCGGTCGAGCGCGGCGTGGCATGGCTGGCGCTGGACGGCGGCGAGTACACGAAGGTGCCGAAGAGCGGCCTGATCGACCTCGGGCCGACCGAGCTGGCCAGCGAGCTCGACTGGCCCTGACGGCGGCCGGGCGATCAGCCGCCGATCGAAGCCGGCGCGCCGGCGCGGCGGCGGGCGATCTCCTCACGGACGAGCGGGGCGACCTTCGTCCCGAACAGCTCCATCGACCGCATGACGTCGGCGTGGGCGACCGCGCCGACGCTGATCTGGCCGATGTACCGGTCGTGGCCGAACAGGTCGTGCTCGTAGAGCAGCTTCTCGGCGACCTGCTCGACCGACCCAGCGGCGACGGCGCCGAGCGGCGAGCGGAGCGCCTCGTACTCGGGCAGCCCCGACGGCGGCCAGCCGCGCTCGCGGCCGATCCGGTTCATCATCGCCAGGTACGGCCGGGCGAAGGCGGCGTCGGCCTGCTTCGAGGTCTCGGCGACGAACGCGTGCGTGTTAATCGCCAGCTTGATCCGGCCTGGCCCGTGACCGGCGGCCGCGGCCGCTTTGCGGTAGAGCTCGACCAGGGGCGCGAAGCGCCGCGGCTGGCCGCCGATGATCGCGATCGTCAGCGGCAGGCCGAGCCGGCCGGCGCGGATGACCGACTCGGGCGACCCGCCGACGGCGATCCACACGGGCAGGGGATCCTGCAGTGGCCGGGGCCAGATGCCGGCGTCGGTCAGCGTCGGGCGGTGGCGTCCCGACCAGCTCACGTGGGTCGCCTCGCGGATCTTGAGGAGGAGGTCGAGCTTCTCGGAGAAGAGCTCGTCGTAGTCGTCGAGGTCCTGGCCGAAGAGCGGGAACGACTCGGTGAACGAGCCCCGCCCGGCCATGATCTCGGCCCGACCGCCGGAGATCAGATCGAGCTCGGCGAAGTCCTGGAAGACGCGTACCGGATCGTCCGAGCTGAGCACGGTGACCGCGCTCGACAGCCGAATCCGCTCGGTCCGGGCGGCGACGGCCGCGAGCACGACGGCCGGTGACGAGACGAGGAAGTCGGCCCGGTGGTGCTCGCCGATCGCGAACACGTCGAGGCCCAGCTGGTCGGCGAGCTCCGCCTCCTCCAGCAGGTCGCTCATCCGTTGCTGCGGGGACACGCCGGCAGGCAGGTCCGCGAAGGTCGCAAGCCCAAGTTCCATGTGCACGACTATACACCAAACTAGTTGCACGCACAACTGCTATCGGCATCCGGCTCCGGGTCGTCGAGCACGTCTCCCCCGAGCAGCGGGGCGAGATCCTCCGGCTCCGCGAGGGATGACCGGCCGACGGAGGACGTTTGGAATCGGCGCAGGACGGACACGAAGCTGATGAACGGATCGAACGACCGACGATCGGAGCGCACATGCCTGAACAGACGACGGACGCGCCGAACCTGCCCTCGTCCTCGCCGGACCAGCCGCATATCCCCTCGGCAGACGTGCCCGACGATCCGGCTGCGGCCGCGTCGGCGGAGATCTTCGCGGCGATGGACGGCAGCACGCTCGCCGACGCCGAGGGCGGCGACGAGGAGACGGCCCACGACGATGACGGCGAGACGTCCGCCGAATAGGCGCGGCTCGCGGCCAGGATTTGTTCTCGGGGGCGCCCACTGGGCGCCCTCACTCGTCGGCGTCTTCCCGGCTGCCCTGCGACTCCCGCGAGCCCGACCATCAAGTCGCCGGCGTCACGGGCTCCCCTCCGGTCCCCGGGCCTCGAGCCGGACGATCAAGTCGCCGGCATCACGGATTCTCGTAGGGGGCGACTCCCGGCACGTCGGCCGCGGAGGCCCCGATCCGCCGCGCGGCCGACTGACCCGTCGATCCGACCGGGACATGCCCGCCGGCGTTGGCCAGTCCGATCCTCGGCATGTTCCCGTAGATCGACTCGGACTCGCCCGCCCGGACCTTGTAGGTCTCGTGCCAGATGCCGACATCCCCCGACCCGCGGACGGCCTTGTTGAAGGCTTTCCAGGGTCGCAGATGCGGCTCGTCAGCGTCCCGGGCGAAGCGGTCGAGGTCATCGAAGCTGCGCCAGTACTGAACGACTGCCGGCCCCTTGATCCACGCGTTCTGCCAGGCGAGCAGGCCGGCCTCGGGGTGCCTGTCGAGCCAGATGAGCATCCGCGGCATCGCGAAGAAGACCGGTAGCCACTTGTGCGGCTTCCACGGGCGATTGATCCTCATCCCGATTAGGAACACGACGAAATCGCCCTGCACGTCGGCGGTGAAGCGGCCCGGATGGATCGACGGCGACACAGCCGCATCCTAGTGCGCCGCCGGCCGATGCCCGCGGCCGGGCCGGCGCCCGCGAGTCTCGGCTCAGAGCAGACGACGGACGCGGCGGCGAAGCTCGCGCGCCCCGACGTCGGCAGCCGCCCGCAGCTGCTCGCCGGCGTCGCGGAGGATCGCGCTCACGCTGTCGGCGCTCGCCGGACCCGGCGGCGGCGACCCGTCGCCGTCCCGGGGCGGCAGGCCGGCCAGCCGGCGGGCCTCGTTCTCGAGACGGCGCGACTCGGCGAGCAGCTCTTCCATCCGGCTGCGCTCACCGCTGGCCTGCCCGCCGGTCGGGGCGTCCGCGTCGCCCGCATCCTGACCGGGTCCGGCGGTCTGACCGCGACCCGGCCCGGGTGTCTGCTCCCGGGTCGACCGCCTCGGAGGCGGGCGTCCGTCGCGGAGCGTCTCGTAGGCCGCCTGGACGGCCTCGAATGCCGCGGCCGTGCCGCCGGCATCGGGGTGCGTGCGCCTGACGGCCGCCCGATAGGCCTTGTGGATCTCGGCTTGGTCGGCACCCGGCCGCACACCGAGCACGGCATATGGATCGACTTGCCCGGCCACCATACGAGCCTAGCGGTCGTAGTTCTCGATCGCCCGCAGGGAGAGGGTGGTGAGCACGGCCATCAGACCGACGATCACCGCGGCGCAGTAGCCGAGCTTGGCCCAGTCCCAGCCCTCGATCACCAGGGACCGCAGCCCGTCGATCACGTAGCTCACGGGATTGATCCTGGCGAGCGTCTCCATCACAGGGCTGAGCAGGTTGAAGGGGACGAAGTTCGGCGTGAGGAAGAGGAGCGGGAAGAACAGCAGGAAGCTCGTGTTCGTCGCCTGGACGTTGCGCGTCCGCAGGGCCACGAAGATCGCGAAGCCGGCGTAGCCGACGCCGAACAGGGCGGCGAGCAGGACGAGGACGACGGCACCGAGCACGCCGGTCTGCATGTGGACGCCGAAGGCCAGACCGGCGACGAGGACGATCGTCGACCCGAGGATGCCCCTGACGAGGTCAGCGGCGAGCCGGCCGAGGATGATCGACGACCGGCGGATCGGGGCGGCGAGCAGCTTGTCGAAATAGCCGAGGTCGATCTCCGTCACGAGGGCCAGGCCGGAGCTCGCGGTCGCGACGGCGAACATCAGGGAGACAGGCAGTTGGAAGGCGACATACCCCTGGCCGCGCAGGAACGGCGTGCTCGGCGGAAACGTCCTCGAGACCTGGCCGACGTTGACCGCGAGGAAGAACAGCGGGATGAACAGGGCCGGGATCGTCGCCTCCGGATAGCGGGTGATCTCGCGGACCGACCGGCGGGCGAGCAGCACCAGCTCGTTCATGCGGCGCGATCCTCTCTGGCGCCTTCGAGGCGTCGGCCGGTTGCCTGGAGGAAGACGTCGTCGAGCGACGGCCGCGAGACAGTGATCGCGCCGACGCGGATCCCGTCGGCTTCGAGCAGCCGCACGATCTCGACGATCGAGCCGGCCCCGTCCTCGACGTAGAGCGCGACCGCGTCGGGCTCGGCGACGACCCGCTCGAGACCCGCCAGCCGGCGGACCGCCGCGTCGGTGGCGACCGGGTCAGCTCCGGCGAGGGCCAGCGTGACGACGTCGTGGCCCATCTCGGCCTTCAGCTCTGCCGGTGTCCCCTCGGCGACGATCGCACCGGCGTCGATGATCGCCAGGCGGTCGCAGAGCTGGTCTGCCTCCTCGAGGTACTGCGTGGTCAGGAAGACTGTCGTCCCCGAGCGGTTGATCCTGCGGACCTCGTCCCAGATCGTGCGCCGCGACGACGGGTCGAGGCCGGTCGTCGGCTCGTCGAGGAAGAGGACCTCGGGCGAGTGGACGAGCGCGCTCGCCAGATCCAGCCGCCGCTTCATTCCCCCGGAGTACGTCTTCGTCCGCCGGTCGGCCGCATCGCTCAGACCCACGAGCTCGAGCAGCTCGACCGTCCGGGCCTTGGCCTTCGCCCCCGTGATTCCGTAGAGCCCACACTGGAGCTCGAGCAGCTCCCGCCCTGTCTGGACCGGGTCGAGCCCGATCTCCTGGAGCGCGACGCCGATCCGCCGGCGAACCTCCGCCCCGCCTTCGACGACGTCGATCCCGGCCACGATCGCGAGCCCCCTGGTCGGCGGGAGGAGCGTGCACAGCATCCGCACCATCGTCGTCTTGCCGGCCCCGTTCGGCCCGAGGAAGCCGAACACCTCGCCCCTGGCGACGCGGAGGCTCACCCCGCTGACGGCCTCGACGCCGCCCTTGAAGACCTTGCGCAGCGACCTCGTCTCGATCGCCAGCTCGCCGCTCACCTCCACCGCCCTCCTCTCGCTCTCCGGGTTGCCTGTCTCGTGGAGACCCGGCGGGAGACCGGAACTCATCGCGCGAGACTCAGGCTACCGACCGGCGCGAGCAATCGTGATCGCGGCGGCGTCCGCCGGCCGGGCTCCCGGTCGATCGACCTACGTCGGGTCGTAGGACGCCGGTGGCGGCGCGTCGGAGCGGATCCCGTCGATCTGGGCGAGCAGCGCGGACGGCTGTGTACCACCCAGCACCCGGAGCCTCGGCAGCCGGTCGGGATCGGAGTTGGGCCCGGCCCATCCCGGGACGACCGTCGTCGACCCGAGATACCCGGCGGCCCTGACGGCTGCGACGACAGCAGCGTCGTAGTGACCCGACGGGTAGCAGAACCAGTTGACCGGAACCCCGTAGCGCTTGCGGATCACCGTCCGGGACACGGCGACCTGGTAGTGGAGGTCTGACGGACTCAGCGTGACCAGGTCGGCGTGGCTGAAGCCCTGGGTGTCGAGCTCCCACCCGGCGGCGACCAATCCCTTGACCTGGCCGGCGACGAACCCTCCCTGCGACGGCGGCAGGCCGGTCAGCTGGAGGTTCTCGACCGCCGCCCAGCCGATCGCCCGCAGGACCGGGAAGGCCTTCGTGTACTGGGACTGGTAGCCGTTGTCGAACGTCACGACGACAGGCTTGCCCTTCGGCAGTGGCACGCCCCGCTTCCAGTAGGCCTCGACCTGATCGAGCGTCACACCGTGCCACCCGGCCTGCTGGAGGGCGTGCATCTGCGCGGCGAAGAGGTCGGGCGTGACGTACAGGCCGGGGAACGGCGCACCCGGCGGCGGGGCGGCGATCACGTGGTACATCAGCACGGGAACCCGGGCCGTCCCCGGCGTCCCGGTCCCCACCTCGGCGGCGAGCTGCGCCGAGCTCGGCAGCCCGCTCGACGCGGTCGGGCCGGCGCTGGCGCTGGTCGGCGATCCGGCCTTCGTCCTGCCGTGCGACGACCCGGCGGCCGGGCCGTGCGCTGCGGCATCCGACCCGATCGGCGTACCGGCGATCGCCGCACCGTTCGCCCCCGGACTCGCGCCACCGCCGCCGCCCGAGACGAGCTTGACGGCTACGACGAGGACGATGATCACGACGAGGGCGGCCATAAACGCCGTGATCCTCCGCCGCCGGATCTCGCGCCGGCGGGCGTCGCGCCGGGCGAGACGCTCGCGATTGTCGAGTGGCGTGCTCAGCCGGCGAAGGTTAGTACGGCGGGAGCTCGGCGTACCACCGTCCGAGGACGCGGAAGGCCGACCAGAAGGCCCGCTTGGCGCGCTCGTCGTCGAGGGCGGCGTCGATGTTCGGGACGTAGAGCCCGACCATCGACGGCGTGAGCGTCTGGACCTCGCCGAGCCGGGGCTCCATCACGCGGGCCGCGGGAAGGCGCAGGCCGTTGAAGACGTCGAGGGCGTCCTCGCCCATCACGACGAGCATCTTCGGCGAGACGATCGCGATCTCGTCTAGAACGCGGCCCATGCAGTTGGCGGCGGCGTACGCGGTGTCGGTGACCGGGCACTTCACGGCGAGCGTCCCGTAGACGGCGAGCGGATCGATCTGGAGGCGGCGCAGCGATTTCATCAGGGCGTTTCCACTGCGACCGAAGAAGGCGACGCCCTCCTCGATCTCCGACGGCATCGGCGCGTACTTGAGCATGAAGATGTCCGCCTGGGGATGACCGGACCCGAGCACGGGCATCAGCGACCCCCGGGGGCAGACGTCGCAAGCCTGGATCTCGCGGGTCAGGATGTTCAGTTCGCGGATCGCCCGCTCGAGGTACTTCTCCCTGATCTGGTCGTCTGTGATCTGCATCTGCCCGACTTCTTTTGACCGGGGACCGGCTTGTCCTTGGGGGTGCATCAGGACTTGCGCGTCGCCCGGCGGACCCGCCGCTCCCGCCGCGCCCGCCGCGCGCCCGGCGGCGTGGCCTTGGTTTCGAGGAACTTGAGGGCCTGGACGTAGAGCAGGCTGGTCGGCTTGGTGACGATGTCGGCGTCCCGCAGGGACTCGAGGAACTCCTGCGGCCCGTCGAAGTCCCGCATCCTGATCCGCACGGACCCGAGCCCGGCGGCGACGTGCGAGTCCGACCCGGCGCCGGCGACGATCCGGTACTTCGCGGCGAAGCGGGCGGCCTCCTCATTGAACGAGCCGATCGCCACGCGGGGGTTGTAGACCTCGATCGCGTCGACATCGTCGAGGATCGTCAGGAGATGCTCGTAGTCGGGGACCGAGTGCATCCGATCGAACGGGTGCGGGACGTAGACCAGGCCGCCCTGGCGCTTGATCTCGGCGACCGTCTCGGCGAGCGTCAGGCCGCGGGGGATCTTCTCGGTCAGAAAAAGGCCGATCACCTCGCCCTGGCTGGCGGTCTTGACCTCCTCGGCGAGGATGATCTTGATCCCGTCGGCCTTGGCCTGGGCCTCGATCGCCCCGGAGATCTCGTTGTGGTCGGTGATCGCGATCGCCCCCAGCCCCTGCTCGATCGCCGTCGCCAGGAGGACCTCGACGGGGGTCGCACAGTCGTTGGAGTGGTCGGTGTGCATGTGGAGGTCGACGTCGATCACCCGCCGGGTCGACAGCTTCGCCCGGAGCTCGGGGTTGCCGGTCGTGTCGTGACGGCGGGCGGCGACGCCGTCGTAGACGTCCTCGAGCTCGTCGACGACCCTCGTCCACGAGAGCTCGGCCCTCAGCGGGTCGGCCGCCTCGCGGAGTCGACCGCGGAGGTCGGGCGCCCCGAGCAGACGCTCGAGCTGGCCGGCGAGGTTCTCGGCATCGCCGGATTCGAAGAACAGGCCGCGCTCACCCTCGGCGAGGACCTCCTCGTAGACGGGGAGGCGGGCCGCAAGGGGAACCGTGCCGGCGGCGATCCCGCGCAGCAGGAGGTCGGGGGCGGGCGCCTGGCCGTCTGAGGCACAGACGAGGATGTCGGCGTCGGCGAGGAGATCGTCGCGGCCGAGCTCGTCGGGGGTCGCGAAGCGAACGCGGTCGCGGAGGCTGGCGCGCAGTTGGACCTGGGTCGTGTCGCCCCGCGGGCTGAGCACGGTCGCCCGCCAGCCGGGGTTCCCGTCGAGGTGGCGGAGCGCGCGGAGGAAGAGGCGCAGGGCGCCGCGCTCCTCCTCTGCGAAGAACGCGACATGTACGCGGTTCTCGGATGGTGGTTCTTCTGAGCGGTTGACGGCGGGATCGAGCTCGGCGCCAGGGAGGATCACGCGGTAGTCGGCCGGGAAGTGCTTGGCCATCAGGGCGCCGGTCGCGCCGTAGCTGGCCGTGCGGGCGTCGAGCCGGCCGAAGAAGAGCTCGACGAAGCGGCGGGCGACCTGCGTCGAGACGAGGCCGGCCGCCGGCGCGTGGAAGCTGCCGATGTTCAGCGACCGGGAGTGCCGCAGGGCGGCGGAGGCCGTGCTCGGGGCGAACGGCTCGTGGACGTGGACGAAGTCGAGGGAGACCGTCGAGAGGAGATCCTCGACGGTGCGGGCGACGTCGACCGGCAGGCCGGTCTGCCGGCGGCCGGGCGTGGTCGGCACGGCGATCACCTCGCCGGCCGCGAACAGCGACGGCCGGCCGTCGGATCCGAGCAGGGCCTGTGGGTGCTCGCGGGCGTCGCGCAGGGCCTTGCGGGACGCCCGGACGACAGCGGCCGACTCGGATGGGGCGACGACCATCACCCGGTGACCGCGACGGGCGAGCTCGTCGGTTACCCGCTCGACATAGGTGTTCAGCTCGCTGCGCAACTCCCACGGGTGGGGCGTGACGTGGGCGATCGAGAAGCGGGGGCCCATCTCCCGCCAAGGATAGGCGCCTACCGGCCGGTCGGTAGTGGGACGACCAGGCCGACAGTCGTCTCCTGCTCGTCCGGCGGGCTCGTGATCGCCGCGGTGACGTTCGGATCGGCGAGCGCCAGCCTGACCTGCGCCGTCAGGGCGCTCTCGCCGGCGAGCACCTCCTGGGCCGACCAGACGCCCGCCGGCCTCGACCAGATCCGCGGCGCATCGGCGCCGGATCCCGCGAAGACGACCGTGCAGGTGCCGGCCGTCCGGGTCACGAGCATCCTCGCCCGCGGGGTGTTGCGCGCGGCGAGGACTTCCCCGTCGAAGGCGAAGCGGACGGTCTGGTTGGACGCGTCGTTCCACTGCTCGACGCACTGATCGAGGCTCGTCCCGAGCGAGGCGACCGCGGCCCTCCCGGGGTTCGGCGTCGTGGCCACCGGGTGGGTCCCGGACGGCGCGGACCCGCCGCAACCGGCCAGGATCACGGCGACGGCAGCACATCCGCCGACACGGGCAGGTCCCGCGAATTCACCCCGAAGCTAAAGGTTCATAAAATCGATTGGGATTAGGTAAAATATCCCGGGAACCGACCAAACGGAGGTAGACGATGAGTACCACTGACGACCTGCTGCACAACGCACGCGCCTACGAGGCGTCCTTCGACAAGGGGCATCTGCCGCTCCCCCCGGCCCGCAAGATCGCAGTCCTCGCATGCATGGACGCCCGCCTGAACCCCTACGGCGTGCTCGGCCTGGCCGAAGGCGACGCCCACGTCATCCGCAACGCCGGCTGCGTCGTCACCGACGACGAGATCCGCTCACTCGCGATCTCCCAGCGCCTCCTCGGAACCGAGGAGATCATCCTCATCCACCACACCGACTGCGGCATGCTGACCTTCACCGACGACGACTTCAAACGCTCCGTCCAAGACG
>DASZKP010000073.1:0-12059 GCA_035553395.1 Solirubrobacteraceae bacterium | reverse complement strand
CAACATCCCCGACGAGTACCAGCCCGGCCTCAACGTCCGCTTCATGGGCATCAACGAGAAGGCGATGATCTCCTACCTCGTCAGCACGTACTACTCGGCCGCGGTCCTCGTGCCCGACGCGCTCGCGATCCTCGAGGACGTTCAGATCGGCCGCACCAATGGTTAGCGCAATCGCAGTCATTCACTTCAACGCGACTCGGAGGTTGCCGTCATGAGCACAGTCGAAGACGAGGCCGGCGGCGGGGTCGCCGCCCCACCAGCCCCCGGCACCAACGGGGACTCCCAGATGAGCCTGAGCACCAGGGCGGCACGCAACCTGGCCACGACGACCAAGTCCGTGCCGCAGATGCAGGGCATCTCGTCGCGGTGGCTGCTCAAGGTGCTGCCCTGGGTCAACGTGACGGCCGGCGCCTACCGCGTCAACCGCCGTCTCAGCTATGCGGTCGGCGACGGACGCGTCACGTTCACCAACGTGGGAGCCGACGTCCAGGTGATCCCGCAGGAGCTCGGCGAGCTGCCGCTGCTGCGCGGCTTCGAGGACGTCGGCGTACTCACCGAGCTCGCCGGCCGCTTCACCCAGGAGGAGTTCAAGGCCGGCGAGGTGATCGTCGAGTCCGGGAAGCCGGCGGATCGCGTCTACCTGATCGCTCACGGCAAGGTCAGCAAGATCGGCGAGGGGAAGTACGGCGACGTCGCCGTCCTCGCCACGCTCGCCGACGGCGCCTACTTCGGAGACGAGGGGCTGCTGGACGACTCCGGCGAGTGGGACGCGTCGATGAAGGCGGTCACCCGGTGCACGGTCCTCTCGCTCCCGCGCGAGGAGTTCCACACGGCGCTCTCGCGCTCCGACGCCCTCCAGGCCCACGTCGACGGGTTCAAGGCCGGTAGGGGACACGCTCAGAACAGACAGGGTGAGGCGGCGATCGCGCTCGCCTCCGGCCATGACGGCGAGCCCGAGCTGCCGGGGACCTTCGTCGATTACGAGACCGCGCCTCGCGAGTACGAGCTCAGCGTTGCGCAGACCGTGCTGCGGGTCCACTCCCGCGTCGCGGACCTGTTCAACGACCCGATGAACCAGGTCGAGCAGCAACTGCGCCTCACGATCCAGGCGCTGCGCGAGCGCCAGGAGTTCGAGATGATCAACAACCCGAGCTTCGGGCTCCTCCCCAATGCCGACCTCAAGCAGCGGATCCCGACGTTCAGCGGGCCCCCGACTCCCGACGACCTCGACGAGCTGATCAGCCGGCGTCGCAAGGTGCAGTTCCTCTTCGCCCACCCCCGCGCGATCGCGGCGTTCCGCCGCGAATGCAGCCGTCAGGGTCTCTACCCGACGGATGTGGATCTCGGCGGCCAGCAGGTCGCCGCGTGGCGCGGGATCCCGCTCCTGCCGTGCAACAAGATCCCGATCACCGACACGAACACGAGCTCGATCCTCGCGATGCGCACCGGTCAGGAGGATCAGGGCGTGATCGGTCTCCATCAGATCAACATCCCCGACGAGTACGAGCCCGGCCTGAACGTCCGCTTCATGGGCATCAACGAGAAGGCGATGATCTCCTATCTCGTGAGCACGTACTACTCCGCCGCAATCCTCGTTCCCGACGCGCTCGGCGTGCTCGAGGACGTGGAGCTCGGACACCAATGAGCATCGCACCGGGGGACCCGACGGCAGACGTCCAGGTCGTGACGATCGCGCCGGACGGGTCCCTCGGGCCGTCCGTCGGCCGCCTGCTGGCCCACCAGCCGCCGGGGATCCTCCACCTCGCGGTTTCGGTGGCGCTGGTCGACGCCGACGGACGGTGGCTGCTCCAGCGCCGCGCGGGCTCGAAGGCTGCCTTCCCCGAACGCTGGGCGAACTCCTGCTGCACCCATCCCGAGCCTGGAGAGGATCCGGCCGACGCGGCCCGGCGCCGTGTCGGCCAGGAGCTCGGGCTGGACGTCGCCGGGCTCGAGCCCGCCGGGACCTTCATCTATCAGGCCACCGACCCGGTCTCGGGCCTGGTCGAGCACGAGCTCGACCACGTCTTCGTCGCGGTCGTCGACACCTCGTCGGCGGCTCCCGATCCCGAGGAGATCGGCGACCTCGCCCGCCTCCCGCTCGGCGAGGCACTCGAGCTCGTCGAGTCGGCGACGGGGACGCCGTGGGCACCGGAGGTGCTACGACTGGCCTCGCGGCACAGCCGGGAAGGTGATGCGCCACCCGCCTGAGGTCCGCGGCGGGCGGCTGCAACCGGTCCGGCGCAACGCACCTGCCATCGCACGGTGCAGACGCGTGGGAGTCCCCGCAGAACGGCGGTTCACGGGGAGACCGGTGTGACTTCGCGGCACCGCCACCCGGCCGATGCCGGTGGCGTGCCCTCCCGCCGTGGGATTGCTCGGCTGGTCGGTCTGTGCGCAGCCTGCGCGGTCCTCTTCGGAGGTGTCGCCGCGGCCTCCGCCACGGTCAGCTACACCGTCAGTCCGACGCTGCCGAGCACGCTCACGGTCGGCCAGACCGGCGCGTCCGGCTCGCTGGAGATCGAAAACACGTCGTTCGGCCTGGAAGCCACGATGCCCTCGACCGTGACGACCATCACGCTCGTCCCGGCCTGCGGCTCGACGACGATCACGATCGCCGGCGACTGCCCGGCCGCGGCCGTCGAGCCCGGGGTGCTGCGGTTGGGTCCGACGGGGACCGGCGCGGCCGGAACCGCCTGCGCCGGCGTCCCGGTCGTGATCGCCGACACCGACACCAGCCAGGACAAGTACACGTTGACCCCGACCGGCACGCTCCTGCTCGGACCGCCCGGCAGCCCGACCGCGTCGTGCAGGATCGACTTCACAGTCGACGTCCTCCGCGCCCCGACGCACGACACCGACCCTGCCGTGGCGGGGCTGCAGACCGAGCAGGCGGCGTTCGCCTCCGGTGTGGCGCCGGATCTCGCCACCGGAACCGGCCTCGGCGCCGGCGAGACGACGATCGCTCCGGGAAGCGTCTCGATCGCGACCCAGGTGACGCCGTCGTCGACCTCACTCGGCTCGTCGTTCGCCGATACGGCGACCCTCGCACCCTCCGCCGGCGGGCCGACCCCGACCGGCGCCGTGACGTTCGCCGTCTACGGCCCCGGCGACCCGGCCTGCGCCGCGCAACCGGTCTTCTCCTCGACGAATCCGCTCAACCCCGCCGGCACGCAAGCCACGTCCGCAGAGTTCACACCGCTGCATCCCGGCATCTACCGGGTCGTCGCGACCTACGGCGGGGACCAAGCGCACGCGGAGTCCGCCTCGGTGTGCACCGATCCGACCGAGGCCGTCACTATCAGCAGGGCGTCGCCGGCGATCGCGACCCAGGTCGAGCCGACGGCGATCGGGCTTGGCTCGTCGCTGCACGACACCGCCACGCTCGGACCCCCGCCAGCCGGAGACCCGACGCCGACTGGAGCCGTCACGTTCGACGTCTATGGTCCCGGCGACCCAACCTGCGCCACGGCACCGCCGCTCACCGCCACCGGCAGCCTGGGCCCGGACGGCACGACCGCTGATTCGGGCTCGCTCACCCCCCGCGACGCCGGGAGCTACCGGGTCGTGGCGACATACGGCGGCGACGCGAACTACACCCCGGCGTCGTCGTCGTGCGGCGATCCGACCGAGGCGTTCACGGTTGCCAGGGCATCGCTTTCGCTCACGACCCAGGTCGCGCCGCCGACGATCACGCTCGGCACGGCCTTCGACGACACGGCAACGCTCGGGCCGGCACCCGCCGGAGCCACCCCGGCCTCCGGCAACGTCGACTTCGCCGTCTACGGTCCCGAGGATCCGACCTGCTCGGGGGCCCCCGTCTTCACCTCCACCGAGGCGCTCGGCTCATCCGGCACGACGGCGATCTCCGGGCACTTCACGCCGCCCGCGGCCGGGACCTACAGAGTGCTCGCGACCTACGCCGGCGACGCCGACCACGATCCCGCGGCGTCGTCGTGCGCGGATCCCACCGAGGCGGTCGTGGTCGCGAGGGCCCCGCTGCCGGTCGCGACCGCCGTCACGCCCGGGTCGATCGCGCTGGGCGGGACGTTCACGGATGCGGCGAGGATCGGCCCGCCCCCGGCCGGAGCCCAGACGCCATCCGGAACCGTGACGTTCGACGTCTACGGACCTGGCGACCCGACCTGCACCGGGCCGATCCTCGCGACCTCGACGAACCCCGTCGACGGCGCAGGCACCGGCGCCACGTCGGACGCCTTCCGCCCGTCGACGGTCGGCACCCATCGCGTGATCGCGACCTACAGCGGGGACGCGAACTACGCCGGCTCGACATCGTCGTGCACAGATCCGTCCGAATCCGTCGCCGTCAACCGTGCCGCGCTCCCGCTCCGGACGAAGGTCGCGCCGGCTTCGATCGCGCTCGGCGCGTCGTTCGCCGACACGGCGACGCTCGGACCAGCCCCAGCCGGCGAAGCCACGCCGACCGGGACCGTCGCGTTCGATGTCTACGCACCGACCGATGCGAGCTGCTCGGCCGCGCCCGTGTTCAGCTCGACCGACGCCCTCGACGCCGCCGGCACGGCCGCCGGCTCGGACGCGTTCACGCCGACGTCACCCGGGACCTACCGAGTGGTCGCCACGTACGCCGGCGACGTCGACTACACGAGCTCGAGATCGTCGTGCGACGACCCGCCCGAAGCCGTCACGGTCGCCCGTACGACGCTGCGGCTGACCACGGCCGTGTCGCCGGCGACGATCGACCTGGGTGGCACGTTCGCGGACACCGCCACGCTCGGGCCGCCGCCGGCGGGCGAGCCCGAACCGACCGGCTCGGTCACGTTCGCGGTCTACGCGCCGGCCGACGCGACCTGCTCGGCCGGACCCGTGTTCAGCTCCACGCGTCCGGTCGACCCTGCCGGGAGGACCGCCGCCTCGAGCGACTTCAGACCGACGACGCCGGGCACCTACCGGACGATCGCGACCTACTCGGGCGACGGCGACTACCTTCCTGCGACCTCCTCGTGCACCGACCCGGCGGAGGCCGTCACCGTCGACAAGGCCCCCCTCCGGCTGGCCTCCGTTCTCGAGCCGGGATCGATCACCCTCGGCCAGGCGTTCACCGACACGGCGACGCTCGCGCCACCGGCCGCAGGCGAGCCTCCGCCGACCGGGAGCGTCACCTTCGACGTCTATGGACCCGGCGACGCGGCCTGCTCGACGCCACCCGCGATGACCTCGATACAACCGCTCGACCCGGGCGGCGCGACGGCGATCGCGAGCGGCCTGAGGCCCCGTACCCCCGGCACGTATCGGGTGGTCGCGACCTATGGCGGCGACGCAAACTACGACGCCGGCGCGACGGCGTGCGACGACCCGGCCGAGACGGTGACCGTGGGCCACGCGCAGATCCCCATCCAGACGGCGCTCGCGCCCTCGTCGATCGCCCTCGGTGCATCGTTCGCCGACACGGCCACGCTGGGTCGGGCTCCGGAAGGCGTGCCGGGGCCGACCGGCTCGGTCACCTTCGACGTGTACGCGCCGACCGACGCGACGTGCTCGGCAGCGGCCGTGCTCAGCTCGACCGTGCCGTTGAACACCGCCGGGACGGCGGCCGCCTCGGGCAGCTTCAGGCCGGCCGCCCCGGGCACCTACCGCGTGATCGCGACCTACTCGGGGGATGCCGACTATTCGCCTGCCACCTCGTCCTGCACCGACCCGGCCGAGGCGGTCACCGTGACCCGCGCGAGCCTCGCGTTCGCAGCCTCCGCCGGTCCGTCGCCGATCGCGCTGGGCACGTCCTTCGCGGACACGGCGACGCTGGGCCCGGCACCCGCCGGCGAGCCCGCACCGACCGGAAGCGTCACGTTCGACGTCTACGGGCCGAACGACACGACGTGCGCCGCCGGCGCCGTGTTCACGTCGACGAACCTCGTCAGCCCGGGCGGGACGAGCGCCGTGTCCGACGGCATCATGCCGACAACACCAGGCATCTACCGGGTGATCGCCAGGTACACGGGCGACGGCGACTACCTCGGCGCGAGCTCGGCCTGCGGCGACCCGGCCCAGGCCGCGAGCGTGGCGCGGGCTGAGCTGTCGATCGCGACCGCTGCAGGGCCACCGACGATCGTCCTCGGCGGGAGCTTCTCCGACAGCGCGACGCTCGGTCCGGTCCCGGCCCGCGAACCGGCACCAGGCGGCTCGGTGTCCTTCGCGGCGTTCGGGCCCGCCGACTCGACCTGCTCGGCGCCGGCGGCCTTCACGTCGACCGGCGAGCTCGACGTCACCGGGACGCACGCCGCATCGGCGAGCTTCGAACCGACCGCCCCCGGCACCTACCGTGTGCTCGCGACCTACGTCGGCGACGGCGACTACCTCGGGGCGACGTCCTCGTGCGCCGACCCGGCGGAGATCGTCGCCGTGAGCAGGGCGCCACTCCCGATCACGACGGCCGCCGCCCCGTCAGACATCTCGCTCGGCGCCACCTTCGCCGACACCGCGACGCTCGGCCCCGCGCCGGCCGGCGAGCCGGCGCCGACCGGCTCCGTGAACTTCGACGTCTACGGCCCGACCGACACCACCTGCTCCGCGGCGCCGGTCTTCACCTCGAGCAGCCCGCTCGGCTCCGGCGGGCCGGGCGGGACGAGCGCGACGTCCGGGCGCTTCAAGCCGGCCGCCGCCGGGACGTACCGCGTGATCGCAACCTACGGCGGGGACGGCGACTACCTGAGCTCGCCGTCCCCGTGCAGCGACCTGACCGAGGTCGTCAGCGTCGCCAAGGCTGCGGTGCCGATCGCCATGACGGTCAGCCCACCGGCGATCACGCTCGGCGCGGCTCTGACAGCGACGGCGACGCTGGGTCCGCCGCCGCCCGGCGACCCGCCGCCGACCGGGACCGTCACGTTCGACGTCTACGGATCCGCCGACCCGACGTGCTCGGCGACCCCCGTCTTCAGCGCAACGAGCCCGCTCGACGCCGCCGGGGCGAAGGCGAGCTCCCCGCCGTTCAGGCCGTCGAGCCCGGGTACCTACCAAGTCACGTCGTCCTACTCCGGCGACGCCGACTACGTCGGAGGGGTCTCGTCCTGCTCCGCGACCCCCGGAGCGGTTGCCGTCGGCAAGGCCACTCTGGCGATCAGGAGCACCGCCTCGCCGGCCACGCTCGCCGTCGGTGGGTCGTTCAGGGAGACCGCCACACTCGCTCCCCAGCCGGCGGGCGAGCCGGCTCCGACCGGGTCGGTCACCTTCGACGTTCATGCGCCGTCTGACCCGAAGTGCACCGCGCCGCCGGTGCTCAGATCGACCGGGGCCCTCGGCTCGTCGGGAACGACGGCCGTCTCGAGCCCCTTAACACCGACCACGACCGGCGCCTACGAGGTCGTCTCGACGTACGCGGGCGACTCGAACTACACAGCTTCCTCGTCGACCTGCGGCGGCGCCGCGCAGGCCGTGCAGATCACCCCGGCCGCGACCGGCCCCGCGCCGCCGACGCCGCCGACGCCGACGCCGACGCCGAACTCGCCAACGCGGGCCCCGACCCCCACACCGAGCACCGCGAAGCCGACGCCGACGCCTCCGCCGGCCGCGACGCTGCCGCGGACGCCGAGTCCGACACCGACGCCGCCACGGATGCCCGCGACGAAGCCCGCATCCCCGGTGACCCCGTCCCCGGTGCCCGCGCCTGGGCACACGCCATCGAGCCGGCGCGTCGCGAGCCCCGGGCTGGTCAGGTACGACGCCAGGTCCGAGCCGAAGAAGGTCGTCGGGCTCGAGGTCGGGACGTTCACGCTCCTCGCACTCGCCGGCGACGGCGGCCTGGCGCTGGCCGGGCTCGCCGGTGCGGCCGGCGGCGCGGCTCGCGAGGAGGAGCGCGCCCGCCGCGAGGGCCGCGGCGCAGAGGCCGGCGGCGGCAGCGGAGGTGACGGCGGAGCCGGGAGCAGCGGAGGCGGGAGCAACGGAGGGGGAGGCGGAGGCGGAGGCGGAGGCAACGCGAACTTCGACGTCGACTACGAGGGCGTCGAGATCGTCGCGCTCGCGGCCGCCGGCGGGCTCGCGGTCGGTGATCGGTCGCGGACGTGGCGCTGGCCGGGCACCGATGCGGTCGACGCGGCGGCGGTCAGCCTGCCGGCGCGACTCGTCCGCCGCTCACCGCTGCTGGCGCGGGTCGTCGCCGACGGGGCGTACCTCCGGTCGATCCTCGGGTCCGCGGCGCTGGTCGGACAGTTGATCGGCGTCGGCCTCGGCGTCCTCGCGGTCGTGCAGTCCGGCGGGCGAGCGCTGCCGCCGAGCACGACGTTGACGATCGTGATCGCGATCCTCGGCGTGGTCGACGCGGCGGCCGGGTTCGCGGCCGTGCTCACGTTCCTCGTCGGCGTCCTCGTCTCGGGTGGCGTCGACTCGGACGCGGCCGTGCGCACGATGATGGGGCTGGCCGCACTCTGGTTCGTCGTGCCGGTCGTGGCCGGCGCGGCGCGCCCGCTGCGGCGCGACCCGCCCCGCAGCGCGAAGGACCGCTACGACCGGGCAGCCGATTTCGTGATCGCGTCGTTGATCGGCGCGTGGGCGGTGCAGAAGATCGTGATCGCCCTGCCGGGCCTCGCCGGCTACAGGCTGCCGATCGGAGGGCGCGCCAACGAGGTGGCGCTGTGGATCCTCGGAGCCGTCATCGTGCGGATGTTCGGCGAGCAGCTCGCCTCCCACTTCTATCCGAACCGCCTGGTCGCCGTTCAGCCGCGCGGGCTTCGCGAACCGGGGGAGCTTCAGCGGCTGGGCGCGGCGGGGCTCCGCACGGGGATCTTCCTGTTCATCGCCGTCGTCGTCGTCGGCTCGACCTGGCAGCTGTGGGTCGCCGGGGTCCTCTTCCTCGTGCCGCAGGCGATGGAGGTCTTCGAGGAGAACTTCCCGAAGTCGGCCACGCTCGGCAGGGCGCTGCCCGAGGGCCTGCTCGAGGTCATCATCATGCTCTTCCTCCTGACCGGCCTCGGGGCGATCCTCATCAGCACGCACTCGAAGGCGCTGATCGCCGACTCGTTCGTCCTGCTGTCGATCCCCGGCGCGGTGCTCGCGATCCTCCACCACTTCGGCGGTGAGGAGGAAGAGGAAGCAGAGGGAGAGGGAGCGGAGGACGAGGAGGGCGGCGAGAGCCAGAGTGGATGGGGGCCGCGCGTGATCGGCGCAGCGATCCTCGGGTTCGCGGTCCTCCAGGTCCTCGGGCTGCTCTTCTAGACGCGGCTAGGCGGCCGCGGCGAACCCGAGCGGCGCGAGCGCGTCAACCAGGCCGAGGTGCTCGGCGTAGGCCACCAGGCGCAGACGCAGGCCGGACGAGATCCGGCCTGCCTCGCCGGCCAGGCGGGCCTGGAGGCGTGGGTCGAGGTCGGCGAAGATCCGCAGGCTCGGCGCGAGCAGGTCGCCGTCGAGGATCGCGCCGACGAACTCCTCGACGATCCCGTCGACCCCGAGGTCGAGGGCCTGGGTGAGGACGGCGCCGGCCACCTCGGGTGGTGCGGTGCCGCCGAGCCGGACGATCTCCTTCCAGACGACGGCCCGCGCGTGGGGCGGGAGCATCGCGACGAGCGGGAGCACCTCGACGTGGCTGATGATCGCGACGCCGACCAGCGCCCGCAGGACGTCGGGGTCGTGGAGCGCCCGGAGGCTCGTGAAGCGGGCCAGCCCGGCCTGGCTCATCTCGTTGGTCACCGGGAGCACGACGTCCCAGAGGCCGTCGCGCTGCGCGGTCGCGACCATCCCCTCGAGCACGCTGTCGTCCTCCTCCGCGGCGAGGTCGGCCAGCCGCCCGGCCCGCTGTGGCGAGACGCGGCTGAGCAGGTCCAGCGCCTGGGGCCAGAGATCCTGGGCCGTCGCCTCACGAATCGCGCCGCGGATCCGCGTCTCCTCGAGCAGGCCGACGACATGATCGAGATGCTCGGCGACCTCGACGAAGTAGGAGATCCGCAGGAGCGAGGCGTCGTCGATCACGCGGAACGCGGCCTTCACCGCGTCGTCGGTCAGGTACCCGACGAAGCGACCCATCGCGACGTACTCGCGGTCTCGGGTCAGCTCGGCGGCGACCTCGGCGATCAGGTACGGCGGGATCGCCGCGACGATGTCCTTTGCCCGCCGGGGATCCAGCTGGATCGCGAGCGCGGCGACGAACTTCCGCGGCAGCCGCTCGGCCAGGTCGACGGCGCGCTTGACCTCGAGCAGCGCGGTGATCCGCGCACATAGCAGCGGCCCGAACGCGTGCTCGGCGATCACCGCCGTCAGGGCCGCCGGCGGCAGCTTGCTGGCGATGGCGATCAGGCGAAAACGCCGGCCGTCGACATCGAACAGGACGTCGCTCGCCCGCTCGCGAACCTCACGGATCTCCTCGGGGGTCAGCCGCTCGAGGTAGGCCAGCCGGTCGGTCGAGGTCCCGAGCAGACGCGCGAGCTTGAGCACCTCGGCGTGGCCGGCGAGCGTCATCCCCTCAGCCACGGAGGATCACCCGCGCGGCGCCGCGCAGGACTGGGGGCAGGCGGCGGAGAGCCTCGGCGATCGCCGCCTCGACATCGATCGCCTGCTGCGCGCGGGCCTCGGCCATCGCGCCGGCGAGGTCGGCGAGCTCGCGGTCGTCGAGCTTTCCAAGGCAGTCCGGAAGCGGGGCACCGAGCTGATCGCGAAGCGCGTCGGAGGCGGGCATCCCCCGATTCTAGGCGCCGCCCGCGCGGTCCCGCGGCCTGCGCGGGGAACGGCCTCGCATCGCGTGTAGCGTTGCACTCGGGATGCCGGGGACCGACGATGCGCGCGAGAGGTGGAACGAGCGCTACGCCCGGGCCGCGGCGACCGCGTTCCCGGATTCGCCGGCCGAGTGGCTGGTCGAGCACCGCGCACTGCTCGATCGACCGGCGGCCCGGCTGCGTGCGCTCGACGTCGCGTGCGGCGACGGACGCAACGCCCGCTTCCTCGCCGAGCTCGGCTACGCGGTCGACGCGCTCGACATCTCAGACGTAGTGGTCGACCGGCTGAGCGCGGCGGCGGTCTCCGACGGCCTGACCGTGACCCCCCGGGTCGCCGACCTCGAGCGGACAGCCGACCTGCCGGAGGGGCGCTACGACGTCATCGTCAACTTCAACTACCTCCAGCGCAGCCTGTTCGCCGGGCTCGCCCGGGCCCTGCGCCCGGGCGGCCTGCTCCTCTTCGAGACCTTCGGCAGATCCCATGTCGACGAGCTCGGCAACGAGCTGCGGCCGGAGTTCGTGCTCGGCGACAACGAGCTGATCCACGCCTTCCCCGACCTCCGGGTCCGGCATTACCGCGAGGGCGTGGCGCAGCGCTCGGGACGACCTCGCGGCGTCGCGAGCCTGGTCGCCGAGCGGCGCTCGGAGCGACCGGCGGTCTAGGCGGGCCAGGGGGTCGGCCGCGCGATCCGCCGGCGGGGTGAGCGCACCAGATGGAACGAGCTGATGTGCCTGGCCGGGTGGAACGACCTGACCGACCGCCGGCGGTGGGATGGCCGGAGCTGCGGCGTCAGGACGGGCATCGTGATGCGGGCGAGGATCGCCTCGGCGATCTCGTCGTTGTCAAGCGGGTAGCGCGACTCGCGAACGAGGCGGCTGAGCGTGTCGATTTGCATTGTTTGCGCCTTTCATTCGGCTCCTCGCGTTCCTAATCGGCATCCAGGTGCCCGAACATGCCGGGCCTGGACGCGTGTACGAGGCCGGTAACGCGCCCGTAACAGGCCTTGCGTAAATACCACTATCCCGATAGCCTTTAGGGTATACACCGAGATGAGAGGAGTCGAATGTCCACCACAGACGAGCTTCTGAAGAACGCCGAATCCTATGCCGCGAGTTTCGACAAGGGCCACCTGCCGCTCCCCCCGGCCCGCAAGGTCGCAGTCCTCGCATGCATGGACGCCCGCCTGAACCCCTACGGCGTGCTCGGCCTGGCCGAAGGCGACGCCCACGTCATCCGCAACGCCGGCGGCGTCGTCACCGACGACGAGATCCGCTCACTCGCGATCTCCCAGCGCCTCCTCGGAACCGAGGAGATCATCCTCATCCACCACACCGACTGCGGCATGCTGACCTTCACCGACGACGACTTCAAACGCTCCGTCCAAGACG
>DASZKP010000072.1:0-57684 GCA_035553395.1 Solirubrobacteraceae bacterium | reverse complement strand
GTCGGGCCCGGGTCGCCGCCTCGCCGAGCACGCGTCCGGTCAGCGCGCCGGCATCCAGCCGGCCCTCGCCGACGATCACCGCGCGGGCCGCCCGCATCCGCGGGTCGTAGCCGACCGCGTCGAGCACGAACTGCGCGCCCGACTCGATCGTCGCCCCGAACGTCCGCACGAGGGCATCGCCGATCCCGCCCGGCTCGCACCCGTGGCCGCGTCCGGTCGACGCGAGGTGGGCCCGCATCGGACAGAGCACGACCAACCGCGCCCGCCCAAGGCCGCCGGCCGCCTCGATCGCCCGGACGGCTCCCGCCCCGCCGTCTGCCGTCGGAGCCCCGCCGGCCGCGACCAGCACGACGTCAGCACCGGTCCCGGCCGCCGCGGCGATCAGCTCGCCGATCGCCCCCGAACCAGCGACCCCCGGCCCGACGGCCGCGAGCTCGACGATCGCCGCCGACCCGTCCCCGACCACGCCGAAGGCGACGTCGATCGGCTGGCCGTCCCGCCCGCCGACGGTCGCCGCCAGGCTCTCCCCGCCAAGGCGCGTCAGCAGGATCTCGAGCGTCCCGGGACCGCCGTCGGCGACCGGACACAGGTCCGGCGGCTCCAGGCCGGCTGCCTCGAGGCCCCGGCCGATCGCCGCGGCGACCTCCGTCGCCCGGAGCGCGCCGTCGAATCCGGCCGGGGCGACGAGGACTTGCACGGTGCGCCATCCTGCCAGGGATGGACCCGATCGTGATCGACGTCTGCGGCCGCGAGGTCCGACTCTCGAGTCCGGACAAGGTCTACTTTCCGCGGACGGGCACGACCAAGCTCGACCTCGCGAACTACTACATCGCCTGCGGCGACGCAGCCGTCCGCCACCTCCGCGACCGGCCGACCGTCCTCAAGCGGTGGGTCGACGGCGTCGACGGCGACTTCTTCTTCCAGAAGCGCGTCCCCCAGAACGCGCCCGACTGGCTGGAGACCGCGACCGTGACCTTCCCCAGCGGGCGGACGGCCCGCGAGCTGGTCCCCACCGACATCGCCCACCTCGTCTGGGGCGTCAACCTCGGTGTGATCGACTGGAATCCCTGGGCTGTCCGCCGGGCCGATCTCGACCATCCCGACGAGCTCCGCGTCGACCTCGACCCCGGACCCGACGTCCCGTTCGACGAGGTCCGCCAGGTCGCCCTCGGCGTCCGCGAGGTCCTCGCCGACCACGGCCTCGCCGGCTTTCCGAAGACGTCCGGCTCCCGCGGGATACACGTCAACGTGCGGATCCGTCCCGAATGGGACTTCGAGCACGTCCGCCGGGCTGCCGTCGCCCTCGCCCGCGAGGTCGAGCGGCGGATGCCCGGCCGGGCGACCAGCAAGTGGTGGAAGGAGGAGCGCGAGGGCGTCTTCATCGACTACAACCAGAACGCCCGCGACCGGACCGTCGCGTCGGCCTACTCCGTCCGCGCCGTCCCCGACGCCCGCGTCTCGTGTCCGCTCGAGTGGGACGAGGTAGCCGACGTCGAGCCGGCCGACCTGCGGATCGACACGGTCCCCGCCCGCCTGGCCGACCGCGGCGACCCGAGCGCGACGATCGACGACCACCCCGGCTCGCTGGACGCCCTGCTCGAGCTGGCGGCCCGCGACGAGGCCGGCGGCCTCGGCGACGCTCCGTGGCCGCCCCACTTCGCAAAGCAGGCCGGCGAGGGCCGCCGGGTCGCTCCCAGCCGGGCCCGCAAGCCGAAGACATAGCTGCGGCGAGACCCGGGCGGCGGAGCCGCGGGACGCCTGCGGGCCGGCCGTCGCAGCGGGCCAGGGACGCTTGGCGTGATCGCCTTCTACTGGTCGAGCTGCTCGACCCGGCACTCCTCCGGCGGCTTGTCGTCGCGCCAGCGCAGGACCTTCGCCCCGTGGCGGATCCGTCCGTCGGACGCGTGGTCGAAGCGGACCTCGACGACCAGCTCCGGCCGAAGGGCGACCCACTCCAGGTCCCGGCCGCCCGTCCACCGCGACGGGTCGCCCGACCCCCGCGCGCCCGTCTCGAACGGCTTCAGCCTGCCGACCAGGTCCCGCTTCTCCTGGGCCTTGAAGCCTGACGAGTGGCCGATCTCCCGCAGCCGGCCCGACTCGTCGTATGCCCCGAGGATCAGCGCGCCCACGGTCCCTTCGGCCTTGCCCGGCCGCCACCCCATCACGACGGCGTCGAGCGTCCGCACCCGCTTGATCTTCAGCATCCCCACCCGCTCGCCCGGCCGGTAGGCCGCGGCCGTCTGCTTGGCGATCACGCCTTCGGCACTCCGCAGCCACCCCTCGGCCTCCGCGGCGCTGCGAACCACCGGCGTCAACTCGGCCGCGCCCAGATCCCTCGCTTCCAGACGCGCCCGCCGCACCTCCCACGACTGCTCCAAAAGGATCTCGTCGTCCTCGGCCAGCAGGTCGAAAGCCATGTACGTCGCTGGCGTCTCCCCGGCCAGCCGGGCGATCCGCGACGCCGCCGGGTGGATCCGCTGGCCCAGCAGGTTGAACTCCTCGCCCCCGCCGTCCGCCCGGATCACGATCTCCCCGTCGAGCACGTACCGGCCGGCCGGAAAGGTCAGCTCCGGGAAGTAGCGGGTCAGCGGCTTGCCGTTGCGCGACTGGAGCACGACCTCCTCCCCGTCGACGAACGCCACCGCCCGGAAGCCGTCGTACTTCGGCTCGTACGCCCACCCGTCCCCCTCCGGCAGCGACGCCGCAGGCTTCGCGAGCTGGGGTCCGACCGGCGGGCTCAGCGGCAATCCCATCGCCCCGCAGACTAGCCTCCCCGCCGGTCCCGTCGGCTTCGCCCCGGTAGGATCCGTGATCGTGGCTGACCAGGCGACCGTCGCCGAGGAGGAGTATCTCCAGACCCTCTATTGGCTGACCGAGGCCGGCCTCCCGATGACCGGCGCAAACGTCGCCCGCGCGATGCAGCTCTCCGCCCCGACCGTCCACGAGATGATCGGCCGCCTCGAGCGCGACGGCTACATCACCCGGTCCGCGTCCAAGGCGATCAGCTTCACCGACCTCGGCGCCGACCACGCCGGCCAGGTCGTCCGACGCCACCGCCTGATCGAGCGCTTCCTGACCGACGTCCTCGGGATCCCGTGGGACGAGGTCCACGAGGAGGCCGAGCGGCTCGAGCACGCGATGTCCCCCGTCCTCGAGGACCGCATGCTCGCGGCGATCGGCGACGCCAAGACCTGTCCCCACGGCCATCCGATCCGCGCTGGCGGCCGGATCGAGGGCGTCCCCCTCGCCGACGTCGAGGTCGGCGCCCACGTCCACGTCCTTCGGTTCGAGAACGAGGCCGAGGATCTCCTCCATTACCTGATGGCCTCCGGCATCGCCCCCGAGCTCGACGGGACGCTCGAGTCCTCCGGCGACGAGGAGATCGTCCTCGCCGGATCCGGTCGTACATACACGATCACCCGCAGCGTCGCCGAGACCGTCTCCGTCCTCGCCGACCCCTCGCCGCCCCCGCGTGTCGCCCTACCCGAGCAGCTCGTGCTCGGCAAGGAGCGCTACGGCCGCTGACGCTGGGCGGGCTCGGGGTCGAGGTAGAATTTTCAGATGTCATCGGCGACCGCACCAGCTCCAGCCGTCGCGACCGTCCATCGCCTGTCGGTCGACGATGTCCACAAGATGGTCGCCTCAGGAGTACTCGACGAGGATGACCGGATCGAGCTTGTCGACGGAGTCCTGATCGACATGGTCCCGATCGGAGCCGAGCACGACGGAGCCGTCGTCTGGCTCAACAGGCTCTTCACGCTCGTCGACGACTCCGCATGGGAGGTCCGCGTCCAGAGCACGCTGCTCGTCGAAGGCGGCTACCTCCTCCCCGACGTCGCCGTCGTCGGCCGCCTCCCGCGGTCCCGGCAGCCAACGAATGCCCTGCTCGTCGTCGAGGTCGCCGAGGCCTCGCAGGCACGAGACCGGGAGAAGGCCCTTGCGTATGCCGCCGCTGACGTGCCCGAATACTGGCTCGTCGACCTTCCCGCCCGGGAGGTCACCGTCCATCGCAGGCCGCTGGCAGGCACCTACGCCGAGATCACCCGTTACGTCGACGGGCAATCGCTCCGGCCGCTGATCGACGGTGTCCCGCCGATCACGGTCTCAGAGCTCCTCGGCTGACGGCGGGCTCATCCAGCCGTCTTGCGACCCCTGATCAGACTGCCGCGCCCTCGACGGCCCGCGCCGCCTCGCCGATTCGCGCGACGCCCTCCTCGATCTGGGCCGGCGTGACGCCGGAGTAAGCGAGCCGCAGGGCGTCGGATCCGCCGTCGAGCATGAAGTCCGTTCCCGGGAGGATGGCCACGCCCCGGTCGGCCGACGCCTTGACCAGGGCAGCCGCCTCGAGGCCGTCGGGCAGCGTCACCCACATGAAGTAGCCGCCCTCCGGCTTGACGAAGCTCGCACCCGGGAGCTCACGCTCGAGCGCCGTGCCGAGCGTGTCGACCCGGTCGCTGAGCGCCGCCTTGACCGTCTCGATCGACCGGTCCAGCGCGCCTGACAGGCAGAACTGGTGGACGATCGACTGGGCGACCATGTTCGGCGAGATGTACGTGCTCGTCGCCCGCGCGGCGATCTTCTTGATCATCCCCGCCTCGCCGACGAGGTAGCCGACCCGGATGCCCGGGCAGACGGTCTTCGAGAAGGACGACGCGTAGATCACGCGGCCGCCGTCGTCGAGCGAGAGCATCGTCGGGACGTTGTCCCCCGTGAACCGCAACGCGATGTACGGGTCGTCCTCGAAGATCGTGAACTCGTGCTCGGCGGCCAGCCCGAGGAGCTCGTGCCGCTTGGTCAGCGACAGCGTGTACCCCGCAGGGTTCTGGAAGGTCGGGATGATGTGCGCAAGCGACGGCTTCGCCCCGTCGGCGATCAACTCGCCCAGCGCCTTCGTGTCGATCCCGTCGTGCTCGAGCTCGACCGCGTGGATCGTCGCCCCCCGCTGGCCGAGGGCCAGGAGCGTCCGGTCGTACGTCGGCCGCTCGACGACGACCTCCAGGCCCGGGCCGACCAGCTCGTCGAAGAGGAACGCGTCGGCCTGCATCGACCCGTTCGTCACCAGGACCTGCGCCTCGTCGACCCCGTGGCGCTCGGCGATCCACCGTCGCAGCGGGACGTAGCCGATCGACGTCCCGTATGCCGTCATCCCACCCGGATCCTCGGCGAACGCCCGCGTCGCCGCAGCGCTCAGGCCCTCCACGTCGATGATGTCGAGCGACGGCGCGCCCCGGGCGAAGGAGATCGCAGACGTTGGCATGGCTCAAGCTTAACGTGGATCAGCCGGCCAGCGACCCCAGCTCGCGATTTACGGCGTGAACGACCCCAGCTGCGTCCCCGACTGGCACCCGGCGAGGCCGAACTCCGTGGCCGCCCAGATCCCCAGGTCCTTGCGCGCGGGGTCGACCGCCACGCCCGAGTAGTCGCCGAAGCGGTTGTCCGGCGGCGTCGCGCACGCGCTGTTGACGTTGATCGCCCCGGTTCCGGTCTTGTACGTCGTCTCGCCCAGCGTCGGGCCGATGTCTCCGCCGGCGGCCTCGGCGACCTCCGAGGATGCGAACTTCGACTTCGACGACGACGAGAACGCGATCCACAGGTCCCGCCGGGCATCCATCACGACGGCCGGGTACATGACCGATCCGCCGACCATCGTGACGTCGACGTCACGCACGACGGACATCGTCGGCGTCGAGATGTGGATCACCCGCAGACACGCGCGTGAGGACTTGTCGGTCTTCGCCCGGCACACGTCACCCCCGCTCGTCCACAGGTCGCCCTTGTACCAGACCGTCGACTCCAGTCGGTCGTCCCCGGTGTCGAGCGTCCGGCTCGCGACCCCGCCGACCGGTGGCTGGGCCGCCGCAGGTGGTGCCGAGGTCTTGGCGATCGACATGTCGTTCTCGGTGAACGTCGTCGGCGAGATGCCGGGGACGCCGGTGAACGCGAGGACTCCGACGGTCGAGCTGTTGTAGTTGTGGAAGACCGAGTACGCCGTCGTGCTCGCCGAAAGCTGGACTGCCGGGACGACGTTCAGTCGCCCGCTGTCGGGTCCCCAGATCACCCCGGCGACGGTGTTCAGCTGGGCGACGACCCCGGCTTTCTGGATCACCTTGTACTCCTCCGGGCCGGAGTTCCCGTTGTCGTTCCAGCTGATCGTGAGCTTGTCCGAGCTGACCCCGAGCTTCGGCTGGTCCTGGAGGATGCTCTCGGTGTTGACCGTGTATACGGCCCACGACCCGGTCGGATTCTTCGTGACGGCGAGGTCGACCTCGCTCGGCCCGGACGGCCGCGTGAACGCCGAGATGTATGTCGCGAAGAAGTCCCCGCTCGACGCGTCGTAGACGATCTTCGGGTCAGACCCGGCTCCCGCCGTCCCGGAGAACAGCGACCCGAGGTCGAACGACGTGATGACCGTCCCAGCATGGTTGAGAACTTCGCCCGACGTGTTGACGAACTCGACGACGTACTTCGAGCTGACCGCCAGCTGAGTGTCCGGCGGGATCCCCCGGTCGGAGAAGCCGGCGACCGACACCCGCTCGGTCGAGCTGGCACTCGCGACCGGCGACCCGGATCCCGAACGGATGCCCTTCTGCGTCAGCGCGACGATTCCCGACGTCCGCGGCGGACCGGTGACCGGCGCCGTCTCGGCCGGCTCGACATTCTTCGCCGGCGGCGTGGCCGACGCCGGCGGGAGCTTCGCGACATCGACGATGCGCTTGAGCCTGACCGCGCTCGCCCGCCCCGCGTGACGGACGCGCGGCGACGCCACGCCCGGCCGGACCGAAGCCCCGGCGGCCTGGCCGCCCGACGCCACGAGGGTGCCGACACCGGCAGCGGCGGCCACGCACGCCCCGACTGAGACGGCGATTCGCCGACTGGTACGACCACGCATGCCGCCCCTCCTGCTCGAAATCGCCGACTCCCGCTCACCATAGACCCGGCCACCCCCCGGGTCAACCGCGGGCAGCTCGACCGTGCGGATCGCCGCCGCGGACGGTCTGGGTCGTGTGCTCAGAGCGTGTCGGAACGTCGCCGGGCGCCGGCGATGCAGAATGCGCGACGAGACTCGAAACGAGCACGACACGCACTGGACATGTGGCGCTCATCCGACTGACACGTACCGGCCCTAGCGTGGGTGGAGGTCGCTGCCAGCGGGACTTCCGGGGTCGGAGGACCCGTCACCTCGGCACGAACTCACCCACAAGGAGAACGCATGAGCACTGAGGTGGACGCTCCCGCGCCGAGCGCGTATCGCGTGCCCGCCCGGGCCTCCCGGGGATGGCAGGCGGGCCGGTGGATCGACCGGTGGGAACCCGAGAGCGCGACCTTCTGGAATCGCGGGGGGAGCGCGATCGCCCGCAAGAACCTCGCGTTCTCGATCTTCGCCGAGCATCTCGGCTTCAACATCTGGGTCCTCTGGACGATCATCGTGCTCAACCTCGCCGACATCGGGATCACCCTCTCGATCTCCCAGCTGTTCTGGCTCACGGCGATCCCGAACCTGATCGGCTCGGCCCTGCGGATCCCGTACACGTTCGCCCTGCCACGCTTCGGCGGGAGGCTCTGGACGACGATCAGCGCCGGCCTGCTCCTGATTCCCGTGACGCTCGTCGCGGTGATCCTGCCGAGCGGGTGGCTCCATCAGCAGTCGACGAGCGCCCAGTTCTGGATTCTCCTCGCCTGCGCCGCGACCGCCGGCGTCGGGGGCGGCAACTTCTCGTCGTCGATGGCCAACATCTCCTTCTTCTACCCAGACCGCAAGAAGGGCTTCGCGCTCGGCCTGAACGCCGCCGGCGGGAATCTCGGGGTCGCCGTCACCCAGCTGCTCGTCCCCCTCGTCGTGATCATCGGCGTCCCGGCCGCGGCCGTCAAGCTGCCGATCCACCAGGTCCACCTCGCGTACGCCGGGATCCTCTGGATGCCGTTCATCGTCGCCGCGGCGATCGGCGCCTACTACTACATGGACAGCCTGACCCAGGCCAAGACCGACACGAAGGCCTATGCCCAGGCCGTCGGGAATCCCCACACGTGGATCATGTCGCTGCTGTACATCGGCACGTTCGGCTCGTTCATCGGTTATTCGTTCGCCCTCCCCCTCGTGATCAAGAACACCTTTCCCGAGTTCCTCGCCCACCACGTCTTCATCGCCACCTATCTCGCCGGCCTCGGCTTCATCGGCGCCCTGCTCGGCTCGCTCGCCCGACCGGTCGGCGGGTGGACATCGGACAGGATCGGCGGAGCCCGGGTCACGCTCGCCTCGTTCGTCGGCATGGGTGTCTTCACCGGGACGGCGATCGCCGCCGTCGACTCCCACAGCTTCACCTGGTTCTTCGTCTCCTACATGTTCATCTTCCTGCTCTCGGGGATCGGCAACGGCTCGGCCTACCGGATGATCCCGGCCATCTTCGCCACGCTCGGGCGGCGCCAGGCCGCCGAACACGGGCGCGACGAGCAGGAGACGATCCTCTCGTTCAAGCGCCAGACCGCCGCCGTGATCGGGATCGCCGGATCGATCGGCGCGTTCGGTGGGTTCCTGATCCAGGTCGTCTTCCGCCAGGCCAGCCTCCACGTCTCCGGCCTCCTGACCAAGGCGACGGCCGCCGGGACGAAGGCCACGGCGCCGCTGACGAAGGCGATCGCCACCAGCCACGACAGGGCGCTCGTCGCCCACGACAAGGTGCTGCTCGCCCACGACAAGGCCGCCGGCCTCCAGACGAAGGTCGCGATCGCCCACGCCAACTCCCACTGGTCGATCGGCGCGCTCCAGGTGTTCCTCGTCGCCTACGTCCTGCTCGCCGTGGTCACGTGGTTCTTCTACATGCGTCGCTCGACCTCCGCCAGCCTCGCGACCGCCTCGATCTGAGAAGGGGGAGGCCGGGGCCGGGGAGGCCGGGGCCGGGGAGGCCGAGGCCGGGGCCGGGGCCGGGAGGCCAAGGCCGGGGAGGCCCGAGCTGCGGCGTACGCACCCGGGCGACCGGGTAGCCCGACTCCGACAGATGTGCCGCCTGTTCGGGATGACCGCCGGACCCGAGCGCCTTCAGGCGACCTTCTGGCTGCTCGACGCCGGCGACAGCCTGGTCGCTCAGAGCCACCGGAACGCCGACGGGACGGGTCTCGGCTACTTCGACGACGACGGTCGGCCCCGGGTCGACAAGCGGCCGATCGCCGCGTTCGACGATCGCGCGTTCGCGGCCGATGCCAGGCGGGCCTTCTCGAGCACCTTCGTCGCCCACGTCCGCCACGCGACGAACGGCGGACTGACGATGGCCAACACCCACCCGTTCTCACAGGAAGGCCGGCTGTTCGCCCACAACGGCGTGATCGGCGACGTCCCGAAGCTCGAGCGTGAGCTTGGCGACGACCTTCGGCGGGTCGCCGGCGAGAGCGACTCCGAGCGCTTCTTCGCGCTGATCACGCGCGAGATCGACCGTCATGGCGGCGATCTGCCCGCGGGCATCCGGGCGGCCGTCGGGTGGGTGGTGGACGAGCTCCCGATCGTCTCGATCAACTTCGTCCTCGTCACGCCGACGGACCTCTGGGCGCTCCGTTACCCCGAGACCAACACGCTCTACGTGCTGGATCGCGCCCCCGGTGGTGGTGGCGGCGAAGGTGGCGGGCGGGCTCCGGGTGGCCGGGCTCCCGGCCGGGCGGCCCCGCTCGAGCAGACCAGCAGCCACGGGACCCGCGTGGTCTCCGAGCAGGGGCGGGATCGGCCGGTCGTCGTGATCGCCAGCGAACGGATGGACGACGATCCCGGTTGGCGGGAGCTCGAGGTTGGCGAGCTGGTCCATGTCGGCAGGTCGCTCGAGGTCGAGTCGGAGATGGTTGAGGGACCTTCCGGCAGATAGCTGCCTGAGTCAGGCAGTGACCTCTGGGCGAAGGTGGACAATGCACCGCGGGATCGCCCCGACCTCACGCGGCGACCCCGACCTCGAGCTCGACCCGCGCGGCCGCGGCCGCCACCCGCTCGAGCTCGAGCACCTGCGTCCCGACGGCGACCGCTTCCAGGTCCTCGTCGTCCCAGTAGAAGCGACCGTGGTAGTACCAGAGCCGCTGGGCACCGCCGGCGATCTCGACCAGGACCGGCGTGGTGCGCTGGCGAGCGTCGAGCTCGCCGACGCCGACTCCGGTCCACCGAGGTTCGAGGATCCCCCGGCGCGACTTCACGGCATGGCGGCCGCGGACGAGTCCGTCGAGGGTCAACGGTAGGCGGACGATCCGGGCGGTGCGATCGAGCTGGAGCATCGGGATACGGTTCACCTCGGCGGGGACGCTCGGCCTCTCAAGCGGTCTCGACGGATAGCGCCCGCCCCAGCCCCCCAGGGCTCCCGAGCCCGCAAATCCCCGTCCGCCGCTCGCCGCCCTCCGCGACGGGCCGGCTCAGCCCCCGAGCAGCTCGACGACGATCTCGGCGACCTCGGTCGGGGTGCGGCCGACCTGGACGCCGCACGCCTCGAGCGCCTCGGCCTTCGCCTTGGCGGTCCCCTTCGAGCCGGTGACGATCGCCCCTGCATGACCCATCGTCCGTCCGGCGGGAGCGGTGAAGCCGGCGATGTAGGCGACGACGGGCTTCGACACGGACGCGGCGATGTAGACGGCGGCCTCCTCCTCGCTGTCGCCGCCGATCTCTCCGGACATCACGATCAGCTCGGTCTGGGGGTCGGCCTCGAAGAGGGCGAGGATGTCGACGAAGCTCGACCCGGGGACGGGATCGCCGCCGATCCCGACGATCGTGGAGTTGCCGAGGCCGCGCATCGCGAGCTCGTTGCCGACCTGGTAGGTCAGCGTTCCCGACCGCGAGACGACGCCGACGTTGCCGGGGCGGAAGAAGGTCGCCGGGATGATGCCGGCGTTCGCCTTGCCCGGCGAGAGGACACCGGGGCAGTTGGGGCCGATCAGGCGGACGCCGGGCAGCCGCTTCAACTGTGTGTAGACGCGGAGCTCGTCGTGGGCGGGGATGCCCTCGGTGATCGCCATGATCGTCGGGACGCCGGCGTCGGCGGCCTCGAGGATCGAGTCGGCTGCGAAGCGGGCGGGCACGAAGATCGTCGCGGCGTTGCAGGCGGTCTCGCGGACGGCCTGGGCGAACGTGTCGAAGACGGGGATCCCGTCGACGTCGCTGCCGCCCTTGCCGGGTGTCACGCCGGCGACGACATTGGTGCCGTAGGCCCTGTTGTTCAAGGTGTGGAAGCGGCCCTCGCTGCCGGTGATCCCGGCGGCGCAGAGGCGGGTGTCGGCGTCGAGGATGACGCTCATCCGTCGCTTGCCGTTCCCGGGAGCCCGGACTCGCCGCGAGCCAGAGCAACGACGAGAGCGGCGGCCTCGTCCATCGTCTCGGCCGTGTACAGACCCGCCAACGCCGAGGCTGCGAGCAGCGCGCGGCCCTCGGCGCCGTTGGTCCCGTCGAGGCGGACGACGAAGGGGACGCCGGGCTCGAGGGCGGCGAACGCCGCGATCAACCCGCGGGCGACCTCGTCGCAGCGGGTGATCCCGCCGAAGATGTTGAACAGGACGGCCTTGACCCGCTCGTTGGAGAGGATCACCTCGACGGCGGCCTTGATCGCCTCGGCCTTCGAGCCGCCGCCGGCGTCGAGGAAGTTGGCCGGCGCGCCGCCGTGGAGGGCGACGAGATCGAGTGTTGACATGACGAGGCCGGCGCCGTTGCCGAGGATCCCGATGTCGCCGTCGAGCTTGACGTAGGTCAGGCCGCGGGCGCGGGCCATCCGCTCCTGGGGATCGTCGTCGGCGGTGTCGCGCAGGGCGGCGTTCTCGGGATGGCGAAACAGGGCGTTGTCGTCGAGTGTGACCTTGGCGTCCAACGCGACGAGCTCGCGCTCTCCGGGGACGCCGGCAGCCCCCGGGGTGACGACCAGCGGGTTGACCTCGACGAGGGACGCCTCCTCGCCGACGAAGGTCGCATAGAGCTTGGCGAGGAAGTCGCCGACCGGGGCGACGAGGTCGTCGGGGATCCCGGCGGCGAAGGCGAGGCGCCGGCCGTGGAAGGGCTGGTAGCCGAGCAGGGGATCGACGTGGAGCGTGGCGAGGGCGTCGGGGTCCTCCTCGGCGACCGTCTCGATCTCGACGCCGCCGTGGCGGGAGAGCATCATCAGGGGGGACTTGGCGCGGCGGTCGAAGACGACCGAGGCGTAGTACTCCTCGGCGATCCCGACGGCCTGGCCGACCCAGAGCTCGCGAACGGTGCAGCCCGTGATCTGCATCCCGAGGATCGCGCCGGCGTGGGCAGCGAGCTCGTCGGCGTCGCGGGCGAGCTTGATTCCGCCGGCCTTGCCCCGCCCGCCGACGCGGACCTGGGCCTTGACGACTACGGGGTAGCCGCACTCCTCAGCTGTGGCGAGCGCATCGTCTACCGTGGTGAGCGCCTTCCCCGCCTGCATCGGAATCCCGTGGCGGGCAAGCAGCTGCTTGCCCTGGTACTCGAGGAGATCCATCGGTGTACGCGGACTCTAATAGAGGTTCATAATTGCGGCGTCTCCGCTTAATGCCGAAAAAGGATTGACTGCATCCCCATGCCCCTTCCCGCCACCCCGACCTTCGTCACCTTCGACGTCTACGGAACCCTGATCGATTGGGAGACGGGTATCTGGGAGGCCTTTGCGGCCGAGGCCCAGCGGGACGGCTTCACGATCGCGCGTGACGAGCTGATCCCGATGTTCCACGAGATCGAGCGCGAGATCCAGTCGGGGTCCTACGAGCTGTACGCGGAGGTCCTGCGGCGGACGGCGGTCGAGATCTCCAAGCGACTGGTCTGGCCGCTCGAGCCGTCGCGGTCGGGCTTCCTGCCGGACTCGGTCCAGCGGTGGGCTCCGTTCAAGGAGACGCGGGTCCAGCTCGACAAGCTGGGCAAGAAGTACAGCCTCGGCCTGATCGCCAACATCGACGACAAGCTGCTGGGTCAGACGCGCCGGCACATCCAGACGGACTTCGACCTGGTCGTCACGGCACAGCAGGTCCGGGCGTACAAGCCGGAGCCGGCGCACTTCACCGAGTGCGCGAGGCGGGTCGGTGGGAAGAAGGGGTGGGTCCACATCGCGTCGAGCTACTACCACGATGTCGAGCCGTGCCTGAAGGCGAAGATCCCGGTGATCTGGGTCAACCGCAAGAAGGAGACGCTCGAGCCGGGCCAGAAGAAGCCGACGGCCGAGGTCCCGAACCTGCGCGAGGCAGCCAAGCTGCTCGGCATCGCCTAGCAGTCGGGCGGCCGGCGACGTGCGCGCGATCAGCGTGCATCCGGACGTCATCGTCCTGACGAGCAGGGTCTGGCAGACGACGTGCACGATCGTCCGGTCGGGTGACGAGGCGTTCGTGATCGACTCACCGGTCTACCCGGACGAGCTCGAGCTGCTGCCGACGCTGCTGGCGCAGGCCGGCTTCCCGTTCACGGGCCTGCTGGCGACCCACGGCGACTGGGATCACCTGCTCGGCCGGCTGGCGTTCCCGCAGGCGGCGCTCGGCATCGCCGAGACGACGGCCGCCCGCCTGAGGGGGACGCCGGCGGAGGCGCAGCGGGAACTGCGGGACTTCGACGACCAGCACTACGTGATCCGCCCGGCGCCGCTCTCGCTCGGACAGATCGAGGCGCTGGCGGTCCCGGGGTTCTGCGGGATCGGCGAGCGCGAGCTGGAGCTCCATCCGGCGGACGGGCACACCGACGACGGGATGGCGGTGTTCGCCGAGTGGGCGGGAGTCCTGATCTGCGGGGACTATCTGTCGCCGGTCGAGATCCCGATCATCCGGGGTTCGCCGACTGCTTATCTGGCCACGCTCGGCAGGCTCGGGCAGCTGGTGGAGCGTGCGGAGTGGATCGTTCCCGGGCATGGCGAGCCGCTCGATCGAGCCCGGGGGGCGTCGATCGCCAGAGAGCATCGGGACTACGTCGAGGCGATGATCGCGGACCCGCGGGCGGTCAAGCCGCCGCTGGCACGTGGCCGACCCGAGCAGCGGCGGCTGCACGCGGCGAACGTCGAGCGCTTCCAGCGCGCTCCGGGGAGCTGATCCGGCGCCGCTCGGGGGCCGGCCGCGCGCAAGCGCCGCGGTGGCCGTCATGTAGCCTTGAGATCGTGAGGCCAGTCGGTTGTCAGTCGCGGCCGGGAAATGCTGCGCGCCGACGGGGAGGAACATGACCGAACCGGGGAACGACCCGATCAGGATCCCGAGTCGGGGTTACTGGGCGGGACGCGACGTGGTCGTGACCGGGGGCGCCGGCTTCGTCGGCACGCCTGTCGTGCGCGATCTGCGGGAGCTCGGCGCGGACGTCCGGGTGATCCGCTCAGCCGAGCACGATCTGCGTGACACGGCGGCGACGCGGGCCGCCGTCGATGGCGCGGACGTCGTGTTTCATCTGGCGGCCGCGGTCGGCGGGATCGGCTTCAACCGGCGAAACCCGGCGGTCCTCGCGTACGACAACGTGATGATGGCGGCGAACGTCTTCGAGCAATGCCGTCTGGCCGGCGTGCGCAAGCTGGTCGCGGCCTGCACGGTGTGTGCGTATCCGAAGTTCACGCCTGTCCCGTTCTCGGAGGACGACATCTGGAACGGGTACCCGGAGGAGACGAACGCTCCGTACGGGCTCGCGAAGAAGATGATGCTCGTCCTATCCGACGCCTACCGCCAGCAGTACGGCTTCAACTCGTGCGTGCCGGTGATCGTCAATCTCTACGGGCCGAACGACAACTGCGATCTCGAGGATTCGCATGTCATCCCGGCGCTGATCCGCAAGTGCGTCGAGGCCCGCGACTGCGGCGACGAGGCTGTCGTCGTGTGGGGCTCCGGCCAGCCGTCGCGGGAGTTCCTGTACGTCGACGACGCGGCCCGTGCCCTCCTGCTGGCGGCCGAGCACCTCGAGTCGTCGGAGCCGGTCAACATCGGCTCGGGCGTGGAGACGCGGATCGCCGACCTGGTGGAGGTGATCGCGCGTAAGACGGGGTTCGCCGGCGAGATCGTGTGGGACGCGTCGCAGCCCGACGGACAGCCGTCGCGATGCCTCGACGTGTCTCGGGCCCGCCGGCTGATGGGCTTCGCGGCCGAGGTCGGACTCGATGACGGGCTGGCGCGAACGGTCGCGTCGTTCGAGGCCCAGGCCGGGGATACGGCGCGCGGCGACGGGGCTCGCGCGGTCTGACGAGTGTCTGGCGCAGGCCACGAGCCCCGCGTGTCGCGCGGGGGCGACCGACCGGTGCCGACGTTCTGATCGCGTCTGACGGGTCGCCGGCCGTGCGTTCGGGGCCCGAGCCTCCGGCGGTGCTCGTGCGGCATTGCGTCTGCCCGGCCTGTCACGGCGAGCTCGCGTGGTCGAGTGGGAAGGTCGGGTGCGCTGGGTGTGGAGCTGGTTACCGGGTCGAGGACGGGATACCGAACTTCACGAGCTTCGACGAGGCGACGAGCGAGGCGGCGGTCCGCTACAAGCTCGATCAGGCGGAGTTCTTCGACGCGGAGGGCGCGGAGTGGGAGATCGAGCGACCCCACGGCGCGCCGGGTCTCTATGGATGGCTGATGGCGGAGAAGTTCCGCCGCAGCATCCGCGGCCTCGAGGAGGTTCTGGCCGGGGCGACGGTCCTGACGGTCTGCGGTGGGTCGGGGATGGACGCGGAGTTCCTCGCCCGGTCGGGAGCCACGGTGATCGCCTCGGACATCTCGGTCGGAGCGGCCGAGCGGGCTCGCGAGCGGGGCCGGCGCCATGGCTTGAGGATCGCGGCGATCGTCGCCGACGCGGAGCGGCTTCCGTTCGCGGATGCGTCGGTCGACGTGACATACGTCCACGACGGCCTGCACCATCTCGACGACCCGGTCAGCGGGCTCGCGGAGATGATTCGCGTCGCCGGGCGAGGCGTCTCGGTGACCGAACCGGTGCGAGCGACGGTCACCCGGCTCGCGGTCGCCGTCGGCCTGGCCCAGGCCGTCGAGGAGGCCGGCAACCGGGTCGAGCGGATCGATCCCGACGGCATCGTCGAGATCCTCCGGGCCGAGGGCTTCGACAGCGTCGGGGCCGAGCGCTACGCGATGTTCTACCGGCATCGGCCGGGACCGGCGATGCGCGTCCTCTCGCGCCGCCGGCTGCTGCCTCTGACGGTTGCCGGTTTCGGCCTGTGCAACCGGGTGGCCGGCCGGTTCGGCAACAAGGGCACGATCCGCGCCGTCGCCGACCCGGTTTCCCGGCGACGGCGGACTCCGACCGCCGGCAGCTAGACCCGCTACGCACGCTCAACCGCCGAAGACCGGGCTAGCCCGGCCGGCTGGTGCGGTCCGCCCCGGTCGGTGGCCCGGTCAGCCCGGCCCGCCGGGCCGGCGGGCTCCGGCGGCTTCGCCGAGGACCTCGTCGAAGCGGCGGGCAAACGCCGCGCGGCTGAAGTTGTCCCGAGCATAGATCTCGGCGGCGAGCCCGCGCCTGGCGATCTCGGCCGGGTCGGCGATTGCCTTGGCGACGGCGGCCGGGAACGACTCAGGACGCCTGCTGTCGACGACCCAGCCGGCGCGCGACCGGTCGACGATCCGGGCGACTTCGCCGCGGGGATCGACTGCGGCGAGGACGGGCAGGCCGTAGGCCATGAAGTTCATCATCTTCGACGGGATGTTGAACTCGCCGCCGGTGTGGTTCTGGCTGACGACGGCGATCGTCGCGCGGTGGAGCTCCGCCTCGAGGTGCTCGTCGTCGAGCAGGCCAACCATCTCCACGCGACCGCTGCGGATCTCCGCGCGGACGTCGGCGGCGGCGACGCCTTCGCCAGTGATCACGAACCTCACGGACTCGCAGCCGGCCGGGTTCGCCTCGAACGCCCGGACGAGGGTGGCGAGGCCCTGAGAGTGGCCGATGTTGCCCATCGTCAACAGGCGTGGCGTCGGCGAACGGTCGACCCCGGCGCCCGCCGGCTGCGGCGCTCGTGTGGCCGGGTAGCCGATCACGCGGATCTTGTCCGCGGGGACCCCCTTGCCACGGAGGTTCTCGGCGAAGGGGGTCGACGGCACGACGATTGCACCGGCCGCTGCGTAGGCCGTCCGCTCGAGCCACCTCGAGGCCTTCAGCACGAGGCCTTCGTCGACGAGTCCGGTCGCCGTCGCCGCGTCGGGGAGGATGTCGTGGAGCCAGAGCACCCACGGGACGCGCCGGATCCGCGTGTTGACCATCGCCGGGAGCAGGGCGGGAAACGACGGCGAGCCCGAGACGAGGACGTCGGGACTGCGCAGGATCGGCAGTGCGGCGAACTGTGCCGCCATGTAGGTCAGCTCCTGCCTGTATCGCTCGGTCGACGTCGCCCGGCCGACCCAGAGGGGGAGTCGCAGCACCCGGGTGCCACCTCGCGTCTCCCGATACGGGAGGATTCGCCTGCCCCAGATCGGGACTGGATAGTGCGGGTGGGCGGCGACGACATCGACGTCGTGGCCGAGATCCCGCAGGCCGTCGGCCCAGACGCGGCTCATCGGGCCGATGCCCGTCGGCTCGGGGTCGTAGTTGTAGCTCCAGAGCTGGATTCGCACCCGCGGCATGCTATGCGGTGGTCGCCGCCCGATCGGCTTCTGCCGGGCCGCCGGGATCGTGTCGGGCGTGAGCGTGTCTGGTCCGACGGACCCGGTGGACGTCGGTGATCGGATGCTCGTTCGAACTGGCGGACGCGAGCGTCGATCGCGGCGGGCGACTCGTCGGATCGGTGGACGCGCGCCGATCCGATCGGGCCGTTGGACGCGTGCGGACGGCCTGTCGACTGGTAGGCTGGACCCCGGCGGGGCGGTCCGACCTCGTCACCAGGAGGCTGACCGAGATGAGTCGCAAGTTGAGCGCTCCGACGATGAATTGCCCGGCCGGTTGACCGAGGATCCGTTGGGCGCCGACGGTCGAGGGCCGGCCGCGAGCTCTGAGTGGCTGCCGCGACCTGACTCGCCCGGTCGCGACGTCCGGCGCCCGTCCGCAGGGCCAGTCGCGCCGGCCGAGTCGCAAGTCGCTCCGGACCGGGCGCCCGGACCACCGCGGGTCGGCCGCTGGCTGCCGGCCGAGCTTTCGTCGGTCGGCCGGGTGCCCGGCGGTCCGGTGGTCGAGCGCCGCACTCCGCAGCGCTTCGCAGCCGGCGACTCCCGCCCGGGCAGACTGCCGCCGCCGGCCGCAGCCGGCGGGCCTGCGGCGAACAAGGCGAGTGGGCCTGCGGGGAACGCGGCAACCGGGCCGGCGCCGAACGCGGCAAGTGGGCCTGCGGCGAACGCGGCAACCGGGCTGGCGCCGCACACGGCGAGCAGGCGTGCGCCGAGCGCGGCGAGCGGGCTGGCGCCGCACACGGCGAGCGGGGGTGCGCCGAACGCGGCGAGCGGGCGTGCGTCGCGCGCGGCGAGTGGTACCCGTGGGCACAGCGGGCTGCGCGGCCCGATCGTGGCTGCCGCGATCGGGTTGACGGCGATCGTCGCGACGACCGGCGGAGCCCTGATCCTGACGCACCGGGGTGGAGGCCGCTCGACTGCGACGACGCTCGCGCCGACGACGCCCATAACGACGACTCCGGCGGCGACGGCACCGGCCACGACGTCACCGGCCACGACGTCACCGGCCACGACGACACCGCCCGCGGCAGGAGTCCGGCCCGGCGCCGTGGCGGCCACAGGAAAGATCCACGGACTCCACAAGCCGTTCGTCGTCGACGGAAGCCGTTTCGCGGTGTTCGTCGTCGCCGGCCAGCCGTGGACGCAAGCCGCGGTCGGTGCCACCGCCGCGGTCGGCCGGCGGCTCGTCTTCGTCGAGGTGCTCGCCCGCCGATTGGCCCGGCCGCCGGTCGACCTGGCGGCGCTCCGCTACAAGGTGGTCACTCACGGCTTCGTGGCGACCCCGCTCGCCGGGGTCGGCACGGGGAGCCGGGCACTCGGCCCGGTGGTCGCCCCGACGCTGGACCAACTCGTCGTCAGCCGGCTCGCCTTCGCCGTCAGCCGGTCGGCCGGGCCGCTGCGCCTGCGGTTTGCGCCGACGAACGCCGGCGGGCCGATGATCACCGTCGGCCTCACGGGCTGACCGTCCCCCGTGTCCGCCCCGGGTCGCCGAGGTCCACGTGCTTGTTTTGGGCGGCCTGTCGTTGGGGTATCGTGCGGGCGGCACGCTCCGGTTCTGCCCGCAGGGGCCGGGGCTCGCGGGCGGCCTCAGATCGTTCGGGCTGTCGCAGCCTGACCGCGCTGCCACCTGCCGCCCATGCACGAGGACACCGAAACCACAACCATCCAAGGATCCCTGCGAGCACTGCGCTCACAGTGGCCGGTGATCGCCGGCGTCGTCTTGGTCTGCGTGCTCCTGGCCGTCGCGATCTCGGTCGTCGAGCACAAGACCTACACCGCCACGGCGACGATCTCGGTGACCGATCCGAACACCGAGATCGGCCTCGTCGGCGGGCTCGGCGGGAGTACCCAGACGCCGCAGCAGCTCGCCTCCGTCCACGCCAGCCAGGTGCTCAGGCAGAGCGTCATCGTCGCGGCGATCGCCGATCTGCATACGCCGCGCTCGGCCGCCTCGATCCGCCAGGCGATGAGCGTGCAGGTCGACCCGACGTCGGCCCTCGTGGACGTCACGGCCACCGACCGCTCGCCGGCGTTCGCCGCCAGCCTGGCGAACGCGATCGCACACGAGGACGTCGCGCAGAGCGTCGCGGCGGCTCGCGCCGGCTATGCCAACGAAGCCCGGCGACTCGCGGCGACGACCAAGGCCAGCGCTGCCAACGCCGACCCGGGAGTCCAGGCCGTCTACGTCGAGCAGCTTTCCCGGCTCCAGGCGCTGAGCGCCGTGGCGTCGCCCGAGCTCGTCCAGGGGCTCGCCGACGTGCCGAGTTCACCGAGCTCGCCGAAGCCGGTGCGCAACGCCGCGATCGCCGCCTTCCTCGGCCTGCTCCTGGGGATCGGCGCGGCAACCGTGAGGTCGTCGCTCGACCGCCGGCTGAGCACCGCCGCCGAGATCGAGACCCGGCTCGGCCTGCCGCTCGTCGGGCACGTCAGGCCGAGCGGGATGGGCCAGGCCGTCGGTCTGGGGACGAACGGAGGGACCGCCTACGAGCCCGCCGATGTCGAGACGTTCCGCGTGCTTCGCCAGAACCTGCTCTTCCTCGGCGACGGGATCACGCCGATCCGCTCGGTGGTCGTCACGAGCGCCCTGCCCGAGGAGGGCAAGACGACGGTCGCCGCGTCGCTCGCCATCGCAAGCGCGGCCGCCGGCAAGCTCACACTGCTTGTCGAGTGCGATCTTCGGCGGCCGGCGCTTGCCCCCCGGCTCGGGATCCCAGCGACGCCGGGTCTCGCCGACTACCTGCTCGGGACCGCTGAGCCGCACGAGGTTCTCCGCGTCGTCGCCAACCCCGACCAGCCGACCGACGGCCGGGCTCCGGGCTTCGCGGCCGGCGGCGACCAGGCCAAGCCGTTGGTGTGCATCCCGTGCGGCACGGTCCCGGCCCACCCAGCCGAGCTGCTCGGCTCCGAGCGCTTCCGCAGCTTCCTCAGCGCGGCGTCCGAGGACTACGACCTGATCGTGATCGATTCGCCGCCGCTGCTGCCGGTCGTCGACGCGCGCGAGCTGATCCCGCTGGCGAGCGCAGTCCTGCTCTGCGTGCGCCTCAGTCAGACCACCGACGACCAGATGACCGCCGCCCGCGAGGCGCTCGGCCGACTCCCGCAGCGCGCGACCGGCCTCGTCGTCAGCGACGTCGCGCCGACGGACTCGTCCGCCGGGTACTCGTATTACTACGCTGAGTCGCGGTGACTCCCCGCGGCGTGCAGTTCGGCTGAGCCGGCCGCGTCGTGGCCGCCCGCGCTCGCCCGTTTCCCCCATCCTCGGGCCGGGTCGCCCTGATCGACCCGATCGGCGGCGGTCCAGCCGCCGGCCCGGTGCCGGCGCGGGCCGCGGCGAACTCCACCGGGCTTCACCGGGCTGCGTTCGCCTGTCTCGCCGTCTCGATCCCCCTCTCGACGCTCAACGCCCTCCGCCTGTCGAGCTCGCTCAGCTTCGGGGATCCGTTCCTGGTGCTCGCGGGGGCCCTCGTCGGCCTCGGCTACCTCGGTCGCGGGCTGCCGCGCCGAGCGATCCCGACCTGGCTGCCGATCTCCGCCGCCGCGCTCCTGCTCGCCGGGCTGATCGCCGCCTTCCAGGGCAACGTCGAGGCCGATCTGCTGCCGGCGGTCGAGTTCGCCGGCACGCTGCTCGGGCTGCCGCTGGTCGCCGCCGTCCTGATCGACACTCCCCGTCGGCTGGAGCGGGTCGTCGAGGTGTGGCTGCTCGCGGCGTCGTTGAGCGCGCTCGTCGGGGCCGCCGATCTCGCCGCCCACCTCAACATCGGTCTCAGCCTGACGGGCCTGGATTTCGTCACGTATACGCACCGCGCGACCGGCCTGACGCTCCAACCCAACCATCTCGGGCTGGTCTCCGCGATGGCGCTGCCGGTCGCTCTCGTCCGAGCGATCCGTCCGGTCGGCCCGCGTGGCGAGCTCGGTCCAAAGCTGCGCAACCTCGGATACGCCCTGGCGCTCGGGCTCGGCATCCTCGTGAGCGGGTCGCGGGCCGGACTGCTCGCGGTCGTCGTCGCCTTGATCGCCCTGCCGCTGCTCCAGACCGAGCGACACCGGGTCGGCCAGCTCTTCGCGATCCCGCTGGTCGTGATCGGGCTGCTCGGCGTCGTCGTGCTCGACGGGTCGATCGCATCCTCGCTCGGCGTGATCACCGGCTCGCGACTGACTGGGACGGCAGCCGGCACCAGTGAGAGCAACGACTACCGGATCACGGCCTACGGGACCGCCCTGCGCCAGTTCGCCGACGATCCGATCGTCGGCCAGGGTTTCAACGTCGCTCGCGTCGCCCACGACATCTACTTCCAGCTCCTCCAGGCCGGCGGCATCGTCGCGCTCGCAGGATTCGGGCTGTTCGTCGCCGGAGCCTTCCGCGCCCAACGGGAGATCGACCGAAGACCCGACCGGGTGCCGGGCAGCGATCTCGCGGTCGCGCTGACGGCCTCGCTGATCGTCTGGCTCGTCAACGGGACGCTCCAGAACGAGCTCTACGATCGGTACCTCTACATCCCGGTCGCCCTGCTGCTCGCCCTGCGCCAGATGAATCGGCGACTTCCGGCCGCGCCGCGTCGCCAGCAGGGTGGCGCCGCGCGCGCCGCGTCGCCGGGCCGCCCGGCCCGGGCGTCGTGACCGGTGGGAGGGCCGGCGCCGAGGGATCCCGACCGGTGCGGGTCGCGATCAGCCTGCTCTCTCAGGACGAGGCCCAGTACACCGGGACGTGGACCGCCGTCCGCGAGCTGCTGAGGCGGTTCTCCGATCCCCGGCAGGCCACCGTCGACCTGCTGTGCACGGCATCCACGACCGCGCGCCTGCGACCCGATCTCGGAGCCGCCGTCCGCCCGTGGACGGCGCGCCCGCTGCGCGTCGGCAGCCCCCGCGTCCGGCGCGTCGCGACGTTGGCCGGGGTGTACGCCCCGAATGCGTGGCCGCCGCGCGGGGCCGGGCAGGCGGCCGAGGTCGTCCACTACCCCCTGACCCTCCCGGTCCCGTCGTGTGCCCTGCCGCGCGTGGTCACGATCCACGACCTCCAGCACCGCGACCTGCCCGGGAACTTCTCGCCGGCTCAGCGCGCGTGGCGGGGACTGATGTACGACCGGGCCGCCCGGCGGGCAGCCGTCGTGATCGCCCACAGCGACTACACCCGTGGACGCGTGATCGACCTGCTCGGCGTCCCGGCCGACCGCGTCCTGACCAGCCACCACGCCGTCGATCAGGCCACCTTCCGGCCGGGTTTCGGGCCCGGCGAGGCCGAGCTGCTGGCCGAGCTCGCGCTGCCGGACCGGTACATCCTCTATCCGGCGAGCCTATGGCCGCACAAGAACCACGCGGCCCTGCTCGAAGCTCTGAGCGCGATGCGCGACACGTCGATCTCGCTGGTGCTCACCGGCGCGACGTTCGGCCGCGAGGTCGAGCTCCGAGCGTCGGCCGCCGAGCTCGGGCTGGCTGGCCGCGTCCGGCATCTCGGCCTGGTGGCGTCCGACCTCCTCCCCGTCCTCTACCGGCACGCCGTCGCCCTCGCGTTCCCGTCGTCGTATGAGGGCTTCGGGATGCCGCCGCTCGAGGCGATGGCCTGCGGCTGTCCGGTGGCGAGCTCGCTCGGGACATCGCTGCGCGAGGTCGTCGGCGACGCCGCACTCGGCCTGGACGCCGGCGACCCACGGCAGATGGCCGGCGTCCTCGACCGGCTGGCGGGTGACGAGCAGCTGCGTGGTCGCCTGCGGGCCGCCGGACTCGACCGGGCCGGGACGTTCTCGTGGGACACGGCCCACGCCGTGCACATCGAGGCCTATCGTCTGGCGCGGGCGCTCGGCCGTCGTTGAGCGCCGCACCGGGCCGGCCGCGCGCTCGGTTGCGCCCGAGCCGAGGCCGGTCAAGCGGATCGGGTTCGGCGGCGGACCGGGCCGGTCACAGGGATCCGCGAATGGCTAGAGTTGGCGCTCTTGCCGGCAGACGACGTCAAGGTGACGGGCACGCCGCCTCCACCCGGGCGCCGGCCGCGAGCAGGCGGTGGAACGACAGGGCGGCCGGCCGCCGCCCGACCACCGGCGCGTGTGGACGGTGCCTCGGTTTCGGCCACCCAGCGCCCGGCCGCCGGCCCATGACGGGCCACGACTACGCCTGGCGGCGGCGGTACCTCACTGCTCTGGCCCGCGTGACGAGCCCTCGATTCCGGCGGGCCGCGATACGCGGCGTCCGGCAGGGGCGCAGGTTGCGCCGGGACCTGTTCGAGCTGTGCGGCTCACCCCGGTTCTCGCGTCCCGGTCTCAACGACATCGACGCCAAGCTCGAGCGCCACCTGCCCAAGCACCCCGGCGTGTTCGTCGAGGTCGGCGGGTTCGACGGATACCGCTACAGCAACACATATTTCCTCGAGCGCTTCCGCGGCTGGCGTGGCGTGCTGATCGAGCCGATCCCCGAGTCCTGCGCCCTGTGCGTCCGCGAGCGGCCGCGGTCACAGGTCTTCAACTGTGCGCTGGTCGGTCCGGACGGACCAAGCAGCCTCACGCTCCGCTACAGCGGTCCGCTGTCCGCCGAACGCGGCAAGCCGCGCACGGCGGTGGAGATCGGTCTGGCAACGGCGTTCGGCTGGGAGGAGCCCTATGAGGTGACCGTTGCCGCCCGATCCTTGACGGCCGTGCTCGAGGAGGCGGCCGTCGGCGAGATCGGCTTTCTCAGCATCGACGTCGAGGGGGCGGAGCTGGATGTCCTGCGCGGCCTGGACTTCGATCGCTTCTCGCCCGGCTTCCTCCTGGTCGAGACGAACGGCGCCGAAGTCGCGATCGCCGAGCTCCTCGAACCGCGCTTCGTCTTCGTCGAGCACTTCTCCGGCAACGACGCGTTCTACCGACGGCGGGATCTGCCGGGTGCTCCCGCCGGCGGGTCCGCATGATGCGACCCTGGCCTTCGAGCGCCGCAGCCGCTGTGTCGTCCGTGCGTTCCTGGTGGGCCGGGCAGGCCACCAGCACGCGCGGCCTATCGCGCACACCAGCCGGGCTGGCGATCAAGCATGCGGCCCTCGACCTGCCACTTCCCGCCTCCCGCTCGCTGACGATCGCGCGCTTCCTGCCGGCGTACGCCCGGGATGCCGGCATCCGCCGGCAATGGCGCCTCGAGGACGCGCTCGAGCGCAGCCTCGACGCAGCCGCGATCCCCGCGCCACCGACCGGCCCGGCGACGATCGGCACGAGCGAGCGCGTGATCGAGGTCCCCTGGGTGCTCGGACGGATCGACCTCGCGAGCTCGCCTGAGATCCTCGACACGGGGTCGGCCTTCGCACCGCACGCGTACCGGCGGCTGCTCCGCCGCGTGGCCGGCGCGACCCGCCTGCACCTGGCCGACCTTGTCGACTGCGACATCCCCGGCGCGAGCGCCCACCGCGCTGACATCCGAGCGCTGCCGTTCGCCGCCGACCGGTTCGACGTCGTGATCTGCATCTCCACGCTCGAGCACATCGGACTCGACAACGACCAGTACGGGATCCCGAAGGAGGACCAGGTCGCAGGCGGTGACCTCGTCGCCCTCCGCGAGCTCGGACGCGTCGTGCGGTCGGCCGGCAGGTTGCTGGTCACGGTGCCCGGCGGCTGCGACGCGAACCATCGGTCCTTCCGCCAGTACAGCCCGACGACCTGGTGCGCGCTGGTCGAAGCGGCCGGTCTCGTGCATCGGGAGCTCGACTTCTTTGCGCAACATCCGGATCTCGGCTGGCAGCCGGTCGGAGCCGACGAGGTCGTCCGCCAGCGCTACGGCTCGCTCGTCCCCGGTGCCGCGAGCGGCCTGATCTGTGCCAACCTCGAGCGCCGGCCGTAAGGACACCTGTGTCGGACGCGAGCGGTGATTACTACGAGACGTACTGGACGCCCGACGGCTTCCTGCCGACCGGGCCTCCATCGTCGTTCCTGCTCAGCCTGCTGGCCGCGCACTCCACGCCCGACGACCGCTGCGTCGACATCGGGTGTGGTGACGGGCGCACGAGCGGCGTCTGGCTCGCCGCGCGGGTCGCCACCTACGTGGGCGTCGATGTGTCATCCACGGCGATCGAACGAGCCCGGGCCCGTGGACTCGACGCCCGGCAGATCGCCGATTCGGCTGACCTGCCGTTCGCCGATGACTCATTCGATCTGGCGATCTGCCTGGAGGTCCTCGAGCACCTCTTCGATCCGGCGGCAAGCGTCCACGACGCGTATCGGGTTCTGGCTCCGGGAGGCCGGCTGATCGTCAGCGTCCCCAACGTCGCCCACTGGCGTCAGCGCGTCGAGCTCGCCTTCGGCCGCTGGAACCCCCGGGGCGACTCGCTGGCGGCAGAGCAGCCGTGGCGAGATCCGCATCTTCGCTTCTTCACGCCGAGGACGCTCGAAGCAATGCTCCTCGGCGCTGGCTTCGAGCCGGACCTCTTCACCGGGCATGCGGCGCCGGTTCTCACGGAGGTTCCCGTCCTGCGCCGGGTCGTTCGACGGGATACGGCCGGTGATGCCTACTGCGCGGCGATGCGCGTGCTCCCCGGCCTGCTTGCGAAGTCCCTGTTCGCGGTGGTCACGAAGACCGGCCCGTCGCCGGCCTGACGTCAAGTGCCGCCGGCCGCCACGGCCAGGATCCCGGCCAGGGCGACCCCGTTGGCGTCCCAGGTCAAGTCGGACTGCTGGAGGGCCTGCGCCGCGGCTCCCATTCGCTCGCGCCCGGCCCGATCGGCCAGCAGGGTCCCCAGCCCGGCCGATGTCGCGGGTAGGTCGCCGGGAGGTACGGCGAGTCCGTGGACGCCGTCGCGGATCACGTCGTTGATCCCGCCGTCGCTGGCCACGAGGAGCGGCTTCCCCGCGGCCATCGCCTCCATGTAGACCGTCGCGCACGGCTCGGCGCGACCGACCAGCGCGAAGGCATCGCACCAGACCATCTCCTGGAGAACCACCTCGTGCGCCTGGTGTCCGAGCAGGAAGACCCGGTCCGCGAGTCCCCCGGCCGCGATCTCGCGCTCGACGCCCGGCCGGTCCTCTCCGTCCCCGATTATTCGCAGGATCGCGTCGGGATGGTCGGCCGCAACCGCGGCGAAGGCCCTGACCAGGAGCGGAAGGTTCTTTCGCGGATAGAAGCCGCCGACCGCGAGCAGGATCGTCCGGCGCTCGAGGTCTCGCGGCCGCCGGCGCGCGCGGAGATGCTCGGGAACGGGGTCGGCGCCGGTGTGCAGGGTGTGCACGCGGCGCGGCGCGAAGAGGTCGCTCAGCAGATCGGACATCGCATCGCTGACGCCGACCATCGCGCTGCACGCGTCGGCCACGGCCTGGTAGTGGGCGCGCCGCCGAGGCCGCTCGACGAGTCCGTTCAAGCCCTCGAGGTCATGGTCGATCGTCACGAACGGGGTCCCGCGTAGTGCTCGAATGCGAGCGGCGACGTATCCGTTGATGGGCGTCTGGTGGGCGAAGATCGCGTCCGGCGCCAAGGAGCTCACCAGCGCGTCAAGCGGCCGCTTCACGACGGCCCAGCATGGCCGCATCTCGACTGCCGGAACCCGGTCGAGGAGGGCCCGTTGGGGGCCGGCATGGTAGGCCGGCCACCGCGGATAGTAGGCGGTCACGCCGTCCCAGTCGTGGCGCTCGGGACAGCTCGCCCACTCGCCCAATCGGCGGCCCAGGCTTCCCTGGCGCGGCAGCCGTGAAAATGCCGCGGGCAGCCACGGCGTCAGCGATATCACGCGCACGTCGTGTCCGGCGCGGCGCAGTCCCTGGGCCTGGAGCAGAGCCCAGATCCCGATCAGGGGGTTGGCCGGCCGGGGAAAGTGTGAGGCGAGGATCAGGACGCGCATCGGGCTCCGGCCACCGGCACGCCGGTGCTCTCGCGGGCGATCGCCACGCAGCGACTCATCCCTTGGCGAGGGACCACCGGGCGGGGCCGACGGTCGTCGCGATCGCGTGCAGGAAGCCCGCAACCTCGTCGTCGAGGCTCCACGACTCCAGACGTTTGAGCGACGCCTGCCCCATCGCGTGTCGGCGCGGCGCGTCGGCGACGAGCTCGCACAGAGCCCGCGCGGCCGCGTCGGGGTCTGTGTGCGAGACGACGTAGCCGTTGAGCCCATTTGCGACGACGTCCGGAGCACAACCGACCTTCTCCGAAACGACGACCGGCAGGCCGAAGTTCATCGCCTCGAGCACCACCAGCCCGAACGTCTCGTGGGCTTTCGAAAGCAGCGCGAAGACGTCGGCGGCGACGTAGGCCTCGGCGATCCGCGAGCGGTTGACGAAGCCGGCGAACTTCACGTCGGGGATCGCGTCGCGCTCGACCTTCTCGCGCATCTGTGCCTCCAGCTCCCCGGATCCCGCGATCAGCAGCGTGCAACGCGTCTGCTCGCGGACCCTTCGGAACGCCTCGAGCAGGAACAGCGGCTGCTTCTTGGGGACGAACCGACACACGCTGAGGATCACCGGCCCGCCGTCGTCGGCGATCCCGAACGAGTGTCGCAGCCTGGCCCGATCGGACGCGAGTCGCCGGGCATCCGCCTGCAAGGTCTCGTTGTCGACGGCGTACGACGCCGAGAACAATCGCTCCTGCGGCACGCCGTAGTGCTCGAACCACCGGCGATTCTCGCGACTCGTGCAGAGGGCCGACCCCTGCCTGAACAGCGCGCGGAGCGCGGCTTCCTTGACGAGGGTCTTCGCGAGCGATCGTGGGTCGAGGAGCGTCTGCTCCTCACGGAAGAGCAGCGCGCGTCCGGACAGCCGCTGTGTCATCGCCCCGAGGAAGTACGTCAGGGAGTTGTACCCCCCGAGCGAGACGACTTCGAACCGGCCGCGGGCGATCGCACGGACGACGCTTGTGTCTCTCACCGACCAGAAGTGGTCGCCAAGGCCGGGACTGATGTCGGCCCGGCGCAGAAAACTGGCCCGGTACCCGGACTCGAGATCGACATCCCACTTGACGCCGTAGCCGAAGCCGGCGTCGTGGGTCCGCAGGCCTTCCGACGACGCATAGACGACGGTCAGATCGACCGATGGCTCCCGGGCGAGCCGCCTGTAGAGCGGGACCTTGGTGGGGGTGGGCGTCCCCATCAGGATTCCGAGCCGGATCGGGGCTCGGGGTCCGTGTCGACCGGCGCTCATCGCCTGCGAAAGGCGCGCGGCGCCCGCCAGGTGTCATACGCGACCATGTCAGCCGATCGGTGTCATGATCGCCCAGCACCGGCGGAAGGCGGCGGCGCGATCGGGTGACGGCGCGCCTTCGGAGAGCAGACGGAACGCCGTCTGGCCATCCACGTCGGCGAGCTCGTCCCAATCGGACGGCGGCCGCGGCCCCGGGTTGACGACGACGATGTCGTGTGTGGTCCCGAACCGCTCGCGCATTCGCGCTTCGACCTCCGGGACGACAAGCGGGTGAAGCTCGGCGAGGATCGTGCTCGTCGCGAGGTTTGGCACGCGCCGGGGATCGAGCAGGTCCACCTCGTAGCCTTCGCAGTCGCAGAGGACGAACGCCCGCTCCGGGAGCACGGCCGAAAGCGCTTGCGGGTCGCACCTGCTCAGGAGGCGCACTCGAGCCGCGACCCCGTTGAGCGCGGCCATCTCGCGGCATACCTTCCGCCCGCCGGGGTCGGTCTCGAAGCCGATCACCTCGACGCCCGGACCAGAGCGCATCGCCAGGCCCACCACGTAGTAGCCCTCTGCCGATCCGATGTCCACCACGGCCGCCGGTCCGCCGGCCACGGCCTCGAGCAGCAGCGGATGCAGTTCCCGCTCGTAGGCGCCGAGCAGCTTCGCCGCCAGGAAGCTCGCGTGGCCGCGAGCCGCGTCGGGGAACCGCATCCCCGCAAACGGCCCATGGCGCACGGTCAGGCCGAATTCGCCGACGAAGCGATCGATCGCGCCTCCCGACGCCGTCAGGCGCGCCATCCAGCCGGGACGGATCCTGCGGTAGGCCCTGCGGAGCGGCGAGTAACCGCCCCAGACGGTCTCGAGGCGCTCAGTCACGGAGGGACTCACCGCGGCCGATAGTAGCCGGTCACCTAGTCACGCGCCCCCGACGTTCGGCGTCCGCCGGGTCCCGCCGGCGTCCGCCGGCGTCAGACTGGACCGGCCGGCTTTCCCTGCGCCCGGGCCCATCGTGCGGGACCGACGACGGCCGCGATCCCCCGCAGGAACCCGTCGACCTCGTCGGTGAGGCTCCAGGACCCCACGCGGCGCAGTGACGCCCGGCCCATCGCCTCGCGCAGACCCGCGTCGGCGACCAGTTCCCCGAGCGCCAGAGCCGCGGGCTCGGGGTCGGTGTGCGAGACGACGAAGCCGTTGACGCCGTTCGCGACGAGGTCCGCGGCGCACCCCACTCGCTCGGAGACGACGACCGGCAGGCCGAAGTTCATCGCCTCGGGGACCACCAGCCCGAAGGTCTCATGCGCCCGCGAGAGCAGGGCGAACACGTCGGCGACGCCGTAGACGTGGCCGATCCGTGAGCGGTTCACGAACCCGCAGAACTTGACGTCGGGAATCGAGCGGCTGGCGACGATCTCGCGCATCTGCGTCTCCAGCTCCCCGGAGCCGGCGATCAGCAGGGTGCACCGCGCGCGCTCCCTCGCCCTCCGGAACGCCTCGAGCAGGAAGAGCGGCTGCTTCTTGGGGATCAGTCGCGAAACGCTGAGGATCACCGGGCCGCCGTCATCGTCGATTCCGAACGACCGGCGCAACTCCGGGCGGTCGGTCGCATGGAGCTGGGCCGCTGCCTGGAGACCGTCGTTGTCGACGGCGTAGGGCGCGAGGAACAGCTTCTCCTGCGGCACGCCGTAATGCTCGAACCAACGCCGGTTCTCCGTGCCGATGCACAGCGCCGATCCCTGGCTGAACAGGGCGCGGAGGACGACCGCCTTGATCAGCGTCTTGACCAGTGACCGCGGTTCGAGCAGCGTCTGCTCCTCACGGAACAGCACCGCCCGCCCGCTCGCCAGCTGTGTCGCCGCGCCGAGCAGGTAGGTCACCGAGTGATAGCCGCCGAGTACGACGACATCGAAGCGGCCTCGGAGGATCTCCCTGACGACGGTCGTGTCTCTCACTGACCATACGTGGTCGCCGAGGCCCGGACTGACGTTCGCATGCGCGAGGAAGCGCGAGCGGTAACCAGTTGTGAGATCGGCGTCCCATCGCATCCCGGCGCCGAAGCCGCCGTCGAATGTCCGCATGCTCTCGCTCGACGCGTAGACGACCGTCAGATCCAAGGCGCGCTCGAGCGCCAGACGTCGGTAGAGCGCCACCTTCACGGGGGCTGGTGTTCCCATCAGGATCGCCAGGCGAACCGGTTCGCGCCGGCCCGTGTCACCTGCCACGGGCGGTGTCTGGACCGAACTGGACTCACGCACCGCCCGACCGACCGGGCGGGGTCTGACCGCCGCCCGCCTGCTCACCACGCCTCGCGGTGCCGGCGACGCCGGCGGCACGCGGACGGACGAGCCAGCCAGGCGAACGCGCACACCGACGATCGCATCAGCCTATCGCAGCGCATCCATCCGACCGACCGGAGTCGGTGCTGCTGCGAACGCCGGGCCCGTAACCCGAGCGGCGAGGAGCCCAGTCCGGCTGCCGGGAGCTCCTCCACGACGGGTGGCTAGCGCCCGATCAGCTCAGCAGCTCGGCTGCCGGCCTCGGCTGCGGTCGATTCGCCGGCTTGCGGCGGTACGCGGCCGAGGGTCCTCGCCAGTCGCGGCACGACGACTGCGACCGCCAGGCCTCCCGAGACGACCAGCGCCCAGGCGACCCCGGTGGCGCCCCCGCCGATCACCACGACGGCCACCGGGAAGAGCGCCAATGCGGCGATCTCCGAAGCGCTCCCGATGCCCGGCAGGCCGGCTCCGCGGGCGCAGTCGGCGAGCAGTCGGCGCATCGAGACGAGCAGCGCGCTGATCAGCAGCACACGGGCGAGACCCACGGCCCCGACGAACGAGCGCCCGAACAGCTCCGGTACGAGCCAGCGCAGCGCGACCTCGATGACTGCGGCCGAGAGCCCGCACAGCACGAAGCCGACTGTCATGAACCTCAGCGTCGACCGTCTGGCGCCGCGGGCATCAGGCTGTGCTGCCATGTGCGGGTAGGCCACGAGTCCGATCGCCTGCCCGATGAAGCGGGGCACGTTCGTGAATGCGACGCCGACGACGTAGAGTCCCAGCGCGGCCGGCGAGATGAACAACCCGACGATCGCCTGGTCGAGCTGGAACGTCTCGAGTGGCGCGACCGACCCGAGCAGGCCTTTGACGCCGAAGCGGATCAGCTCACGCAGCGGCGGGGCATCGACGACCGCGTCCGGCGCCGGTCCGCGACGCACCGCGATTGTCGACGTGATGGCCGGCACGATGACCGCGACGTCCCAGGCGACCATCACGGCGACCAGACTGTGCGCCTTCGCCACGTAGAGCGCCGTGACCAGGAACGCGTAGAGCCCCGGGAGGAGCAGACGCTGTGTGTTGAAACTCGTGAAGCGCCGCTCGCCCTGAAGGATCGCGAGCGAGTACTGGTAGACAAGCAGTCCCGGGGTCGCCGCCAGGCTGATCACGGCGGCCTCGGTCACGGCGCTCGACGCGTCGGCGAAGAGCCCGACGAGGATCGCCGCGTGCAGACCGGTGACCAGCAGCACCTGCTGGATCCCGAAGCTGACGATCCGAGCCCGAGAGCGCTGCGAGAGGCCTCCGTCCCGCGCGGTCCAGTACGTCACTGCGAGCGGCACCCCGAGCGATCCCAGAGCCGTGACGATCGAACTAAGCAGGAGGAGCAGCGCGAGCTGCCCACGGCCGGTGACGCCGAGCATCCGTGCGCCGAAGACGCCGCTCGCGAGCAGGGTCAGCTGGCCGGCGCCGCTCACGACGAGCGTGCGTGCGCCGGCGCTCAGGAGCTCCGCGGACGCCCGAGGACCGGCGGGTTTTCGCCCCGACCGACGAGTGCTCCTCACTGCGCCTCGTCGCGCTCGGCCCGATGAGCCCGAGGGCCACCCGGACCGCGAGTGCCCGAGCAGCCCTGCGCCTCCGGGCGGGTCACGATCAGCGCATGACCGATGACGGCGGCTTCCAGTAGAAGGTCGTCTCGGTCGGCGTCATCGGTGCGTTCGGGAATCCCCGCAGTCGCGTGCTGTGCCAGCCGTCCAGCGGTTGGTCGACGAGTCGGTACTCCGGCCGATCGGAATTGTCGAGGACCAGCACACCGCCCGGCCGCACGAGCCGAACCCCGGCCAGCACGCAGGCAACCCTTCCGGTCACGGCCGGCAGGCGCTCGCCCTCCGGCTCGTGGTCCCCGCCGTCGACCACGACGAGGTCGTAGCTCTCGGCCGGCTCGGCCGCCATCCTGGCCGGGAATTCGCGGGCCGGGAGCAACTCGAGCGACGCATTGACCTGACCGGCCAGCAGCCGGCCGACCTCGGCGTGCCACGCCGGCGCATCCTCGAGAGCGAGCACCGAGTCGCCGTGCCGCGCGTACCAGAGGGTCGAGCGGCCCGACCCGCACTCGAGCACCCGCCAATGGGGCTGGACGACCCGCGTCAGGAAGTCGACGGCCGGTGTGCAGAACCACGGGCCGTCGGGTGTCCGTCCGAGCACCCGCGCCAGCAGGAGCCTGGGAAGGTCGGCGAGGGCGGCGAGCGGCACGAGCTCTCCGCGCAACGTGTGCAGCCGCGTCCGACGACCCGGACTGGCCTGGAGGGCTCGGCGCAGCGTGCCGAACGTCGCCGGAGGCGTCGCGCTCACGACTCGACCGGGCGGGGCCCGTCGGAGCGCCGCGCCTCCATGAACAGGCCGACCGGTCGCACCTCCAGCAGGTGAAGGTCGGGTACGTCGCCGACCCGGAACCGCCGTACGGCCGCGTCCGGGAGCCCGCCCTCGGCGAGCAGGAGTCGCAGCGACTCGGCGTCGTAGAGCCACTGGTGGATCGCTCCGCTGAACTGACGGCGGATCAACCGGGCTACGAAGTTTCCGCGGATCTCGGAGAAGGCGTTGACGTCCGACATGAACCCGTCGGCCGGCGTCTCCCAGCCGGGACCCGACTGCGTGCTCACCTCGCCCTCGAGGTATGCGCCGGCCATCTGCCGCAGGTCCGGCGTGCAGACTCGCATCGTCCCGCCGGGGGCCAGGACGCGCGCGCACTCTCGCGTGAAGTCGACCGCCTGCCACCGGCTGAGATGTTCGATCAGGTGCGAGCTGTAGATGAAGTCAACCGATCCGTCGGCGTACGGCAGCCGGCGGGCGACGTCGGCGTAGACGATATTGGTGGGGAAGCCGGCGGCCTGGAAGTCGCTGATCACGCCGGCCCGATGGAGCAGGCGGCGCAGGCGCGGTGTGTGTGCGAGGAGGATGCTCGGCGACTTGTCGAGGTTCTCCCAGCCGTCGACGACGTGGGGGCCGCACCCGACGTGCAGCCGCAGGCCGGCGGTTCGGTCGCGATCGACGACGCTCGCAGGCACCTGCCGAGCACGCAGCCGCTCGCGTAACAGGGAAGCCGCGCTCATCCCGACATTATGCCGCCACGATATCGGCGGTCCGCACGCCGGCCACCCGCGTCGCGAAGGGCGGCGGCCGGCCCGCCCGCGGGCGTCGCCGAGGCGACCGGCCGCGCGCAGCCGGCGATCGCGCCTGGCGCCGGCGTGTCGCCCGGACGCGTCCCGCGCGGCCGGCGATCAGCGTGGAGCCGGCGTGCCGCCCGGCCGGCGATCGAGCCTGGAGCCGGCGTGCCGCCCGGCCGGCAGGATCCGCCTGATACGCTCGGTGCACGTCGGTCACGCTTTCCCCGCTGGCCCCTTCGCGGTGATTCTCGAGTGCGCCGGGCGTCCACCCGTCACCGATCGACAGGTCATCATTGAAGCTGACACTCTTTTTCGCACTCGCCGGCGCCGCTTGCATCGCCGGGCCGACGAGCGCCGTGCTCGGCGCGACGAACACGCACGCCGCGGTGAAGATCACCGCGCCCAGGACCGCCGCGGCCGGGGCGAGGATCTCGTTCAAGGTGGTCAGCACATACGCCGTCCTGTCAAACGGCGCCGAGGCCCTGACGGTCTTCATCGCGCCGCCGAGGACATCCTGCCCCAAGGCCGTCCGCCCGCCGCACGGGGCCGACACGCTGCTCTCGCGCGAACCGGCCGACAGGGTCCTGATCGCGAACGTGATCTCCGATCCCCTGGGCCGGGCCGGGACGTGGACCGTATGCGCGTACCTCACGCACGGCAGGACGACGACCGCCCACGCCCGGGCCAAGGTGAAGGTTGGCTGAGAATCCCGGGCGCCGGCGCGCGAACCCGGCCGGTGCCGGACCTCGTGTCAGCATCGGCGGCCGTCCCCCGTATACGCTGATCAGGCCTGTCAGATGAGGCCACTTCGACTCGGCCGGGTCATTCGGGACAAAGGAAGCGGTATGAACAAGGCGTCTTTACCAGCAGTAGCCCTCCTCGCGATCGCGTCCACCGGGATCGTCGGCGTCGCAGCCGCGCAGAGTCCGGTGACCACACCGCCCGCCGTGACCGCCCAGGCCGCGGTCACGGCCGCCGCCACGGCGGCGGTTGCCGCAGGCAAGTCAGGCCTGGTCTCCTCAGCGCAGCTCGCCTTCAGCTTCACGGCCGCCGGCCTGACGTGTCCAAGCGGTACGACCAATCCGCGCTACTGCGTGGACAACGTCTCAGGCGGCTTCCGCTTCATCCTCCGTGTCGAGGACGACCGGCCCGGGCTCACGAGCACCGGCAGCTACCCGGTGATCGCCACGTTCCTGACCACAGGAACGGCCGGCGCGGTCTTCAACAGCCTGACCTGCCTGCCGATCGACGCGACCGCGACCGGATGTCCGCTGACGATCAGGCCCAAGGGCCTGACGATCCTGAGCTACGCCGAGGCTCACGGCAAGAAGCTGCCGACCCTGCTGATCGCCCACGTGCGGCCCAAGGGCAGCGCCACTTCGACAGAGGTGCTCCAGTTCCTCAACCTCTAGCCTGAGGGGCCAGCGGAGCGCGCCCGCAAGACTTCACAGCCCTCTACGACGCCCATGTCGGCCAGGTCTACGGCTTCTTCGCCTACCGTCTCGGCCGGCGCGAGGAGGCCGAGGATCTCTGCCAGCTCACGTTCGAGCGGGCGCTGCGCGCTTGGGGGCGCTACGACCCCAAGCGCGCCGCGCCGAGCACCTGGCTGTTCGCGATCGCCGGCAACCTGCTGATCGATCACTACCGTCGACGGCGATCCGGCCACGAGCGGTCGATCGACGACGTCGACGAGTCGAGCCTGCCGGCGGCCGAGCTCGCCAAGCCCGCGCTCGGCGTCGATGCCCAACTCGAAGCCGCCCTCGCCTCCCTGGCGCCCCGCTCGCGCGAGGTGATCGCCCTGCGCTACGGAGCTGACCTCACCGGCCCGGAGATCGCGACGATCAAAGGCCTGACGCTGGCCAACGTCCAGCAGATCCTCTCGCGTGCCCTGCGCCAGATGCGCGAGGAGTTGGACGCCGGCTGAGCTCGGCGTGGGCTCAGCCGGCGAGCGCCCCGGCGAGCGCCAGCAGCAGGGCGCCGAGGCCGGCGCTCGCGCCGACGCCGAGCCACAGCCGCGCGGGTCGGGCGGGTGGCGAGCGCCTCGAGGCCAGCTCGCGCCGCACGGCTCCCCGCCAGCCGGCGGCCGGCACCGGACGCGCCTGGCGCAGTCTCCGTTCGAGCTCGTCCTCGTCGATCACGGGTTGAAGACCGCCCCCAACGGGTTGAGCCGCCGCGCCCGCTCGAAGCTCGCCAGCGCCGGCCCCCGCCAGCCGAGCTCGTCCTCGATCCGCGCGAGCACCAGCCGCGGCTGCCAGTTTGCCGCGTCCCGGTCGACCGCGGTCACCGCGGCACTGCGAGCTTCGCCGAGGTCGCCTGCCTGCTCGAGCACGAGGGCCTCCTGAAGCGCCGCCGACGCAGACAGCGGCTGCACGCGCTCGGCGGCCTTCGCGTCCGCCAGCGCCGTGCCCAGGGCGCCGCGGCCGGCCGCAGACTGGCTCGCGGCCAGGTCGCGCGCAACGGCGAGCGGGAGGGCGATCGCGACCACCGCGACGAGCGCCACGACGACGACGCCGCCCGACGCTGCCCGGCCGGCCAGTCGACGCCGCCGGGTCGTCGTCTGCGCCGGACCGGCGTCGAACCGTGTCGACTCCGGATCGCCACCCACCAGGCAGACGGCCCCGAGGATCAGCGCCAGGCAGGCGATCGCGCCGAGCTGCCAGACCCAGTCATAGGCCGCCGACACCCCGAACACCGCGATCCCCGCCGTCGCCCCGGCGAGCGGCAGGCGCAGCGATGGCGGGGCGCGCAGCGTCCGCCGGATTCCCGCCGCGAGCAGGCAGAGGATCACCCCGCCGATCAGGATCAGGCCGACGATCCCGGTCTCGGCCAGCGTCTGGAGGTACAGCGAATGCGCGTCGCTGACGTGGAGGGCGACGCTCGCGTGAGACTGCCACCACAGGCCGAACGTGCCGGCTCCGATGCCGGTCAGCGGATGCGACGCGTCGGCCTTCACGGCCTGCTGCCACAGCTGGTAGCGGTCGTTTCCGCCGGCGCTCGAAAGCCGGCTGAAGACATCCGAGCCGGCGACCGTCTGGGTGGCCGCGCCCATCGGCTTCTTGAAGTCCTGCCACGCCCGATCGAGCCGGCTTGGCACGCCGCTCGCCAGCCCGACGGCGAGCACCGCCCCCAGCACCGCGGCGATCCTCAGCGCCTGCTGGCGGGGTCTCGGCTCGAGCCAGACCGGCCGTGCCGCGTGGCGGCCGGCGAGGCCGATCGCCACCTGGAGCATCGCGACGCCGGCGCAGGCCAGCACGAGAACGACGACCATCCGGTCGTCGGCTCGCCGCGCCGCGATCGTGTCGACGCCCTGGCGGACGATCGAGTGGTGGTCGGCGTAGGCGATCAACACGCCCGAGCCCAGCGCGGCCGCTGCGACGCTCGCCAACCCGCAAAGGCGATCACCGGTCAGCAGAATGAAGACGACTAACCCGATCGCGACTGCGATCACGCCGCCCCGGCTGTCGGCGAGGAAGATTCCGAGCGCAGCGACCGGGAGGGCGGCCGCCGCGAGGGCCTGGCACGCGACCCTCCGCGCCCCGCCGGTGATGCTCAGCAGCAGCGGCACGCCCATCGCCAGGAAGGCCGCCAGCCCGTTCCAGTACCCCAGCGGGTAGGCAAGCCGGCTCGCGCTCTGCTGATAGGCGAGCCGCGGGTCCGGCGGGAACCACGAACCGTGCAGGCGTGAGAGCACCGCGATCACGGCGATCAGTCCGACGGCCGTCGCCGCTCCGTAGACCGCGTGCCGGGCGGCCGTTCGGCCCTGAACCGTCAGCGCGAGCGCGAACACCCCGGCATAGGTCGCGACCATGCCCAGCTGGTCGGCGCTCAGCTCCGGGCTCAGCGACCACGTGATCGTCGCCCCGGTCCATACGGTGAAGGACACCATCAGGCCGAGCGCGACCCAGCCCGTTCGCCCCAGGCGGCGGGGCCGGACGCCGGCGACGGCGGCCAGCACGACCGCCCACCACGCGACGATGCCCAGCTGGCTGCGCGGGATCGTGTCGTACCCGCCGTCCGACAGCGCGAGGTAGCCGACCGCAGCGAAGCTCAAAGCCGAGCCCGCGACCGCCGAACCAATCGACGGCAACCGCCCCGCCGACAGGTGGATCCGCACGCGGGCGGTGCTCGAGGCCTCCATCATCTGACGATACGTAAGCCGGCCTCGTCCGCTGACAGTTGTCAGGCTGGCGGACCCGCCGACGTAGGATGACTCAGTGCGCCGCGCGCTCGTCATCCTCGTCGGAATCCTCGTCGTCGCCCTGCCGTCCAGCGCGGCCGCCGACCGCACCGTGGCCCCGCCCGGCTTCTCCTCGCTCAGCCAGTACACCGAGGTCGTGCCCACCGCCTCGGGCGTCGCGCCGACCGCCGCTCCTACAGCGGCCGCCTCTGGAACGCAGTCGAGCCCGGCCGTCGCGCTCGCCAAGGTTGTCGCGGCGACGGCCCCCCAGAAGGTCGCCACGACCGATCGAACGCTTCGCGGAGGGCCCGGTGCAACCGCCCTCGGGTCCGTCGCCGTGGGGCTTGCCGGCGGCGGCGGTGGGATGGGGCTCGCCCTCCCCGTGATCCTCGTGGCCTGCCTCCTCGTCGCACTCGCCCTGCTCGCGCGCCGGAGGCGAGCGAGATCCTGAGCGCCCGTCGCCTGGGTCTCCGATTGCTCGCGACGCTCTGCCTCCTGGCCGGCGCCGGCGCCGCCGGCCCAGCCCTGGCGAGCGGCCTCCCGTCGCTCCAGCTCGGGTTCGGCGACGGTCTCTACACCGCGAGCGACTCCGCCGTCCGCGCCACGTGGCTCGAGCGCAGCGCCGCCCTCGGAGCCCGCGTCGTGCGCATGTATGCCGGCTGGCCGGCCGCCACCCGCCCCGCCGATCCGGCCGATCCGGCCGATCCGGCCTACGCCTTCACGAGCCTCGACGCCGCGATCCGCGACGCCGCCGCGCACCATCTCGCGCCCCTGCTGGTGTTCAGCGGCGCGCCGTCCTGGGCCGAGGGACCGTCCCGGCCGGCCAGCGCGACGCCGGGGACCTGGCTGCCCGACCCGGCCGCCGTCGGTGCCTACGGCCGCGCCCTCGCGACTCGCTACGACGGGCACTTTCCCGATCCGCTGCATCCCGGGCTCGCGCTGCCGCGGGTGAAGCTCTTCCAGCTGTGGAACGAGCCGAACCTCTCGGCCTACCTGACCCCGCAGTGGCAGCGGCGCGCCGGCCGGTGGATCCCGGTCGCGGCCGACCAGTACCGCCTGATGCTCAACGCCTTCTACGCCGGCGTCAACGCCACCGTCGCCGGCGACACCGTGGTCGCCGCGGGCACGGCCCCGTACGGCGACTTCGGGCACGGTCAGCGGATGATGCCGGTCGTCTTCTGGAAGAACCTGCTCGCCTCGCCGGTCTCCTTCGACGTGATGGCCCACCAGCCCTACTCGATCGGCTCGCCGCCGACCAAGGCACTCGATGCCGGCGATGTCGCCGTCGCCGATCTCGGCAAGCTCACCAGCGTCCTGCGCGCCGCCGAACGCCGGGGCACGGCGCTCCCGCGCGGCGAGCACCATCAGCTGTGGATCACCGAGACCGGCTACGACACGAGGCCTCCCAACCCCGGCGGGGTTCCCGTCGCGACCGACGCCCGCTGGCTGGAGCAGAGCCTGTTCCTCTTCTGGGCGCAGGGCGTCGATCTCGTCACGTGGTACCTGATCCGCGACCAGCCGCCCGGCGGCCCGCCCGACTCGAGCAGCCAGACCGGTGTCTACTACTACGCCGGCAACCCGAAGCCCGCGGCCACCGCCTATCGCTTCCCGCTCGTCGGCCATCGCGTCGCCGGCGGCAAGGTGCGCGCGTGGCTGCGGGCGCCGCAGGCCGGCACGCTCGTTCTCCAGGCCAGGAGCTCCGGCCGCTGGGCGACCGTCCGCCGGACTGTCGTATCGGCCGCCCAGATCCTCGATCTGCCGGTGCCCGGCCGGCCGCAGGAGCTGCGGGCGACCGTCGCCGGGATCTCCAGCCTCGTCTGGACGCTCTGACTACCCCAGCCGACCCGACGCGCCGCGGTCGCCGGTCGGGTCGCCGTGCTCGTCGTGGGGGCCGTGGTCCGCGCCGCCGGGCTCGACGTCAGCCCGGATCGTCAGGAACGACTGCCACGTGATGCGCAGGATCACGATCGTGATCGTCAGGCCGATCAGGGGATCGCCGAGCCGGAAGCCGAGGCCGACGACGATCGAGCTCGCGACGACGGCCAGGCTGACCAGCGCGTCGGTCCGCGCGTGGTTGCCGTCGGCGATCAGGGCCGCGCTGTGCAGGCGGGCGCCGGCCCGCAGGCGGATCCGCGCGGCGATCTCGTTGCCGAGGAAGCCGACGACTCCGGCCACCGCGAGGACGACGAGGTGGTGGAGTGCCTGCGGATGGAGCAGCCGGTCGACCGCCGTCCCGGCGGCCACGCACGCACTGACGAGGATCGTCGCGACAACGAAGTACCCGGCTCGCCTCTCGGCCGTGAACGACCGCATCACGAACGCGATGCCCAGCGGGATCGCCGTCAGCGCGTCGCCGAAGTTGTGGATCAGGTCGGCGAGCAGGGCCACGCTCCCGGTGGCCAGGAAGATCGCCCCCTGGACGAGCGCCGTGGCGAGCAGCACGGCGAGGCTGAGGCCGACCGCCCGCAGGCCTTCCCGAGAGCGCATGATCGACCGGTCGATCAGGCCGTGGCTGTGTCCGTGCGGCCCGTGGCCGTGCCCGTCGCGCGCATCGTGGCTGTGGCCGCCGGCCTCGTCCGCGTCGTGGGTGTGACCGTCGGCCTCGTGTGGGTCGTGGTCGTGGTCGTGTCCGTGGGTCTCGTGGCCGTCGGCGTGCGGCTCGCCGTGTTCGGCGTGCCCGGTCGACGGCAGCCTGGACTCGCGACTCACGACGCGTCCGCCGACCGCTCAAGGGGCTCGGCGGCACCGAGATCGAGGTGCTGGACGTGGAAGATCGCCTGGTCGATCAACTCGGCGACATGCGAGTCGTGCAGCCCGTAGATGACCTGCTTGCCCCGACGCTCGCCGACGACCAGCCCGACCTGGCGCAACGAGCGCAGCTGGTGAGAGACGGCTGAGGCCTCCATGCCCACGGCAGCGGCCAGTCCGCCCACCGAGCACGGCCCGGCCCGCAGGCGCCCGAGAATCTGAACCCGGCTCGGCGTCGCGAGCATCTGCATCCGCTCGGCCACGGTCCGCGCCAGCTCCGGATCGATCACCGGCGGCCTCGTGTGTCCGTCGACTCCGTGTCCCATATGAACACATGATAGATGCTTCAGGCGTTCAGCATTGGTCGCGGGAACTGCCGCCGCGCTGTCGGGAACTGCCGGCGCGCCGCAACCCGAGCCGTCGGGAACTGCCGGCGCGCGCCAACCGAGCCGTCGGGAACCGCCGGCGCGCCCCTCCCGAGCGCGCCGGTCCGCAGGCTCGCTCGGTGGCCTACGGCGTCGAGTTGGCCGGCATCGCCGGAGGCTTGCCGGCGCCCTGGGGAGGAGTCGGCGGGGTCTTGACCGACAGAACCTTGAACGTCGAGTCCTCGAGCACTACGACCCGGGTCCCGTCGGTCTTGCCGACGAGGACGTCATAGGCCGCGCCGGAGGCGGCGTTCGGTCCGGCCGCGGAGGCATGCTCGACGGTGCCGCCGGGGACCGCGGCGATCGCCGCGGCCGACGCCTGGGTCAGCGTCGTGCCGGTCAGCGCCGCTCCTCCACCCGGACCGCCCCTGCCACCCGGTCCGCCGGGGCCGCCTCTGCCGCCGGGTCCACCGGGGCCGTGGTCGGCCTTGACCGAGAGGACCTTGAACGTCGCGTCCTCGAGGACGACGACATGGGTCCCGTCGGTCTTCGTGACGTGGACGTCGTAGGCCGTGCCCGACGGGTCCATCTTCCCGGCGGCGTTCGCGTGCTCGACCGTCCCGCCGGGGACCGCGGCGATCGCCGCGGCCGACGCCTGGGTCAGCGCTGTTCCGGTCAGCTCGGCCGGCGGGGCCGGGCGGGCCGAATTGGCCGCCGGCTTGCTGGTGCTCGTCGACGTCGCGGTCGCCACACCGGCACCCGCGCCGGCGAGGGCGAGGGTCGACGCCGCGGCGAGGACGACGCGAGAGCGTTTGCTTGTTCGCATGTGCTTCCTTTCCTGTTGGGAGGCGAGGAAGCAGCATCGAGGCGCGGCCTGGGAGACCGGTCGGGGAAAGCCGAGAAGAAGCTGAGGCTACGCCGAGCGAAGACCTAGAGGTCGTCGGCGAACTGACTGAGCAGGGCGTGCGAGTCGGAGAGCTGGGTGGTCAGGATCTGGCGCGCGACAGCCAGGAGCTGGGAGACGCGTGGATCGTGAAGGCGATAGTAGATGCTCGTGCCCGCCCGCCTGCTGTCGAGAAGGCCCTGGCGGCGCAGGGCGGCGAGATGTTGAGACGTACCACTGGAGTCGAGATCGAGTTCCGCCTGGAGGTCGCGGACGGTGCGTTCGCCGCCGACGAGGATCTCGAGGATGCGAATGCGCAACGGATGGCCGAGAGCACGAAAGAGCTCAGCTTTGACGATGTAAACCTGGTCTGCCCGCACGTTCATGCGGGCGACCGCTGGTGGCTGGTTTGGCGTCTCAGTGCGGGGAAGCAAGGTCTCGCGGGTGTTGCGTCGTCGTGCGGTCGTCTTATCCAATATACCCAGCGGTCCAACCGTCCAAGCCTTCACGGATCGACCTAGCGCCATTGGACCGTGGCGCGCCCATCCGTGGGTCTGTCCGGGGTCAGCGTCGTCTGGTGGTTGGGCCGGCCGCTCAGTTCCGCGCCGCGAGGACCCCGGCCTCGCTCATCCGACGGTCGTGATCCGCCGCCAGCTGCGTGATGACGGCGCTCCAGCGGCCGAGGCGGTTGCGGATGGTTGCAGACGACGGTAGGTCGACGCGGCCGGCTGCGAGCCGATCGTAGCCCTGCATGCTGGGGATCTCGCCGGCTTCGTCGACGACGGTACGCAGCGCTTCCCAGCACGCCTCCTCGGTCCAGCGCCGCGTCGGGGATCGTGATCTCGCGCGTGGGGTCAGTCCGGCCGCGCTGACCGCAGCCCTCCAGCTGCCCATGCGGTTGAGGACTGTCGGGAGGCTTGCGAAGCCCAGCTCGCGGGCAACGTCTGCGTACTGCTTGCGGCTTGGCGTTCGTCCGACGCGGACCGCGGCGTAGCCCAGCGCTTCGTGGATGTCCCGGTCGGAGTACGTCGGTCGGCCTCGCCGGGCATGCGCGATGTTCGCCCGACGCGACGTGCGATCGGCGTCACTGGCCAGGCGTGTGATCGTGGCGGCGCACGCAAGTGGCTCGAGTCCGAGCGCCTCCGCCGCGGCACCGAGCGGCTCGCCCGAGCGCCAGATCGCGAGCAGCTCGCCAACGCGGGCCGCGGCGTCCTGCTCAGCCCGATTTCGGCGGCCGGCCGCGGCCTGTCGCGCGTCAGGTCCACCGTGGGCCTGGAGGATCTGGCCCACGCGCGCACCCGAAACGCCGTAGCGCTGCGCGATTTCGTGCAGCCTGAGGCCGTCGGCGCGCAGCAAGGCCATTTCGTCTGCGCGGCTGCGAGACCGCATCGCAGGTCGTGCTCCAGCGGGGCCAGGGGGGATCCGTCCACGGACATGCGCGTCCGCCGGATGGCCCGCCGCGAGTTGACTGGGAACGGCGTTGCGCAATGACTGGCCCGGTAATCTTAGAAGTCGGTTAGATACGAAGCGGTGACTCTAACGCATATCGCGACATGCGTGCGGGCGGTTCGGCGCAGCCGGTCGCACGAAGGGTGCACGCGCTCGCCGGCGGCCACCCGCGAGGCGGCGACGCCGGGTTCGCGAGGCGGCGACGACGCCTTCGGCGAGGCGGGTTGGACGAGCTGAGACGAACCTGCGTGGATCGGGCCGGCTGCGGCTATCCGGACGTCTGGAAGCTCATCACAGCGCCGGATGTCGTGCCGTTGGCGTTGGTCGCGACGATCCGATAGAGGTACGTCGTCCCGGTCTCGAGCCCCGTGACCGGCAGCGACTCGGGCTGCGGGCTGCTCGACGACCCGGCACTCGCGACGGCGGCGATCGCTCCGAACGAGGTCGTCGTGCCGTACTCGAACGTGAAGCTGGTCGGCTGGCCCTCGGGGTTGACCGTGCCGCCGAGCGTCGCCCCGGTCGAGGAGATCGCGGTCGTGGACCCCGTCACGGCGGCCGGCGGGCTGGTCCCGGATCCGGGCGTCGTGAAGGACATCACCGCACCAGCGCTCGCAGGTGCCGACGCGTTGCTCGCGACGAGCCGGTAGAGGTACGTCGTGTTCGGTGCGAGCCCGGTCAGCACGACGGTCACGGCTTCGGTCGAGCTGCTCGCGTCCGTCTGGTCCTCGGCGCTCAGCGAGCCGAACGCGGTGCTCGTGCCGTACTCGACGGCGAACGCCGTAGCCTGGCCGCCGGGGGCGACCGTTCCCGTGATCGTCGCCCCCGTCGCCGTGATCGACTCGGCCGGACCGGTGCTCGCGGTCGGCGGGCCCGGGCTGCCGGTCGTCGTGAACGACAGCACCATGCCGAACGTCGTTCCCGACGCGTTGGCGGCGTCGAGCCGGTAGAGGTAGGTCGTGTCGGGCGCGAGGCCGCTGACCTGCCCCGAGACGGCCTCGTCGGCGGTCGTCGACCCTCCGCTCTGCACAGTCGTCAACTGACCGAACTGGGTCGACGTCCCGTACTCCCACGTGTAGCTCGTCTGCTGGCCGTGGGCGTTGATCGTCCCGCCCAGCGTCGCGGCGGTGTTCGCGATCGAGCCCGCCGCCCCCGTCACGGCGCTCGGAGCCTCGGGTGCGCCGGTTGTCGTGAACGCGACGACCGGGCCGTAGGCAGAGCCTGCCGCGGTGATCGCGACCGCCCGGTAGTAGTACGTCGTGTCCGGCGCGAGCCCGCTCGCCGGCGTGCCCGGCTCGGCGACCGCCGTCGTGCCGGAGCCGGCGCCGAACGGCCCGAGCACGGTCCCGAAGGCGGTGGTCGTCCCGTACTCGTACTTGTAGGTCGTCGAGTTGCCGTTCGGGTCGATCGTCGCGTTCAGCGTCGCGCCGGTCGAGGCGACCGATGTCGCCGCGCCCGTCGTGACGCTCGCCAGGACCGTCGGGTACGTGTACGTGACGGCGTTGCTCGTTCCGTTCGCGGTCGTCACGCTGACCGGCTCCGCGCCGCTTCCGGCCGGCGCGATCGCCGTGATCTGGTTGAAGCTCACGACGTGGACGCCCGTGGCGGCGACCCCGCCGAAGGAGACGCTCGCCCCGGGCACGAAGGACACTCCGTCGATCGCCACCGCGGTGCCCCCGGCCGCCGGTCCGGCGCTCGGCGTCAACGAGCTCACGGTCGGCGGCTGCGTGACGGCGGCCCGCAGCCCGCAGAGGCTCGTCGCGAGGCCGGCTGCGAGCGGGGTGCCAAGGCCGGTCGCCATGTCGTAGCCCGCCGCGACGCCGAACAGGCCGGAGTGGAGGTTGGTGTAGTCGTTGTTGGTGACCCATCCCGAGCTGATGTCGGTCAACGACGTCGCGTACCGGCTGCCGCCGGCGACCTCGTAGAGGAGGTTGTTGAGCAGCCCGAAGTCCCCCGGCGCCGCGCAGCCGCTGGCGGCGCTCGAGTTGATGTCGGCGAGCATTCCCGCCCAGAACGGCGCCGACGCGCTCGTGCCTCCGGCGACCGAGTAGCTGCCGTCGTAGTAGTTGACGTACCCGGTCTCGGGGTCGGCGTCGACCGAGACGTCGGGGACCTCGCGGCAGTCGGTTCCCGATGGTGCGCCGCACGGCGTAGCGCTCGACTGCGCGTTCCTGACGCCCAGGCCGGCCGGCGCGCCGGCCTGGTAGCTGGGCATCGTGTGGACCGTCGAGATCCCCCCGCCACCCGCGAACTCGCGGTCGGCCGTCTCGTTCCAGACCGCCTGCGTCGGTGGGATCGCGAGCGGCGTCGGATCCGAGGTCGCCCCGCCCGTGGTCGTGTGACCGCTGCTGAGGCTCGTCCCGCCGACGCCGGTGACCTGCGGCTGGCTGGCGGGGTCATCGACGGCCAGCACCCTCCTGTCGGACGTCCCGTCCTCGAGGCAGTCGGACGACCCGTCGTCGCCCCCGGGCGCGATCAGGGTCTGGCCCTGGGTGATCATCTGCGCGATGACGGTCGCCTCGTCGGTGATCGCCGTCGGGTCGCCGGCGAGCATGTCCTGCTCGCAGAGGCCGAACGACGTCGTGTTCACCTGCGAGGTGTCCCGGTCGGCGATCGCCTGATAGGTGTCCAGCGCCCCGGCGTTCGTGTTCGGCCCCTGGAAGACCTCGAGCTGGCTCTGCGGCGCGATCCCGATCACGTTCTCGATGTCCAGGACCGCCTCTCCGCTCCCGGCCCCGGCTCCAGTCCCGCCGTCGACGGGGACATAGCTGACCGGCGTGCTCGTGCCGAAGCAGGTCTGGAAGGTCGCGATGTCGCTCGACAGGTTGGGCTCGAGCTCGTAGACGCCGACCGTCGTCCCGGCCCCGAGCGCACCCGCTCCGTAGAGGGGGTCGAGGTCGTAGCCCTCGGCGAGCTGGTCGATCGTGTAGCTGGCCTGGCTCGTCGCCTCCGCTGCGGCCGCCGCACACGCCCGCGGGGCGGACTGGGTCGTCGGGGTGGACGGAGTCGGGGGCGCCGGGGCGGACTGGGTCGTCTGGGCGGTCGGGGTCGCCGGGGCGGTCGGGGTCGTCTGGTTGGACGGGGTCGCCGGGGCGGACGGGGTCGCCGGGGCGGACGCCGGTGCTGCGGGCGCAGGCGTGCGTGCGACGGGGTGCACGAGGGTCGACTTCGGGAGGTAGAGGGTCTGGAGGCCGACGATGTCGCTCACCGCGCCGGCGATCACGCTCGGCAGTTGCGGCACCGTCGTGTTCGCGTAGGCGATGCGCCCGTCGGGCAGGGCGTAGCGGGCGAGCTGCACGCCCAGCGCCGACGAGATCTGCGCGGCGGTTGCCTGCACCGGGATCGAGAGGTCGTTCGATGTCGGCGTCCCCGGGTCCAGGCCGGCGGCGCGGAGTGCGTCGCGGACGGCGGTGACGGTCGCCGGGGCCGCCCCGAAGCGCGGGCCGAACTGGCCGGGAGCGAGGTAGTCGCCGTACTGCGGAGATCCCGGCGTCGACACGGCGTCGGCGAAGGCGTTCAGCGCCGCGGGGTCGCGGGGCGCGAGGACCACGCTCAGGCTGATCGGCGTGGTCGGCGCCAGCCCGCTGATGTACCGGACACCCGCAAGCAGGCTCGGGGCCGACCCGACCGAGCTCGTCCGGGCCACCGGGGCAGCCTGAGCTGCCCCCGCCGGCGCGACCATCCCGAGCAGGGCAGCGATGACCGACAGGCCGCTCCCCAGGCGGCGCGCCCCGATCCGATGCACGCCCGCAAGGCTACACCTCCGTGGGGCCCCCAAATACCGCGTCCGCGGATTAGGCTCTCGCTGATCGCCGATCGCTACCTCCGCTCCCGCACGGCGCTCTCGGAGATCTTCGACGAGCGGACCGTCGTGCTCGATCATCGGACGGGGACGACGGTCCACCTCAACGCCGCCGCCGGGTCCATCTGGGCGGCGCTCGCCTCGCCCCAGACGGTCGACGAGATCGCCGCTCGGCTCACGAGTCAGTTCGCGATCCCGCTGGCGCGGGCGCGCCAGGACGCGCTCGCGGCACTCGAGGAGCTCGAGCGCCAGGAGCTCGTCACACGTTCACCGGGCGATCTCGAGCACAGCTCGTGATCAACCGCCGTCGGGTGCTCACTGTCCGCACGAACGGTGTTCGAATGCGAACGGTGTTCGAGTGCGAACGGTGTTCGAGTGCGAACGGTGTTCGTATGCGAACGGTGTTCGTATGCGAACGGTGTTCGAATCCGAACGGTGTTCGATAGGGCCGTTGGGCTAGTCCGTGTGTCGGTTTAGGTGGCGGAGCGATTCGATTACGAGCCGCGGGACTCGAGCCGACGCCCGTAGAAGAGGTCCCGTCCGCCGCCGCCCTTGCTCGAGTTGCTGAACCCCAGCGACTCGTACAGACCCCTGGCCGGCTCGTTCCACTCCTTCGTGTCCAGCTCGATCCGCCGGGCACCACGCTCGGCCGCCCGCTCGAGCGCCGCGCTCACGACCGCCCGGCCGAGACCATGGCCGCGCGCGGTCTCGGCTACGAACAGGTCCTCGAGCCAGCAGTCCTCCGCTGCGACCCAGACCGAGAAGCGGTAGCGCAGCTGGCAGATCGCGGCCGCCCGGCTGTCGCGATCGACCGAGCCCAGGAGAAATTCGCCTTCGCCGCGCTCGATGATTCGCTCTACGCTCGCCAGAAAGGCGTTCGCAGACGGCCAGTCGCCGCCGTTCCAGTCGCGGAACTCGACGAGCAGGCCGGCGACGACCGGTGCCTCGTGGAGCTCGGCCACCCAGACCACCGGACCCGACATGCCGGCTAGGCCTCGACCGACTCGATCACTGCCAGCGTGTCGCCCTGGGCGACCGACGACCCGACCGCGATCGGCAGACCGGCGATCCGGCCGGCCTTGTGGGCGACGACCTCCGTCTCCATCTTCATCGCCTCGACGACCGCCACCAGCGTCCCCTGCTCGACCGAAGCGCCCAACTCGACGACCAGCTTCAGGACGGTCCCCTGCATCGGTGAGCGCAGCTCGTCGCCGGCGCTCTCGCCGGCCGGTGTCGCCCGCTCCCGGCGGGCTCGCCGCGGCGGCGTGGGCTGGCGGGGTGCAATCGCCGCCGGCCGGGCCGCTCCGGCCGCCCCTGCGACGCCGGCGCGTCCGATCACGCGGACGTCGAAGCGCCGGCCGGAGACCTCGACCGTGTACTCCTCGACCTCGGCCTCGACCTCGGTGCTCTGCGGCGCTGCCGGGTCGCCGGGCTTCGATGCCGGCGGTCCAAACGCCAGCTTCTTGAGCCACGCCCGGTCCCCGATCAGGTCCCGGCAGGTCTCGCCCCGGGCCCACTGCTCGGTCTCCAGCAGCGCCTGGTGGAACGGGATCAGCGTCTTCAGGCCTTCGATCTCGTACTCGCCGAGCGCCCGGAGCATGCGCCGCGTCGCCTGCTCGCGATCGACATCCCAGACGATCAGCTTGGCGACCATCGGGTCGTACATCGGCGAGACCTCGCTCCCCGGGCCGACGCCCGAGTCGACGCGGACACCCGGCCCGCTCGGTTCTCGGTAGCCGCCGATCCGACCCGGCGCGGGTGCGAAGTTCTTCGCCGCGTCCTCGGCGTTGATCCGGCACTCGATCGCGTGTCCCCGCAGGACGACGTCGGCCTGGGCGTACGGGAGGGCCTCGCCGGCAGCGATCCGCAGGCCCGTCTTGACGATGTCGATCCCCGTCGTCATCTCGGTCACGCAGTGCTCGACCTGGACGCGCGTGTTCATCTCGAGGAAGAAGTACTCGCCGTCGGCGAGCAGGCCCTCGACCGTCCCGGCGCCGCGGTAGTCGACCGCCCGGGCGGCTTCCGTCGCGATCGCCCCGATCCGCTCGCGGAGGGCGTCGTCGACGATCCACGGCGGGGCCGGCGACTCCTCGATCAGCTTCTGGTGGCGTCGCTGGATCGAGCAGTCCCGCTCCCCGAGGTGGATCACCCCGCCCTGCCCGTCGGCCAGCACCTGAACCTCGACGTGCCGTGGGTCGGGGAGGTAGCGCTCGAGGTAGACGGTCGCGTCCCCGAAGAACTTCTCGCCCTCCCGGGCAGCCCCGGCGAAGGCCTCCCCGAGCTCGCCGGCGTCGAGCGCCACGCGGAAGCCCTTGCCGCCGCCGCCGCCGGCCGCCTTGACGGCGACCGGATAGCCGATCTCCCGTTCGATGATCTCCGCCGCCGCCTCGACGCTCTCCACTGGTTTGGTCGTGCCCGGGACGATCGGCACACCCGCGGCGGCCATCAACTCCCGCGCCCGAGTCTTCGAGCCCATCGCGTCGATCGCCGCGGCCGACGGTCCGACGAAGACGATCCCGGCGTCCTCGCACGCCCGTGCGAAGCCGGCGTTCTCGGCGAGGAAGCCGTACCCTGGGTGGATCGCCTCGGCCCCCGACGATCTCGCGACCTCCAGGATCCGGGCGACGTTCAGATAGCTCTCGGCCGGCGACGGCCCGCCGAGGAGATGGGCCTCGTCGGCCCTCTTGACGTGGACCGCGTCGCGGTCGAGCTCGGAATAGACCGCGATGCTCGTCGCGCCGAGCTCCTCGAGAGCCCGGATGATGCGGACGGCGATCTCGCCGCGATTGGCTACGAGGACCTTCGAGAACACGCGGCACGCAGCTTAGGTGCTGGGAGGGACGGCGTGCCGGCGGCTCGCTCGGGAGCTGCTGCGACCGTGGCAGCGGCTCGATGACGACCGCATGACGACCGCACGGGCAGATGGCAGCGCCCGTCTGAACGCTACGACCACCGTGCGAGACCAGGCATCGCTCCGGCCGATGGCGCCCATTTTCGGCGCGTATACTCGCGGTCTCGCTTCGGCCCCGTTGGAACGGGGCATGCACATGCATCGACGATGGCGGAGGGGGGCGGGGCAGGCATGGCGGAGACGCGCAGGCACATGCCGCCCGACCCACGACCTCGCCGCCCGGGTCCCGGCCTGCGAAGCTTTCATCACTCGGAGTTCCCCGCCGAACGCCTGCGCGCCGAGCGGACGCAGACGATCTCGGTGTGCGTTCCCACGCGCGAGGAGGCCTCGACGATCGCCGGTGTCGTCGGCCCGCTGGTGAGCCTGCGGGACCTGGGGGTCGTCGACCAGGTCGTCGTCATCGATGCCGGCTCGGTCGACGGGACCGCGGCGATCGCCCGCGGCGGGGGAGCCGAGGTTCACGCCGAGGCCGAGCTCGTCCCCGAGTTCGGCCCGGTCGCCGGCAAGGGGGACGCGATGTGGCGGGCCCTTAGCGTGCTCACGGGCGACCTCGTCTGCTTCGTCGACGGTGACACAGAGGATTTCGACGAGCGCTTCGCGTGCGGTGTTCTCGGACCGCTCGTGTGCGATCCGCGCGTCCACTACGTCAAGGGCTTCTACAGGCGGCCGTTTCGCTCGAGCGGGAGCATCAGCCCGACCGGCGGCGGCCGGGTCACCGAGCTGACCGCCCGTCCCCTCCTCGCGGCCTTCTACCCCGAGCTCGCGACGATCCGCCAGCCGCTCGCCGGTGAGATGGCCGGGCGCCGGGACCTGCTCGAGCGCATCGCGTTCTGCACGGGCTACGCGGTCGAGATCGGCCTGCTGCTCGACATCTATGCGGAGGTCGGGCTCGGCGGCATGGCCCAGGTCGATCTCGATGTGCGCCAGAACGACCACCAGCCGCTCGATGCGCTCGCGGCGATGTCCGCCGCCGTGCTCGGCGTCGTCACGAGCCGCCTGCGGCGGGAGGGCCGGCTGCTCGACGACGCCCGGGTGGGCGCGCCGCTCGAGCGCCCGCCCCACCGGACGGTGGCCGGCGCACAGGAGGGACGCCGCGACGATCGCCGGACGGGCTGACGCGGGACTCGCCGTTCGTGCGACCCGGTTGCGTGCTCGGCCCGCATCTCGAATCGTGGCTACAGTCCGCCGGGTGTCGCGCCGGCTCCCGAGCAGGATCGGCCCGCCCGCCCCGACAGCCCGGCCGGGCGAGTTCCTGGCCGGCGACGGGATCCGCGGCGTCGGGATGGTCTGCATCATCATCGCCCACCTCTCCGGCGCCGCCCTCGTCGTCGACGGGGTGTACGCCGGCGGCTTCAAGGCCGGCTACGGCCAGGTCACCGGGACCGTGCTCGCCGGCCTCCAGCTCGCCCTGCCGCTGTTCTTCGTGCTCTCCGGCTACCTGATCTCCCGGCCGTTCGTCCGCGCCTTCCTGCTCGATCGTCCGGTCCCCTCGCTGGTCGCCTACGTCCGCCACCGGTGTGCACGCATCCTCCCCGTCTTCTGGCTGCTCGGCGGCCTGATGCTCCTCTACTACGGAGCCCTCGGCAGCAGCCCGTCGGACATCCTCGGCCTGTTCGGCCTCGCGCAGATCTACCTTCCGACCAACGGCTTCGACAACTTCCTCGGCCAGGCCTGGACGATCGACATGGAGGTCGCCTTCTACGTCAGCGTCCCCCTCGGCGCGATCCTCGCCGCCGCCGCCCTGCGCCGGCGGGCCGCCCGCCGGCCCGGGCCCTCCGGGCTGCCGAGCATGGAGACCCGGGCGGCGCTCCTGATCGGGCTGCTGGCCGGGCTCACGGTGCTCAGCGCCTGGCTGCGGTCGGTCACGATCACCAGCCAGGTGTGGTCGTTGAGCCCGCCGTCGACGTTCTACTACTTCGGTCCCGGCGTCGCCCTCGCCGCGCTCGAGGTCCGCTACGGCGGCGCGCTCGGCCGCGGCCGGGCTCCGCGGCTCGCGGGCGTGCTCGGACTCGTCGCGCTCGTGACGGCGGTCACGCTCGCCGTGATCGCCCCCGCCCAGGACGACCGGCGGCTGACCAGCTTCCCGGGCGCGATCGCCGTCACGCTCGGCGCCGCCTGCGCGTTCGGGGCGCTGCTCGTCCTCCAGCTCTCCCGCGGAGCCTGCCCGCGACTGCTCTCCAACCGCGTGTCCCGCTGGCTCGGCGCCCGCTCCTACCCGGCCTACATCATCCAGAGCGCCGTGATCGCCGAGGCGATCCGCCTCGCGATCGGCCATCCCGGCGCCCACCCGCGCCGGACGCTCGTCGAGCTGGCCGCCTTCGGCCTGCCGTTAACGCTCGCCGCGGCCGCCATCGTCCACGCCCGGATCGAGCGGCCGGTGCTCGCCTGGGCGCACCGCCGGCGATCACCCGCTCCGCCCGGGCCCGCGCCGAATTCGACGCCGCCTGACGCAACGCCGGCCGCCGTCCAGCCGGAGTCCGCGCCGCCCGTCACGCCGGATCTCGGACACCTGGACCGGCTCGCCCGCGCCGTCCCCGAGACGATCGACGACCGATGACGCGACCGACCGCGTCGCCCGTCGCGGTCGTCACGGGCGCCTCCAGTGGGATCGGCGAGGCGGTCGCCCGGGCGCTCGCCCGCGACGGCTATGGACACGTCGTGCTCGTCGCTCGACGCGCCCAGCGCCTCGCCGACCTCGCCGGCCAGCTCGGCGGCCAGGCGAGCTTCGTCGCGGTCGATCTGACCGAAGACGACGCCCCGGCCCGCGTTCTCGGTCACGTGCTCGAGGCCGGCGGCGGCCGACTCGACCTGCTCGTCAACAACGCCGGCGCCGCCTGGAGGAGCAGGTTCGACGAGGGCGGCCACGCCAACGTCGAGCGGACGATGGCGGTCAACTTCGACGCGCCGGTTCGCCTCACCGAGACGCTCCTTCCGGTCTTGCGGGCCTCGGCGCCGAGCGCGATCGTCAACGTCGCGAGCACGGCGTCCCGGGTCGCCCGGTCCGGAACCGGCGCCTACGCTGCGAGCAAGGCGGCCCTGGCCGCCTGGAGCGACGCCCTCCACATCGAGGAGGCCTCGTCCGGAGTCCATGTAGGGCTCGTCCTGCCCGGGTTCGTCCGGACCGAGGGATTCCCGGCGGATGAGTTGATCGCCAGCCTCGCGACCCGCTGGCTCGTCTCGACCCCGCAGAAGGCGGCCGCCGCGGTCCTCGACGCAGGCCTCAACCGCGTGGCCGAGCGCTACGTCCCCCGGTCGTACGGTCTCGCCGCGGCCCTGCGCGTGGTCGCTCCCCGCCTCGTCCGGCGGGCGCTCTGCTCGCCCCGAGCCGACCGCTTCACGACACGAACGTCCGCCGACGCCGATCAGTCGATCGACCGACCGCGACACTGAAGCGGATCCCGCCAACCGAGCGGCCGTGACCGCCGGAGCCGAACACTGCTCGCTTTAGCGGTTTCCAGTGGACTTCCACTTCCGAGCGCGCTACCTTCTTCGGAGTCAGGTCGGGCGCGGGGTCAGCGCCCGCAAGGGACCGTACGAGGGGGTCGTGTAATGCCGCGCTTGCGATGTGGAGTCCCACTGGCACTGTCGATCGCACTGGCGGGAGTGATCGGCGTCTCGCCGGCGGCCGCGGCTCCGTCGGTCGCGTTCGGATCCGCCGCCCAGTCGTCGGCATTGGCGGCGTCCGCCGTCTTCGGCCCCCTCAGCCCGCAGGCCCGGCCGATCCCGATCGGCCCGTCGCACATCCTCGGACCGAAGCTGAGCTCCCCGCCGGACACCGCCTTCTGCCAGGCGAACTTCGGCATCTCCTGCTACGAGCCGGCCCAGTTCCAGCAGGCCTACGACCTCAAGCCGCTCTACGCCGAGGGCCTCAACGGGGCCGGGTCGACGATCGTGATCGTCGACTCGTTCGGGTCGCCGACGATCGCCTCCGACCTCCAGACGTTCGACACGACGTTCGGGCTTCCCGCACCCCCGTCGTTCAACGTCATCGCCCCGGCTGGGGCGATTCCCGCGTACCCGAGCGATCCGTTCGGCGCGTCGGACCGGTCCGGCTGGGCCTTCGAGACGACGCTCGACGTCGAGTGGGCTCACGTGATCGCCCCCGGCGCGAAGATCCTCCTCGTCGAGACGCCGACGTCGGAGACCGAGGGCGTACAGGGCTTCCCGGAGATCGTCACGGCCGAGAACTACGTCGTCGACCACAACCTCGGTGACGTGATCACCCAGAGCTTCGGGTCGACCGAGCAGGACTTCCCGAATGCTCAGTCGCTCCTCAACCTCCGCAGCGCGTTCGTCAACGCCCAGCAGCACAACGTCACCGTCCTCGGCGCGTCCGGCGACAACGGCGCGACCGACCTGTTCCCGGACGAGAGCTGCTGCTACACGTTCCCGGTCAACTCGTGGCCCTCGTCCGATCCGCTCGTGACCTCGGTCGGGGGGACGCAGCTCTCGCTCGACGCGAACGGCAACCGGTTGGCGCCGGACGTGGTCTGGAACGACGGCTTCGGCGCCGGCGGCGGCGGCAAGTCGACCGTGTTCTCCCGCCCGTCCTTCCAGGACGGCGTGAGCGGCGTCGTCGGCGCGGCCCGCGGAACGCCGGACATCAGCATGAGCGCGGCGGTCGACGGTGCCGTCGACGTCTTCTACAGCTTCGACGACTATGGCCAGAGCCCGACGGTCACCGGTCCGGAGTGGCAGCTCGTCGGCGGGACGAGTGAGGCATCGCCGCTGTTCTCCGGCGTCGTCGCGATCGCCGACCAGGCGGCCGGGTACCGGCTGGGCTGGCTCAACCCGACTCTCTACTCTCGCTACGGCGGCGACCTAGCCGGCGGGATCACCGACATCACGAGCGGCAACAACAGCTTCGACGGCGTGACCGGATACAACGCCCTCCCCGGCTATGACATGGCGAGCGGCCTGGGCACGCCCGACACCGCCAAGTTCGTCGCAGCCCTGGCCCACGCGGCGACGACGACGACCGCGTCGGTCACGCCGACCAGCTCGGCCTTCGGCACGTCGATCACGCTGAGCGCGACGGTCGCGCCGACACCCACGAACGACCCGTTCACTCCGACCGGGTCGGTCAGCTTCTACCTCGACGGGTCGAGCACCCCGGTGGCCACGGTGCCACTTGTGTCCGGCCACGCCAGCGTCACGCTCTCCGGGCTGCCGGTCGGCGCGCACACGGTGACCGCGGTCTACGGCGGGGACTCCAAGTTCCTCGGGAGCAGCACGGCGGCGCCGGTGGCGTTCACCGTGACGGCGTCCACGACTGTGACCGGGAACCATCCCGGCGCCCTGGTCGTGCCGGCCGGCTCGACGGTCCTCGTGCGCAACGCCTCGATCGGCGGATCCGTCGCGATCGACCCGGGCGGCTCGCTGGACCTCGAGAACTCGACCGTCTCAGGCGGGCTCGCGGACTCCGGCGGCGGGGCTCTGCGCGTGTGCGGGAGTCACATCAGCGGCACGGTCGCCGTCAGCAGCGCGACCGGATTCGTGCTGATCGGCGACGCGACCGACGGCTGCGCCCCGAACACGATCGGCGGGGCGCTGGACGTCAAGAACAACGTGCACGGCGTCCAGGTGATCGGCAACACCGTCAGCGGACCGGTCCTCAGCCGCGGTAACGCTGGCGCCGGTCCGTTCCCCGACGACACGAGCGCAAACGTCTCGGGCAACTGACGGGATGGGCCGGCAGCGCCGCTGCCGGCCCGCCGCTACGGCAGCAGTTCGAACATGTCGCAGTGGCGCGGTACCACGGCTGCGAAATGACGGCGATCGAGCGTGATGACGGTCGTCGCGCCGAGGCGTTCGGCCAACGCCACGACCGAGGCGTCGGTTCCGCCGAGCGGAAAGTCCGCGTACTCGGAAACCAGCGCCGCCATCCGGGTCAGATCCTCCGGCATTGGTCCCTCGATGTCGAGCGCTGCGAGCCCACGCAGAAAGGCGCTCTCGGCGGTCGCGCCGAGGCGGCGCCCGACGGTGTAGGTGACCTCGGCGACGACCATCGCCGGTATGACGAGGCGCAGATCCGCTCGCTCGAGGGCCGCCCGGGAACGAGCGTGGTCGGTGTCGTCGCCGTCTACGGCGGCGTACAGCGGTCCCGCATCAACTACGGCGAGGGCGCTCATTCCAGTCGTCCTCGAGTAGCCGCTCCATGTCTCGTCCGGTCGTCTGATGTCCGCTGTGACCCAGAGTGGGGAACGGCAGCTCGCGCGGCCCGGATGTCCCGAGACCGAGGTGGGCGGTGAGCGCATCCCGCGTCACCTCAGAGACGGACACGCGCCTCCGCTGAGCCTCACGATCGACGGCCTGCGCGAGATCGTCAGACAACGACACGGTGGTGCGCTTCATACGCGCATAATAGCCGCCGAACACCTCGGCTCAGTGGCGACGTCCCCGACCCGTCGGCAGCTCGTCTGCGGTCAGGCGGACCACGGGTCGATCAGTACAACCCCGAGGTCGGTGAAGTGGCGGGTGTTTCGCGTGGCGAGTTGCGCGCGTCTGGCAACGGCGATCCCGGCAATCTGGACATCCCGGATGTCCAGTGTTCGGCCGGCGCCCTGACGCCCGGCGGCGATCTCGCCTGCGGCGGTGGCCGCTGCCGTGTCGAACGATTGAACGCGTCCCTCGAGATCGTCGGTGAGCAGCGCGTCGAACGCGCGCTCGAGGTCCTCACGGCGTCGTCCCGCCGGGAGCAGGTGCAGCCCGGTCTTGACCTCGAAGACCGTGATCGACGTTGTCCAGATCGATTCCGCAGGCTGCTGTCGAGCCAACGCGCGACGACCGCCTCAGGGTTTGGGTCGCGGCGCATCAAGGCCGAGATCACGTTGGTGTCGAGCAGGATCACTCGCCGAATTGAGCGGGTCTCACCTGACCGCGCAGCTCGACGACGTCTTCGTCTAGACCGATTCCGCCGGCGAATCGCGCCGAAATCTGAGAGCCGAGCGCCGCGGGCGCCCGGTCCTGATCGCGGACGGCGTTCCGCAGGATTTCGCGAACCTCTTCCTCCGTACTGCACCCGTGGTCTTTCGCTCGTCGCTGCAGCTTCGTCTTCAGGTCGTCGTCGAGTCCTCGGATCAGGATCTGCGCCATGCCCTTATGCTATCACGCTAGCATCCCGGCGGCGACCGTCGCGTTGGTCGCCTCGTCGATCAGGATGAAGCTCCCCGTCCGTCTGTTGCTCCGGTACGGATCGACGGCCAGCGGCGAGCTCGTGCGCAGCGTGACCCGGCCGATGTCGTTGAGGCGCAGCTCGGTCGGCCCGGTCTCCCGCTCGAGTGTGTGGACGTCGATCCGGTCGTCGACCGACTGCACCCGGACGGCAGC